>NZ_JAZGQL010000005.1:0-723483 GCF_036421995.1 Plantactinospora veratri
GCGGTGCAGGACCTGACCTGTGGTCGGGCGCTGGAGTTGCCGTTCATCATGGTGGTGAAGCCGAAGCTGTTGCCGCTGCCGTTGGAGCGCATCGTCAGTACGGTGTTGTTGCTGCTCAGGCTGGCGCTGCCGCTCCAGGTGCTGCTGATCGACTGTGGTGAGGTGACGGCGACGACCACGGTCCAGTTGCTGGCGCCGCTGACCGTCACCGTGGTGTTGTAGCGGTCGCCCCAGACCGTACCGGCCGTGGTCGACGTGGTGCAGCCGCCGCTGCCCGGGGGTGGGGTGGTGGGGTTGCCGCCGGGCGGCGGGGTCGTCGGCGGGGTGCTGCCGTCGGGGGCCACCGCGCGGCCGGTGGACGGCGAGATCATGCCGGGGCAGAGGTTACGGCTGGTGAGGTTGGACATGATCTGCGGAATCGCGTCGCGGGTGTTCTGGATTCCGTCGTGCATCAGGATGACCTGGCCGGCCTGGAGCCGGCTCGCGTTGGAGACGATCTGACTGACGCTGGCGCCGTTCCAGTCCTGGGAGTCCACGTCCCAGATCACCTGTCGCATCCCGAGCGACGAGGCGACGGACTGGAGGGTGGCGTTCGTCTCCCCGTACGGCGGCCGGAAGAGCTGCGGCCGTACGCCGGTCGCGGACTGGATCGCCGAACTCGTCTGGGACAGGTCGGACTGCATCTGGCTCTGGCTCATCGAGGTCATGTGGGCGTGGTTCCAGCTGTGGTTCGCGACCCACATGCCGGCCGAGACCTGCGCCTGCGCTGCTGACCGGTTGTTCTGGACGTTCTGCCCGACGTTGAACATCGTGGCCCGTACGCCGTTGTTGCGCAGCACGGAGAGCAGCGCGCTGGTGCTGCCGGTCGGCCCGTCGTCGAAGGTCAGCCCGACGTAACCGTTGCAGGCGGCGGCGCTGGACGGAGACGCGACGACGGCGAGGGCGACCCCGCCGGTCGCCATGGTGGTGGCGACGACGGCCAGCCGGACGACGTGGCCGAGCCAGCCCGGTGTGGTCGGTGGCCGGGGCTTGGCGAGTTTGCCGAACATAGCGGGTCTCCTTCTCGCAGGTGGTGGGTGCCGGCGGTGTCGGCCGTCCGGGCCGGGGCACGGACAGCAGTCGTACGGTCCGGACATGTGGCGGTGGGCGGGAACGCCGCCGCATACCTGAGCGGGTGCGTCGCATCGACCGCTATAGATCAAAGTATTGCAGCGTAAATTCAGGGACGTCAATAAGTTCCGGAAGCTTTCCGGACATCGCGCGGGCCGGTGGGCGTCCTCCTGTCGGCGCTGAGGTGCGCCGCCGTGGCCGGCGCGCCGCTCGTCCGAACCGGGATGACAGGGCGGCGGCCGGCGGCTCAGCTACTTCCCGGAACGCTGGTGGAGCCCGAGTGCTGGTGTCGCTCGGCTGTCACCCGGCCCGGGTGATGGCCGTCGCGCCGTTTCCGGTCGGGCGGCGCGCGCGTATATCTTCCGGAACTTCTTCGATAGAAGACCTCATTGGAGCGACGGATATCTCTCGGCAAACCGGTCGTCACGTTTTTTCGGGGCAATTGGCAGCTAGCTGGTCGCCGACGAACTCGTACGACGCCTCGCGGCCCCACCTCGGTGTGTGGGCCCTGTGCTGGTCTTCCGCGCCACGACGGGGCACTACGAGCGGCTCGCTCCGGGTGTCTCGGAAGTTTCCGAAACATGTCTTGAACTTTGCAGGTCCGTCTGCGAGTCTTTGCCGGTCGATGGACAGTTGTCGTGACGTCCGACGGACGGGGTGATGGCCGTTGATGGCCGAGCCCGGCCGCCGGACCGACACCTGTCGACAGGAGGGGACAGCGGCCCTCGTTGTCCACGGCGGACAACCCGCCGTTCCCGTTCGCCCGGAGCAAGCCTCGTCTGGGCGCACTGGGCAGAGAGGACAGGTAGATGAGGGCAGGAAAGCTACTGACTCTGTCGGTAGTCCTGGCGGCGGGCGTCCTGGGAACGACGGCCTGTGGCTCCGGGGACTCGGCGGGTGACTCGGGCAGCGGCGGCAACGTCACGATGACCTTCTGGCACAACGCCACGACGGGGCCCGGCAGGAGCTTCTGGGAGAAGACCGTCGCCGACTTCCAGGCGGCCAACCCCAAAGTCAAGATCCAACTCCAGTCGATCCAGAACGAGGACCTGGACGGCAAGCTCCAGACCGCGCTGAACTCCGGCGACGCCCCCGACGTGTTCATGCAGCGCGGCGGCGGCAAGATGGCCGCGATGGTCAAGGCCGGCCAGCTGATGGACATCACGAACGGGATCAGCGACGCCACCAGGAAGGTGGTCTCGGAGGGGTCGTTCAAGGCCCAGACGATCGACGGCAAGGTCTACGCGATGCCGGTCGCGGTGTTGCCCGGCGGCTTCTTCTACAGCAAGGACCTCTTCGCCAAGGCCGGTATCACCCAGACACCGACCACGCTGGCCGACCTCCAAGCGGCCGTCGAGAAGCTGAAGGCCTCCGGTACCCAGCCGATCGCCCTCGGCGGCAAGGACGCCTGGCCGGCCGCCTTCTACTACTACTTCTTCGCGCTGCGCGAGTGCAGCACCACCACGGTCACCGAGACCGCCAAGAGCATGAGCTTCGACGACCCCTGCTGGCTCAAGGCCGGTCAGGACGTGCAGGCCTTCGCCGCGACCCAGCCGTTCAACAACGGCTTCCTGACGACGTCGGCGCAGCAGGGTGCGGGCAGCTCGGCCGGTCTGCTCGCCAACCACAAGGCGGGGATGGAACTCATGGGTGCCTGGAACCCGGGCGTCATCGGCTCGTTGACCCCGGACAAGAAGCCGCTGCCGGACCTGGACTGGTTCCCGTTCCCCAGCATCGAGGGCGGCGCGGGCGAGCCCGGCGCGATCCTCGGCGGCGTCGACGGCTACTCCTGCTCCGCGAAGGCGCCGAAGGCGGAGTGCACCGCCTTCCTCAACTTCATGCTCCAGACCCCCGTCCAGGAGGCCTACTACAAGGCGTTCCAGGCGCCGCCGGTGAACAGCGACGCGCAGGGCGCGGTGACCGAGCCGCACCTGAAGTCGGTGCTCGAGGCGTACAACAAGGCGCCGTTCGTCTCGCAGTGGCTCGACACGGTCTACGGGCAGAACGTCGGCAACGCGCTCAACACCGCCGTCGTGAACCTGCTGGCCGGCAAGGGCAGCCCCGAGGACATCGTCAGCGCGGTCAAGACCGCCGCGAAGAGGGCCTAGAGATCAGTACATGTTCGACACAGACCGCGAGAGCGTACCGCTCGCGCAGGACCGGTCGGCGGGTCTGACGACGGTCGGGGGTGACGCGCCTGTCGCGTCGCCCCCGACCGGGCGCCGTGCCCGGAAGGGCATCGGCTGGCCCGCCCGGCTGGAGATCGCGCTGATGACGGGCCCGACGCTGCTCGTCTTCCTCTCCTTCGTCATCTTCCCCGTCGCCATGGCCGCCTACTACGGCTTCTTCAGCTGGCAGGGGTACGGCCCGCCGACCGAGTTCGTCGGGCTCCGCAACTACCTGCTCGTCTTCCAGGACGGCACGTTCGTCGACGCGTTGCAGCACAACGCCGTGATCGTCGTACTGTCGCTGGTGCTCCAGGGGCCGGCCGCCGTGCTGCTCGCCCTGCTGCTGAACCGGAAGATGCGCGGGCAGACCCTCATCCGGGTACTCGTCTTCATCCCGTACGTGATCTCCGAGGTGGTGGTCGGCACCGGCTGGAGCCTGATGCTCCAGGGCAGCGGCGCCGTCAACGCCTACCTGGAGCGGCTCGGACTGGGATGGTTGCAGAGCGACTGGCTCTCCGACCCGGAGAAGGCGATCTGGACCCTGATGGGGATCCTGACCTGGAAGTACATCGGCTTCGCCGTGATCCTCTTCCTCGCCGGGTTGCAGGGCATCCCGGACGAACTGATCGAGGCCGCCTCGATCGACGGGGCCTCCTACTGGCAGATCCAGCGCCGGATCACGCTACCGCTGCTCGGGCCGACGATCCGGATCTGGGCCTTCCTGTCGATGATCGGTGCCCTGCAACTCTTCGACCTCGTCTACATCATCTGGGGCCAGTACGTCGCCTCCACGGCCGGGACCTCGACGATGGCGACGTACATGGTGGCCAACGGCCGCAACGCCGGGGAGTACGGGTACGGCAACGCCGTGGCCGTGATCCTGTTCTTCGTCTCCCTCGTCGCGGCGCTGGTCTACCAAAGGTTCGTCCTACGCCGTGACACCGACGGCGCGATCACCGGAGGAAAACGCTGATGGCCGTGACAGCCGTAGCCGTGCGCAGGCCGGTGCGGGGCAGCCGGAAGCTGCCCTGGGGAAGCCCGGCGGTGTACTTCGTCGCGCTGCTGCTCATCGGGGTGATGCTGGCCCCGATCGTCTACATCGTCCTCGGTGGCTTCCGCACCAACGCGGCGATCACCACCGATCCGGCGGGCTGGCCGAGCCCGTGGGAGACCACGAACTACCTCGACGTGCTGACCGGCGGCGTCTTCTGGCAACAGGTGCTCAACTCCACCATCGTCGCCGGGTTCACCACCGCGGGCGTGGTCACCCTCGGCCTCATGACGAGCTTCATCCTGGCCCGCTACCGCTTCAGGGGCCGGGGCGCGATGTACTCGCTCTTCGCGGCCGGGCTGATGTTCCCGCTCACCGTGGCGATCACCCCGCTCTACATCCTGGTCCGGACCCTGGGGCTGATGAACACGCTGCCCGGGGTGATCCTTCCGCAGATCGGGTTCGCCATCCCGATGACGATCATCATCCTGGTCCCGTTCGTGCGGGCGATCCCGGACGAGATCCAGGAGGCGGCGTCGATCGACGGATGCAGCCGACTCGGCTTCTTCTGGCGCATGGTGCTGCCGCTCTCCATGCCGGGGGTCGTCACGGTGGCCATTCTGACCTTCATCTCCAGTTGGAACAGCTACCTGTTGCCGCTCTTCATCCTCAACCGGGAGGAGACCTTCACGCTGCCGCTCGGCGTGCAGGCGTTCGCCTCGCAGTACTCGGTCGACACGGCCAAGGTCCTGGCGTTCACCTCCCTGTCGATGCTCCCGGCGCTGCTGTTCTTCAGCCTGTTCCAGCGCCGGATCGTCGGAGGGCTGACCGGCGCCGTGAAAGGCTGACCCGCCCAGGGCTCTCCGGCCGCCGCACGAGGCACCGCCGTCGCGGTCGTTGCGCGTCGGCGGTGCCTCGGCCTCTTCACGCGCAGGTTACGTCGATGCCTTCGGCCGGGGCGCCGGCCCGCGTCCAAGGCGTACCGCCGCCCTTGTCGAGAAGCTCTAGCCCGGATGCCCAACTCGGCTACGCCGGCCGCCCGGATGCCGGCCCGGCAGGCGCATGGTCTCGTTTCGGCCCGCGTGCGGCCCTACCGGACATGTCGGATCAACGGCCGATCCCTCACCACCCGCACATACCTCGCCTAGCCTGCCGGTACAGGTAGCCGCCGCCAGGCGGGACGCCGCCGGAGGGGGTTCCCATGTGGTGGAGACGACTGGTCATGGCAGTGGTGCTGACGCTGGCCACCACGGTGACGACCGCGCCGCCGGCACAGGCGGCCAGGCCCGGCGAGCCGTTCTACGGTGACGTCAACGACGACGGCCATCGCGACCGGCTCGCCGCCTACACCGGCGCTGCCGGCAACCGAGGCTGCTTCGTCTCGGTCGCGTACGGCAGGCCGGGCGGCGGCTACCTGCCCCCGGTCGGCCACCGCTACATCGAAACTGGTGCCATCGGGCCGCACAACTGCCCGGACATGGGCACCGTCGTCGACCTGCGCGGGGACAGCCGTCCGGAACTGCTGCTCGCCTTCAGCGACAACAACAACGTCACACCGCTCCGCGACGTGCTGCTGCTCGACCAAGACTTCCGGTTCGTGTACGACCGGCAGATAGGTGGCGGCTTCCACTGGTTGATCGGGACCGCGGACTTCAACGGCGACGGTAGGGAGGACGTCTACGTCCAAGGCAGTGAGTGCGCGGGGTTCGCCCGTCTGATCAGTGACGGTGCCGGGGGATTCCGACCCGACGAGTTCAGATGGGCGGGGGATGTCTCGTCCATCGTCGACGACCTCGACGGCAACGGCACCAGCGAGGTCGTGATCACCTGGTCGCTTCCGCTCCATTGCACACGCCCGGGTGAGGCCGGCACCGGAGTGTTGGTGCTGCACGGCGACGGCCGGATTCAGCACCTGCAACGCCGGCTGACCGACGACGAGTGGGACGCGAGATGGTCCATCAGCAAGGTACGGGCGAACAACGACCGCTTCTACGACGTCCGCACCGAGCACGACAGCGGCCGGGTCGACTTTCACCTCGGTACGCCCGACGGCACCTTCGTCCGGGCTCCGAAACTCACCGGTGACCAGGCGTACCTGTCGAAGTCCCAGCCGATCGTCCTGAACGTCACGGCGAACGACCTGATCACCGGCACCGCCCCGATCACGATCAGGGAGTATCCCCGGTACGGCCAGGTGACGGTCACGTCCGACCGGAAGGTGCGGTACACCCCGCATCCCGGCCAGCGGCAGGTCGACCGGTTCGTCTACCAGGTCATCGAGGCCAACGGCGTGACGGCCGCCACCGCGGTGCACATCCGCTGGCGAGGCATGTGAGCGTTGTCGGAGACGTCAGGGGCGTGGGGTCAGGTAGCCGCGGGAGAAGGCGGTGGCGACCGCCGCCGCCCGGTCGTTGACGCCGAGTTTGGCGTAGACGTGCAGCAGGTGGGTCTTCACCGTCGCCTCGCTGATGAAGAGCTGCCGGGCGGCCTCGCGATTGGTCGAGCCCTGGGCGATCAGCTCCAGCACCTCCAGCTCGCGCTGGGACAGCGGCTCCGAGGCCGGCTGGCGGAGCTGGCCCATCAGTCGGGTCGCGACGGCGGGGGAGAGGACCGCCTGTCCGCGCGCGGCAGCCTCGACCGCGCGGAACAGCTCCTCCCTCGGCGCGTCCTTCAACAGGTACCCGGTGGCGCCCGCCTCGATCGCGGGCAGCACGTCGCTGTCGGTGTCGTACGTGGTGAGCACCAGGACCCGGGCCGACACCCCGCGCCTGGCCAGTTCCTTGATCGCGGTGACCCCGTCGGTTCCCGGCATCCGCAGGTCCATCAGGATCACGTCGGGCCGGAGCTTCTCCCCGGCGACGATGGCCTCGGCGCCGTCACCGGCCTCACCGAGCACCTCGAAGCGCGGGTCGGCGCTGAACATGCCCCGCAACCCGTCCCGCACCACCGGGTGGTCGTCGACGATGAGCAGCGAGATCAATCCGCACCTCCGGCGGGGATGGCCGGCACGGCCGCCGAGATCGCCGTGCCGCCACCCGGTTCCGACTCGATGTCCAACCGGCCCGCGAGACGCTGCACCCGCTGCCGCATCCCGGCGAGCCCGAACCCGCCGTTCGTGGAACCGTTGGCCCGTTTGACGCCGGGATCGAAGCCGACCCCGTCGTCCCGTACGTCCAGCGTCACCAGATCCTCCATGTAGGACAGGGTCAGGCCCACCCGGCTGGCCCGGGCGTGTTTCGCCACGTTCGCCAGCGCCTCCTGCGCGGTACGCAACAGTGCCACCTCGACGTCGGCGTGCATCGGCCGGGCGTCGCCGGTGGTGGTGAGTACCGTCTCGATGCCGTACACCTCCGCCCAGCGCCGGGCCACCTCGTTGATCGCGTCCGGGAGCCGGGCCTCGGCGAACATCGCCGGCTCCACCGCGTGCACCGTCCGCCGCGCCTCGGTGAGGCTCTCCCGGGCCAGGTTCATCGCGTTCGTCACATACCGGCGGGACGTCGACGGCTCGTCGGTCTGCTCGGCGGCCTGGAGCTGGGTGAGGATGCCGGCGAGCCCCTGGGCGAGGGTGTCGTGGATCTCCCGGGCCATCCGTTGCCGCTCGTCGAGCACCCCCGCCTCACGGGCCTGAACCAGCAGTTGGGCGTGCAGCCCGGCGTTCTCCTCCAACGCCGCCTCCAGCTTGGTGTTGGCCTCGTGCAGCTCGGTGAGCGCCCGCCGCTGCTTCTGGTTGCGCTGGTCGGCCAGCTCGGCGAAGTAGAAGAACGCCCCGGCCAGCACGACGCAGATCACGCTGACGGCGATTCCCTCCCACCACGCCCCGGCGACGATCTCGGCGGCCCCGCCCAGGTAACCGATCGCCGAGACGACCGCCGTGGCGGCGACGCCGGCATAGCGCCACCGGCCCCTCAGGTAGAGGAACGCCTGTGGGTAGCCGACGAAGGCGAAGAGCGCGAAGAAGGGCGCGATCGCCACCAGGCCGGCGGCCAACACCATCAGTCCGGTGTAGTAGAGGCCCATCAGCGGGCCCCTGTCGTGCCACTCCGGGTGCAGGGTGTGGAAACAGAGCAACCAGAGCGTGGCGGCGAGCGTCAGCCCGAGCACCGCCGGGACGTGCACCGGCATGTCCCAGGTCGGTTGCAGCAGCGTGAGCAGGGCACTGGCCGCCAGGAGGAGGTACGGCAGCACGTTGAAGAGCGCGACCTCCCGACGCTCCCAGCGGTCGAACTCGGCACGCAGCTCCGCCTCGATGCTCACGGCCTACTCCCAGCGGAAGTACCGCGCGGCCAGCCCACCGGCCACGATCGTCCACCCCAGCATGACAGCCAGGTGCAGCGGCTGCGGCCACTGCCCGCCCGTCGCGTCCTGCAACGCCTGCACACCCGCGCCGAGCGGAGTGAGGTCGCTGATCGTCCGCAGTACGTCGTTCATGCTGTCCCGGGGGATCCAGAGGCCGGCGAAGAAGACGATCGGAAAGAACAGCACCGTCCCGATCGCGCCGGCACTCTTGCCGGTCGGCGCGAGCGCGGCGACGAGCAGGCCGATCGCGAACATCGCCAACGCCGCCAGCAGGTAGCTCAGCAGGTAGGCCGGGAGCAGCCGGGGCAGGCGTACCTCGAACGCCAGCCGGCCGACGGCCAGGACCACCACCATCGTTCCGACGGACAGGACGGTGGCCATCAGCAACTGCGCGCCGAGCATCAGCGTCGGCTTCACCGGAGTGGTCCGCATGCGTCGCAGCACACCCTTCTCCCGATAGCTGGCGAAGAGCTGGGAGAGGCCGTTGAGGGCGAACATGGCGAGGGCCAGCGCGACGACGATCGGCACGTACAGGTCGATCACCCGCAGGCCGCCGAGCGACTGGTCGGGTTCCCGGAACGCCGGGATCGCCCCGAAGATGCCGAGCAGGATCGGCGGGAACGCGAGCGCGAAGAAGACGATCATCGGCTCTCGGAAGAAGAGTCTGGTTTCGGTGGCGGTGAGCCGGTACAGGGCGGACAAGGCGGTCTCCTCAGGCTTCGACGGGTCGGCCGGTGAGCGCGACGAAGGCGTCCTCCAGCGAGGTCTGCTCGACCCGCAGGTCGGCGGCGACGACCTGGTGGCGGGCGAGCACGGTGGTCACCGCGAGCAGCAGATTTCCGGTACCGGTCACCACGAGCTGGCTGCCGGCCCGCTCCACGGAGGTCACCTCGGGCAACGCGGTCAGCACGGCGTGGTCCAGCGGCACCGACGGCCGGAACCGGATGCGCTGCCGGTCGTCGACCGCGGCGACCAGCCCGGCCGGCGAGTCGAGCGCGACGAGCCGACCCGAGTCGATCACGGCGAGCCGGTCGCAGAGCCGTTCCGCCTCCTCCATGAAGTGCGTGACCAGCAGGATCGTCACGCCCCGGTCGCGGATTTCCTCGATCAGGTCCCAGGTGTCCCGGCGCGCCTGCGGGTCCAGGCCGGTGGTCAGCTCGTCGAGTACCGCCACCTTCGGGTTGCCGACCAGCGCGAGCGCGATCGACAACCGCTGTTTCTGCCCGCCGGAGAGCCGCCGGAACTGCGTACCGAGCTTGCCGGTGAGCCGCAGGGTGTCGACCAGGTCCCGCCAGTCCGCCGGCTGGCGATAGAAGGAGCTGAACAGCCGCATCGCCTCGCCGACGGTGAGCTTGTCCGGCAGCTCGCTCTCCTGAAGCTGTGCGCCGAGCAGTTGCCGAAGCTCACCGGTGTCGCGCTGCGGGTCGATGCCACAGACCCGGATGCTGCCACCGTCCGGGGTACGCAACCCCTCGACGCATTCGACGGTGGTGGTCTTGCCCGCACCGTTCGGTCCCAGGATGCCGAAGATCTCGCCCGGCTCGACCGCGAAGCTCACCCCGTCCACCACGGTGTGCTCGCCGTAGCGCTTGACGAGGCCGTCTACCTCGATGATTGCCATACCGAAAGCGTGCCGTCCGCGCCCCGGTGCCGAATCGACCACGCAGCCACCGCCGTGGCCGGCCGCGACGGGCACCCCGGTCAACCGATCGGTGGATGCCGACCCCGTCACCGGGTCGACGTCCAGTCGGCGTCCAATCCCCGTTCAGTCCGCGCTGGGAGCTTGTCGGAAACCACACCAGCGATGGAGGCGACAGTGGAACGGACAGGCACGGCAAGGATCGTCGGCCGGGGGTCGGCGTCGATACTCGCGCTGACGCTGGCGCTGATCGGGGCGTTGGCGACCACGCTACCCGCGCACGCCGGGGCGCAGCCGGCACGCGGCGCCCCGGACATCCCCAAGCTCACCGCGGCGGCACCGTCCGGCGTCGCCAGCACGACGCCGGACGCGGCCAAGCGACCCGCGGGCGCGCAGCGGGCACTGCGAAAGCTCGACAGCGCCGCGATGAAACTGGGTACGAAGGACGTGGGCGCGGCCACCCGCAGAGTCGACGGCACCCGGGCGGAAGCCCCGGGGTGCACGCCGTACATCAGCGGATACGTGACCCGGGTCGGCCTCGACGTCCGGATCGACTACCTGGCGGAGATCGTCTGCAACTTCTACCTGGCGGGCGCCGGCCAGGCGTACCTGATCGAGCGGACGAGCGGCTCCCCGTACAACGGACAGGCGGTCGCGGCCGCCGGGGTGTTCAGCTTCGGCAACGACTACTACGGGTACAGCCTCGGCGCGGTGCTGATCGACGGCCGGGTCTACGACGGCGGCAGCCAGCTGGAGATCGGGTTCAACCTGGCGTTGCAGACGCTGGACGGGTCGACCTGGGCCGGCTGCTTCCCGCTGCCGGCCGGGCAGCGCTACCTGAGCCCGTGCGCCGGCCTCGGCACCCCCACCATCTCCGTCTCGGTCGGCTCCGGCGTCTTCGGCACGGGGCTCGCCCCGAACCGGCTGGCGGTGCTGGCGAGCCTGACCCAGACCGGCTCCGACAGCTATGCCACCTGGGACGCGGCCCGGCAGAACCAGGCGATCCTGGCCGCCTACATGTTCGACTGGTCAAACGACGGCTGCACCGGGGCTCCGGACAACCCGCTCGGGTTCGCCTTCGAACTCTCCTGCATCCGGCACGACTTCGGTTACCGCAACTACAAGGCGGCCCAACGGTTCGCGGAGAACAAGGACCGGCTCGACCTCGCCTTCTACGGCGACATGCAGCGGGTCTGCGCGACCTACTCCGACGCGCTGCGACCGCCCTGCTACGGGCTGGCGACGATCTACTACGAGGCGGTCCGGATCTTCGGACGCCCGAACGTCACCGACGAGCAGCTCAGGGCGGTGGAGGAGCAGATGCCGGAGGGTACGGCCGGCAAGGCCCCACTGGCCAGGGCCGGCTGAGCACCGGACCGCGCGGCGCGGTGCACGGCGAGTCTGCGACCGGGACTCGCCGTGCACCGCGTACTCCGGTAGGGCTACGACCTGGAATCGGACTGGTCCGGCACCTCGGTGCAGATCCGCCGCCACTCACCGGGAGTGAGACCGTAGGTGGCGCGGAACCGTCGGGTGAAGTGGGTCGGGTCGGTGAAACCCCAGCGGCGGGCGACTGTCGCGATCGTACGGCCGCGGCTCGCCGGTCGCTGCAACTCCTGGCGGGCGCCCTGAAGCCGCTCGCCGATGATCCACTGTTCCAGGCTGAAGTCGGCCTGGGCACAGATCTTGTAGAGGTGCCGGAGCGAGACGTTGTGCGCGGCGGCGATGGTGGCCGGGCGCAGGCCGGGGTCGGCGAGGTGCTGGCGTACGTAGGCGCGGACCCGGGTCAGCAACGTCTCGGCGAGGACCGCGCGGCTGAGCGGCTCGACCCGGGCGGCGGAGACCAGCAGGGCGCGGAGCAGCTCGACGCTGGCCCGGCCGAGCGCGTCGGCGGCCGGGTCGGCGCTGAGCCGCTCGGCGTCCTGGACGAGCTGGCTGACGTGCTTGCCGACCAGGCCGTACAGCGGACTGGTGCGCAGGTTCGCCGCCGCCCGGCGGATCAGGTCGAGCGGGAGGCCGACCTGGTCGACGGGTACCTGGATGCAGCCGGCCGCGCCCTCGCCCGACCAGGAGAAGTCGTACGGTGCGGAGAGGTCGACCATCAGCATCTCGCCGGGCGGCACGACCTGCCGGTACCCGAGCTGCTCGTGGCGGCCGTCGCCGAGGCGCTGCACGGAGAGCGCGATGACCGGGGCGGCGTCCTGGCGGGCCTGCTTGGGTGTGCGCAGCAGCCGCAGGCCGGTGGAGCGGGCGGTGAAGATGTTGACGCCACCGAGGTCCCACACCTCCAGGCGGGTCCGGACGTCGCCGTCCGGATCCTCGTGGATCACGTACGACGGCACGGACGCCTGCATCATCGCCGCGTAGATCGCGTCGACCCGCTCCCGAGGTGGAATGTCCGCCGTATCCAACACGAAGCCCATTTACCCCGCCCGATGTGCACGCTGAGCCGACAACGGTGCACGCACAGCCCCGACCCGGCGCGCTCCGCTGAATAGGTTCGCATGCGGGTGTTACGAGAGGGTGCCGTGCGCAGCGCCGGATCACCGCCCGGATCGTCGCCCAACTCCTCATCAGCGCGAGCGCGGGAGTGTCTGCATGCCCTTCGTCACCACCGCCGACGACACGCAGATCTACTACAAGGACTGGGGCGAGGGGCGGCCGGTCCTGCTCAGCCACGGCTGGCCGCTCAACTCCGACAGCTGGGAGGCGCAGCAGCTCTTCCTCGCCGAGAACGGCTACCGGGTGATCGCGCACGACCGCCGTGGGCACGGCCGCTCCACCCAGTCGTGGGCCGGTAACGAGATGGACACCTACGCCGACGACCTCGCCGCCGTCATCGAGGCACTCGACCTGCACGACGTCACGCTGGTCGGCTTCTCGACCGGCGGTGGCGAGGTGACCCGGTACATCGGCCGGCACGGCACCGCCCGGGTCGCCCAGGTGGTGCTGGTCTCGGCCGTACCGCCGCTGATGGTGCGGACCGAGGACAACCCCGACGGCCTGCCGGTGGAGGTCTTCGACGCGATCCGGGCCGGTTCGGCGGCCGACCGTTCGCAGCTCTACCGCGACCTCGCCGACGGCCCGTTCTTCGGCCTCGACCGTCCGGGGGCGAGCGTCTCGCCGGGCGTGCGGGACGCGTTCTGGCGGCAGGGACTGCAAGCGGGGCACCGCAACGCGTACGAGTCGATCGCCGCCTTCTCGGCCACCGACTTCCGGGCCGACCTGGCCGCGTTCGACGTACCCACGCTGGTCATCCACGGCGACGACGACCAGATCGTCCCCTTCGAGGTCGGCGGAAAGGCCTCCGCCGCCCGTATCAAGGATGCGACGCTGCTCGTGTATCCGGGCGCGCCGCACGGCATCACCGACACCCACAAGCAGCAGCTGTCCGAGGACCTGCTCTCGTTCCTGAGGAGCCTGCCATGACCACGCCCGACACGATCGTCCTGGTGCACGGCTTCTGGGTGACGCCGCGCAGCTGGGAGCAGTGGATCACGCACTACGAGGCGAAGGGCTTCCGGGTGATCGCGCCCGGCTACCCCGGCTTCGAGGTGGAGGTCGAGGCACTGCGGGAGAACCCCGAGATCATCACCGCCGTCACCGTGCCGGCGATCATCGCCAGGATCGAGGGGATCATCCGGGAGCTGGACCGCCAGCCGATCATCATCGGCCACTCGGCCGGCGGCGCCTTCACCCAGATCCTCCTCGACCACGGCTTCGGCGCGGCCGGCGTCGCGCTCAACTCCGCACCCACCGAAGGGGTACGGGTCGTGCCGCTCTCCCAGGTGAAGTCCACCTTCCCGGTGTTGAAGAGCCCGGCCAACCGGCACCGGGCCGTCGGCCTCTCCTTCGAGGAGTGGAGGTACGCCTTCACCAACACGTTCACCGAGGAGGAGTCCCGCGCCCTCTACGAGCGTTACCACATCCCGGCCAACGGCGGCATCCTCTGGGGCAGCGTGCTCGCGAACTTCCAGCCCGGCCACCAGGACACCTGGGTCGACTACCACAACGACAACCGGGCCCCGCTGCTGTTCGTCTCCGGCAGCGAGGACCACATCATGCCGCCGGCGATCCAGAAGTCGAACGCCAAGCACTACAGGTCCAACACCGTCACCGAGGTCGAGGAGTACCAGGGGTACGCGCACCTGCTCCCCGCGCAGAAGGGCTGGGAGGAGATCGCCGACCACGTCCTCGACTGGGCGCTGTCCCATGCCCGCTGACGTCCGCCTCACCCACATCGGCGGCCCGACCGTGCTGATCGAGGCGGCCGGCTGGCGGCTGCTGACCGATCCGACGTTCGACCCGGCCGGACGTACCTACGCGTTCGGCTGGGGTACCTCCTCCCGCAAGCTCGCCGGCCCGGCCGTACCCCCGGAAGCGCTCGGGCCGGTCGACGCGGTGCTGCTCACCCACGACCACCACGGCGACAACCTCGACGAGGCCGGCCGCCGGTTCCTTCGCACGGCGGGGACCGTCGTCACCACCGTGTCGGGTGCCGGCCGGCTCGGCGGCGGTGCGCGCGGCCTCGCGCCGTGGGCGACGACCACCCTGGAGGGTGCCGGCCGGCCGTCGATCGAGGTCACCGCCACGCCCTGCCGGCACGGACCGCCGCTGAGCGGACCGATCGTCGGCGACGTCGTCGGCTTCGCCCTGCGCTGGCCGGGGCAGCGGCACGGTGCGCTCTGGATCTCCGGTGACACCGTGCTCTACGGCGGCGTCCGGCAGGTCGCCGGGCGCATCCCGATCGGGCTGGCACTGGTGCATCTCGGCGGGGTCCGCTTCCCGGTCACCGGCCCACTGCGTTACACGATGACCGCCCGCGACGCCGTCGAGCTGCTCGGTGCGGTACGCCCGCACACCGCCGTGCCGGTGCACTACGAGGGGTGGCGGCACTTCCAGCAGTCCCGTTCCGCCATCGAGGCCGAGTTCGCCGCCGCTCCGCCCGAGGTACGCGACCGGATCCGCTGGCTGCCACCCGGCACCCCCACCCAACTGGAGACCTGACCCGTTCCCCGACCGCAGTGGTGGCAGCACCCGACCGCAGTGGCATCGGCGCTGCGGCCCCTGCCATCTCCTCCCGCCGGTTGGACCCTCGATCCGAAATCCGACGCAAGGGTGTCGGGCGGCGAACCGTCGTGCCATAAGAAGCAGGCATCGGTCGTTGACAACGGGAAACGCGGTGATGTTCGTGGAGCAGTCAAGCAGACTGTTCGGGGTGGAGTTGCGCCGTCGCCGGATCGGGGCGGGCTACTCCCTTGAGGAGTTCAGCGGCCGCGTCTACTACAGCAAGAGTCATCTGAGCAAGGTCGAGAACGGCGTCAAGCAGCCGAGCGACGAGTTGGCTCGGCAGTGCGACGCCGTACTGGACTGCAAGGGTGAACTCGCTGCGCTCCTCGACGAACTCGTCGGTGCGCGGCCGGACCGACACTCCGACGGCACGAGCGAGGTGTTGGCGCTGGACATCGGCGAGGACGGAAAAGGGCGCGTCGTCAGGGCGACGCGTCGGGAACTGGTCGCCACCGGTCTGTTGAGCATGACCGGACTGGCCGCCGAGGCGGATCGGCCGGCCGGGGCGTCCGGGCGGCGCCAGGCGGTCGTGCCGAACCCGGCCCTGGAGACCTTCAGGTCCTGGTACGAGCAGGCCCGCCAGGTGGGCCAGAACATGGACGCCGAGGTCCTCCTGCCGACCCTGACCTCGCACGCACACATGCTGAGCCTCCTCGCCGGCCGCAGCCGGGGTACGGACCGACTGCGGACGCTGGCGCTCGTCGCCGACTACGCCGAGTACATCGGGTGGATGACCCAGGAAAGTGGTGACGACGACACCGCACGCTGGTGGACCGACCAGGCCGTCACCTTCGCGTCGGCCGCCGGTGACGACGGCATGTCGGCGTACGCACTGGTCCGGCGTGCGCTGATCGCGATGTACCAGGGGAGGGCTGCCGAGACGATCGCACTGGCGCAGCGGGCCCAGCGGGCCTGGTGCCGGCCACGGATCCGCGGGCTCGCCGCGCAGCGGGAGGCACAGGGGCATGCGCTGGCCAACGACGCCCGGGCCTGCTTCGAGGCGCTCGAACGGGCCCGGGACCTGCTGGCGGCGGACCCGCCCGCCGCCGGGCGGACGGTGATCGGCAGCGCGAACGTCTCCGATCCGGTACAGGCCGCCACCGGTTGGTCGCTGTACGACCTCGGCCGCCCGGCGGAGGCCGCCGACGTGCTGCGTGAGGTGGTGGACGCGATCCCGTCGCACGCCACCCGGGCCAGGAACAGGTACGAAGCCCGGCGGGCCCTGGCACTGGCCGCGTCGGCGCAGATGGACGAGGCCGTCGAACTGGCGAGCCGGGTCGTCGACGTGCAGACGGAGATGCGCTCCGCCACCGTGGCGGCCGAGCTGCGCCGGCTTGCCGAGGTGCTGCGGCGGCGGGCCAGCCATCCCGGGGCGGTCGGGCTCGCCCTTCGCCTGCACGAGCTGCCGCTCTGAGGGTGCTACCGTGCCAGGGTCGCGGCCCTCTGGCTGGTCGCGGCCCTCTGGCTGGTCGCGGCCATCTGGCTGATGGAGCGGGATTGACTCTCGGCAACGATCCTGAGCTCACCGAGGAATCGGCGATATCGATCGTCACGCACGAACTCGGCGTCAGCGCGACAGGTGCGCAACGAGTCGCCGGTTCCGTTGGAAACGTTACCTTCGTGGTGCGGGTCGCCAGCGGCGGCGATGTCGTGCTGAAGGTCGGCAGCCGCGAGCTGCTGACCGCCGAAGTGTGGGCGTGCGGTCGAGCCCGCAGCGCTGGCATTCCCGCGCCGGAGGTCGTCACGCACCGGCTGTCTACCGACGTGGTCGACACCGCGTTCATCGTCATGCGGGTACTCCCCGGAGAGCCCACCCGCGACCTCGAGGTCTGGCGACAGGCCGGTCGATCGTTCCGCGCGGTGCACGACATCGACATCCCCGGATACGGTGCGCTCTCCGTGGGCCAGGAGGAGGTTCGGGGCCGGCACGAGTCATGGCACGACGCGCTCGACAGCGTCCTCGCGCGGGTCCCGGACCTCGTGACCGGCGGTGTGCTCACGGTCGAGCTGGGCGGCCACCTCGACCAGGCAATCAGGTCTTCGGGCATCATGACCTACCGGGAACCCGGTGTGATGCTGCATCGCGACCTCAAGCCGCAACACGTCTTCGCCGACCGGGCGCAGCTGGCCGGGGTCATCGACTGGGGCGATGTCGGCGTGGGCGACCCGATGCTCGACATCGCCCGCGTCTCCATGGCCGGGCCGGACATCCTGTCAGCGTTCCTCGACGGTTACGAGCTGGACCTGACACCCGGACTCGACGAGAGGATCCGCGCCTATCGCCTGCTCTGGAACCTCGCGGCGCTCAGCTTCGAGTTTGCGGCCGGCGGTGACTGGTTCGACTTCTATCGCCGGAACATCCAGGCGGACCTGGGACCGGACCTGGGACCCCGGGGATAGCTCCGGACCGGCGGCGTGGGCTGCCACCGGCAGGTCAGCACGGGCGGTGCTTCGCGGCCGTGGGGCGCAGCAGCCGGTAGCCGCCGCCCTGCCGGGTCAACTGGACGGTGAGATCCCAGCGCGTACACGTCTCGTCCGGTCTGCCCTTCGGGCCGTAGCCGGCCGCCTGGTTGCTGGTGAAGGTCACCCGGGCCCGTACCGGGTCCAGCCGTGGGTCGACCTGCACCAGCTCGACGTCCGAGTCCTCCGTGGTCGACATCGCCTCGGTGAAGGAGGCGCGGCTGTCGGGCTTCGCCGGGTCGACCACACCGTCCGGGTCGTAGAGCGCGAGCAGGGTGTCCCAGTCCTTGTCGTTGACCGCCTGGAAGTAGCCGTCGAAGAACTCGGCCACCTCGATCACCTCGGTGCTGTCGCCGGTACCCGCCAGCCGGACCATGCCGACCCGGTCACGCGGCGGCTCGATGGAGAACCCGGTGCTCGGCGTCGCGGCGGTGGTCGGCACCGCCACCGGTGGCGGCACCACCCTGGTGCTCGCACCATCGGCCCGGGTGCCGTCGTCGGTGCGGCCGCCGACGTAGACCAGCAGCACACAGACGGCGGCGACGAGCGCGGCGGCGGCGACCGCCCAGCGCGCGGTCCCGGACCGCGCCGCCCGGGGCCGGGCAGTAGCTCCCGCTGGCCCGCCGGCCGCCCCCGGCAGCGGACCGCCGGCGGCGACTCGCCACCGCTCCGGTCGCGGTCGCTGCGGCGGGGTGGGCGCGATCTCGTTCGAATGCGGCAGGACGGCGTCGAACGCGGCCGTCCACTCGGCCCAGTCGGGCCGCGCGTCCGGATCCCGCCGGCTCCGGGCGGCGAGGTCGGCAACGTCGGCGAAGAGTGGCATCGCGGCGGTGAGTTCGGCGGGGTCGCGGGCCGCCTGGTCCGACAGCAACAGCCGGAGCACGAGCAGACCGAACTTGTACCGGTCACCCGCGGCGGTGCCGAGCACCTCGCCCTCGGGCAGCCGCCAGTCCGGCGTCTCGACCTGCGGCGCCACGGATTCGCCGTCGACGCAGACCGCATCGCAGTCGAGGAGGAAACAGCGCGGCGGATCCACCGTCACCAGGACGTTCTTGGGGGAGAGGTCGCCCACCACGATGCGGTCGCCGTGCAGGACCGCGAGCATCCGGGCGAACTCGCGCAGCAGCCCGACCCGGTTGCGCTCCGAGACCCGCAGGCCGACCCTGGCCATGTACTCGATCGGGTTGAGCAGGAACTCCATCGCGAGTGGCCGGGATTGACCGTCGCCGGAGAGGGCGAGCGTCACGGTGTATTCGGGCGGGGCCGGTGGCATGAGGAATCCGCGCAACTCCGCGCCGCGACGGACGGCGGCGAGCGGCCACGCGGCCCGCTCGGCGAGCAGGGTGCGCAGGTCGTCGCCGGCGGACGCCCGCAGCGCCACCAGCCGGTCGAGTACGTCGGCCCGCACCGAGGCGATCGTCTCCGGGTCGTACTCCTTGAACGCCAGCCGTCCCGGGAAGATCCCCGGCGCCTCCACCAGCCGGACCCGGCCCTGCCCGCCGGAGCCGAGTTCCCCGACCACGGTGAGCGCGTCGACGTCGACCGGCCCACCGATGAACACGCTCATCCCGCTCCCTCCGACCGCCGGGGACGCGGCCACACCGCGACGAGCGTCCGGTCGTCGTCGAAGGTGTCCCGGGAGAAGTCGAGCGCGTGGGCCAACCCCAGCATCGGCGGTGGCTGGTCGAGGACCGCGGCGAAGAGGTCGCCGACCAGGCCGGTGCCGTCGCCGAGCGGATCGCCGAAGCCGTCCGTTCCGATCAGCAGCACCGATGTGCTGAGCCGCACCCCGACCGGTTCGATCCGTTCCGGCAGCCTGGGCAGTGCCGTCACCGCCGAATCGACCATGCCACCGTCGGAGTACTTCGACGGGAAGAGGCTGCTGAACCGGGAGCCGTCGAACGACCAGGCACCGGAGTCACCGGCGCGGACCAGCTCGGCCGTCGCGCCGGAGCGGGTCGGCCGGACCACCCCGGTGACGATCGTCGTGCCGAGCCGCCGCTCCACGTCCTCGGCCCGCTCACCCGGCCGCAGCCCGTACCGGCCATGCCCCAGCAGTGCGCCGGCGGCGTCGGTCAACACCCGCCGCCAGTCGACCCGGCCGTCACGGTCGAGTTCCTCCGCCAGGGCCCGGAGTGCGGCCTGACCGGCCAGCCTGGCGCCGACCTCGGCAGCCGTCGTGTCGGAGACACCGTCCATCACCGCGAACAGCACCGCTCCGGTCGGTCGGTGCAGGACGACGCCCGCGTCGTCCTGGCGGTACTTTCCGGCGTACCGGTGTGCGTTCCCGCGTACCGAGGCCATCCGGACCACGAAGTCCGGCGTCGTCCAACCGTCGCACACCGTGTCGGGCTGGCGCCCGGGCGCCGGCCGGGGGTCGAAGGAATCGGCGGGCTCGTCGACGACGATCGGCGCCCACTGCCCGGGTGCCGGCGCGTTGTGGATGCGCGGGTGCCCACCGGGGTCGGCCGGCGGTTCCTCCCGGGCACCCCCGGCGGGGATGGTTCGCGGATCGGCCGCCCGGCCGCGTCGCAGAAGCATCCTCACACCACGTCGATCGCCATGTGGAAGCCCTCCGGGCGGTCGACCCGGAGTTCGGCCGTGCCGTTCGCCATCGACCGGCCCGACTCGACCACGCTCTTGGTGAGCGCGGCGCAGAACTTCGCGATGGCCTGCCCGATGTCGGAGCCCTGGATGGAGACGAACGCGTACTCGGGACGCGTGGCGACCTCCAGGATGGTCCGTGCCTCGGCATCGCCGATGCCGCAGGCGATGATGTTCGGCGCGCCGAGGGTCTGGTTCCGGTCGACGAGTTGCTGGTGGAACCGTCGCCAGTTCCCACCGTCGCTGGGCTGACCGTCGCTGAGGAAGAACACCGCCGGGCGGTGCACCGCGTACTGCTGCGACTTCAGCTGCCTGACATCGGCCGGGATCTGCTGTAGCAACGCCTGGAACGCGGCGCCGAAACTCGTGGCGTTCCGGGAGGTCAACGGCGGCATCGCGTCGACCCGGCGCAGGTCGGCGAGGTGCATCCGCAGTACGGCGGTGTCGGAGAACCCGATGACGGTGAAGCGCACCTTGGCCGCCGCCATGGGCTCGGCCAGCAGCGCCTGGTGCAGCGAGACGAGGCCCGCGTTCAGTTCACCGATGAGGTGCCGCATCGAGGCGGACTCGTCGGCCAGTACGTAGATCGGCAGTAACTGCCCGCGTACGTCCGGCATGTGCTGGATCACTCTCCCTGGGGTGGCGGCGCAAGCAGTTCGGTGGCCGGGCGGAAACCGTCCGGCCCGGTGACGACGGAGTTCTGGTCGCCGTCGAGGACGGCGCGGCCGTATTCGAGGACCCGGCGCAGGGCGAAGGTGCAGAATCGGCGGGCCGCCTCGGCGACGTCGCCGGCCGGGCCGACGAAGGCCAGCTCCGGCCGGGTGGCGATCCGCAGGACCGTCTGTGCCGAGGCGGGGCCGACGCCGCAGGCGATCAGGTCCGGGGCGTAGCGCTGACTGGCCCGGTCGGAGAGCCGGCGGTGCACGTCGGCCCAGGGCTGGTCCTCGGCGGGCCGGTCGCCGCTGAGCATCAGCACCTGGGGGCGGCGCAGCGACGAGGTCTCCTGTTTGAGCGCGGCCGCGTCCCGGGGGATGCAGTCCAGCAGCCGGGAGAACGCGTCGGCGAGCCGGGCCGGGCCGGCGCCGACCGTGAACGCCGGAAGCCGGACGCCCGGCCTCGGGGTGCTCGCGGGTATCCGGACCGAGGCCCCGTCGGCATAGCTCAGCACCGCCAGCCGCACCACCTCGGCGACCTCCGGGTCGGCGGCCAGGGTGTCGTAGAGGGACCGCAGGCCGGCGTTGAGCGCGTCGATCCCGGCGGCCATCGCCGGTGACTCGTCGATCACCAGGTAGATCGGGATCAGGCCGGGTGGCCGGCTACCGGGCCGGTCCGTACCGTCCCCGGCCTCGGGCAGCGGTACCTCCCAGCCCGACGCGGTCGAGGGAGCGCTGCCCAGCGGGACGTGCGGATACCCGGAGGCGCCGCGGACGACCTCGTCCCGGACCTGGCCCATGTCGTACGCCTCGACCAGGTTCCGGCCGGCCATGTACTCGAACTTCTCCCAGTTCCGCTTGTCCGCCTTCTCCCGCTCGACGGCGAGCCGGGCCTCCATGTCGGCGGCCATCTCCAGAGCCCTGGCGGTGTCGCCCGGGTTGTTCTCCAGGTGCAGCGCGAGCAGGTCCTGCATGCTGAACGGCCGCCCGGCGAGCGCGTCGCGTTCCCGGGCCCGCTGTTCGATCGCGCCGCTCTGCCGGATCAGGTCGATGTTGTTGGCCCGCCGGGCCTCGTCCGCGTTGCGCTCGTGCTCGGCGGCCTTGACGACGTTGTCCCGCTTGGCTTCCTCCTCCCTCTGCAGGTAGGCGACCGCCGCCGCGTCGGGCTCCAGCCGGGCCCGGCACATGTACAGCTCGATGCAACCGCCGATCGTCACGCCACGCCGGAAGCGGGCGTTGATCGCGTCCTCCGCCGCCTTGGCCTCCTCGATGGGGAAGGCGGCGGTGATGTCGCGGAACTCCGACATCAGGTAGTCGGAGACCACCCGGAGCCCGTCCTGGATGTTGCGGCTCACGATCTGCCTCGGATCGGTCACCCGGAAGCCGACGTTCACCATCGTCGCGAAGTGGTAGATCCCGCCGCGTGCCGGTGGTGGCGAGCTGCGCAACTCGATGGTGCGCTGGTGATCGCTGAGGTCGATGTCGTACCTCATGCGGTAGCGGAGCAGGAGTTGGTCGCCGAGCCCGATCGGCCGGCCACCGTCCAGGATGTCGATCTGGCCGCCGGCCGTCACGTACACGGCGGCGACGTGCGGGTCGCGGACCCGTTCGGTGGCATCGAACCGCGACACCGGCCCGGACCTGAGGATCAGTTGAACGGACATGCTCGGGTTCACCTCGCGGAGTGGTCGGGGAGCAGCACGGCGTTGACCGCCTGCGCGACATTCGGCATCGGGATCAGGACGTCCTCGCTGTCCCACTGGCGGGCATGGCGGGTGACCACCGCGCCCGCCCACGGATCGAACTCGGCGACCGCCCGCATCAGCCGGGTGAACGCCTCCCGGATCGCGGCGTCGGACTCCGCATAGCTGGCCCAGATGCGCAGCACGTGCTCTGCGGCCCAGCCATAGCGGCTGCCTGCCAGGGTGCGGGACCAGAACTCGATGAGCGGCCGGCGCAGGTGACCATGACGGGTGGCCAGCAGCAGCAGCGTCGGCCACCGGGTCTTCGCGCCGTTCGCGCCGGTGACGTCGCTGAGCAGGTCCGCGGCGACGAGCAGGAACATGAGCTGTGCGGTGTCGGCCCGCTTCGGATCGGCCAGGCACCTCTCGACCACACCGTAGAAGAGCGGAAGGTACTGCTCCGGGTCCTCGGCCAGCAGCGCCGCGAACCCTCGGCAGATGCCGACCTGCACCGGCAGCTCCCTGACTACGGTCAGCCGCTCCAGCGCCCGGACCGACCTGGTGGTGTCGGTACGGCCGAGCCGGGTGCCGTGCGCCAGCGCCGCCGTGGACTGCAACTCGGGGTCCCGGGCCCGGTACCAGCCGTCGACGAGCCAGGTCACCGCGGTCTGCAACTCCGGCACCCCGGCCGCCACCCGGAGCACGTCGGCGACCGCCTCCCGGCGGTACGTCTGGTCACTGGCCGCCCAGTCGTGCAGGACGGCGCGGCGGACGTACTCGAAGGCGAGCGTCGACAGGAAACCGACCGCCGTCCCCGCCGACACGCGTATCTGGTCGGAGCGGTGCATCACCAGGTCGCCGAGCCAGTCGAGGATCTGATCCTGGATCCGGTAGCCCTTCCAGGCGCGTTCGATGACCCGACGCGGATAGTCGGGGTTGCGGTACGAGATCTCGGTGGCCGGCGCGTACCCGTAGGGTGTGCGGATCGTCCCCTCCGTGGTGCGGGCCTGTAGCGCCCGCAGCAGCCGGGTCGGCGGCATCCGGAAGGGATCCGGGTTGGCGACCCGGAGTGACGCGTCGTCGTCCACGACGAGCGGGCCACCGGCCGTCAGGCGCTTGTGCAGCAGGCGTGCGGCGGCGGCGACCTCCTCGAACGGCTGCCCGTCGAGCACCGCGAGGGCGATCGCGAAGCAGCGCAGTTCCAGGTCGGCGAGCCCGTCGAACCAGATGCCGAACTCGTCGACGTCCCGGCGCATCAGCATCGCCCGGATCCGGGTGACGTCCACCGTTTCCGACTCGCGGCTGAGCAGCATCGCCAGCACGGCGGCGACCTCACAGGTGATGCTGTCCCGGTCGAGCTTCTCCTTGACCAACTCGGCCACGGCCGGCTCCGCCAGCAGGCCGTCGGCGCGGGTCTCGTCGTCGAGGCGATAGCTGAGGTGGGTACGCAGGATCTCCCGTCGTGGTGGTGCCGCCGGCAGGCTTATCCGGTGCCGGAGCAGGCTCTCGTCCCGGATCGGTGCCTCGGAGCCGACGGTGAGCACGAGCCGCGCGTCGGCGGCCCTGAGCGCCGCCTCCAGCCGGTCGAAGGTGGAGGCGTCGAGCCGCCCGACGTCGTCGGGCTGGCAGAGCAGGAAGGCGGTACCGCGCTCGAACCGGCGGGCTGTGAGCTGCTCCGCCATCCGGCCGAGGTCGATCCGTGGGTCGAGTTGGTAGATGACCCGGGACTCGACGCTGAGCAGGAGTCGGATCGCCATCGTGACCCGGCCACCCCCGGTGACTCCCTGGAGCAGGACGCTGCGGCGGTCCTGGAAGTCGGCCCGGCAGGCGTCCCAGCGCTCCGGGAAGACGAAGGCGTGCCGGGCGTACTCCTCCAGGGTCGGTGACAGCCTCGTCAGCGGCGCGCTCTGCTGCCCGCCGGTGAGATAAAAGACGATCTTGTCGCCGGAGACGGCGTCGCCGCCGAAACGCTGCTGCGCGTCGCGCACGAACTGGTGACGGTCTGATCCACGCCCCGGCTGGTCGTGCAGAGTGCCGGAAAGCGGGTTGGCGCCGTCGGACCGGTCGGCGCTCGCGCCGTCCCCTTCACCACCCTGCTCCGGCGGGGTGGCCCCGGCCTCCGCTCCGCCCTCGGCCGGCGGAGCGCTGCCACCGGCATCACCGGCGGCGGCGGGCCCGGCCGGTGCGCCCCCGGGTGCCGGTCCCGCGTCGGCCGGTGCCGCGGCCGGCTGGGCGGGTGCCGCCGGTGCTGCCGATGCGGCTGCCGCCCCGCTCACCGGTACCCCGCCTCGTTGCCGTGGACGGTCTTGGTGCCGTTGACCCAGTCGCCGCCGACCTGTGGGCCGTGCACCGGTCCGTGGTTGTTGAACTGGACGCTGTGGCTGCCCGCCGGTGGCGGGCTGCCGGCGGCGGGGTCCGGCGCGGACCGGACCTCCGGCGCCGACCGGAGGCCCGGCGGGGACGGGTAGCCCGGGGCGTGCACCCAGCAGCGTTCCCTGCCCTCGGCGATCGGGACGGGCAGGTAGGTGGACGGATCGGCCGCCAGCGGATGCGCCCGCACCACGCCGTCGTAGAAGGCGTCCGGCAGTACGAGGACGAGCCCCGCCTTCGTCGCTCGACGTCGTACCTCGGCGACCGCCGGAAGGTCCAGGAGGTAGGCGATCTCGTCGGAGGCGTCCGCCTGGCCGCTGCGCATCGTCGAGTGGTGCAGGCCGGCGCGGACGCGCAGCGGGCCGCCCTCCGGGACGGGTTGGTCGGCCAGGGCTGCCTCAAGGGCGCTGACCAGCCTGGAGAGCACCCGGATCGGTGCAACGGCCGCCGGGACGAAGAGGGTGAGTCTCGTCGGGCGGGTCACCGTCTCGATCTCCGACATCTCGGCATCCGCCGTGGCCCGTTCGATGGCCTGGTGCAGGGCCGTCAGGTGCCACTCCCGGACCGGGGGCTCCGGTCGCAGCATCAGCACGGTCCCGTCCCGACCCGCCGCCGGCCCGGCGGCAGCCGCAGCGGGCTCGCCTCGGGCGAGGGTGGCGAGTTCCTCGATCAGGAGAGGAAGGTCCCGCTGGATGCCCCTGGTACTCAGCCGTCGGTACTGCCGATGCGCCAGCTTCGCGATGTCGTCCGGAAGGTTCTCGGCGCGGAGCACGGGTACCTCGCCGACCAGGACCGGGACGACGGCGATCCCCATCGACAACGCGCCGGCGATCTCCCGTCGTACGAAGTCCTCGGGGTTGTCGATGCGCCTGCGCCCGCGACCGTCCCGGGCCAGCCACCTCTTCCCGATGACGACCACCAGCACCACGCTCTTGGCGAGACTGCCCCAGAGTTCGGGACGGAAGTCGCGTCCCAGTTCGATCGATCGGTTGTCCCGGAAGACCCGCTTCGGTCCGATCTTCGCACACAGTTGCTCGTCGATAAGGACGGCGACGGCCGCCTCGTCATCGGAACGGTAGTTGATGAATACATCCGGCACCAGGAAATCCTTACTAGGATGGACTCATTCCCGATCGCCGCGGCCGATGGAGCCAGTGCATCCAGAATCGCGCGGAGTTTGCCGGCCGCCGCGCTTTCAAACGATGCCAATCGTCCCAACGCCGCCCAGCCGGGACAAGCGGTTGTTGGGTCCTTCGGCAATGGACAACGGGAAACATGAAACAGATTCGGTACGCCTGGCGACGCCGATCATGTAGAGCGGCCCCGCTGGATCCCCGAAAGGACACCGACGATCCGGAGCATCCGAGCGGGACGGCTGCGGCGGAAGGCTGCATGACCGGCCGGGCGGGAGCGCCGGTCGGCCAGAGTTGTCGTACCCTCGGACCGGTCGGTCTAGCTGCGCCCTCCGCCTTCGCCGCCCTCGTCGGCCCGGGCGGAGCTGGCGTCAGGCGCCCGGTGGCGGCAGCACGGACGTCTGCGTCACGTCCTGGTCCCGGAGCTTGCGGTAGACCACTTCGGACGTGAAGCCGCCGATGAACCCGATCGCCAGCACGAAGAAGATCAGGCGCCGTGCGCCGTCACCGACGAAGAGATCCGGGTTGGTCGCGAGCTGTGCCGCGACGAACAGCAGGAAGGCGATGGTCCCGGCGGCGGAGCCGAGCGCCGCCGCCCGGAGCCATTCCGCGCCGCCGTCGTGGGCGTTGCGGATCACCGCGCCCCAGATCGACGACAACAGGGCGGCCGTGACCAGCGCGGTCAGGTTCACCCACAGGCCGGCCGGGAGCGCGAAGGCGACCGGGATGGTGGCCAGCGCCATCGCCAGCAGCAACAGGGCGAACCCGAGCCCGGCCAGGGTGCGGCGCCGGGCGGAGAGCGCGGTACGCCGGGTTTCCGCCTCCGCCGCCGTCCGTCGATCGTGCTGGGCGAGCAAGGATCCGACGATCTCGGCGGCGCTCGTGGACCGCCACGGCTGGGCGAGAGTGGCGATGTCGTCCTCGGTGTGCTGCGCCTGCTCGCTGGCGAGCCGTTGCCAGACGCGCTGCGCCGCACCCCCGAAGGCCGCCACCGGCGCGACCGCGACCCGGCGGGACAGTGCGATCAAGCCGGCGACGAAGGTGGAGCGGCCCCCGCCGATCAGCAGCACGCCGTCGACGGCGAGCAGCCGACGGAAGTAGGACACCTCCCAGTCACCGGAGGGCTCCGGTCTGACGAGGAAGGCGTCCGGGTGCAGGCTCATCTGCTCGAACACGGTGTCCGCGCCGTAGCGGGCCCTGACCTCGATTGAGCCGGGGCGCGCCTGGCCCGATTCGACGAAGCCGCGTACCACCGCGGACTCGATATATTGCGGGCGGCTGGAGAAGACGACAATTCTGCAACCCCTGGTCGCAAGCTCGTGGCCTATCGCGGTCGCCGCCGCCTGGGCCGTGGCGGTGTCCACGCAGGGCGGGTCGTAGCTCCGGGTCGAATCCATGCTGCCGACAACCGCAATTACGGGTGACATGGGGCTCCCGAAAAGAGGGCGAGCGGATGCGCACCAATATACGCGGATCGCGACACCCCCAGCGGTCTCTCGTGCTCCGCCGGCCCGTGGCAGGTCCGGGTCGGCCGGAACCCGGCATGAACGATCTTCGGCGAGTACCGGACTGATGTCCGTGTTGGGCAGACAGCCGATCAAGGTTGTTCCAACAGGCTCGCGGAAATGACCGGGTGGAACGTCGGGCGGTCAGCCGAAGGCGCGGGCCTGCCAGCCGGACACCTGGTCCGCCGGTAGCGCCTCGGGCAGGATCGCGATCCGGTCGACCTCGCCGGTGAGCCGTTGGCCGCCGTCCTGGTCTGCGCCGAACCGCAGCTCCCGGCTGGCACAGCCGACGATGCCGCCGCCGGGCACCTTGGCCGTACCGGCCTGCCGGCCGTCGAGATAGACGACGATGTTGCCGTCGTCGTCCATCGTGACGACCAGGTCGACGTACCGGCCGGTGGGCACGGTGGCGTTGCTGGTGACACCGGCGCCGGAGCCGATGAACCGGAGCTGGTTGCTCGGGGTCAGGTCGATCAGGACCCCGTCGGTGCCGGGGTCGCCGCCGGGCTGGAAGTCGAAGAGTCGCCGGTAGCTGCCGCTGCTGGTCACCTTGACCTCGGCCGCGAAGGTCGCCTCCTCCAGGTAGCCGAGGGTGGTCGGCGCGGTACGCAGGAACCGGTTGCCGTCGAGCAGCAGTGCGCTGCCGGTCGGCCCGGCGGCGACGTACGCCCCGCCGGTCTGCACCGTCGCGGTCCGCCCGTTGGGCGAGTGGTCCGTCACCGTGTCGCCGGAGACCGGGTCCCAGGCCACCAGCGGGACGTCCGGGGCGGGCCGGGCGCAGGGCGGCGGGACCGGCAGCGTGATCGAGGCGCTCGCCGTGGCCCGCCACCTGTCGTGGGTCAGCCGCGCCTCGATCCGGTTCGGGCCGGCTGCCGCCGCCCGGCCCGGCGTGACGGTGAACCGGTAGGTCTGCGAGTCACCCGGCCACAACCGGGGCACCTCGACCCGACCCGGCCGGACCTGCCAGCCCGCCGGCAGGGCCAGCTTCAGCGTCGACGGCGGCACCTTCTGGTCGCCGAGCGCGGAGACGGTCACCGAGACCGTCCCCGACTCGTCGGTCTGCAGCGTCGCCGGAGCGTCGACGGCGAAGCCGACCTGGGCGGTGGCCACGTACCGGTGGCCGGCCCGGGCGGTGAAGGTCAGCCTGTCGCCCTTCGCCTGCCCCTTCACCTTCTTACCGGTCCGCGCGTCGACCAGCTCGTACGGGCCGGCGAAGAGCGGGCTGCGCACCGTCACCTCGCCGGCCCGGTCGGCGGTCACCGCGATCTCGGTGGCGGCCCCGGCCGACCACTTCGTGTCGACGGTCAGCCCACCCCGGGCCCGCAGTCCACGCACCGCGCCGTCGCGCCAGGCGCTGGGCAGCGCCGGCAGTACGTGCACCTCACCGCTCTGGCTCTGCAACAGCATCTCGGCGATCCCGGCGGTCGCACCGAAGTTGCCGTCGATCTGGAACGGCGGGTGGGTGTCCCAGAGGTTCGCCAGGGTGCTCTGCCGCAACTGCTCGACCAGCATCTTGTGCGCGTGGTCCCCGTCCAGCAGCCGGGACCAGAAGTTGATTTTCCACGCCTTGCTCCAGCCCGTACCGCCGTCACCGCGCGCCGTCAGCGAGACCTTGGCGGCGGCCGCCAGCTCCGGGTCGTCCAGCGCGGTGATCTGCGCGCCCGGGTGCAGGGCGAACAGGTGCGAGACGTGCCGGTGCTGGTCGTCGGGGTTGTCCAGGTCCTCCTTCCACTCCTGGAGCTGCCCCCAGGAGCCGACCCGCAGCCCCGGGTCGAGCCTGGCCAACGCGTCGCGCAGCTCCCGCCGGAACGCGGTGTCGCCGCCGACGATCCCGGCCGCCTCGATGGTGTTGGTGAAGAGTTCCCAGACGATCTGCTGCGACATCGAGGCGCCGGCGGTGAAGTCGCCGTTCTCCGGTGAGTAGCTCGGCGAGACCACCAGCTTGCCGTCGCGCGGGTCGGTGACCAGCTCGTCGAGCCAGAAGAGCGCCAGCTCCTTCATCAGCGGGTACGCCCGCTGGCGGAGGAACTCGGCGTCCCCGGTGAACCGGTAGTGCTCGTAGTAGTGCTGGGCCAGCCAGGCGCCGGCCTCGGGGAACCAGAACGACTGCGGATAGCTGTGCAGGCCGGTGAAGCCGTAGACGTTGGTCTCGTTGTTCACCACCCAGCCCCGGTTGCCGTAGATCTGCCGCGCGGTGACCCGGCCCGGCGGCACCATCGCGTCGACGTAGTCGAAGAACGGGGCGGTGGTCTCCGACAGGTTCGTCGTCTCGGCCGGCCAGTAGTTCATCTGGAGGTTGATGTTGACGTGGTAGTCGGCGTCCCAGGGCGGGTTGGTGACGTTGTTCCAGACACCCTGGAGGTTCGCCGGCAGCGAGCCCGGCCGGGAGGAGGCGATCAGCAGGTAGCGGCCGTAGGCGAAGAAGAGCGCCTCCAGCGCGCGGTCCGCCGCCGACGCCCCGCCCCGGTACTGCCGCAGCAGCTCGTCGGTGGGGATCCCCGGCATCTGCTGGCCGATGTCGAGGCGTACCCGGTCGAAGAGCGCCCGGTGGTCGGCGGTGTGCGCGGCGAGCAGGTCGGGGTAGGACTTCGCCGCCGCCGCCTCGACGGTGGCGGTGACCCGGGCGTGCGGGTCGGCTCCCCGGTACGTCGGGTAGCTGCCCGCGTAGTCGGTGCCGGCGCCCAGCACCAGCGTGGCGGAGTCCGCCCCGGCCACCGTGACCGTGCCGTCGGCACCGTCGCTGACCGTGCCGCCGTCGGCGCTGACCTGGATCTGCGACTCGTACTTCAGCTTGTTGTCGTCGAGGGTGCCGGCGAAGGTGATCCGGCCGCCGCTGGCGGTGAGGTTCTTCGAGCGGTTGTCCGGCGCGGTCACCCCGGCGGTGAAGCCGATCCTGCCCGGCCGGTCGGCGCCGAGCCGCACCACCAGTACCCCGTCGGGCCGGCTGGCGAAGTACTCCCGGGTGTAGCGCACGCCGTCGTGCGCGTAGGAGACCTTGGCGACCGCCCGGCCGATGTCCAGTTCGCGGCGGTAGTCGGTGACCGTCCCCGGGTCCTCGGTGAGCCGCAGCGTCAGCTCTCCGAAGGTGTTGTACGCCCCGAAGCCGCTCTTCGGCTGGCCGAGCCGGTTCGCCACCTCCTGCGGGCTGAGCCGGCCCCGCTCGTTGATCAGGCGCTGCACCTCCTCGATCGCGCCGGGGCGGGGCGAGGTCCAGTTGCCGAAGTTGTAACCGCCGGCCGAGCCGGGGCCGCCGGTCCAGAGCGTCTTCTCGTTGAACTGCACGGTCTCGGCGGCGACCCGGCCGAAGACCATGCCGCCGAGCGCGCCGTTGCCGATCGGCAGCGCCTGGGTCTCCCAGTCGGCGGCCGGTTCGTCGTACCAGAGGGTGAGCGGGTCCTCGGCGGAGGGTGCGCTGCCCGACGTGCGGTCGGGGGCGGCGGAGGCGGGGGCGGCGGTGGACCAGGCGGGCAGGATCGCGGTCAGCGCGGCCACCAGTGCGGCGGCCGTCCACCGGCGCGGCGCGGGCCGCCGGTTAGGGTCATCCATTCCTGTCTCCGGGTCGTCCAGATGGGCCGGGGGAGAACTCTGCCGGGGCTGGCGTCCGGCCACGACCACGCGTCCGGCACGCATCCGATGTTTGGCGATGAGGTTACAAAGGACACCCCTGATAGACAAGAGAGAATCTTGGATCGCGCTGGCTGCTCGTCGGCGTCCTGGCCGGTAGGATCGACGTTCCGAGCGAGTCTCGACGGCCCGATCGGGGCCGGCCGCGCGCCCGCGATTACCGTCCTGCTCTTGTGTCCTGACAAGCCCACCTGATAGACATCGGATGTATTGCTGACCGGGTATCACGGGAAGTCTGGGGGCGACGGGTGAGGCTGTTGCGGGTGGGCGCGCCGGGGCGGGAGTCCCCGGCGCTGCTGGACGAGGCCGGGCGGTTGCGCGACCTCGGTGGGGTGCTCGACGACCTGGACGGAGCGTTCCTGGCCGACGGTGGCATCGAGCGGCTGGCCGGGATCGACGTCGAAGGGCTGCCGGTCCTCCCCGCCGAGGGCCTCCGGGTCGGGCCACCGCTGCGACCGGGAAAAATCATCTGCATCGGCCTGAACTACCGCGACCACGCCGCCGAGACCGGCGCCCCGCTCCCCACCGAACCGGTGGTCTTCATGAAGGCCCCGGACACCGTGGTCGGCCCGGACGACGAGGTGCTGGTGCCACGCGGCAGCACCAAGACCGACTGGGAGGTGGAGCTGGCCGTGGTGATCGGCCGGACCGCCCGATACCTCGCCAGCCCGGAGGAGGCGCTGCGCTGCGTCGCCGGCTACGCCGTCTCGCACGACGTCTCGGAGCGGGAATTCCAGCTCGAACGCGGCGGCCAGTGGGACAAGGGCAAGAACTGCGAGACCTTCAACCCGCTCGGCCCGTGGCTGGTCACCGCCGACGAGGTGCCGGACCCGCAGCGGCTGGGCCTGCGGCTCTGGGTCAACGGCGTACTCAAGCAGGACGGCAACACCTCGAACATGGTCTTCCCGGTGGCCGAGATCGTGCACTACCTGAGCCAGTTCCTGGTGCTCCACCCGGGCGACGTCATCAACACCGGCACCCCGGCCGGGGTGGCGCTCGGCCAGCCCGAGCCGAAGCCGTACCTGGTCGCCGGCGACGTCATCGAACTCGAGATCGACGGGCTGGGGCGGCAACGCCAGACGATGGGGCAGGCATGATCTTCACCGGACTCGACATCGCCGACATCCGGTTCCCGACCTCCCGGGAACTCGACGGCTCGGACGCGATGAATCCCGACCCGGACTACTCGGCCGCCTACGTGGTGATCCGTACCGACGCCGGGGACGGGCACGAGGGGCACGGCTTCGCCTTCACCATCGGGCGGGGCAACGACGTACAGGCGGCGGCGATCGCGTCGCTGCGGCCGTACCTGGTCGGGCGCCCGGTCGAGGCGGTCCTGGCCGACCTCGGCGGCCTCTGGCGGGAACTGGTGCACGACTCCCAACTGCGCTGGCTCGGCCCGGAGAAGGGCGTCATGCACATGGCGATCGCCGCCGTGGTCAACGCGCTCTGGGACCTGCGGGCCAAGCGGGCCGGGCTGCCGCTGTGGCGACTGCTCGCCGGGATGAGCCCGGAGGAGCTGGTCGACCTGGTCGACTTCCGCTATCTCAGCGACGCGCTGACCCCCGACGAGGCGCTGGCGATCCTCCGGGACGCCCGCCCCGGCCGGGCCGAGCGCGAGGAACACCTGCTGCGCGAGGGCTTCCCCGCCTACACCACCTCGCCCGGCTGGCTCGGCTACGACGACGAGAAGCTGCGCCGGCTCTGCAAGGAGGCGCTCGCCGACGGCTTCACCCAGATCAAGCTGAAGGTCGGCGCCGACCTCCACGACGACATCCGGCGGATGGGCATCGCCCGGCAGACCTGCGGACCGGACATCCGGATCGCCGTCGACGCCAACCAGCGCTGGGACGTGCCGCAGGCGATCTCCTGGGTACGCGAGCTGGCTCCCTTCGACCCGTACTGGATCGAGGAGCCGACCAGCCCGGACGACGTCGTCGGGCACGCCACCATCGCCCGGGAACTTGCCCCGGTCCGGATCGCCACCGGCGAGCACGTGGCAAACCGGGTCGTCTTCAAGCAACTGCTCCAGCTCGACGCGATCTCCTACCTGCAGATCGACGCGAGCCGGGTCGCCGGGGTCAACGAGAACATCGCGATCCTGCTGCTGGCGGCGAAGTTCGGCGTACCGGTCTGCCCGCACGCGGGCGGGGTCGGGCTCTGCGAACTCGTCCAGCACCTGTCGATGTTCGACTACGTCGCGGTCGCCGGCTCGATGCGGGACCGGGTCATCGAGTACGTCGACCACCTGCACGAGCACTTCGTCGACCCGGTGGTGATCCGCCGGGGCCGGTACCTGGCACCGACCGCGCCCGGCTTCAGCGCCACGATGCGCCCGGAGACGCTGACCGAGTACGCCTATCCGGACGGCCCGGTCTGGGCGGCGCCGGCGGCGGCCGATGCGGCGACCGGAGTGGCGCCTTCGCCGGCCGAGGTGGCGGCGCCGTGACCGTCGAGAACCTCCCCGGTGACGGGGCAGGCGCCGGCCGGGGTGAGTTCACCGGCCTGGCGGCGGTGGTGACCGGTGGCGCCTCGGGGATCGGCCTCGCCACCGCCACCCTGCTGGCCGCCCGGGGCGCCCGGGTCTGCTGCCTGGACCTGAACCCGGGCGCCGTCCCCGAGCCCCTGCTCGGCATCAACGCCGACGTCTCCGACGACGCCTCGGTACGCGTCGGAGTGGCTGCCGCGGCCCGGGCGCTCGGCGGCATCGACGTACTCGTCAACAACGCCGGGATCGGCGCGCAGGGCACCGTCGAGTCCAATCCGGACGACGAGTGGCACCGGGTACTCGACGTGAACGTGGTCGGGATGGTCCGGGTGAGCCGGGCGGCGCTGCCGTACCTGCGCCGCTCCGCGCACGCCGCGATCGTCAACACCTGCTCGATCGCGGCCTGGGCCGGGCTGCCCAACCGGGCGCTCTACAGCGCCAGCAAGGGCGCGGTGCAGTCGTTGACCCTGGCGATGGCGGCCGACCACGTCCGGGAGGGGATCCGGGTCAACTGCGTCAACCCGGGCACCGTGGACACTCCCTGGGTACGCCGGCTGCTGGACTCCGCCGCCGACCCGGCGGCGGAACTCGCCGCGCTCCAGGACCGTCAGCCCACCGGCCGGCTGGTCGGCGCGGACGAGGTGGCGGCGGCGATCGCCTACCTCGCCAGTCCGCTGTCGGGGGCGATCACCGGCACGGTGCTCGGGGTCGACGGCGGCATGTACGGGCTGCGGCTGCGGCCGACCCCGCCGGGCTGAGCGACCCCGCCCGAGGTCCTCCGATGTGGAGCGGCGGTCTCCGGGCCGGCGCCGACCCGGGGTTCCAGGCTGCCCGTCGCCCGATCATCCGATGTAACGATTCCGTGTGTCCGGTGACGGGGCGACAGATTGCGGGTTCTGGGTCTTGCGGGGCCACGAACGGGCTGATAGACATCCGATGTATTACCGCGTGTTTCCGATCGCCTCCAAGAACCGCCCACCGTATCCGCACCGGATGGAGGACCACAGTGAGACATTCCGCGAAGTCCCTGGCGGGGATCGCGTTGGCCGCGACTCTCGCCGTCGGCACCGTCGCCTGCGGCGAGTCGTCGAGCGGAACTGGTGGCCAGACCGGCGGCAGCCCGCAGATCGGCATCGACCTGCCCCGCGCCGACACCGACTTCTGGAACTCGTACGCCAAGTACGTCCCCCAGTTCGCCGACGAGTACGACATCAACCTGATGTCGCCGACCAACTCCCAGAACGACGTCGCCAAGCTGGTGGCGAACGTGCAGGCGATGGTGAGCCAGGGCGCCAAGGCGATCGTGATGGCGCCGCAGGACACCGGCGCGATCGCCTCCACCCTGACCACTCTGGAGTCGAAGAAGATCCCGGTGGTCTCCGTCGACACCCGCCCCGACAAGGGCAAGGTCTTCATGGTGGTCCGGGCCGACAACCGGGCGTACGGCCAGAAGGCGTGCGAGTTCCTCGGCGAGAAGCTCGGCGGCAGTGGCAAGGTGATCGAGTTCCAGGGCTCGCTCTCCTCCATCAACGGCCGGGACCGCTCCGAGGCGTTCGCCGAGTGCATGAAGAGCAAGTTCCCCGGGATCACCATCTTCGCGGAGCCGACCGAGTGGGAGGGGCCGAAGGCCGCCGCCGCGCTACAGACCCGGCTCGCCCAGCACCCCGACATCAAGGGCATCTACATGCAGGCCGGCGGCGCCTTCCTGGCGCCGACGCTCCAGGTGCTCAAGGCCAAGAACCTGCTGGTGCCGCCGACCGACCCGAAGCACATCTTCATCGTCTCCAACGACGGCATCCCGCAGGAGTTCGAGTCGATCCGCAAGGGCGAGATCGACGCCACCGTCTCACAGCCCGCCGACCTCTACGCCAAGTGGGCGCTCTACTACGCGAAGGCGGCGGCCGAGGGCAAGACCTTCCAGCCTGGCCCGACCGACCACAACAGCACCATCATCGAGGTCGGCAACGGACTGGAGGACCAGCTCGCCGCACCACTGGTCACCAAGGAGAACGTCGACGATCCGGCGCTCTGGGGAAACCAGATCGGCAAGTGATGACCGGTCAGACGCAGACCGCAGGCACCGTGGCCGGGGCCGTCGCCCCGGCCGCGGAGGCCCGCGACATCTCCAAGCGGTACGGCGCGACCGTCGCGCTGCACTCCGCCGGCATCACCATCGCACCGGGCGAGACACACGCCCTGGTCGGCCGCAACGGCGCCGGCAAGTCCACCCTGGTGGCGATCCTCACCGGACTGCAGCGGCCGGACGGCGGCCAGGTGCGTTTCGACGGGACGCCCGCACCGGCACTCGCCGACCGCGACGCCTGGCGGCAACGGGTCGCCTGCGTCTACCAGAAGTCGACCATCATCCCCACCCTGACCGTCGCGGAGAACCTCTTCCTCAACCGCCAGGCCGGTCGCGGGCTGATCGACTGGCGCGGCCTGCGACGCCGCGCCGCCGACCTGCTCGACGGGTACGGCGTCGCCGTCGACCCGGCCGCGCCGGCCGGCAGCCTCAGCGTCGAGCAGCGCCAGCTCGTCGAGATCGCCCGCGCGCTCTCCTTCGGTGCGAAGTTCATCATCCTCGACGAGCCGACCGCGCAACTCGACGCTGCCGCGATCGAACGGCTCTTCGACCGGATGCGCGAGTTGCAGGCCGCCGGGGTGACCTTCCTGTTCATCTCGCACCACCTCCAGGAGGTCTACGAGGTCTGCCAGACCGTCACGGTGCTGCGCGACGCCCGGCACATCCTGACCCAGCCGGTCGACACGCTCTCCCGGGAGGCACTGGTCGCCGCGATGACCGGTGACGCGGGGGAGACCCTGGCCGGGCTCGACCGGCCGGCCGTACCGGGCAGCGCACCGGTCGTCCTCGACGTCGCCGGCCTCGGCCTGGCCGGCTGCTACGCCGACGTCGACCTGCGGGTACGCGCCGGTGAGCTGGTCGGGCTGATCGGGTCGGGCAGCAGCGGCAAGGTGGCACTGGCCGAGACGATCGCCGGACTGCGCCGCGCCGACACCGGCACGGTCAGCCTGGCCGGCAACACCCCGAAGCCGGGCAGCGTGCCCGCCGCGCTCGCCGCCGGCCTCGGCTACCTGCCACAGGACCGGCACCGGGAGGGGTTGGTGCCGCTGCTGTCGGTGGCGGAGAACGCCACCCTGCCGATCACCGACCGGCTCGGGCCGGCCGGGATCATCGCGCCGGCCCGGCAGCGGGCCGTGGCCCAGCGCATGATCGAGGCGTACGACATCAAGACCGACGGTCCGCACCAGCCGGTCAACGGCCTCTCCGGCGGCAACGCCCAGAAGGTGGTACTCGCCCGCGCCCTCGCCAACGACCCGAAGGCGCTGGTGATGGTGAACCCGACCGCCGGGGTGGACGTCCGCTCCAAGGACTCACTGCTACGGGCGGTGGCCGAGGCGGCGGCCCGGGGCACCGGGGTACTGATCGTCTCCGACGAACTCGACGACCTGCGCTCGTGCGACCGGGTGCTGGTGATGTTCCACGGACGGGTGGTCCGGGAGGTCCCCCGGGGCTGGGCCGACGCCGAGCTGGTGACCGCAGTAGAGGGAGTGGATGAGCCGTGACCGGCACCCAGACAATCGCCAAGCCGCCGGCCCCGACCGGCGGCCGGCCCGGCCTCGGCGGCCGGCTGCCGCTGGCCCGGCTGCGGGACCTCGCGCTGGTACCCGCGATCCTGCTGCTCGTGGTGGTCGGCGCGGTCATCGACCCGGTCTTCCTCTCCGCCGCCAACATCACCAACGTGCTGCAACAGCAGACCGAGCTGGCCCTGCTGGTACTCGCCGAGGCGATCATCCTGATCGCCGGCAAGTTCGACCTGTCGCTGGAGTCGACGATCGGGCTCGCCCCGGCGCTGGCGCTGGCCCTGGTCATCCCGGCGGCCAGCAACGGGTTCGGCACCGAGCTGCCGGCCAGCCTGGCCATCCCGATCTGCCTGCTCGCCGGGATGGCGATCGGGGCGTTCAACGGGCTGCTGATCCTGCGCTTCAAACTCTCCGCCTTCATCGTCACCCTCGGCATGCTGATCGTGCTGCGCGGCCTCCAGATCGGCATCACCGGCGGGCAGAACCTCTTCGACATCCCGCCGTCGGTGCTCTACCTCGGCAACGCGGTCTGGCTGGGCGTACCGGCGTCGATCTGGATCAGCGGGACGCTCTTCGTCGTCGGCATCGCCGCGCTCGGGTTCTTCCGGCACGGGCGAGCCGTCTACGCGATCGGCGGCAACACCGACGCGGCCCGGGCGGCCGGGATCCGTACCGACCGGGTGGTCTGGATCATCCTGATGGTCGGTGGCCTGCTGGCGGCGCTGGCCGGACTGCTGATGACCGGCCGGCTCGGCTCGGTCGCGGCGGCACAGGGCGACGGCATGATCTTCACCGTCTTCGCCGCCGCCGTGATCGGCGGGATCAGCCTCGACGGCGGCAAGGGGACGCTCTTCGGCGCGCTCTGCGGCGTCATCGTCCTCGGACTGATCAACAACATTCTCACCCTCGCCGGGGTCTCCGCGCAGTGGATCCAGGCCATCTACGGCGCCATCATCCTGATCGCCCTCATCCTGGCCCGGCTCACCTCCGGCAAAGCCCAGGACTGAAAGGAAGGGCCCCCTCTTATCGGATTCTGTTGTAGAAGGGGCCCTTCCTTACATGGGAAGGAGCTTTGTAGCGATGCAGAGGATCGCCCTGCACACCCGGCTCAAGTCGGGGCGGGAGGACGAGTACGACAGCGTCCACCAGGTCATCCCCGCCGAGCTGGACAGCGCGCTGCGCGCCGCCGGGGTGCACGCCTGGCGAATCTGGCGGGACGGGCAGGACCTGTTCCACCTGGTCGAGGTGGAGGACTACCAGCGGATGCGGCACGAGCTGCGCGACCATCCGGCGAACCTGCCGTGGCAGGCTCGGATGGCGGAACTGCTGGAGGTACGGGACGACTACTCCGGTAACGACTCCGGCCTGTCGCTGGTCTGGGAGCTGCCCGCCGGCCGGCCGGAGGATCGGGGCGACGACGAACGCGACGACGAACGCGACGAGGAGACGGCATGACCGGGATCAGGGTGGGGCGTTCCGCGGTGGTCGTGAGCCCGCTGGGCCTCGGCTGCGCCCCGATCGGCAACCTCTACACGGCGGTCGGCGAGGCCGAGGCGCTGTCGACCGTCGCGGCGGCCTGGGAGGCCGGGATCCGCTACTTCGACACCGCCCCGCACTACGGCCTCGGGCTCTCCGAGCGCCGGCTCGGCGACGCGCTGCGTACGCTGCCACGGGCCGAATACACCGTGAGCAGCAAGGTGGGGCGGCTGCTGGTACCGGACCGGTCCGGGGCGGGTCGGCGGGACGACGAGGGATTCGACGTACCGGCCGACTACCGGCGGCGCTGGGACTTCAGCGCCGACGGTGTCCGGCGGTCGCTGGAGGCGAGCCTGGTCCGGCTCGGCCTGGACCGGATCGACCTGGTGCTGATCCACGACCCGGAGGACCACCAGACCCAGGCGCTGGAGCAGGGCTATCCGGCCCTGCACGAGTTGCGGGCCCAGGGCGTCGTCGGCGCCATCGGGGTCGGCTCGAAGCAGTGGCAGGCGCTGCACCGGTTCGTCGCCGAGACCGACGTCGACGCGGTGATGGTGGCCGGCCGGTACACCCTGCTGGAGCAGCCGGCGCTGGACACGCTGCTGCCGGAGTGCGAGCGGCGCGATGTCTCGGTGCTGAACGCGGGCGTCTTCAACAGCGGGCTGCTCGCCGTGGAGCGGCCGCACGCCGGCCTGCCGTACGACTACGCCGACGCCCCGGCCGAGATCCTGGACCGGGCCCGGGCGATCGCCACGCTCTGCGCCGCGCACGGCACCACGCTGCCGGCGGCGGCGCTGGCCTTCGCCGCCGCGCATCCCGCCGTCGCCTCCGTGGTGGTCGGCGCGCACAACCCCGAGCAGGTACGCCGGAACGCCGCACTGCACGCCGCCGAACCACCGTCCGGTGAGTTCTGGTCGGAGTTGGTCGCCGTGGGACTGCTCCGCCCGGACGCGCCGGTCCCCACCCACCGGGTCGGTACCCGGTGATCGTCGACGCGCACCACCACCTCTGGCGGATCGAGGACGGCTACCGGTGGCTGGACGCACCCGAGCTGACCCCGATCCGCCGCTCGTTCCTCCCCGGCGACCTGGTCGCCGAGCTGACGGCGGCCGGAATCGACCGGACGGTACTGGTCGAGGGCGGTAGGTGCGACACCGCCGAGGCGAAGATCCTGCTCGGCTACGCGGTCGGCTGCCCGGCGATCGCCGGGGTGGTGGCCTGGGCCGACCCGGCCGATCCGGCGCTGGCCGAGACCATCGCCGGCTACCGCCGGCTGCCCGGCGCCGAGCTGCTGGTCGGGATCCGGCCACAGCTTCAGGCCGAGACCGACCCGGACTACCTGGACCGGCCGGAGGTGCGGCGCGGGCTGCGTACCGTCGCGGAAGCCGGACTCGCCTTCGACGTGGTCTGCCGGGCGGACCAGTTGCCGGCGGTGGCCCGGGCCGCCCGGGACGTGCCGGAGCTGCGGTTCGTGCTGGACCACCTGGGCAAGCCGGCGATCCGGGACGGTGCGGCCGGGCTGGCCGCCTGGGTCGGCCCGGTGGCGGAGTTGGCCGCCGCGCCGAACGCGACCGCGAAGCTCTCGGGGCTGGTGACCGAGGCCGACTGGCGGCGGTGGCTCCCGGCCGACCTGCGGCCGTTCGTGGCCGAGGCGGTCCGGCTGTTCGGGCCGGAGCGGCTGATGTTCGGCTCGGACTGGCCGGTCTGCCGGCTCGCCGCCGGTTACGGCGCGGTGCTGGCGGCGCTGACCGAGGTGCTGCCGCCGCTGTCGACGGCCGAGCGGTCGGCGGTCTTCGGCGAAACAGCGGTGCGGACCTACCGGCTCGGCACCTGACCGGGTCCTAGTCTTCGCGGTACGGCGGAAGGATGTGGGAGGAACGCGTGGCGGTCACAGACGAGGCGATCGACAAAATCAAACAGATGATCGTCGCCGGTGAACTGCGCCCCGGTGACCGGCTGCCCCGGGAACCCGACCTGGCCGAGCGGCTCGGCCTGTCCCGCAACTCGCTGCGGGAGGCGGTCAAGGCGCTCTCGCTGATCCGGGTCCTCGACGTACGCCAGGGCGACGGGACGTACGTGACCAGCCTCGACCCGGCGTTGCTGCTCGACGCGCTGAGCTTCGTCGTCGACTTCCACCGCGACGACACCGTGCTGGAGTTCCTGGAGGTACGCCGGATCCTGGAGCCGGCCGCGACGGCGCTGGCGGCGCAGCGGATGACCGAGGAGCAGTTGGCCAAGCTGCGCGGCGTGCTGGACGGGCTCGGGGAGGATCCGAGCATCGACGAGCTGGTCGCCAACGACCTGGAGTTCCACCGGCAGATCGCGGCCTGTGCCGGCAACAACGTGCTGACCTCGCTGCTGGACAGCCTCTCCGGGCCGACGACCCGGGCCCGGGTCTGGCGCGGGCTGACCCAGGAGGGCGCGGTCAGCAAGACCCGGGAGCAGCATGCGGCGATCCTGGACGCGGTCGCGTCGGGGCAGCCGGAGCTGGCCCGGGCGTGGGCGACCGTGCACATCGCCGGGGTGGAGGAGTGGCTGCGCCGGGTGCTCTGACGCCAGCCCCCGACACCGTCACCCGGGCAGGTCAGCGAGGTTCGGCTGCCGACCTCGTCCGGGTCGACGATTCGTCGCGTATCCGGTGTCGGTAGCGCAGCGGCGACTCGCCCACCTCGCGCTTGAACGCGGTGCTGAACGCACTCTCCGACGCGTAGCCGAGTTCCGACGCCAGCGAGCCGACCCGGACATCGCCGTCCCGGAGAGCCCGCTGCGCCAGCAGCATCCGCCAGCGGTTGAGATAGGCCAGCGGTGGCATGCCCGCCACGGTGCGGAAGCGTTCGGCGAACGACGTCCGGGACATCGCCGCGGCGTGGGCCAGTTCCGCCAGGCCCCAGGGCTTGCCGGGCTCGGCATGCATGAGGCGCAGCGCCGGGCGCAACCGTTCGTCGGTGAGCACCCGGAGCCATCCCGGTGGCAGCTCCGCCTGGTCGAGGTAGGCGCGCAGCACCTCCAGCAGCAGGAGTTGGCCGTACTGCCGGATCGCGAACGCGGAACCCATCCGGCTCCCGGTCACCTCGTCGAACAGCCGGTCGAGAGTCGCGCGCAGGTTGGTCGCCGTGGCGGCCGATGCCCGGACGTGCCCGACCGGCGGAAGCGCCTGGAGCAGCAGCGCCCGACCGGCGGGGTTGAGATCGACGCGACCGCCGACCACGACGTCGTCGGCGCCCCGGTCGGCACCGACGAGGCGGGGAGTGGAGAAGCCCGGCTCGGGCACTATCTCGCGGCGCGGTCCGTCGCCGGTGCCGCCCTCGAGTTCCAGCCACGACCGGTTGTGCAGGATGGCGACGTCGCCCGGCCCGAGGTCGATCGGCCCGTCGACGCCGTCGGTGGTCAGCCGGGCCCGACCGCAGACCAGCGCGAAGAACTTCAGCGGGCCGTCGACGGCGGCACGCGACACCCAGCGCCCCCGCATCGCGAAACCGCCCGACAGCAGGCCGCGGATCTCGACGAGGTCGAACGCCTCGGACAGCTGATCACCGGCCATCTCCGTACTATCACGCAAGAAATGCGGACTGACAACTATTCAGAGTCCGAGGAGTCGGGCGCAGGCTGATGGCATGACAGCCAAGCAGCAGCCAATCGGTACCGGATTCACCGCCGCCTCGACGGCCGACGACGTCCTGCGGGGCATCGACCTGACCGGCCGGAACGCCATCGTCACCGGCGGACACGCCGGGCTCGGCCTGGAGACCACCCGTGCGCTGCGCAAGGCCGGCGCAACCGTCACCGTCGGGGCGCGCAACCCGGAGCGCGCGGCGGCGGCGTTGGCCGGGATCGCCCGGGTCGAGATCGGGCCGCTGGACCTGCTCGACCCGACGTCGATCGACGCCTTCGCCGCCCGCTACCTCGACTCCGGCCGCCCGCTGCACATCCTGGTCAACAACGCCGGGATCATGAGCGGGCCGCTGTTCCGGGACGCGCGCGGCTACGAGTCGCAGTTCGCGACCAACCATCTCGGCCACTTCCAGCTGACCCTGGGTCTGCTCCCCGCACTGCGTGCCGCGCACGGCGCCCGAGTCGTCAACGTGACCTCCGGTGGCCACCGCCTCTCCGACATCCGCTGGGACGACCCGCACTTCGCCACCGGCTACGACGGCCTGCTCGCCTACGGCCAGTCCAAGACCGCCAACGTACTTTTCGCGGTTGAGCTGGACCGCCGATGGGCCGACGACGGGATCCGTGGCTACGCGGTGCACCCCGGCGTCGTCGTCGGCACCGGCCTGGGGCCGTCGCGGGTCGAGGACGGGCCCGGGGTGACCGAGGAACAACTGCGGGCCATGGGACTGGTCGACGAAGCCGGCCTGCCGGTCATCGACCCCGACCGGGAGAAGAAGACACCGCAACAGGGGGCCAGCACCAGCGTCTTCGCCGCGACCAGCCCACTGCTGGCCGGAATCGGCGGTGTCTACCTGAAGAACAACGACATCTCACCGCTGGGCACCCCGAAACCCATCCACTTCGGCGTCGAGCAGGACATCCCGTCCGACGTCGTGCCGCACGCCGTCGACCCGGAGTCGGCACGGCGACTCTGGGAGCTGAGCGAGCGACTGGTCAAGGCGTGACCCGGCCCCGTGGTCCCGGCCGGTCGCCGCGGCGGCCGGGTCTCAGTGCAGGCCGAGGCGGAAGACCTCGAAGCCGGCCGCGTACCTGACGCCCAGGCGGTTGCCGGTCTGCCGGGAGATGCCCTCCAGGAACTCCTCCGGGTCGAAGTCCCCGGTGCCGAGACCGCGCAGGTAGGCGGCATGCGCCTCGAGCGACCGGACGCCGAGGTCGAACGTGTCGGTGATGTCGACCGCGTGTTTCGACAGCGGTGAACCGGCCGTCCAGACCTCCCGGACCCCGCCCCACCGCTCCAGCCCCTCGTCGAGCTGCTCCCGGAACACCCAGCGGTTGGCCGCGTCGCGCACGGCGTCGAGAACGGCCCGGCCGGTGACGATGTGGTCGGACATGTTCAGCGCGTCGCCGGCCTCGTCCCAACTGTCCCGGAAGTTGTTGGTGATCACGATCTCCGGCCGGTACCTCCGGATCACCCGGCTCAGGTCACGGCGCAGCGCGACGCCGTACTCCAGTACGCCGTCGGGCAGCCCGAGGAAGTCGACCTGGGAGACCCCGACGATGGCCGCGGAGGCGCGCTGCTCCTCCTCGCGGACCGGTCCGGCCTCGGCCGGGTCCATCCCGTCGATGCCGGCCTCGCCGCTGGTGAGCAGCGCGTAGCTCACCTCCTTGCCCTGCCGGGTCCAGCGTGCGACGGCCGCGGCGGCGCCGAACTCCAGGTCGTCGGGGTGGGCGACGATGGCGAGCGCGCGCTGCCAGCTCTCGTCGACGGGCTGGAGCGGGTTGGGGACGACGGGTGTGTCAGCAGTCATGGGTCCATCTTGCTCGACGCGGGACTCCGCCTGTTCGCGCCTCCGCCGTTCAGCGGTACGGGTCGACGTGGATCTTCGGGGCGGCGCCCCAGCCGGGTTCGCGCTCGCCACGCAGCACCTCGGCCACCTCGGCCAGCCCGACCGTCGCCGCCACCAGCGGGCGCGGGTCGACCGCACCGGAGGCGTACAGCTCGATGGTGCCGGTGAGCCCGCCGGAGGCGCTGAGCACACCGATCGCGGTGACGTCCCTGAGCACCAGGTCGCGGGTGTCGAGCAGGCTCGGCCGCTCGGCGAGACCGATCCAGACCACCCGGCCGCCGGGCTCCACCCGCTGCACCGCGTACGCCGGAAGCCGCTCGTCGTTGCTGGCGTCGGCCACCGCGTCGAAGGGGAGTGCCGCCGGGGGCGGCAGGCTCCGCGCGGTCCAGGCGTACCGGAAGCCGAGCCGGCGGGCGAAGTCGAGCGACGCTTCGTCCCGGCCGAGCAGGTGCACCTCGGCACCCCGGGCCGCCGCGATCTGTGCCACCAGCAGACCGATGGTGCCGGGCCCGAGCACCAGCAGCCGCCGGCCGGGGCCGACCTGCGCCGCCTCGACCACCCGCAACGCGTTGCCGCCCGGTTCGACGAGTGCGCCGAGTGTCGCGTCGACCTGGTCGGGGAGCGGGTGCAGGGCCCGGACCGGCACCGGCAGTCGCTCGGCGAGCGCACCCGGCCAGCCGCCCCGGATGCCGATCTCGTGGCGGTCCGCGCAGAGGTGCTGCCGGCCGCCGAGACAGCGGGGGCAGCGACCGCAGCCGAGCATGGTGTCGCCGGTGACCCGTCGCCCCAGCCAGCTCTCCGGCACGCCGGGTCCGACCGACGACACCGCACCGCACCACTCGTGCCCGATCCGCAGCGGGTAGCGGGCGTCGCCGCTGTGCAGGTATGCCATCTGCCCCGAGAAGAACTCGGCGTCGGTGCCGCAGACACCGGCGCGCAGCACGTCGACGACGACCTCGCCCGGCCCGGCGACCGGAGGCGCGACCTCGCGTACCTCGGCGACACCCGGACCGGTCACCACGAAGGCACGCACGGTCAGGTCACCGCCCCGGGCGTGGCACGACCCTGCGGTACCGGCGGGATTCGCCGAAGACGGCATAGCTGGTACCCGAAGTTGTTCTTGATAATGGAGAGTATGCCTGCACTTCGGAGCGATCAGTGGTACGCCGGCTCGGACCGCAACGCCTACCTGCACCGCGCGTGGATGCGCCGTGGTGTGCCGGACTCGGCGTTCCAGGGACGGCCGCAGATCGCGATCGCCAACACCGCGTCGGACCTCACCCCCTGCAACCGGCACCTCGACGAGGTCGCGGCGAGCGTCGCCAACGGGATCTGGGAGGCCGGCGGGGTGCCGCTGAACCTGCCGGTGGTCTCGCTCGGCGAGACGCAGGTCCGGCCGACCGCGATGCTCTGGCGCAACATGGCCGCGATGGCGATCGAGGAGATGATCCGGGCCAACCCGATCGACGGGGTGGTGCTGCTCGGCGGCTGCGACAAGACCATCCCGGCGCTGCTGATGGGCGCCGCCTCGGTGGACCTGCCGGCGGTGGTGGTGCCGGGCGGTCCGATGTTGACCGGCACCTTCCGGGGCGTGCCGCTCGGCTGCGGCACCGACGTGTGGCGGCTCTCCGAGGAGGTACGCGCCGGCACGCTCTCCGCGGAGGGCTTCCTCGACTCCGAGTCGTCGATGATCCGCAGCCGCGGCCACTGCAACACCATGGGTACCGCCTCCACGATGGGCCTGCTCGCCGAGGTACTCGGGATGACCCTGCCGGGCACCGCCGGCCTGCCGGCCCCGGACAGCCGGCTGATGGCCCGCTCGCACGGCACCGGCAGGCTGATCGTGGAAATGGTCGCGGCACAGCGCCGGCCGAGTCAGGTGTTGACCGAGGCGTCGTTCCGGAACGCGATCGTCGCGTTGGCGGCGCTGGGCGGCTCCACCAACGCGGTCGTGCACCTGCTGGCCATCGCCGGCCGGGTCGGGGTGCCGATCACCCTGGACGACGTCGACCGGCTCGGCAGCGGCGTACCGCTCCTGGTCGACCTGCAACCGGCCGGCCGCTTCCTGATGGAGGACTTCCACCGGGCCGGTGGCCTGCCGGCGGTGCTGAACCAGGTCGCCGACCTGCTCGACCCGACCGCGCCGACGGTGACCGGCCGGCCGATCGGCGACTATCTCGGCGGGCACGAGATCAGCGACCCGGAGGTGATCCGGGCCCGCAGCGCGCCGCTGATGCCGGAGGCCGGGATCGCGGTGCTGCGGGGCAGCCTCGCACCGGCCGGCGCGATCATCAAACCCGCCGCCGCCTCCCCGCACCTGCTGCGGCACCGGGGCCGGGCGGTGGTCTTCGACTCGGTGGAGGACCTGCACGCCCGGCTCGACGACCCGGATCTCGACGTGGACGCCGACTCGGTGCTGGTGCTGCGCGGCTGCGGGCCGAAGGGCTATCCGGGGATGCCGGAGGTGGCCAACCTGCCCCTGCCGGAGAAGCTGCTGCGCCAGGGCGTACGCGACATGGTGCGGATCTGCGACGGCCGGATGAGCGGCACCGCGTACGGGACGGTGGTGCTGCACGTGGCGCCGGAGGCGGCTGCCGGTGGGCCGCTCGGCCGGGTACGCACGGGTGACCCGATCGTGCTCGACGTCGAGGCGCGCCGGCTCGATGTGGACATCCCGGACGCCGAGCTGGCGGCCCGGCCGCTCGCCGAGGCGATGGCGACCGCGTTCGCCCGGCCGGCCCGGGGATGGGAACGGCTCTACGTCGACACCGTGCTCGGGGCCGACACCGGCGCCGACCTGGCGTTCCTGGTCGGCGGCAGCGGCGACCAGGTGGCCCGCGAGTCGCACTGACGACCGGCACCCCCGGCGGAGCGTTCGCCGGGGGTGCCGGGTCGGTCCGGGGACAGCCCGCTTCCTACCGGTGCCGCGCCGCCTACAGCCGGGCGCCGAGCTGCGGATAGTCGCGCGGGCGCAGGAAGTCCGAGCCGCGGATGTTGCCGTCGGCGTCCCGGGGCCCGGTCAGCGTGCCCGGGTCGGTGCTGACCAGGTCGGCCGCGCTCCAGGAACTCTTGATGTTCCAGGAGTTGCCGGTGGCGGTGGAGGAGCCGAGCGAGACCCCGGCGCCGTTGGCGACGGCGAGGTTCCCGGTCAGCCGGGAGGTGGAGTTGGCGAACTTGAAGCCGCCGTCGCCGTTGCGCCAGGCGCTGTTCCGGTCGACGGTGATGGTGCCGGGGTTGCCGTTGTCGATGAATCCGCCGACGGCGTTGTCGAAGGCGACGCTGTTCCGGATGGTGTGGTTGGCCGGCGGATCGGGGTCACCGCCGCCCATCTTGAAGCCGTTGCCGTCGCCGACGTAGTCCGGCAGGTTCCACCGGTTGACGCCGTTGCCCCAGGCGGCCGAGTTCTCCACCAGGATGGGGGAGGTGAACAGCCAGGCGTCGAAGCCGTCGTCGGAGTTGTTCCACAGCCGGGCGCCGCGTACGACGTTGCCGCTGCCCGAGCCCTCCTTGATGGCGAGCCCGTCGGCGCTCTCGCCGTTCTTGCGCGGGTCGCGGTTGCCATACGCGTCGAGGTTGAGTACCTGGTTGTTGCTGGACGCGCCCTGGATCTGGAGCCCGGACTCGTAGTTGTCCCGAGTGACGAGCCGGTCGAAGACGTTGTTGTTGCAGTCCCGGCAGAAGATCGCGTACGGCCCGTGCGTGATCTCCAGTCCCCGGATCCGCCAGTGGTCGGCCTCGATGTGCAGCACCCCGCGCTCCAGGTTGGGGATGCTGCCGCCGACCGGTGCCGGGGTGTGCGGCAGGTTCTCCCCGTCCAGCACCACCCGTTCGCCGTTGTGGTTGCTGATCGTGTACGGGCTGGCCGAGGTGCCGTCCTTCATGATCCGTACGTTGGTGCCGAACTGGTAGGTGCCGCCCCGCAGCGCGATGGTGGTGCCCGGGGTGGCCAGCTCGACCGCCCGGCCCAGCGTCGCCAGCGGCGCGCTCAACGTGCCCGGGTTGGCGTCGTTGCCGTTCGTCGCCACGATCAGTGTCGACGCCGCGGCCTGCGCGGGGACGGTGGGGCCGAGACTGGTGCCCGCGGCAGCGGCGACGGTGGCAGCCAGCGCCGCTGTCAGTGCCGTTCGGTGCAGTCGTCGAGGCATCGAGAAACTCCCTGGTGGTCGACGGGGCGGGCGGGTCCGCGCCGGGTCGCGCGGACCCGCCCGGTGTGGCCGGGGTGTTACCGGTAGGTGAGGTCGGACGACGAGTAGATGCAGTTGGTACCGTCGGCGCCGGTGCCGACCTGGGTGGGTTCGTCGCCGTCGTCGTTGCCGTTGTACTTGCGGCAGATCACCATCGACCGGCCGGAGTCGTTGACGATGGTGATCCCGCTGAACCGGGCGGTGTCGCCGTAGTTCACGTTGATCCCGGCGACGGTGTTGCCGGGCCGGGTCAGCGTGACGTTGCGGATCACGACGTTGCGCTGGTGCTGGGTCGAGCAGTTGCCGCAGGAGCGGTAGAAGGTGCCGAAGTTGTTGGCCTGGAAGTTCTGGATGGTCAGCGTGCCGGGCCCGTTGTGCTGGAAGACCTTGTCGCTGGCGCTGCGTGCGCCGCCGCCGTCGACCAGGAAGCTCGGCGATCCGCTGCCCCGGAAGGTGGCGGCGTCCTCGCCGACGTCCTCCCACCAGACGTTGCGCAGGGTGCACGGGCCGGAGCAGTGCACGCCGTCACCGGCCGGGGCGCCGATGATCACGTTCTGCAGGGTGGCGCCGGAGGCGAGGCTGAACATCGGGTCCTGGTCCTCTTCCTGGCCGCCGTCGCCGATGCAGCAGTACCGGCGCATCCCGCCGTCGAGGGTGCCGGAGACCGAGATGGTGCCGTTGACCCCGACCTGCCCGGTCGGGGTGGGCCAGCCGCCCGTCGGCGGCGGGTTCGTCGGGGGCGTACCCCCACCGCTGACTGTGGCCAGCCGCCACTGCTGGTTCGTGCCGTCCAGGTCGGCGAACTGGGCGATCGGGGCGCCGTCGGCGGTCGACCACTCCCAGACGTCGAGTGCCTTGCCGCTGTGCCGGTTGATGAACCGGACGTGCCCGCCGTCGGAGTCGGCCAGCCGGAAGTGCTGCCGGGTGTTGTTGTTGTCGGTGGTCTGGACCAGCCGGGTGCCGTCGTCGGCGTTGGGCAGTTCCAGCACCTTGCCGCTGTGCACCGAGCGGATCCGGTAGTAGCCGCTGCCGGCGTCGACGAACCGCCACTGCTGGACGGCCAGGTCGTTGCGGGCGAACTGGACGATCGGCGCACCGTCGTTGGTGGCCCAGTTGTGGACGTCCAGTGCCTTGCCGCTGTGCCGGGAGACGATCACGTAGGTGGCGTTGGTGTCGACGGTCGCGGCCGAGGCGGTACCGACGTCGACGACGCCGATCGTCGCCACTGCGGCGAGGGTGGTCGCGCCGGCCAGGATTGCCGCCCGCCAGCGTCTGGCGGGCCGGACGATGCCGCCCGGCGCCATGGACTGCGTCATATCGGGGGACCTCCAGGAGCGTGGGGTGGTGGTCGGGGAACTAGGAACGCGCTTTCCTGCCAGGGTCGGAATCCTGTCGATCGATCAACCTCCAGTGCTGGTAGTGCGGCCGGGAGCCGTACGCCGGCTCCGCCGCGCTGTCGGACCCGCTCCCCGGGTGGTCGCGCCATCCGTCGCGGACGCCGGGACCGACCGGTCGGGGCGGCTGCCCTGTCGCCGCCGTTGGAGCGCACGCTGTACTACGGCGGGGCGGGCGGGGCCACTGTAGATCCGACACTGACCGCAGTCAATGCTCCGCGCAATTCGCGAGGAGTTTGTTTCATCGGTTGACGTAAACCGAAACCCGGTCGTAGCCTTTCGGCAAGATCGGACCCGCCGACCGCTCTCGCTGCTCCACAGTGCTCCGACGCCGCCGATTCCGGCCCGGGCCGGCGCGACCGATCCGTCGCCGCAGCCGATGTGGCGCGGCCCGCCCCGGGTGCGTCCGCACCAGCCTGAAACCCGCACCGGGCGCGCCGGCAACTCCTGAAGGGACTGGGACCCCGTGACTGACCCAACGGCAAGAGTCGCCCGGACACCGATGAGTCGCCGGACCGTGCTGAGGACCGCCGGACTCACCGGACTCGGCCTCGGCCTCGGCACCTCCGCGTGCGGCCGGGGGTTCGGCGGCGGTGACGACGCCGAGGGCGGCACCGTCGCGCTCAACATGGTCTGGTGGGGCGACGCCAAGCGGGCCGAGAAGACCCAGGCCGCACTGGACGTCTTCCTGCGGAAGAACCCCGGCGTCACCGTGCGGACCGAATACCAGGACAGCGGGCCGTACAAGGACAAGCTGGCCACCCGGTTCGCCGCCGGAGACGCGCCGGACGTGATGGCGATGCGGATGGACAGCCTGCGCGAGTACGCCGACCGGGGCGCCCTGCTCGACCTCGGGCAGCACGCCGACGTGCTGGACCTGACCGGGCTGAGCGAGAACGCCCGGGCGCTGGCCACGGTCGGCGACCGGACGTACGGGGTACCGGCCGGGCTCAACGCGATCGGCTTCGTCGTCAACCGGACGCTGACCGAGAAGTACGGCGTAGCGGTGCCGGACGGCGACACCTGGAACTGGCCGGACCTGGCGAGCTTCGCCCGGGAGGTGACCAGGGCCAGCGGCGGCAGGGTCTACGGCACCAACTTCGAGGCGTACACCCTGGCCAACATCATCGTCTTCACCCGGCAGCGGGGCGAGGACTTCTACACCGCCGACGGAGGGCTCGGGGTCAGCGAGGCGACCGTCGCCGACTGGTTCGGGATGGTCGAGTCGATGCGCGCCGAGGGCGGCTTCCCGCCGGCCGGGTTCATCGAGAAGATCGGCGCCTCCGCGGAGCAGTCCTACCTGGCCAAGGGCTCCATCGCGTCGCAGATCATCCCGACCAACAACCTGCTGGCCTTCAACGCGGCCGCCGGGGGCGATCTCGCCCTGCTGCGCATTCCCGGCGAGACCCGGAGCGTCCGTCGCGGCCAGTCCGTCGACTGCCCGCACCTCTGGTCGATCGCCGCCGCCTCCAGACACCGCGCCGAGGCGTTGCGGCTGCTCGACTTCCTGGTCAACGACGTCGAGGCGTCGAAGGCCACCGGCACCACCCGGGGCGTGCCGGCGAACTCGACGGTGGCCGAGGAGATCAAGCCGACCCTGAGCCGGGACGACCAGGTCGCCACCGAATACCTCGGCGGGTTGCAGCGGGAACAACTGCCCCGCTCGTACACCTATCCACCCGGCTCGTCGAAGATCGCCGCCACCCTGGAGTCGATCGCCGCCGAGGTCGAGTTCAAGCGGCAGACCCCGCGGCAGGCGGCGAAGGCGTTCGTCGAGGCCGGCCGGAAGGCGCTCGGCAGGTGAGGCCACCCTCCCCGGCGGGGGACGGCCGACCGTGAGCACGACGACCGGAGCGCCGGCCGGCGCCGGGGTCCGGCTCGATCCGGGTACGCCGCCGCCCGCCGCCCGGCGGGCCCGGCCGCGCCGGGACCGGGCCGGCTACCTGTTCCTGCTGCCCTGGTTCCTCGGGATGCTCTTCACGGTGATCCCGTTCTTCGCCTCGCTCTACCTGGCGTTCACCGACTACAACCTGCTCAACGCGCCCCGCTGGACCGGCGCGGAGAACTTCACCGAGATGCTGCACGACCCGCTGCTGCGCCAGTCGCTGAAGGTGACCTTCGTCTACACCTTCGTCTCGGTGCCGCTCTCCCTGGTCGTGGCGCTCGGGGTGGCGATGCTGCTCAACCGCGGCATCCGGGGGCTGGCCGTCTACCGGGCCGTCTTCTACCTGCCGTCACTGCTCGGCGGCAGCGTCGCGGTGGTGCTGCTCTGGCGGTACGTCTTCGGCCTGGACGGGATCGTCAACGCCTTCCTCGGCTGGTTCGGCATCGACGGACCCGGCTGGACCTCCGACCCCGACTACGCGCTGACCACCCTGATCGTGCTGCACATCTGGACCTTCGGCTCGCCGATGGTGATCTTCCTCGCCGGGCTGCGCCAGATCCCGGCCATGTACTACGAGGCCGCCGCGACGGACGGGGCGTCGAGGTGGCGGCAGTTCCGCTCGGTGACGCTGCCGCTGCTCAGCCCGATCATCTTCTTCAACCTGATCCAGTCGCTGATCACGTCGTTCCAGACCTTCACCCAGGGATTCGTGCTCAGCGGCGGCACCGGCGGCCCGGCCGACTCCACGATGTTCTACAACCTCTACCTCTACCAGCAGGGATTCTCCCAGTTCAACATGGGCTACGCCTCGGCCATGGCCTGGATGCTGCTGGTCATCATCGCGGCCTTCACCGCACTGAACTTCCTGGCCGCGAAGTACTGGGTCTTCTACGACAACTGAGGTCACGCCATGTCGATCGGAACGAAGACTCCGGCCAGGGTCGCCCGGCGGCGGGCCGAGGAGGAGAGCCACCTCGAACGGGTGGGGAGCACCCGCCGGTCCCGGTTCACCCGGCACGTACTGCTCTGCCTGTTCGGTGCGGTGATGCTCTACCCGCTGCTCTGGATGGTCTCCAGCTCGGTCAAGCCGAGCCGGCAGGTCTTCACCGACCTCTCGCTCTGGCCGGCGGACTGGGACCTGAGCAACTATCCCGACGGCTGGGTCGCGCTGGAGCAGCCGTTCAGCGTCTACCTGGCCAACTCGTTCGTGATCGTCGTACTGAGCATCGTCGGCAACCTGCTCTCCTGCTCGCTGGCGGCGTACGGCTTCGCCCGGCTGGACTTCACCGGCCGCAAGCTCTTCTTCGCCCTGATGCTCGGCACCATGATGCTGCCCGGGCACGTGCTGCTGGTGCCGCAGTACATCGTCTTCGCCAAGCTGGGCTGGATCAACACGTACTACCCGCTGCTGGTGCCGAACTTCCTGGCCACCAACGCGTTCTACATCTTCCTGATGGTGCAGTTCATGCGGGCGCTGCCCCGGGAACTCGACGACGCCGCCCGGATCGACGGCTGCGGGCCGTTCCGGACCTTCTGGAGCGTCATCATGCCGCTCTGCATGCCCGCCTTCGCCACCACCGCGATCTTCACCTTCATCTCGGTCTGGAACGAGTTCTTCGGCCCGTTGATCTACCTGACCGACTCCGAGCTGTACACCGTGCCGCTGGCGCTGCGGCAGTTCGTCGACTCCGAGGGCCAGTCCCAGTGGGGGCAGATGTTCGCGATGTCGTTCCTGTCGCTCGCCCCGGTGATCGGGTTCTTCATCGCCGGCCAGAAATACCTGGTCAAGGGCATCGCCACCACCGGCCTGAAATAGCCGGCCGAGGACGGGGAGGAGGCGACGATGCAGGACCGCGACAGCCCGGCCGACCCGGTCAGGCTGAGCCTGGCCGGTCGGGCCGTCGCCGACTACGTCTGGCAGCCGAGGCTGCCGCACACCCTGTCGCCCCGGCCCTTCCTGCATCCGGTACGCACCCTCGCCGGCACCGAGGTCACCGAGTCGATGCCCGAGGACCACCTGCACCACCTCGGGGTCAGCGTCGCGGTCGCCGACGTGGGCGGCGCCAACTTCTGGGGTGGGCGCACCTACGTGCCCGGGCACGGGCCGGTGCAGCTGTCCAACCACGGCAGCCAGCACCATCGCGCCTGGACTACCCGGACCAGCACCGACGTACGCCACGAGCTGCGCTGGGTCGGCCCGGACGGCACCGAACTGCTGCACGAGCGCCGGCGGATCGCCGCCCTGCCGCTCACCGGGCAGGCGTGGGCGCTGGACTTCGGTTTCGAGCTGACCAACGTGACCGCCGAACCGCTGACCTTCGCCAGCCCCGCCACCAACGGGCGGCTCGGCGCCGGGTACGGCGGGTTCTTCTGGCGGGCCCGGCGCGGCGACCGGCGAGTGTACGTGCTGGGCCCGGAACGGACCGGCGAGCGGCACCTGCACGGCCGGCGAGCCGCCTGGCTGGCGCTGACCGGCACCAGCACCGACCCGTGGACGCTGATCTTCGTCCCGGCGGGGCGGCCGGACCGGACCGACCTGTGGTTCGTGCGCAGCCGCGACTACGCCGGCGTCGGTTCCGCGCTGGCCTGGACGCAGCCGCTGGTCGTCGCGCCCGGCGGCCGGGTGCACCGGCGCATCGTCACCGTCGTCGCCGACGGCAGGCTACGCTCCCGACAGGTCGCCGACCTCGCCGGCACGGTGGCGGCGATCCCGGCCGAGGCGGCCCGGTCGTGAGCACCGGCCGTCGGGCCGAGCCCGGTGGCGCGGCCGTCCGGGCCGGCGGCGAACCTCGGCGGTTGGCGTACCACGGGGGGCACGCGACGAGAGGCGGCGAGGTAACGATGGCACGTCCCGGCGTACCGGATCCGGCGCTCGCCGACCGGCCGCCCGGCACCGCCGTACTCCGGGTCCAGGGCCGCGACGTCGCCCGCTACACCTGGCGGCCCGACCTGCCGCTGGCGATGTCCCCGCGCCCCTACCTGCACCCGGTGCGCACCCTCGCCGGCAGTACGGTCACCGACGCCGCCCCCGATTCCCACCCGCACCAGTTGGGGATCAGCCTCGCCGCCCCGGACGTCGGCGGACGCAACTTCTGGGGCGGGCGCACCTTCGTGGCCGGACACGGCCCGGCCTGGCTGGACAACCACGGTCTCCAACAGCACCGGCGCTGGCTCCGGCACACCGGCGAGGAACTGGTGCACACGCTGGTCTGGACGGACGCGCACGACCGCACGCTCCTGGCCGAGCAGCGCGCCATCACCTGCCGGCCGGTCGACGGGACCGCCTGGTCGCTGGGCCTGCACACCCGGCTGGCCAACGTCACCGACCGGCCGTTGACCATCCGCAGCCCGGCGGCGCAGGGCCGGGCCGGGGCGGGCTACGGCGGGTTCTTCTGGCGTGGCCCGGCCGTCGCCGACACCGCCCGGATCCTCAGCCCCGCCGGCACCGACGCGGCCGCCGTCAACGGCAGCCTCGCCGGCTGGGTCGCGGTCACCGGCACCGGCGAGGCCGGCCCCTGGACCGTGCTCTTCGTGCCGGGTGACGACACCACCGCCCGGGACAGATGGTTCGTCCGGGCCCGCGACTATCTCGGGGTCGGCTCGTCGCTGACCTGGGACCGACCGCTGGTGCTCGGCCCGGCCGAGACGATCAGCCGGCACCTGGTCACCGTCGTCGTCGACGGTGCCCTGTCGACGACGACCGCCGGGGTACTCGCCGACGGTGTCCGGCAGCCGGCATGACCGGACCGATCCGGCCGAGCCGACCCCGGCAGGCCGAGCAGCCCGTCCGGCAGGAGAGCCTGCGCAGCATCAACCTCGAACTCGTCTTCCGGCAGATCCTCGCCGCCGCGCAGCCGATCTCCCGTACCGAACTCGCCGCGGTCACCGGGCTGACCCGGCCCACCATCACCCGGATCGTCGAGGACCTGCTGGGCGGTCGACTCGTCACCGAGACCGGCCTCGCCCACGACGGTCGGGCCGGCCGGCCCCGGATCGGGCTGACCGTCTCCGAACGGGGACCGGCCGGGCTCGGCCTCGACATCCGCGCCGACGGGCTCGCCGCGTGCGTCGTCGACCTCACCGGTACCGTCCGGCACCTGGCCTTCGCCCCGGCGAGCTACGCCGACCGGGGCGCCCCGGCCGTGCTGGCCGACCTGGCCGAGATGGCGGACGCCGCCGTGCGTGCCGTCGCGGCCGAGGACCTCGCCGTCGTCACCGCGACCCTCGCCGTGCCCGGTCCGGTCGACGCCGGGCTGGTCAGGTCCGCCCCGGCGCTGGGCTGGCGCGACGCCGACGCCGGTACGCTGCTGCGGGCCGCCACCCGGCACCTCGAGCTGCCGATCACCGTCGACAACGAGGCCAACCTCGCCGCGCTCGGCGAGCTGTACGCGACCCACAACACCCTGGACAGCTTCGTCTACGTCTCCGGTGGACTGGGCATCGGTGCCGGGATAGTCCTGGACGGACGGTTGATGCGCGGCTCGCGGGGCTGGAGCGGCGAGCTCGGGCACGTCACCGTCCATCCGGACGGCAAGCCCTGCCCCTGCGGCTCCCGGGGTTGCCTACAGACGTACGCCAGCCTGGAGGCGATCCTCGGCGCCGAACCGGCACCGCCGGGTACCACTCCGGACGCCGAGATCACCGCGCGGGCCGACGCCGGCCGCCCGGACACCCTGGCCGCGCTCGACGTCGCCGGTACCGCGCTGGGCGTCGCGCTCTCCGACATGCTCAACATCCTCGACATCGGCTCGGTACTCCTCGGCGGCAGCTTCTCGCTGCTGGCGTCCTGGCTCACCGCCAACGTCCGGGCCGAGATCGACCAGCGGGTGCTGACCACGGACTGGGCGCCGGTGACCGTCCGACCCGCCCTGCTCGGCCCGGACGCGGCCGTGATCGGCGCCGCCCTGACCTCCGTCGACCAGGTCCGCCAGCGGCCGGCCGGTTGGCTGTCGCGCCAATCGGGACGGTCCGGAGCGTCCCGGCCGAGGCAACCGGCGAAGCGGTCCGGGTAGCGCCCGACCTCGCCGGGGGAGGGAACCGCCGGGCCGCGGGTGCGGACGCGGAGCGTCGCGGCCGGGTGCCGGGAAGGCGCCTGATGGACGAGAAGCGCGAACTGCCCGGTTGGACGGATGTGTGATCCCGAAAGGACAACGGTGGTTGTCCATGGCCGTGACGTCGCATAGCGTCCCTGTCGTTGCCCGCGTGTCCGGATGGATGCGGGCGGTTACTGCTTCGCTAGCGCGCGGAAGGGGAGGGACGTGCAACGACTGACATTCAGCGGGGGGATGAGATGGGCAGGCGGGCGAAGGCGCCTGCTCGCGGCGTCGGTACCCGTGCTGCTGGTCGCGGCGGCCGGGATGGCGGTCGGCGGCGCCGGGCCGGCGACCGCTGACCGGGCGGCCCGGTTCACACCGACCGAGCGAGACTTCTACATCAACTACGTCGACCCGAAGGTCGAGCGGCCCAGCGACGGCCCCGAGGTGGTGGTCCAGGGCGGCAAGCGCAAGGTCAAGCGGGCCAAGCCGGATCCGGTCAGCGCGTTCGGCCGGAAGTTCGCCGAGGGCAACCCGGTGGCGGCCCGGAGCCTGGCCAGGACCGAGGCCGAGGCGATCCGGACCGGCAAGAACCCCCGGCACATCCGCTACAAGCAGGCCGAGGAGACGCAGGTCGCGAAGCTGCTGACCATCCTGGTCGAGTTCAACCCCGAGGCGGACGACGACTTCACCGGCGTGATGGTGCCGCGGGCGACCTTCGACGACGCGACCACGCCGGAGAACGAGCGGGAGTGCGTGCCCGGCAACGTCCAGAACGGGCCGCTGCACAACAACATCCCGAACCCGGCGAAGGCCTCCCACCCGGACAACAACTCGATGTGGGTGCCGGACTTCTCCACCGAGTTCTACAACAAGATGCTCTACAGCCGGGAGGGCATCACCGAGCGGGTCCGCACCGACCTGCGCGGCCCGGACGGCCGGCGCGGCATCGACCTGCGCGGCTACACGATGCGCAACATGTACCTGGAGATGTCCAAGGGCGCGTACACGGTGAGCGGCGAGGCGACCCCCTGGGTGACCGTGCCGCACTCCGAGGCGTGGTACGGCGCCGACACCTGCACCCAGGCCGACGGCGAGTGGGTGGCCGGGGCCAGCCAGGACATGAACGGGCACCCGGACAACCCGGCGGGTCCCGGCGCGCTCGGCGTCGACGCGGTCAACGTGCTGGCCGCGCAGAACCCGGACTTCCCGTGGGCCGACTACGACATCGAGGATGTCGCGGACGCCGACGGCGACGGCAACCTCAACGAGCCGGACGGCGTCATCGACCACCTGGTGCTGGTGCACGCGGGCGAGGACAAGTCCGGCGGCGGCGGCGCCGAGGGGCCGTACGCGATCTGGGCGCACTCGTCCGCGATCGTGCCCGGCCACACCATCCCGGGCACCGACAAGATGATCAGCAACTACATCGTCCAGCCGGAGGACTCCGGCGTCGGTGTCTTCGCCCACGAGTACGGCCACGACCTCGGCCTGCCCGATCTCTACGACATCGGCTCGGGCGGCGACTCGGACGTCGACTTCTGGGACCTGATGTCGTCCGGCTCGCACACCGGCCCGATCTTCCAGGGCATCCCCACCCACATGGGTCTCTGGGACAAGTTCGTGCTCGGCTGGGCCGACCCGGTGATCCTGAACCCCGGCGACGACCCGGCCCGGGTCAAGCTCGGGCAGACCTCGCGGACCCCGGTCGGCACCGAGGACGGGGTCCGGGTGAACCTGCCGGCCAAGCAGATCACCCTCTCCACCCCGCACAGCGGGGAGGGTCAGTGGTGGACGAACAACGACCAGTCCTGGGCCGACGTGCGGCTGACCCGTTCCCTGGAGGTGCCGGCCGGCTCCGACGTGCGGTTCTGGCTCTGGAACAACTACTCCATCGAGGAGGACTGGGACTACGGCTTCGTCGAGGTCTCCACCGACGGTGGCAGCACCTGGGCCGAGCAGAAGGTCTTCGACGCGGCCGGCAACCTCGTCTCCACCGACGACGGTGACCCCGACCCGAACGGCCGGCTGCACGACTACGGCGACAAGAAGTACGGGTTGACCGGCAGTACCGGCGGGCAGTGGCGGCACGACTACGTCAACCTGACCGGCTTCGCCGGCCAGACCGTCCAACTGCGACTGCGGTACGCCACCGACGCCGCGTTCGAGGACACCGGCTGGTTCACCGACGACTTCTCGGTGACCGCCGACGGCGCGACCGTCTGGTCGGACGACGTGGAGAGCGGTGCCAACGGCTGGACCGCGACGGTCGGCACCTTCACCAACACCACCGGTACCGGCTGGAGCATCTCGCCCGGCGAGTTCTCCTACGCGCACTACTACCTCGCCGAGTGGCGCAACCACGACGGCTTCGACGAGGGTCTGAAGTACGCGTACCAGACGAACTACAACCGGGACGGTGCCTGGAAGGTGGACCGGGTGCCTTACAACGCCCCCGGCATGCTCGTCTGGTACCGGGACACCAGCTACGGCAACCTGAACCTGGTCCTGGACAACCTCTACGACCCGCCGAGCATCGGCGCCAAGGGCGGTCTGCTGATCGTGGACTCGCACTTCGACCCGTACCGCCGGCAGGGCACGGCGGCGGCGAAGGACCCGTCGGGGCTGGACAACCTGCCCTCGCGGCCGCAGTCGTCGAACGCGGCGTTCGGCTTCGGCAGGACCTACCCGTTCACCGAGTGTTTCGAGGCGCCGAACGAGCCGTTCAGCGCGTACTGCACCAAGTTCGGGTCCCAGCCCGGGGTGAGGTCCTTCACCGACGCGAAGGGCTGGTACCCGGGCATCGAGTACCGCCCGGACCTCGACGCGGAGAGCCCGCTCTTCTTCCGGGACGCCGACGCGTCGGTCGTGGTCCCCTCCGAGGGAAACGCGCCCTACTCGGTGCGGACCGTGGACCGCAACGGCAAGCCGGCGCGGAGCCAGTACGGCCTCGACCTGGGTGGCGGAGTCGTGACCGGCACCGGCAATCCGGGTGATGCCGGGGTGGACCTCGGCGTCCGGTTCGAGTTGCTCCAGCCCGGCCACCGCAACCAGTGGGCGGTCGTCCGGGTGGTGCCACCCGGCGCACCGTAGCCGGTACCGGGCAGATCCACCGGTCTCCAGGGGCCGCCGTCAGCATCCCGCTGGCGGCGGCCCCGCCCGTTTCCCGTTCCTGGCGTTCGGGCCGGTCCCGGAGACACCGGCCAGTACCATTACGGGTTATATGCACGCAATCCGCTTCTCCTCTCGGAGGTGCGCGTGACGACGACCGGTCGACGGCGGCCCACCCCCGCCGACCCGAGCCCCGAGCCGCCGCCAGGCGGCCGGGTGCCGAGCGGGACGGATCGGGATCTTCCGCCCGAGCTGGGCCCGGACGCGATCGGCGTACTCGACGGGTTGTCGTTCATGCTCTCCGACGCGGTCGGAGACGTGCCGGCCGGCTCGATCGGCGGGCTGGTCCACGAGGACACCCGGTTCCTGAGCCGCTGGCAGCTCCTGCTGGGCGGCGTCCGGCCGCTGCTGCTCGGGTCCAGCTCGGTCGACCCGTACTCGGCGGCGTTCTTCCTGTCCAACGCCGAGCTGCCGGAGCTGCCCGCCAACCGGGTCGGGATCCGCCGGCAGCGGTTCGTCGGCGAGGGCATGTTCGAGCGGATCGCGGTGCAGTGTTTCGCCGACGAGCCGGTGCCGATCGAACTGCGGCTCGCCGTCGACGCCGACTTCGCCGACCTCTTCGAAATCAAGGAGCAGCTCCGGGACCGGTCCGGGCAGATCCGCAGGGAGCACGCGACCGACGGTTCCCGGCTCCGCTTCGGCTACGCCAACGAGGGGTTCACCGTCCGCACCGAGGTCCTGGCGGTGCCGCCCGCGACCCGGGTCGAGGGCGACGACCTGGTCTGGGACCTGGTGCTGCACCCGGGCGAGGGTTGGCAGGTCGAGCTGCACGTGCCGCTGCGGTACGCCAACATCGACGTGGTGCCCACCCGCCGCGAGTTCGGCGAGGTGTTCGAGGTCGACGGCGACGGCGACTCGACCAGCCGGTGGCGGGCCAGCCGACCCGAGGTGCACACCGACTCGGACCTGGTCCGCGACGTCTACCACCAGTCCGTGGCCGACCTGGTCTCGATGCGGGTCGAGAAGGAGGTCGCCGGGCAGCGGGTCGTCATCACCGCCGCCGGGCTGCCCTGGTTCCTCACGCTCTTCGGGCGGGACGCGGTGATCACCGCGTACCAGGCGTTGATCGGTGGGCCGGAACTCGCCCGGGGCACCCTGCTGACCCTCGCCGACCACCAGGCCACCGAGCTGGACGACTTCACCGACCGGGAACCGGGGAAGATGCCGCACGAGTACCGCAGCGGCGAGCTGACCCGGCTCGGCGTCAAGCCGCACAACCCGTACTACGGCGCCGCCGACACCACCCAGCTCTGGCTGGTGCTGCTCTCGGAGTACTGGCGCTGGACCGGTGACGACCAGCTCCTGTACGACGTGCGGGAGAACGCCTACGCGGCGCTGCGCTGGATCGACGAGTACGGCGACTCGGACGGCGACGGCTACGTCGAGTACGCCACCCGGTCCACCCAGGGGTTGGGCAACCAGTGCTGGCGGGATTCCTGGAACGGGGTGCAGGCCGCCGACGGGACGATTCCGGTGCTGCCGATCGCGAGCTGCGAGATCCAGGGCTACACCTACGACGCGAAGCTGCGGATGGCCGAACTCGCCGACGGGCCGTACGCGGATCCGGAGCTGGCCCGGCGGCTGCGCGCCGATGCCGCCGGGCTGGCCGACCGGTTCAACCGGGACTTCTGGCTCGACGGGCGGGGCGGCTACTACGCCCTCGGGCTGGACGGGGACAAACAACCTATCGACGCGATGACCTCCAACATGGGACACCTGCTCTGGAGCGGCATCGTGCCCGCGGAGCGGGCCGCGATCCTGGCCCGACAGCTCATGTCCGAGGAACTCTTCTCCGGCTGGGGCGTGCGTACGCTCTCGACCCACGATCGCGGCTACAACCCGATCGGCTACCACCTCGGCACCGTCTGGCCGCACGACAACTCGCTCGTCGCGCACGGCTTGGCCCGGTACGGCTTCCGGGCGGAGGCGAACCGGATCATCGAGGCGATGCTGGAGGCGGCCCGGTACTCCGACAACCGGCTGCCGGAGGCGTTCTCCGGCTACGACCGCTCGTTCGGCCGGGTGCCGGTGCCGTACCCGACCGCCTGCAATCCGCAGGCCTGGGCCAGCGCCGCGCCGCTGCTGTTCCTGCGGACCATGTTCGGGCTGGAGGCCGTCGACGGGCGATTCGTGCTGAACCCGGACGTTCCCGAGCGGTTCGGGCGGATCCAGCTCAACGGGGTACAGGGCTTCGACCGGCGTTGGGAGATCGAGGTGAACGGCCGGCAGAGCCACCTGCGGCTGGTGCCCTGACCCTGGCCGTTCGTGCCCAACCGAGACCTCGGCAGGCTCCTAGCGGCGTCGGCCGGTCGCCGCTGCCGCGTCGAGGGCGGCCCGGAGCAGCCCGACCGCCGGTGGGATCTCGGCGTCGGTGATGTTGCCGTACCCGAGGACCAGCGCGGGTGACCCGGCCCGCTCCACCCGGTACGCGTCGAGGGCCGCCAGCCGCAGTCCGGCCGCCTCCGCCCCTGAGACCACCGCCGCGGTGTCGGTGCCGGCCGGCAGGTGCAGCAGGACGTGCAGCCCGGCGGCGGTGCCGGCCACCCGGCCGTCCGGCACCCGGGCGGCGAGTTCGCCCAGCAGCAGGTCGCGCCGGGTCCGGAACCGGCGCCGGGCCGCGCGCAGGTGTGTGTCGTACCAGCCCCGGTCGATGAAGGTGGCCAGGGCGAGCTGGTCCAGTACCGGCGGGGGCGCCGCGACGGCGTTCGCCGCCCGGAGCGCCGGCAGCAGGGCCGGTGGCGCCACCGTCCAGCCCAGACCGAGGGCGGGGGAGAGGGTCTTGCTGACCGAGCCGACCAGGAAGACCCGGCGCGGGTCCAGGCCCTGCATCACCGCGATCGGCCGGCGGTCGTAGCGGAACTCGGCGTCGTAGTCGTCCTCGACGACGTACCCGTCGACCGCCCGCGCCCAGCGCACCAGTTCGGCCCGGCGGCCGGGGCTGAGCATGGCCCCGGTCGGGAACTGGTGTGCCGCGCCGACCACCACCGCCCGCGCTCCGCCCGCCCCGGTCAGTTCGGCCACCCGCAGCCCGTCCTCGTCCACCGGGACCGGGACGGTGCGCAGCCCGGCGCTCGCCGCCGCGTCCCGGAGCCGACTCCAGCCCGGCTCCTCCACCGCCACCTCGGCGATCCCCTCCGCCCGCAGCGCCCGGCAGATCCGGAACAGCCCGTCGGTGATGCCGGCGCAGACCAGCACCGACCCGGGCTGTGCGTCGGCGCCGCGCGACCGCCGCAGGTATTCGGCGAGCGTGCCGCGCAGCGCCGGGTGGCCGGCCGGGTCGGGCGGGCCGAGGTCGTACCGCGCGGCCGAGCCGGTGACCGTGTGCACCGCCTCGGTCCAGCGTCGGCGGGGGAAGGCCCGCAGGTCGGGCAGGCCGGGCGCCAGGTCGTAGCGCAGCGGTGGCAGCGCCGTCCCGGGCGGCGTGCGGCGGCGTGCCGGCACGGTCTCCGGCGACCACGAGACCCGGGTGGCCGAGCCGACCCGGGCCGCCAGGTAGCCCTCGGCGACCAGTTGCGCGTACGCCTCGGTCACCACCCAGCGCGAGCAGTCGAGTTCCTCGGCGAGCGCCCGGCTGGGCGGTACGGCGGCGCCGGTCGCGAGCCGGCCGTCCCGGATCGCCGCCCGCAACGCCCGGGTCAGCCGGTCGTGCAGGGGACGCCGGGCCCGTTCCCGGGGTTCGATCTCCAGCAGGGTGGCCCACGCCGAATTGGTCTGGAAATCTGCCACGGTATTGGAGCGTACCGCCCGGCCGATCGCGCCTACCGTTCCAGACATGACCTACAACATCGCGCTCGGCGCCATGCTCTTCGGCACCGTCCAGGACGAGCGGCGCTCCTTCGAACTCCTGGACCACTTCGTCGAGGCCGGCGGCACCTGGATCGACACGGCGAACTGCTACGCCTTCTGGGCGGACCCCAGCGGGTACGGCGGGCAGAGCGAGGAACTGCTCGGCCGCTGGCTGGCCCGGCGTCCGGGGGTACGCGACCGAATCAAGATCAGCACCAAGGTGGGGTGCGAGCCCCTCGTGGCCGGCCGGTTCCCGGAGACCGCGGAGGGGCTGTCCGCGTCGGTGATCAAGAATGGGATCGAGGGCAGTCTCCGCCGGCTCGGTGTGGACCACGTCGACCTGTACTGGGCGCACAAGGAGGACCGCCACACACCGCTGGCGGAGACGGTCGCCGCCTTCGACGAACTCGTCTCCGCCGGTACGGTCGGCGCGCTCGGCTGCTCGAACTACGCCATCTGGCAGGTGGAGCGGGCCCGGCAGATCGCCCGGACGAACGGGATGACCGGGTTCACGGCGGTGCAGCAGCAGCTCAGCTATCTCCGGCCCCGCCCCGGCACCCGACCCAGCGTGGTGCACCGGTTCGGTGCGGTCAGCGACGAGGTGGTCGACTACCTGGAGTGCCACCCCGAGATGTCGCTCTGGGCGTACACGCCGCTGCTCGGCGGCCAGTACACCCGGGCGGACAAGCCGCTGCCGCCGGAGTACGAGCACCCGGGTACCGAGCGCCGGCTCGCCGTACTCGACGAGATCGCCGCCGAGACCGGCACCAACCGCAACCAGGTGGTGCTGGCCTGGCTGACCGGCGGCAGTCCGGCCGCCACCCCGATCGTCGGGGTGAGCACGGTCGCACAGTTGCGGGAGGCCCTGGCCGGGGTGGCGCTGGTGCTCACCGCCGAACAGCGGGCCCGGCTCGACGCGGCCGCCTGACCCGGCTGCCCGGAACCCGGCTGCCCGGCACCCGGCTGCCCGGCACCTGGCCCGACGAACTGGCCCGGCGGATCGGGGGCGGGCACAGCGTGCGGCGCCGGGAACCCGGCGCGGGCGGCCGCCCGCCGACGGCCGCCCGCCGACGGCCCCGGCCGGTCTCACCGACCGGGGCCGGCTCCCTCCTCGTCGGCCGACCCGTCGTCGCCGCCCTGGTCGGCGGTGTCGGCCGGCGGGATGGGGAAGTTGCGGTCGAAGACGTTGTCGGGGTCGTAGACCGCCTTGAGCGCGCGCAACCGGCCGAGGGTGGGCTCGGGAAACGCGTCCAGCAGGCGCTCCGGTGCGGTGTCCACCTCGAAGCTGAGGTACATGCCGTCGAGGTGCGGGTAGAGCCCGGCCCAGAGCCGGTCGAGCCGGGACCGCCGCTGCGGGACGGTGGCGGCGAGCACCGAGAAGTTCTGGGTCCGGTGTGGATAGGCGGTCTCGTCCCGGGCGACGTCGTTGACGGCGCCGCCGACGGAGCGGAACTGCATCACCAGTACGTCGCCGGAGCGGATCATCTTCGCCATCGCGGTCGCGGCCGGTGCGGTCACGTGGTGCAGCAGGCCGCTGTGGCTGTCCACCAGCCCCTGGCCCCGATGCTGGTTGCCGGGCGGGGCGACGATCGCCGGATAGGGCACGAGCTGGGCCTGCTGGTCGAGGACCGGCCCGATCTCCAGGAACGGGCTCAGCGCCGCCTCGGCCGCCTCGACGTCGTCACCGGCGTAGACCAGCGTGACCTGGGCCACCGGTGGGCCGCCGCGCCGGGCGGGGAAGAGGGAGAGGAAGCTGGTGATCTCCCGGGGGGAGTTCTCGACCAGCCCACCCCAGCGCTGGAGCAGCTCGGCGGTCTCCGAGGCCTCCACGACGAGCTGGGCGTAGACGACGTTGCCGACCTCGTACGCCTCCAGTTCCAGGGCGGTGACCACGCCGAAGTTGCCGCCGGCACCGCGTACCGCCCAGAAGAGGTCGGGGTGGTGGTCCCGGTCGACCCGGAGCAGCCGCCCGTCCGCGGTGACGATCTCGGCGGCGACGACGTGGTCGATGGTCAGCCCGTACTTCCGGACCAGGTAGCCGATCCCGGCGGTGGTGGCGAGCCCGCCGACGCCGACGTCGCCGTAGTCGCCGGAGCTCATCGCCAGGCCGTGCGGGGCGAGCGCCCGGGCGACGTGCCCCCACCGGGCACCCGGTTGCAGCCGGATCCGCCGGGTTGCCCGGTCGAGCACCTCGACCCGGTCCAGTCTCGACAGGTCCAGCACGATGCCGCCGTCGTTTGTGGAGCGGCCGCTGATGCCGTGCCCGCCACTGCGTACCGAGATCGTCACGCCCTGCGAACGGGCGTACCCGAGCGCCTGCGCCACCTCGGCGGCGCTCTCCGGCCGGATCACCAGCGCGGGTGAGCCCTGCCGGCTGTAGCTGTGCCGGACGCGGTCGTACTCCGGGTCGCCGGGTTCGACCGCCCGCGCGGCCAGGGTTGCCGGCAGGGCGTCGTAGTCGATGCCCCGGTGCCGCCGGGCCAGCGCGACGGCGGGTCGGACCGGCCCGGTCGCGGTCCCGTTCTTGCGCCGCTCGGTGGCGACCGCCTCGCGCAGCGCCGGTGCCACCTCCTGGCCGAAGGTCTGGAGCAGGCGCGGGTCGTCCCGGCCGATCAGGAACGCGCTGAACCCCTCGTCGAGGACGAGCGGGAGCAGCTGGTCGACCCACTGCGCGGGCGGACCCTGTAGGAAGCCGCGCCCGGTGGCGGAGAAGTCGACCTGCATGATGTTGAGCAGTCGGCGGATCTGCCGGGGATCGCGCCCGGCCGCGACGGCCGCCTCGTCGATCAACCGGTTGGCGGTGACCCGGTCGGGGGTGTCCAGGTATTCCTGGGTCGGTAGCCACCCGTCGGCCTTGCCGCCGGTCAGCGCCAGCATCCGGGGCTTGTACGCACCCAGCCAGATCCCGATCTCGTGCGCCGGTGCGGGGCCGCGCCGCATTCCGGGTACCGGATAGTGCTCGCCGGGCAGCCGCAGCGGTCCCGCCGTGGCGGTGTCCCACACCCCGCGCAGCACGTCGATCGCTTCCCGGAGCGCCGCCACCCCCGGGCCGGCGCCGAGCCGGCGGGCGCCCATGCCCTCGATCGCGTCCCAGAACGCCCCGGCGCCCAGCCCGAGTTCGAACCGGCCTCCCGAGAGCAGGTCGAGGCTGGCGGCGGCCCGGGCCAGCACCGTCGGCGGGCGCAGCGGCAGGTTGAGCACGTTGGCCGAGACCCGGATCCGCTCGGTACGGGCGGCGACCCAGCTCAGCAGGGTCCAGGTGTCGAGGAACCCGGGGTTGTAGGGATGGTCCTGGAAGGTGGCCAGATCCAGTCCGGCCGACTCCGCCAGCTCGGCCAGCTCCACCACCCGCTCGGGCGTCTCCGCACCGGGCGTGATGAACGCCCCGAACAGCAGCTCATGGCCGTAATCAGGCATTGCTTACCTCCGCGCCCCGTCGGTCAACCGACAGGAACTCTAGGTGAAATATCTTCTGCTCGACAACTCATATGGCGAGCAACATATTCCGCGCGGGGTTCGGAGCGGAGTGGGGGGGGGGGGGGGGGGGGGGGGGGGGGGGGGGGGGGCGGGGGGCGCGCCGGCGGGGGGGGGGGGGCCGGGGGGGGGGGGGGGGGGGGGGGGGGGGGGGGGGCGCGGGCGGGGCCCCCCCGGGGGGGGGGGGGGGCCCCCCCCCCCCCCCCCGGCCCACGGGCACTGCTCACCCGTGGGCGCGGCAGGTCACCGGTCGACCTAGCTGGTCAGCTTCTTGGCCTCGTCCATCGCCTTCTTCCAGGCGGCGTCCGAGCTGAGCTGGCCGCGCTCGGCCGCCTGCATCTGCGGCTCGACCACCGTCTCCCAGATCTGCTGGTGCTTGGCGCCGAGGAAGACCGGCTTCATGTTCTTGACGCTCTCGCCGAAGATCTCGCCGGTCGGGGCGCCGCTGAAATACTCGCTCTTCTTGTCCTTGAACGCCGGGTCCTCGATGCCGGCGATGTCGGACGGCATCGCACCGGCCTCCTTGAACGCGGCCAGGTGGCCCTCCTTGCTGGTCAGGTACTTGGCCAGCAGGTAGGCCTCCTTCGGGTGCTTGGTCTGCGCCGGCACCGCGAGGTAGGAGCCGCCCCAGTTACCGCCACCGCCGGGGATCTTGGCGATGTCCCACTTGCCGGCGTTCGCCGGGCCGGACTTCGGGGCGATGACGCCCTCGGTCATCCACGCCGGGCACGGGATGGTGGCGAACGCCGAGTTCTTGAAGGCGGCGTCCCAGTCGGCGCTCCAGCGCTGCGCCTTGGCGGTCAGCCCGTCGGCGGCCATCTGCAGGCCCATGTCCCAGGTCTGCTTGACGACCGGGTTGGTGTCGCCGATGAACTTGTTGTCCTTGTCGAAGAAGAACGTCTCGGAGTTCTGCATGACGTGCGGCTGCATCAGGCTGGTCGCGCTGTCCAGCCAGGCGGCCTTGGCCTTGCCGCTGGCCTTGAACTCCTTGCCCAGCGCGATGTAGTCCTGCCAGGTGCTGATCCGCTGCGAGACCTCTTCGCGGTCGGTCGGCAGGCCGGCCTGCTGGAAGAGGTCCTTGCGGTAGCACATGGCCAGGCCGCCCACGTCGGTGCCGAGCCCGATCAGCTTCTTGCCGTCCGGGGTCAGGGCGTTGTTCCACTTCCACTCCGGGAAGTTGGACTTCAGCTCGTCGGCCCCGAGCTCCAGCAGGTTGGCGAACTTGTCGTGGTTCTGCACGTACCCCAGCAGCACGCCCTCTTCGAGCCCGACCACGTCGCCGGCACCGCTGCCCGCGGCGAGCCACTGCACCAGCTTCGGCTGGAAGTCGCGCAGCTCGCCCATCTTCTGGTGCTCGACCTTGATGTTGGGGTTGGCGGCCTCGAAGTCCTTGATCGCCTGGTCGTAACCGAAGTTCTGGAAGGTCTGCAGGACCAGCTTGACCTGTCCCCCTTCGCCGGTGGACCCATCGTTGTCGCTCTTGCTGCACGCCGTGCTGCCGAGAGCCACGCCCGCGGCGAGCGCGGCGACCGCGACGGTGCGGAGCCGGCGCCTGATGACGCTCATCCCTGACCCCTCTCAGGTGGGTAACTCGTGTTGTGGTGGTGTCGGAGATTCATGTGTGTCGACCGTGCTGCTGATGCCGGTGTCCCGGGTCGTGCGGTGGCGCGAAGGTGCTGTGTCCGCCCGCCGACCGGCGCCGGGCGGGGACGCCCGGCGCCGTGCCATGGGATTCGGTTTGCCGCCACCTCGACGATCGTGTGGCCTGGGCCACAAACCGCCGGGAGCGCTCCCATGAGATTGCCGGCGCGTTTCGGGGGTGTCAATGGGCATCTGGGAGCGTTCCCATTTCGTTACCGTCGGCGCTGGGTCACTCACCCTCAAAGCGGGCGTTATCCCCGAGGTAACGCGCCGGCCGACCTCCGGCCCGACACCGGCGGATCAGATGGCACCCGCCGCACCCGCCAGCGCTCCACAGTGGCCGTCGACGGACCGTCGCCCGCGACCCTCGTGACCGAGCCACGCCGGGGCGTATCCGGGTCAGCTCAGCCAGCGGGCCAGGGTGCTCGCCCGGCCCGGGTCGAAAGTCGACGGGTCGAAGGGCCGCCCCAGCCAGTCGCGCAGCGACTCGTGCTCCGGATGGTCCGGGTCGGCCATCGCGGCGAGGAACCGGCGGTAGCCGTACGGGCCGCCGATGTCCTCCGGCGGACAGGCCCCCGCACCGGCGGAGCAGACCGGATACCGCTCGTCGGGATCGGCGCCGAAGACGTCCTCGACGATCACGTCGTGTTCCCACCAGTCGCCGAAGTCGTAGGTGTAGAGGAAGCGACCACCCTTGGTCGCCACCGCGTCCAGCCGGGTGTCCAGCTCGTCGCGGAGCGTCAGCTCCCCCTCGGGATCCGGTACGCCGTACTGCACCCCGTCGATGTCGAACGAGTGCAGATGGCAGTTCTGCCAGCCCAGTACGGACTGGAACAGCCGGTGCACCCGGTCCAGGGTGTAGCCGCCCGGCACCAGCACCCGCCGCCAGACCGGCGGTGTGACGTCGGCGAGCGACACCTTGAGCTGGAAGATCTGACGGCGCATCGTCTCCCACCCTCTCGGCATAGGCTTACCGGCATGATCTGCCGAGCCTGCCGGGACGACAGGCACGACGACTGCCGGGGCCGCAACTGGTGCGACTGCCAGCACCGTACCCCCGCACCCGTCCCTCCGGTCACCGGTCCGGCCAGCGAATGACCGGGAATGTCGGAATAACCCGGTTGTGGCCTGAGCCGATGTCGGCTGCCCTGGACGAGCCGGCACTGATCGCGCTCTATCCGCGCCTCGACCGGCCCCATCTCCGGATGAACTTCGTCGCCAGCATCGACGGCGCGGTCGAGCTGGACGGCCACTCCGCCGGCCTCTCCTCCGCGCCGGACAAGCGGGTCTTCGGGCTGCTCCGGATGGTCTGCGACGTGCTGCTGGTCGGCGCGGGCACGCTGCGGCACGAGGCGTACCGGGCACTCCGGCTGGACGAGCGGCGCCGGGCCTGGCGCCGGGAGCACGGGCTGGCCGAGTACCCGACGATGGTCGTGGTCTCCCGGGCGCTGAACCTCGACCCGGAGTCGGCGGCCTTCGCGGACGCCCCGGTCCGGCCGGTGGTGCTCACCTCCGAGCGGGCCGAGGCGCCGGCCGGGCTCGCCGACGTCGCCGAGCTGCTGCGGCACGGTGCGGAGCAGGTCGACCTGGCCGCCGGCCTGGCCGAGCTGCACCGCCGAGGGCACGGCCAACTGCTCTGCGAGGGCGGGCCGCACCTGTTCGGCTCGCTGACCGCCGCCGGCCTGGTCGACGAGGTCTGCCTGACGGTGGCGCCGATGCTGACCGGTCCGGGCGCCGGGCGGATCACCGCCGGGCCGACCACCACACCGCACGGGATGTCGCTGCGGCACGTCCTCGCCGCCGGGGACGAGCTGCTGCTCCGGTACGCCCGAGGCTGAGCCGGCCGGCGCCGGCCCGGGCGGTGCGGCGTGTTGCCCGGGCCGACGGGTGGATTGAGGGTCATCATGGCGCAGGAGACTGGTGCCGCCGCGCCGCGTTGGCACGGTGTCGTACTAGTGAGGCAGGATGCGACTCGTGTGTCTTGACCAGATTCTCACCCTGACCGGCGCGACACCGACCGGGACGACACCCAGCGGAGTTGCGCGGTGACCGACAGCTCCCCGGAGGGTCCGGGTGCGGCGGTCGGCCGGGTGCTGGGCACCGCCGACGCCACGCCCCTGCAGTTCTGGACGGCCGTCACCCCGGGCAGCTACCTCCAGCTCGACGACGTGGTGGTGACCCGCCGCGAGCTGCCCGACCGGGAACCGGTCACCATCGCCGGAGTGGTCACCCAGGTCCGGGCCCGGCACGAGGGGGCGCAGTTCGACTCCGACGTCTTCGCCATCGCCGACGGCACCCTGCCGGCGATGGTGCAGGAGGCGGCCGAGATCACCACCACCCGGGTCGATCCGGAGTTCTACGTCCCGCCCTCCCCCGGGGCGGTGGTCTACCGGGCCGAGGGCGAGGCCCGGTCGGCGGCGCTGCACTTCGACCGGATGGAGCGCCGGGTGCCGATGGGGATGGGCCGGGATGGCGTGCCGGTCTACCTCAACGCCGACTTCCTGGACGGCAGCCGCGGCGCGCACGTCTCCATCTCCGGCATCTCCGGGGTGGCCACCAAGACCAGCTTCGCCACCTTCCTGCTCTACTCGGTCTTCCGCTCGGGCGTGCTCGGCGGCGACGCGGTGAACGCCAAGGCACTGATCTTCAACGTCAAGGGCGAGGACCTGCTCTTCCTCGACCACCCGAACAGCCGGCTGGACGCCGCCACCACGGAGACGTACGCGAAGCTGGGGCTCGACGCCGGGGCGTTCCCGGACGTCCGGGTCTACGCCCCGCCCCGGGCCGGCGACTCCTCCGGCACCCCCGACGTGAGCAGCCGGCTCTCCGGGGTCGACAGCTTCTACTGGACGCTGACCGAGTTCTGCGCCGACCGCCTGCTGCCGTACGTCTTCGCCGACGCCGACGACGAGCGCCAGCAATACACCATGGTCGTGCACTCGGTCGCCGCCCACCTGCACCGGTACGCCCAGCCCGCCGACGGCGGGGTCAGCGTCGACGGGGTACGGATCAACTCCTACCCCGACCTGGTCGACCACATCGTCGAGCAGCTCACCGACGACGAGACCCGCTCGGAATGGGCCGGCAGCGCGGTCAACATGGGCACCGTCAACGCCTTCGCCCGGCGACTGATCGGCAGCAAGAAGGACCTGGCGCGGCTGATCCGGGGTGACCTCGCCACCCGCCGGCCGCACAGCGTGAACACCGCCGAGAGCGCCCAGGTGACCGTGGTCGACCTGCACAACCTGCCGGACCGGGCGCAGCGGTTCGTGGTCGGGGTGACCCTGAAGACCGAGTTCGAGCGCAAGGAGAAGGCCGGCACCGCCAAGCCGCTGCTCTTCGTCGTCCTCGACGAACTGAACAAGTACGCCCCCCGGGAGGGCTCCTCGCCGATCAAGGAGGTGCTGCTGGACATCGCCGAGCGGGGCCGCTCGCTCGGGGTGATCCTGATCGGGGCGCAGCAGACCGCCAGCGAGGTGGAACGGCGCATCGTCACCAACTCGGCGATCCGGGTGGTCGGCCGGCTCGACCCGGCCGAGGCGTCCCGCCCGGAGTACGGCTTCCTCCCCGCCGCGCAACGGCAGCGGGCACTGCTGGCCAAGCCGGGCACGATGTTCGTCAACCAGCCGGACATCCCGGTGCCGCTCTGCCTGGACTTCCCCTTCCCGGCCTGGGCGACCCGGGTCTCCGAGGCCGGTACCGCACCCACCGGGACGCTCCGCTCGATCACCCAGGCCGCCGACCCGTTCGCCGTGGTCGGCTCCCGGTCGGGCGTGCTCTCCGACGACGACATCCCCTTCTAGGCAGGTGGTGGCGTGAAGATCCTGCACACCTCCGACTGGCACGTCGGCAAGGTCCTCAAGGGACAGTCCCGGGTCGGCGAACACCGGGACGCCCTCGCCCAGCTGGTCGAGGTCGCCCAGGCCGAGTCCCCCGACCTGGTGATCGTCGCCGGTGACCTCTACGACACCGCCGCACCGACCCCGGAGTCGACCCGGCTGGTCACCCGGGCGCTCTCCGCGCTGCGCCGCACCGGCGCCCAGGTCGTCGCGATCGGCGGCAACCACGACAACGGCCCGGCCCTGGACGCGCTGCGGCCGTGGGCCGAGGCCGCCGGAGTGGCGCTGCGGGGCAGCGTCCGGGACAACCCGGCCGAGCACGTCATCGACGGGACCACCGCCGACGGCGAGGCGTGGCGGCTGGTCGCGCTCCCCTTCCTCTCCCAGCGGTACGCGGTCCGCGCCGTCGAGATGTACGAGCTGACCGCCGCCGAGGCGGTGCAGACGTACGCCGACCACGTCGGGCGGGTGCTCGGCCGGCTGACCGAGAGCTTCGACTCCGCCGACCGGGTGCACCTGGTCACCGGGCACCTGACCGTGGTCGGCGCCCGGACCGGCGGCGGTGAGCGGGAGGCGCACACCGTGCTCAACTACGCCGTACCGGCCTCGGTCTTCCCGAGCAACGCGCACTACGTGGCACTGGGTCACCTGCACCGGGCGCAGCAGGTGCTCGGCCCCTGCCACATCCGCTACAGCGGCAGCCCGCTGCCGATCGACTTCGGCGAGGAGGAGAACCGCCCCTCGGTCAGCATCGTCGAGGTGAGCACCCGGACCGCCGCCCGGGTCCGGGAGGTACCGATCACGGCGGCGGCGCCGCTGCGCACCGTACGCGGCACCCTGGCCGAGCTGGCGAAGGTCGACGACGGCACGGCGTGGCTGCGGGTCTTCGTCCGGGAGGCGCCGCGAGCCGGGCTGCGCGAGGAGGTGCAGGAACTGCTCCCCCGGGCCCTGGAGGTGCGGATCGACCCGGAGATGCTGCCGGCCTCCGGTGCGGGCCGGGCCGCGCAGCGGGCCGGACGCTCCCCCCGGGAGCTGTTCGCCGACTACCTGACCAGCCGGGGCCAGACCGACGACGGAGTACGCGAACTCTTCGACGAACTCTACGAGGAGGCGACCAAGTGATGGACGAGGAGGCGACCGAATAGTGCGTCCGCTCCGGCTCGACCTGGCCGGCTTCACCGCCTTCCGGGACGCCACCACCGTCGACTTCACCGACGCGGACTTCTTCGCCCTGGTCGGGCCGACCGGTTCGGGCAAGTCCAGCGTGCTCGACGCGATCTGCTTCGCCCTCTACGGCACGGTGCCGCGCTGGGGCGGCGCCCGGGGCATCGCCAACGCGCTGGCCCCGTCGGCCGCCGAGGCCCGGGTCCGACTGGTCTTCGAGTCCGCCGGTGCCCGCTACGTGGCGACCCGGGTGGTCCGGCGGGACAGCCGGGGCAACGTCAAGACCGGCAACGCGGGGCTGCAACTGATGCCGCCCGGCTTCGACGTGACGAAGCTGGACACCGGGCTCAGCCCGGAGGACCTCGGTGAGGTGGTCGCCGGTACCCCGGCCGAGATGGACGAGGCGGTGCTGGAGGCGGTCGGGCTGCCGTACGAGCAGTTCACCAGCTGCGTACTGCTGCCGCAGGGGCAGTTCGCCGACTTCCTGCACGCCAAGCCGGCGACCCGGCAGCAGATCCTGGTCAACCTGCTCGGCCTCGGCGTCTACGAGGAGGTGCAGAAGCGGGCGACCGCGCGGGCCGCCCGGGCCGACGCCGCGCTGGAGGCCGTCGACCGGATGCTCGACGGGCTCACCGGGATCGACGACGAGACGCTGGCGGCCGCCGCCGGCCGGGTGGAGGCGATGCGGGAGCTGGCCGACGGGGTCGACGCCGCCGTACCCGAGCTGCGGGCCGCCCGTACCGCCGCGGCCGAGGCGGAGCGCGGGCTCGCCGCGCTCGACGCCGAACTCGCCGAGCTGGCCCGGGTCCGGCCGCCCCGGGACCTCGCCGTCGTCGCCGACGCGGTCGCGGCCGCCCGGGAAGCCGCGACCGAGGCGTCGGCGGCGGTGACCGTGGCCGAGGAACGCGAGGAGAAGCTCCGCGGTGAACTGGCCGGCGCCGGCGACCCGGCGGCGCTGCGGCTGCTGCAACAGGCGCACACCGAACGCAAGCAGGTGGCCGGCGAGGCGGCGGCGCTGGCCGGCGCGCTGGACTCGGCCGGTGCCGACCACGACGCGGCGGTGGCCGCGCTGGAGGCGGCCCGGTCCGGAGCGGAGCGGGCCCGGGCGGAGCTGGAGGCGGCCCGGTCCGCCTACCAGGAGGCGCAGACCGCCGACCGGGCGGCGGCGCTCCGGGCCCACCTGCACGCCGGGGCGCCCTGCCCGGTCTGCACCCAGCCGGTGACCGAGGTGCCGCCGCTGCCGGAGGGCTCGGCGGTGGCCGCCGCGAAGCAGGCCGGCGAGGCCGCCCGGGCCGCCGCCGACGCCGCCGACCGGCTGGTCGCCGAGCGGGACCGGGCCGCCCGGGAGCTGGAACGCACCCTCGACCAGGCCCGGGCCCGGCACGAGCAGCTCACCGCCCGGCTCGCCGACCTCGACGCCCGGCTCGCCGACTCCCCCGGCCCGGCCGCGCTGCGCGAGCGGCTCGACCTGCTCGCCGGGCTCCGCCGTGACCTGGAGGCGGCCGGCGGGGCGGTACGGGCGGCCCGGGAGACCGCCCGGCGGACCCGGGCCGGGGTGGAGGCGGCCGAGGAGCGGCTGCGGGGTGCCTGGCACGCCTTCGACACGGTGCGGGACGCGGTGGCCCGGTTCGGTCCGCCGGCCGCCGACCGGGCGGACGTGACCGCCGCCTGGGCCGGGCTCGCCGACTGGGCGGCCCGGGCCGGCGAGGAGCGGCGGGCGAACCGGGCCGGCGCCGCCTCGGCGGTGACCGAGGCACACGGCACCGTCGACGCGGTCGCGGAACGGATCGCCGCCCTCTTCACCGCCGTCGGGCTCGACCGGCCGGCCGCCGACGCCGACCCGGTCCGGCTGGCGGTGGTCGCGCTCGAGCGGGCCGAGGCCGAGCACCGCCGGCTGGTCGAGCGCCGGGAGCAGGCCCGGGAGCTGACCGAACGCCGGACCGGGCACGAGCGGGAGTCCCGGATCGCCAAGGCGCTGGCCGGGCACCTGCGGGCCAACAACTTCGAGCGGTGGCTGCTGGCCGAGGCGCTCGACATGCTGGTCGACGGGGCCTCCCGGATCCTGCGCGAACTCACCGGCGGGCAATACGATCTGGCGCACGACAAGGGCGAGTTCTTCGTCCTCGACCACCACGACGCGGGGCTGCGCCGGGCGGTCCGGACACTCTCGGGCGGGGAGACCTTCCAGGCCTCGCTGGCGCTGGCGCTGGCCCTCTCCGAGCAACTCGCCGGGCTCTCGACCACCACCGCCAGCCTGGAGTCGATCGTGCTCGACGAGGGCTTCGGCACCCTGGACGCGGCGACCCTGGACACCGTCGCCGCCACCCTGGAAAACCTCGCCGCCCGGGGCGACCGGATGGTCGGGGTGGTCACCCACGTACCGGCGCTGGCGGAGCGGATCCCGGTCCGGTTCGAGGTACGCAAGGACGCCCGCAGTTCCCGGGTCGAACGGACCGGCCGGTGAGCACCCGGCTCTTCGTCGACGCCTGGGACCCGGCCTACGGTGCCTCGTTCGAGGCGGCCGGTGGCCCGGCGGCACCGAGCAGTGCCCAGGTGCAGACCGACGTCGAGCTGCCCGCCGACGAGTGGCGCCCGCTCGCCGCCCCGGACACCATCGAGCCGCCGGACGTGGTGCTGCTGGTCGACGGGGTACGCCGGATCGACGCCAGCGTCTGGACCGAGGAACCGGACGGCACCTCCTACCCCGGCCTGGCCGCCTCGTACGCCGCCGGGGTGGTCCGCTGCGACCTGCGCCGGGGTGCCGCCGAACTGGCCGGTGCCGAGGTGGAACGGGGACTCTTCACCGCCAGCCCGTCGGCGCAGGACGTGGTCGCCGGGCAGATCCGGTACGCCGTACACCGGCTCAGCGGGACCGGCGAGCTGAGCAAGCTGCCGGCGGCGGTCCAGGGGCCGCTGACCGCGCTCGAGGTGAAGGTCTCCGGCGCGGTCCGGGACGACGGCGACCTGCTGGTGGTGGACGGCCCGCTGCGCAGCCGGCGGCAACTGCCGCGCACCCTCGGCTACATCAAGACCCAGCACAGCCAGTACCTGGAGGCCCGGCACACCGCGCTGGTCACCGGGCTGGCCGCCCGGGAACGCTCCCCGGTCTTCCGGCTCGGTACGGCCTGGGGCGGCTACTCCTGGTATCTGCGGCTGCCCGGCTCGGGGCGCGGCCCGTGGGCCGGGATCGTCCGGGTCGAGTGCTCGGCCGAGCTGGCCGAGCAGCAGGCGATCGAGTTGGCTGACCTCTCCCTGGTCACGCTGCCGAAGTTCGCCTCCACGCCCTACAAGGACCCCCGGGCCCCGCAGAACCTGATCCCGATCGCCGGGCTGGAACGCCGGCTGCGGGCCCGGCTCGGCGACGGCCGGCTGCTGCACCGCGCCCTCACCCTGGCCACCACCCGGGCCGCCCCGGCGGCCTTCACCGGTTGACCCGACGGGTGCGCAACGGCTCGTTCCGCCAACCCCCGTCCGGGCCGGGACGCCCGGCGGCGATACTTCACCGGTGGGGCGGAAACGGCGGGCCGACGCGCTCGCGGTGAAGGTGGCGAGCGGCCTGGCGGAGCTGCGCCCGGACCCGGACCGGCCGGGTTCGTACACGCTGCTGGTCGACGGGGCGCCGCAGTCGCACGTCGACCTCACCGACCCGACCCACCTGGAGTTCGAGTACGTCCGCCGGATCGCCATCGTGCTCGACCTCGTCGCGCCGGCCGGTGAGCCGCTCCGGGTGCTGCACCTCGGCGGCGGGGCGCTGACCCTGCCGCGCTATCTCTGCGCCACCCGGCCCGGCTCGACCCAGCGGGTCGTCGAGGTCGACGCGGCCCTGGTCGACCTGGTCCGGGAGAAACTGCCCTGGCCGGCCGACCCCCGGCTGCGGGTCCGGGTCGGCGACGCCCGGGAGGTGCTCGGCACCATCCGGGACGGCAGCTACGACGTGGTGGTGGCCGACGTCTTCGCCGGAGCCCGCACCCCGGCACATCTGACCTCAGTGGAGTTCGCGGCCGAGGCGGCCCGGGTGTTGCGCCCCGGCGGCGTACACGTGGTCAACGTCGCGGACGGCCCACCGCTGCGGTACGCCCGCGCCCAGGTCGCCACCGTCCGGGCCGTACTCCCCGAGATCTGCCTGGTCGCCGATTCGGCGGTGCTGCGCGGCCGCCGGTACGGCAACCTGGTGCTGGCCGCCAGCCGGGCCGAACTGCCGGTGCCGGAGCTGGTCCGGCGTACCGCCGGAGACTGGTTCCCGGGCCGGGTGCTGGCCGGCGCCGACCTGGACCGGTTCGCCGACGGTGCCCGGGTGGTCGTCGACAGCGCCGCCCGGTCCTCCGCACCGCCGCCGCCGGGGAGCTTCGACATCGCCCGCTAGCCGGACACATCGGACGTCACGGCCGCCGAGGTGCAGCTTTGGCACAACTTCTCCGAGCCGCGTTGATCCGGCCCGGCCCGGAGTCCGTACTTCTCGGCGGCGGGATCGACCGGACCCCAGGCGGGGGCCGGCTCACGCGCCTTCGACGCGGAGGTATGGGTGGGATGCAGGCGGTAGCCGGCGGATGGTATGGCGACACGGTCATGCCGGGGCGAATGTGCGCCACCTCGCAACGCCGGTCAATTCGGTACCGGAAAAGTCTCGACGCGCGGCCGGCCGGACGGAATGATGGGCCGGTGACACCGCGACCGGCTGCCGGCCGCCACAATTCGACCCCCGCCGAGAACAGGCACTCCGACGAGCTCGTTCGCGTGCTCTACGAGGAACATGCCAAACCTCTGCTGATGTTCGTCCTGCGGCTGACCGGCGGCGACCGCCAGCGCGCCGAGGACGTGGTGCAGGAGACGCTGTTACGCGCCTGGCGCAACGCACACCGGCTCGGCACCCACGGCCAGTCGTCGTTGCGTCCCTGGCTCGTCACCGTCGCCCGGCGGATCGTGATCGACGACCATCGCAGCGAGCAGGCCCGACCCGCCGAGACGTACGACCGCGATCTGGAGGGCTTCTCCGAGTCGGACGACACGGACCGGGTGCTGCGGATGATGACCATCACGGACGCCCTGCGCACGCTGAGCCAGCCGCACCGGGAGGTGCTGGTGGCGACGTACTTCCGGGGGCGCACGGTGCCGGAGGCCGCCGAGGAGTTGGGGCTGCCGCTCGGCACCGCGAAGTCCCGGGTCTACTACGCGCTGCGGGCACTGCGGGCAGCCCTCGTGGAGCGGGGGGTGACCGAGTGAACGCCGAGATCCACTGGGACGTCGCGTCGTACGCCCTGGGCGTTCTGGACGAGCGCGACACGGTGCGTTTCGAGGAGCACCTGGCGAGTTGCCCGCAGTGCGGGCTGGAGCTGGAGTCGCTGCTGCCGGTGGTGGACATGCTGGGCGAGGTCGACGGCCGTGACCTGGTGGTGGCGGAGCGCGCCGAGTCCGACGGCCTGCTCTTCGACCGGGTCGTGGCGGCGGTCGGCGCGGACCGGCGGCGGGCCCGCAGCCGGCGGCTCTACAGCCTCGCGGCCGGTGTGGTGCTGCTGGCGATGCTGACCGGCCTGGCGCTCTTCGCCGGGACCCGGATCGCCGATCCGGGCACGACGACCGCGCAGCCGCCTGGCGCCGGCACGGTCACCGGCAGCCCGGGGGCCACCGGCCGGCCGGCGCCGACCGGCGAGCGGTTCACCGCCACCGATCCGGACAGCGGGGTGCGCATGGAGGTGATCCTCGGCTCGACACCCTGGGGCACCCGGGTCTCCTACGCGCTGAGCGGGTTGTCCGGCCCGAAGGTGTGCCGGCTGGTGGCGATCCACAAGAACGGGGACACCGAGGCCCTCTCCAGTTGGAAGGTGCCGCCGGGCGGCTACGGCACGAAGACCCAGCCCAACCCGCTGATGCTGGAGACCGCCACCTCCAGCGACCTGGACGACATCGTCGGGTTCCAGGTGCAGGTGATCGACGACGACGGGTCGACGGACCCCCTGGTGACCGTGCCGGCCTGACGGGCCTGGGAGTTTCGCACGGGGCCAAGCCGACCACAGGCGTCGTCCCGGCGCCATCACGGCTCGGACAATTGCGCGCCCGAATCACGTCGTGCCGCACCGTCAGAGATTTACCGGCGACGGAAAGCACGTGGTCACGACGGCTCTTGATTTGTACGTACGGCGCGCGGCAGAAGTTCAACGTTTTCGCTGTGAAATTGTCCACTACGAATTGGCTCAACCGGGCGGCCGAAGTGGCCGTACTTCCCGGCAACCTGTCCAGCAGAGGAGGGGACGTGGCACCGACGAAGCGTACCGGCGTCGTACTGGCCGGCGCGGCGCTGGCCGCGTTGACGGCCTGCGCACCTGCGGGAACCACCCCGAACACCAGTGCCGCCGGCAACGCGAAGCCGGCGGCGAACGCGGCCGCCGAGCCGACCCCCGAACCCGCCGCCGAGCCGACCCCGCAGCCCGTCGAGGTGGCCGAGGTGGACGTCACCGCCGGCCTGGTCGGCAAGCGGGTCCCCCGGATGGGTCAGGTGGTGACCGACGACAAGGGCTGGGTGCTCTACCGCTTCGACCGGGACTCGGCGAAGCCGCCGACGACGACCTGCGTCGGCGAGTGCGCCCGGGTGTGGCCGGCCGCGCTCACCAACGGCACGCCGAGTGTCAAGGGCGTCGCCGCGGACAAGGTCGGCACGGTCGTCCGGCCCGACGGCACCAGGCAGATCACCATCGGCGGCTGGCCGGTGTACCGCTACATCGGTGACAAGAAGCCCGGACAGTGGAAGGGCCAGGGCGTCGGCGGCACCTGGTTCGTGGTGACCCCGGCCGGTACCAAGAACCTCAGCTGCCTGCCGACCGGCAAGCCGAAGCCGGTCGCCCCGCCGCCGGCGGAGGCCGGGGAACAGACGGGGTCCGGCTACTGACCAGCCGACCCACGGGTGCTGCCGCACAGACCCGGCGGCCGGCCGTTGCCAGGGTAGGCGCGGTCGGTCGTCGCCGTGGTCCCGGACGCGACGTGCGGCAACCGTCGCTGTCCGGCTGCGACGCCGGCCCTGTCCGGGGCCGGCGTCGCGGACTGTCCGGGAGCCGGCCGGACCGACCACACAGGAGGGTCACCTCGACCACCGGCGACAGCCTCCGGCGGCCCCGCCGATGGTTAGCCCCCCGAAACATAAGTTCCTTTTAAGTGGACCTCAAGAGATCCCTATCTTCTCTACCACGGTTTGACTCTCAGCCAACGCATTCCGTACGGTTTTTTTCGCACCGTTACCGGCTGAATATTCGGAAAGGCGGGAAGATGGAGACGATATACGCGTTGCCACGCGGCGACTACGATCGTCCCTCCGCTTCGCCGATCTCCGTGGCCGGCGCCGCGCCCGGTGACCCCCGCCGGGTCGACAGCGCGCCGATAGCCGGCCTCCGGGCCCGCCTCGTCGCCGGCCTGCCCAGCATCCCGCCCTCGCCGAGGACCCTCCGGTCCTCGGCACCATCAGCCTGGTCCCGCTGAAATCCGACCTCGCTGACCGAACCCTCTAAGGAAGAGGTGGCACCACGTGAAGAACACCCCCGTCCGCTCCTCACGGCGGCGCTCGAACCGACCACCACGCAACAAGCGCCTGATCGCCGTGCTGGCCACGCTGGGCGTGTTCGGCGCGATCGTCACGGTCACCCAGGTCTCGAACGCCGGCACCTGGGGCCGGAACCGGCCCTCCGCGGCCAAGCCCTGCCCGACCGCCCCGGCCCCGGCGACCAGCGCGCCGTCGACGAGCGCGCCGACCGGCGCCCCGGGCACGGCGAACCCGTCCTCCTCGGCCGCCGCAGAGGGTCCGGGCACGGCGGCGAAGCCGCAGACCCGGTCGTACCACGACCACGGTGCCGTGCAGCACCCCGGTGACGGACAGGAGCCGGGCACCCTGGCCCAGCGCGGTCGGCCGGGCGGTGGCAGCGCCAACTGCACGCCCAGCCCGGGTACCAGCAGCAGCGCCGCGCCGGGCAACCCGGCCGCGCTGGAGCCGCTCGGCGCGGACTGCGCGGACAGCGACCTCCAGACGCACGACGGTTTCCAGAACGGCCCCCGCTGTGTCGGCACCGCGTTCGGTGAGGTCGGCTCCCCGGAGCAGAACCCCTCTCTGCTGATCACCCAGGCGCCGAACTCGGTCCGGGTCAACCAGCAGTTCACGCTCCGGGTCAGCACCCGCAACCTGGTCCGGGACCGGTTCCTGCCGGCCGGGCAGGGTGGCTACTACAAGGAGAGCTCCTTCCTCACCGAGGAGGGCCTGGTCCGCGGCCACTTCCACTCCGCCTGCCGGATGCTGAGCAGCAACCGTTCCGCGCCGGACCCGGCGCCGGTCCCGGCGTTCTTCGTGGCGACCGAGGACGGCCGGGGTGGTGCCCAGCCGGACACCGTCACGGTGACCGTGCCGGGGCTGACCCAGCGGGGAACCGCGCAGTGCGCGGTGTGGGCCGGTGACGGCTCGCACCGGGTCCCGATGATGACCCGCGCCAACCAGGTGCCGGCCTTCGACGTAGTCCGGATCACCGTCAGGTGATCCCGGCCGGCTCGGGCCGGCCGGCGGCCGCAGCGGTGAAACGCTCCCGCCACACCCCGCACCACCGGCGGTGCCTGGTCCCCCGACCCCGCCGCCACCAGGGAAGTCCGACGACGAGAGACCGGAAGGAGGAGGACCGGATCGGACCCACCTGACACCGCTTGAGGCCGGACGGCACCGGAACGCGCACGGGCGTTCCGGTGCCGTCCCGTCGTGGGCCCGGTCCGCCCACTCTCCGGGCCGGGGCACCCCGGCGGCCGGCCCGCCGCTGTGGACCGCCCCGTCCCCCGTGGCAGAGTGTCCGGGTGACCGCCACCGGGCCGACCGCGAGCCGGCTGCTGCGACCGCCGCAGCGCTACCACCTCGACGGTTCGGTCGGGTCGCTGGCGATGGGGGCACACGACCCCTGCGCCCGGTTCGTCGACGGCACGTTCTGGTGGGCCAGCCGTACCCCTGACGGGCCGGGGACGCTGGCGCTGCGCCGGGTCGGCGGCGACCTGGTCGCCGACGGCTACGGGCCGGGCGGCGGCTGGGTGGTGGACCGGGCCGACGCCGTGGCCGGGTTCCACGACGACCTGACCGGCTTCGACCGGCTCGCCGCCGCACACCCGCTGGTGGCGCGACTGGCCAACACCCACCGGGGGCTGCGACTGCCGGCCACCGGGCAGATCTTCCCCCGGCTGCTGCGGGCGATCCTGGAGCAGAAGGTCACCGGCAAGGAGGCCTTCCGGGCGTACTCGGCGACGGTGCGCCGGTTCGGCGTACCCGCCCCCGGACCGCTGCCCCGGCTCTGGGTACCGCCCGAGCCGGCGGTGATCGCCGGCCAGCCCTACTGGGTGTTCCACCCGTTCGGGGTGGAGCAGCGGCGGGCGGAGACGCTGCGCCGGGCGGCGGCCGAGGCGGACCGGCTGGAACGGTGCGCCGACCCGACCGAGGCGACCCGCCGGCTCACCGCCATCGTCGGGATCGGACCGTGGACGGCCGCCGAGGTGGTCCGGATCGCCTTCGGAGACCCGGATGCGGTGAGCGTCGGCGACTACCACATCCCGAACATGGTCGCCTGGGCGCTGGCCGGCGAGGCGCGCGGCGACGACGCCCGGATGCTGGCCCTGCTGGAGCCGTTCCGGGGCCACCGTGGTCGGGTCTGCCGGCTGCTGGAGGCCGGTGGCCACCACGCGCCCCGGTTCGGTCCCCGGATGCCGCTCCGCTCCTTCGCCCGGTTCTGACCGCCGGGGGCCGGCCGCCGCCCCTGTCCGGCTCAGCGGGCGGCCAGCCGGCGGAGCACCGACGCGCAGCGCCAGGCGTACCCGCGCTGGAAGAGCGGCAGCAGCGGACCTGCGGCCCGGGCCAGCGGCCCGGCGGGCCGGCTGAACGCGGTGACGGTGAACCGCACCCCGCCGTCGTCGAGGCGCTGCACCAGGAACGCCTCCTCGCCCCGTACCGGGTGTCCGGGCAGGGTGCCGTAGCCGAAGCCGGCCCGATGCTCGTCGCGTACCGCCCAGACCACCTCGCAGGGGGCGGCCAGCCGCAGCCGGCCCAGCCCGAGCCCGGCGGTGACCGTGCAGCCCGGTTCGGCCCGGGGCGCACTGGCGTCGATCCGCACCCCCATGGCCCGGTGCATCCGCCAGCTGAGCACCGCCTCGCCGGCCAGCTCGAACGCGCCCGGGGGCAGGGCGGCCCGGTAGCGCAGGTGCCGGTATCCGGCCGGCAGCCGGCCGGTGCGGGTGGCGCCGACCTCCGGATAGGTCAGTCCGGGCATCGCCTGACGCCTCCTCCCGCGGGTACCCGCCGGGTGGCCACGGGTACGGCGTCGCTTCCGCTCGGCAGCCTAACCGGTGGGACAGCCGCCGGCCGGGGCAGCCGGGGCCGGGGCGGACCTGGTTGCCTGCTGGGATGTCCCCGCAGCAGCCTGCGGTGCCGGAGTCCACCGCCACGGCCCGCTCGATCGTCGTGCAACCGGCGACGGTGGCCGACGCCGGTGAGATCCTCACCGTGCAGCGGGCCGCCTACCTGAGCGAGGCGCAGCGCTACGCGGATCCGTGGCTGCCGCCGCTCACCGAGACGCTGGCCGAGATCCGGGCCGTACTCGCGCGGCCGCCCGGGACCGGCGTGGTGCTGGTCGCCCGGCTCGGCACCCGGCTCGTCGGTGCGGTCCGGGCCCGGTTCCAGCACGGGACCGGGCAGGTCGGCCGGCTCGCCGTCGCCCCCGACCTCCAGGGCCGGGGGATCGGCGGCCGGTTGCTGCACGCGGTCGAGGCCGCCTGCCCGGACCGGGTACGCCGGTTCGAGCTGTTCACCGGCGCCGACAGCGCGGAAAACCTGCGGCTGTACCGCCGGCACGGGTACGTCGACTACGCGCACCGGCCGCTGGACACCGGCCCCGGACTGGTCTACCTGGAGAAGTACCGCAGCTGCCCGGACGGCTCAGCCGGCCACCGAGAGCAGCGCCTCGGCGACGGTGGTACGGCTGTTCAGCACGGTCCGGCCGGTCCGGTGCGTGGCCACCAGTCCGGCGGCCCGGAGCACGGCGAGGTGCTGCGAGACGCCCCCGGCCGAGAGCCCGGTACGCCGGGCAAGCTCGGTGGTGGAGAGCGGTGACCGCATCTCGGCGAGTACCCGGGCCCGGCCCCGGCCGAGTACCGCCGCCAGGCTCTCGGGTGCCTGCCGGGGTGTCTCCCAGAGCGTGGCGATGCCCCGGGCCGGGTACGCGAGCTGCGGCGCCGGCCCGGCCGCGACGCTCGCCACCGACGGCCAGACGAAGACGGACGGGATCAGCACCAGCCCGTTCCCGTCCGGTACGTCGGCGGCGGTGCAGTGCTGCTGGGCGATGGCCAGGGTCTCCCCCTCCCAGCGGACCTGCCGGTGCAGGTCGTTGAGGAGTCCGGCGGCGCCGTCGGCGGCGAGCCGCCGGGCCCGGTGGTGCACCTCGGCGTCGAGCAGCAGCCGGATCCGGGCCCAGTCCGGTGCGAGCGCGATCCGCCAGTACCGGACGATCTCGTCGGCGAGCCGGCGCAGCGCGTCGGCCGGGTCGGCGTACAGGTGGCGCACTGCCGGGGCGTCCCGGCCGGGGTAGCTGTCGAGGTCCGCCCGGACCACCTCGGCCGGGGTGGCCAGCAGCGTCGCGAGTTCGGTGTCGAGGTCCGGGCTGAGTCCCTCGGGTGCCGGGGTGAGGAAGTCGGGCAGGTAGTGCGGCCGGGCCGGGATCAGCTGCCAGAGCAGCCCGCCCTGGGTCGCCGCCGCGCCTCCGGCCCGGTCGGGGGGCGCACCACCGGCGGGGAGCAGGCCGGCGTCGACGAGCCGGGGGCGTACCCGGGTCGCCCAGGGCAGGTGCACGGCGTGGTCACCGGCGTCGCGCAGCACCCGGACGCTGGTCGCGACCTCCCAGAGGCAGGAGACCGCGAAGCGGATCCGGGCGACGGCACCGCCCGGCAGACCGATGGAGACCACGTCGACCTCTCGTTTTAGGCAGAGCTGAAAGAATACGGCGACCGGTGCGGGCGGCGGAGACTGGCCACCATGAGTGATCAACGTCTTCGCGCCGAACTGTTCCGTTCCCTGCACGTCCCGGCCGACCCGGTGGTGCTGGTCAACGCCTGGGACGCGGCGAGTGCCCGGATCGTGGCGGCGGCCGGCGCGCGGGCCGTCGCGACGACCAGCGCCGGGGTGGCGTGGAGCCTCGGCGCCCCGGACGGCGACGTCCTGGGCCGGGAGCCGGCCACCGAACTCGTCGGGCGGGTCGCCGCGGCGGTCTCGGTGCCGGTCACCGCCGACATCGAATCCGGTTTCGGGGCCACTCCGGAGCAGGTCGCCGAAACCGTCCGCGCGGTCCTGGCCGCCGGCGCGGTCGGGGTGAACCTGGAGGACGCGGCGCCGGGCGGCGGCCCGGGGCTGCGCGAGGTCGCCGACCAGTCGGCCCGGCTGGCCGCCGCCCGGGCCGTCGCGGACGAGGTCGGGATTCCGCTGTACGTCAACGCCCGGGTCGACACCTTCCTGCGGGGTACCGGCGGGGTGCCGGAGACCCTCGACCGGGCGGCCCACTATCTCCGGGCCGGTGCCGACGGGATCTTCGTGCCCGGGGTGGTCGACCCGGAGACGGTGGCGGCACTGGCCGCCGGCATTCCGGCACCGCTGAACATCCTCGCCGGTCCCGGTGCGCCGGCCGTACCCGAGTTGGCCCGGCTCGGGGTGGCCCGGGTCAGCCTCGGCTCGGCGGTGGCCGAGGCGGCGTACGCGGTGGTCCGGCGGGCCGCCGAGGAGGCGTACGGGTCGGGCGGCTACGACGCCCTCGCCGGTGCCCTGGACTACGGGGCGGTCAACGAGCTGATGCGCCGCTGACTCCGGCACCGTCCCGTGCCACCGGGCCCCGGCGTGGATTCGGGACGTTCGGCGGTGGATCCGGGGAGTGTTTGGGGAACGATGGTGGAATGTCGAACACCGCAGAGGGCAGCAGGGCCAGCGACGGCGGCAACGCCACCGACGGCAGCTATGTCAACCCGGGTGGGGAGTTCACCCGGGACCAGCGCTACATCGCCACCCGGATCACCGCCGACGGGCGGGACGGCTATCCGGTGGAGCCGGGCCGGTACCGGTTGGTGGTGAGCCGGGCCTGTCCGTGGGCCAACCGGGTGATCATCGTCCGCCGGTTGCTCGGGCTGGAGGACGTGCTGTCGATGGGGGTCGCCGGGCCGACCCACGACGCCCGGAGCTGGACCTTCGACCTCGATCCGGGCGGCCGGGACCCGGTGCTCGGCATCGAGCGGCTCCAGGAGGCGTTCTTCGCCCGGTTCCCCGGCTACGAGCGGGGGATCACGGTGCCGGCGATCGTGGACGTGCCGACCGGGCAGGTCGTGACGAACGACTTCGCCCAGATGACCCTCGACCTGTCGACGCAGTGGCGGGCGTACCACCGCTCCGGTGCGCCCGACCTCTATCCCGAGGCGCTGCGGGAGGAGATCGACGAGGTGAACGGGGTCGTCTTCGCCGACGTCAACAACGGGGTCTACCGGTGTGGTTTCGCCGGCAGCCAGCAGGCGTACGAGAAGGCGTACCGGCGGCTCTTCGACCGGCTGGACTGGCTCTCGGCCCGGCTGGAGGGGCAGCGCTACCTGGTCGGGGAGACCATCACCGAGGCCGACGTCCGGCTCTTCACCACCCTGGTCCGGTTCGACGCCGTCTACCACGGGCACTTCAAGTGCAACCGGCAGAAGCTGTCCGAGCAGCCGGTGCTCTGGGCGTACGCCCGGGATCTGTTCAGTACGCCCGGCTTCGGCGACACCATCGACTTCGACCACATCAAGCGGCACTACTACGAGGTGCACCGGGACATCAACCCGACCGGGATCGTGCCGGCCGGGCCGGACCTGCGGAACTGGCTGGAGCCGCACGGCCGGGAGGCGCTCGGCGGTCGCCCGTTCGGGGACGGCACCCCGCCGCCACCGCCGCCCGCCGACGAGACCGTACCGGCCGGGCACACTCCGCTGGCGGGCTGAAGCGTTAGGAAGGGCCCCCGCTTATCGCTTTTTGTATAAGCGGGGGCCCTTCCTTGCACGTGAACCGGCTCCGGCGGCCTGGGCGAAATGAGAGGCTTGTCGGTGGTTGGCGGTCGGTCGGTCGGAGTCGGCCGGCACGGCGAGCGGGGGGCGGCGTGGCGAGCAAGGAAGCGGTGCTGCACCTGGTCGGCCTGGGTCGGAGTTACCAGGAGATCGGTGCCGAGCTGGGCATCCCGGCCGGGCAGGCGTACCTGGTCGGCACCGGGATCCCGGCCGACGGCGGCGGCACGGTGACCCGGGCGCAACGGCAGCGCCCCGGTGTCCTGCCGTCCCGCACCCAGACCCTGGTGAATCCGCGCGAGTTCAACCCGACGTCGTCCCGGCAGGTGCACGACTGGATGCGGGAGCGGGCCCGGGCCGACGGGCTGGGGCGACCCGGCCGGTAGCGAACGGGTCCGCCGCGGTGGCTCAGTGCCGGCGGTGGCGGCCATCGACGACAGGAGGCGCAGGTGCGCGGTCTACCGATCGGCTCGTGGCCGGTCTGGCGGCAGCTCACCGGTTCGGACCGGACCGGGCGGGCGGCCTCGGTGAAGTCGCGGCACAGTTCCGAGCTGCGCGCCCGGACCGCCGACGCGGACCGGGTGGTGAAGTCGGTCTGCCCGTACTGCGCGGTCGGCTGCGCCCAGAACGTCTACGTCCGGGACGAACAGGTGGTGCAGATCGAGGGGGACCCCGACTCGCCGGTGAGCCGGGGACGGCTCTGCCCGAAGGGCGCCGCCTCGCTGCAACTGACCACCGACTCGGGCCGGCTGGACCGGGTGCGCTACCGCCCGCCGTACGCCACCGAGTGGCAGGACCTCGACCTCGACACCGCGATGGAGATGATCGCCGAGCGGGTGATCCGGACCCGGCGGGAGACCTGGCAGGAGGAGCACGAGGGGCTCCGGGTGGCCCGGACGATGGGCATCGCGAGCCTCGGTGGCGCCACCCTGGACAACGAGGAGAACTATCTGATCAAGAAGCTCCTCACCGCGCTCGGGGTGATCCAGGTGGAGAACCAGGCGCGGGTCTGCCACAGCTCCACCGTGATCGGCCTGGGCACGTCGTTCGGGCGCGGCGGTGCGACCACCTTCATGCAGGATCTCCAGCACGCCGACTGCATCGTGATCGAGGGGTCCAACTTCGCCGAGGCGCACCCGGTCGGCTTCCAGTGGGTGCTGGCGGCGAAGGCCCGGGGCGCCACGGTGATCCACGTCGATCCCCGGTTCACCCGGACCAGTGCGCTGGCCGACCTGTACGTGCCGATCCGGGCCGGCACCGACATCGCGTTCCTCGGCGGGATCATCAACCACGTACTGACCGAGGAGAAGGACTTCCGGGAGTACGTGCTGGCGTACACCAACGCGTCGATCATCGTCAACGAACGGTTCCGGGACACCGAGGACCTGGACGGGCTCTTCTCCGGCTTCGACCCGGACAGCCACACCTACCGGGAGGAGAGCTGGCAGTACGAGGACGTGCAACTGGTTTCGGCGACCGGCGAGCGGGACAGCCAGTTCGAGGCCCGGGTGGCGGCCGGGCACAGCCTCCAGGACGATCCGAAGGGGGCGGCGGAGCACGAGGGGCACGGGTCCGGCGAGGGCGAGAAGTTCGGCTCCGGTACCGCCGCCCTGGACGGCCAGCTCCACCGTGACCTCACGCTCCAGGACCCGCGCTGCGTCTACCAGATCCTCAAGCGGCACTTCGCCCGCTACACCCCGGAGATGGTCGAGCGGGTCTGCGGCATCCCGCCGGAGGTCTTCGGGCAGGTGTGCCGGCACCTGGTGGACAACTCCGGCCCGGAGCGGACCAGCGAGTTCGTCTACGCGGTCGGCTGGACCCAGCACTCCGACGGTTCGCAGGTCATCCGCGCGGCCAGCATCCTGCAACTGCTCCTCGGCAACATCGGCCGGCCCGGCGGCGGCATCCAGGCGCTGCGCGGGCACGCCAGCATCCAGGGCTCGACGGACGTCCCGACGCTGTTCAACCTGTTGCCGGGCTACATCCCGATGCCGCACGCGCACCGGACCCAGACCCTGGCCGACTTCATCCTCGCCGACGCCGCCCGCAAGGGGTTCTGGGCGAACATGCGGGCCTACACGGTCAGCCTGCTCAAGGCGTGGTGGGGGGCGGCGGCCCGGCCGGAGAACGACTTCTGCTTCGACTACCTGCCCCGGCTGACCGGCAGCCACTCGCACTACGACACGGTCCTGGAGCAGCTCGGCGGCGCCTGCAAGGGGTACTTCCTGCTCGGCGAGAACCCGGCGGTCGGCTCGGCGAACGCCCGGATGCAGCGGCTCGGCATGGCCAGGCTGGACTGGCTGGTCGTCCGGGACCTCAACATGATCGAGAGCGCCACCTGGTGGAAGGACGGGCCAGAGATCGCCTCCGGGGAACTCGTCACCGAAGAGATCGGCACCGAGGTGTTCGTACTGCCGGCCGCGGCGCACACCGAGAAGGACGGCAGCTTCACCAACACCAACCGGCTGCTCCAGTGGCGTCACCAGGCGGTCGAGCCGGCCGGCGACCGGCGCAGCGACCTCTGGTTCGTGTACCACCTGGGCCGGATCATCCGGCAGAAGCTGGCCGGCTCGACCGATCCGAAGGACCGGCCGATCCTCGATCTGACCTGGGACTACCCGACCATCGGCCGGACGGGCGAGCCGGACGCCGAGGCGGTGCTCGCCGAGATCAACGGCTGGGACGCCGACGGCCGGCCGCTGTCGACGTACACCGAACTCGCCGACGACGGGTCGACGGCCTGCGGCTGCTGGATCTACTGCGGGGTCTACAAGGACGGGATCAACCAGGCCGCCCGGCGCAAGCCGGCCGAGGAGCAGAGCTGGGTCTCCCCGGAGTGGGCCTGGGCCTGGCCGGCGAATCGGCGGATGCTCTACAACCGGGCCTCGGCCCGGCCGGACGGACGGCCGTGGAGCGAGCGCAAGAAGTACGTCTGGTGGGATGCCGACGCCGGCCGGTGGACCGGGTACGACATACCCGACTTCGAGCCGAGCAAGCCGCCGGACTACCAGCCGCCCGAGGGCGCCCGGGGGGTGGCCGCGCTGCGCGGCACCGACGCGTTCATCATGCAGGCCGACGGGCTCGGCTGGCTCTTCGCGCCGGCCGGCGTCCTCGACGGGCCGCTGCCGACCCACTACGAGCCGCAGGACTCCCCTGTGGACAATCCGCTCTACGGCCAGCAGCGCAACCCGGCCCGGCTGCTCCGGCCGCACGAGCAGAACAAGTACCACCCGAACGGCTCGCAGCGCGGCGCGCAGGTCTTCCCGTACGTGGTGACCACCTACCGGCTCACCGAGCACTTCACGGCGGGCGGGATGAGCCGGAACACGCCGTACCTGGCCGAGTTGCAGCCGGAGTTCTTCTGCGAGGTCTCCCCCGAACTGGCCGCCGAACGCGGACTGGTGCACTGCGGCTGGGCCACCATCGTCACCGCCCGGGGCGCCGTCGAGGCCCGGGTGCTGGTGACCGAGCGGATCGCGCCGCTGCACGTCGACGGGCGGGTGGTGCACCAGATCGGCCTGCCGTTCCACTGGGGACCGAACGGCCACAGCCGGGGCGACGCGGCCAACGAACTCAGCTCGATCTCGCTGGATCCGAACTCGCACATCCAGGAGAGCAAGGCCTTCTCCGTCGACATCCGCCCCGGGCGGCGGCCGCGCGGGCCGGAGCGGGTGGCGCTGGTCCGGGACTACCAGCGCCGGGCCGGGATCACCATCGCGACCGGAACGGAGGTGTGAGCGGATGTCTCCCGACCTGCGCGAGGCGACCGGCGAGCTGCGCGACCCGGCCATCGCCGGCGGTTACGTCGAGCCACCGGAACGGGTCGGCTTCTTCACCGACACCAGCGTCTGCATCGGCTGCAAGGCATGCGAGGTGGCCTGCAAGGAGTGGAACGCGATCCCGGAGGACGGGCTGAGCTTCACCGGCATGTCGTACGACAACACCGGCCAGCTCGACGCGAACAGCTGGCGGCACGTCGCCTTCGTCGAGCAGCCGCGCCGGCTCGGCCGGCAGGAGGCCCAGCTCGCCCCGGCCGAGGTCCCCGCCGCGCTGCGCCGGGCGGCCGGCGGCCGGACCGCCGTCTCGCTCGGCATGCCCGGCTCGGCACCGCCGGACGGGCACGTCGACGCCGTACCGGGGATGGATTTCCGCTGGCTGATGTCCTCCGACGTGTGCAAGCACTGCACCCATGCCGCCTGCCTGGACGTCTGCCCGACCGGCTCGCTCTTCCGCACCGAGTTCGGCACGGTGGTGGTGCAGCAGGACATCTGCAACGGCTGCGGCTACTGCGTACCGGCCTGCCCGTTCGGGGTGCTCGACGTGCGCGAGGACGACGGCCGGGTCTGGAAGTGCACCCTCTGCTACGACCGGCTCTCGGTCGGCCAGGAACCGGCCTGTGCCAAGAGCTGCCCCACCGACTCGATCCAGTTCGGCGAACTCTCCGAGCTGCGCGCCCGGGCCGCCGCCCGGGTCTCGGACCTGCACGACGCCGGGGTGGACAGCGCCCGGCTCTACGGCGCCGACCCGTACGACGGGGTCGGCGGGGCGGGCGCGTTCTTCCTGCTGCTCGACGAGCCCGAGGTGTACGGGCTGCCGCCCGACCCGGTCGTCACCACCCGGGACCTGCCGGCGATGTGGCGCCGGACCGCGCTGGTCGCCGCCGGGCTGTTGGCCGCCCTGATCGCCGTGTCACTTCCCGGAGCGCGCCGATGACCCGCACCGACGTACGCCTCGACACCGCGCCCGACCTGCCGGTGGAGCGGGACGCGCTGATCGGCTCCGCCGGCCGCCCGGGGCGGCGGCAGCGCGGCGAGCGGCTGATGGTGCCGAGGGCCGAGTTCCGGTCGTACTACGGCCGTCCGGTGCTCAAGCCGCCGACCTGGCAGGCGTCGGACATCGGCGGCTATCTCTTCCTCGGCGGGCTGGCCGGCGCCTCCTCGACCCTGGCCGCCGCGGCCGACCTCACCGGCCGGGCAGGGCTGGCCCGTGGTCTCAAGGCGGGTGCGGCGGTCGCGCTGGGCGGCTCGCTCTACTCCCTGGTGCACGACCTCGGCCGCCCGGAACGGTTCCTGCACATGCTCCGGGTGGTCAAGGTGACCTCGCCGATGAGCGTCGGCTCCTGGCTGCTCGCCGGGTACGGCCCGTTGGCGCTGCTCGCCGCCGGCAGCGCGGTCACCGGTCGGCTGCCCCGGCTCGGTCGGCTCGGTACGCTCGGCGCCGCCGCGCTGGGGCCGGCGGTCGCCTCGTACACCGCGACGCTCTTCTCGGACACCGCCGTGCCGGTCTGGCACGAGGGGTACCGGGAGTTGCCGGTGCTCTTCGCGGGCTCGGCGGCGGCCTCGGCCGGGGCGCTGGGTGTGCTCGCCGCTCCGGCAGCGGAGGCGGGACCGGCCCGCCGGGCGGCGGTCTTCGGCACCGCCGCCGAACTCGTGGCGGCGTACCGGATGGAGCGCCGGCTCGGCATGGTCGCCGAACCGATGCGGCAGGGCCTGGCCGGCGGGTTGCTGCGGGCCGGCAAGCTGCTCTGCACGGCGGGTGCGCTGACGGTGGCGGCCGGCGGCGGTGGGCGTGGCCGGGCGGTGACGGCGGCCGGCGCGGCGGCGCTGCTGGCCGGCTCGATCTGCCTCCGGTTCGGGATCTTTCAGGCGGGGATGGTCTCGGCCCGGGATCCGAAGTACACAGTGGAACCGCAGCGGGCGCGGCTGGCGGCCCGCACCGGCAGGCGGGGGCGGCGGTCGTGAGAGCCGTGGCCAGATTCCTGCCGTTCGCCGGCATCGTGCTCGGCACCTGCGCGGCGGCCATCCTCGCCGGGCGGCGGCGGACCGTCCCGGCGCGCCGGCCCACCCGCCGTCGCTGACCCGACGCCGGACCGGCCGCCGGGCTCGACATCCCGGTCAGGCACTCCCGGCGGCCGGGGCGTCGGTCTCCGGGGTGCCGGCGGCGGCCATCGCGAACAGTACGGTCCGGACGGCCCGGTAGAGGTCCTGCCGGCTCTGCTCGCTCCCCGGGGCCGGTGCGGTCAGCGAGCCGGCACCGACGAGGCGGTCGAAGAGCAGCCCGTCCACGCAGGCGACGAGGTGGTTGCCGCTCCGCTCCGGGTCTGCGGCTCCGGCCTGGCGCAGCAGCGCGCGGGCCTGGGTCCGGGAGGCGGTGCCGTACGACAGGATCTCCCGCAGTTCGGGGTGGTGGGTGGCCTCCAGCAGGCAGGCGTACCGGGCCAGGGTCCGGGTACGCCCGTCGGTCAGCCAGCGGTCGAGCAGGCCGGCTATCTGGCCGGCGAGCTGGTCGAGTTCCCGGGGTCCGAGCGGTCCGCCCCCGCCGAGCGATCCGGACCCGTCGGGCGGAACCGCCGGGCCGGTGGTCGCCGGTCCGGTGGTCGGCTCGGCGGTCAGCACCTCGGCGGGTACCTCGGTGGCTTCGAGGTCGGCGCGGTCGAGGTCGGCGAGGCGGCGTACGACGGCCTCGATGAGCGCCTTGCGGGTCCGGAAGTACGCCGAGGTGGAGCCGAGTGGGAGTCCGGCCCGGGCGTCCACCGCCCGGTGGGTCAGTCCCCGCATGCCCAGCTCTGCCACCAGCTCGATGGCGGCGTCGGTGATGACGGCGAACCGGTCCCGTCGTGCGGTCACCCGCTGCTCCCTCCCGATGGTTCTTCTACGCCTGTAGTATGGCGTTCTACAGCTGTAGAAGAACGGGTTCCGGAGGTGGACGCGATGGTGGATCGCACGGCAGTGGTGGTCGGCGCCGGGATCGGCGGGCTCTGCGCCGCGCTGGCGCTGCGCCGGCAGGGCTGGCAGGTGACCATCCTGGAGCGGGCACCCGAGTTCGGGGCGGTCGGCGCCGGCATCACCCTGATGTCCAACGCGCTGACCGGGCTGGCGGCGCTCGGCGTCGACGAGCAGATCCGGGCGGCCGGTCGGGTGGAGGCGTCGGGCGGCAGCCGTACCGCCGACGGCCGGTGGCTGTCCCGGATCGAGGCCGCCGACCTGGTCGACCAGCTCGGCACCGAGTCGCTGGGCATCCACCGGGCGACGCTGCACGAGATCCTCCGCGCCGCGCTGCCGGAGGGCACCGCCCTGGTCACCGGGGCCGAGGTGGTCGAGGTGGTCGCCGGACCGCCGGCCGAGGTCACCTATCTCGCCGGGGGCGGCCGGAAGACGATCCGGGCCGAGCTGCTGATCGGCGCGGACGGGCTGCGCAGCGCCGTACGCCGGCGGTTGTGGCCGGACGTGCCGCCGCCGGTCTACGTCGGCACCACCGCCTGGCGGGGCGTGACGGACGCGCCCTGGACCGGCGAGCTGCTGGTGGCGATCACCTGGGCGCCGGGTGCCGAGTTCGGGATGGTGCCGCTCGGCGACGGCCGGGTCTACTGGTTCGGCGCGGTGAACGCCCCGGAGGGGCGGCGCGAGGCGGACGAGTTCGGGGCGGTCCGGGAGCGCTTCGGGGCGTGGCACGCGCCCATCCCGGCGCTGTTGGACGCGACCAGCCCGCAGGGGGTGCTCCGCAACGACCTCTACCATCTCGGCACTCCGCTGGGCAGCTACGTGACGGGGGCCGTCGCGCTGCTCGGCGATGCCGCGCACGCGATGACGCCGAACCTGGGCCAGGGTGCCGCCCAGGCGATCGAGGACGCGGTGGTGCTCGGGCTGAGCCTGGCCGGCGGGACCGAGGTGCCGGCCGGGCTGGCCCGGTACGACGCCGAGCGCCGCCCGCGCAGCCAGCAGGTCGCCCGGGCCTCGTACCTGGTGGGCCGGTTCGGTCAGCAGCTGCGCAATCCGCTGGCGGTGGGATTACGCAACGTGATGATGCGGCTGACCCCACCCCGGATGGCGCTCCGCTCGATGGCCCGGTACGCCGACTGGCGACCCCCGGTCGAGACCCGTCCCTGAGCTGGGACGTCGCGGCCGCAATAGCAGAAAAAGCCCCGCATCCGGCGCGAGATGAATCGGCCATTCACCTACATTCACGCCACCACGTTGCTGTGATCCGTGCCCGAACGTCCTGATTAGCCGCATAATGCAACACAGACCGCCGGGGCATCCGTCCCAAAGCGGCTTAAAAAGGAGCGAAAGGCCCGATCGTGAAGCTCACTTTCATTCGTAAGACCGCACAGTCGCAGGTGAACAACTGCCCGTCGCTGTACCGCACAGACCGTGACACCTTCATCGTGCAGGGCTGGCGCGTCTCCGACCCGGAGGCGCTGGCCCAGCTCGACATCCCGGCGCACGAGACCGCGGTGGAGGTCCCGGCCGACGTACTGGCCGAGATCGCGAAGGCGCTGTAGCACCGCGACGACCCCGATAACGCAGCACCGGTTCACGAGGCCCGGCCGGCCGGACGTTCGCGGAGGTCGGCCAGGGTCACCGGGGTACGGGCCAGCAGCAGCCGTTCCAGCGCCGCGATCGTGCCCACCTCCCCGACCACGTCCACCCCGCCCACCTCGGCGCGATAGCGGTACGCCAGCCGGTAGAGGTATCTCCCGGCGATCCGCTCGACACTCACCTGCCATCGGCCGCAGCAGACGCACACCCAGCCCCGCATCCGGCGAAGATAGCTCTGACCTGCGAAAACACGTCACGCGCGGTGGTCGGTGCGAAACTTCTGCGCCCGATGGGGCCGATGGGACGACCGGTACCGGCGCGGGGCACCCCGGTACCGCGCCCATCTGGTTGACTTGGCCGGGTGGAGCTGCCGATCAACCCGCCGGTCGAGCCGATGCTGGCCAAGAGCGTGCCGACGATCCCCACCGGGCCGGGGATGAGCTACGAGCCGAAGTGGGACGGCTTCCGGTGCATCGTCTTCCGCGACGGTGACGAGGTCGAGCTGGCCAGCCGGGGCGGCAAGACGATGACCCGCTACTTCCCCGAGGTCGTCGCGCAGGCCCGGGCGCAGCTACCGACCCGCTGCGCGGTCGACGGCGAGCTGATCGTGATCCGTCGGGACGGCCCGGACGGCGGGCCCCGGCTCGACTTCGACCTGCTCAGCCAGCGCATCCACCCGGCCGCGTCCCGGGTCAACATGCTGGCCGAGACCACCCCGGCCGACCTGGTCGCCTTCGACCTGCTCGCCATCGACGACGAGTCGCTGGTCGACCTGCCCTACGAGCGGCGCCGGGCCCGCCTCGTCGAGGCGCTGCGCGGGGTCGTACCCCCGGTGCACGTCACCCAGACCACCACCGACCCGGAGACGGCGGCCCGGTGGTTCGAGATCTTCGAGGGGGCCGGGCTGGACGGGCTGGTCGCCAAGCCCGCCGACATCCCCTACGAGCCGGGCAAGCGGCTCATGTTCAAGGTCAAGCACACCCGGACCGCCGACGTGGTGGTCGCCGGGTTCCGCTGGCACAAGTCCGGCCCGGTGGTCGGCTCGCTGCTGCTCGGCCTGCACGACGAGGCGGGCACGCTGCACCACGTCGGCGTGTCGGCGTCGTTCAGCGCCGCCCGCCGGGCCGAGCTGCTCGACGAGCTGGCGCCCTACCGCGAGGGCGTCAAGGAGCACCCGTGGGTGCACGGCGACCACACCAGCGGGCAGCGCATCCCGGGTGGGCCGAGCCGGTGGTCCGGCACCAAGAGCCTGGAGTGGGAGCCGCTCCGCCCGGAGCTGGTGGCCGAGGTCGGCTACGACGCGATGGAGGGCGACAGGTTCCGGCACACCGCCCGGTTCGTCCGCTGGCGGCCCGACCGGGAGCCGGCCTCCTGCGGGTACGACCAACTCGACCGCCCGATCCGGTTCGACGTCGACCAGGTGCTCCGCGGCGACCCGCTCGCCTCCGGCGCGTAGCCTGACGGTCGATACGATCACGGAGGATCTCTCTTGGCCCGCTCGCACCTTCGCCGACTGCCCCTGGCCGGTCTCCTGGCCGTCGTGATGCTCGTCGCCGGCTGCACCATCCCGATGTTCCGGCCCGACGACGGCAGCGAGCGCGGTGGCCCGGCGGCCCCGTCGGGCGGCGCGGGCGCCGCCGACTGGAAGCCCTGTCCGGAGGTACCCCGCAAGCTGGTCGGCCGGGGCGCGGCCAACATGCGGTACGACTGCGCCACCATCTCCGTACCCGCGGACTGGAGCGCGGCCGGCGTTACCGGCGGGGGCGGCGACAAGCTGGAGATCTCGCTGCTGCGGATCCGGTCGGCGAAGCAGCAGGACCGGATCGGTTCGCTCCTGGTCAACCCGGGCGGGCCCGGCGGCTCCGGCATCGACTCGGCGGTCTACCTGTCGTTCGGGGCCAGCTTCGGCGGGCTGCCCGACGAGGTGACCCGGCGGTTCGACATCATCGGCTTCGACCCCCGGGGCGTGAGCCGCTCCTCGCCGGTCAAGTGCGTCTCCGACACCGACCTGGACAGCGCCTTCGGCTTCGAGCCGGATCCGGCGAGCCAGGCGGAGTTCGACGAGTTGGTGGCGTTGAACCGGAGGATCGGGGACACCTGCGGCGGCAAGTACGGCGAGCGGCTGCGGCTCTACTCGACCGAGCAGGCCGCGCACGACATGGACGCGATCCGGACCGCCGTCGGCGACGAGAAGCTGAGCTACCTCGGCTACTCCTACGGCACCCTGCTCGGTGCGACGTACGCCCAGCTCTTCCCGCGCAACGTCCGGGCGCTGGTGCTCGACGGCGCGGTCGACCCGAAGCAGGACATCGTGGCCGGCTCGGAGAGCCAGGCCAAGGGCTTCGAGCGGGCCTTCACCAACTTCACCAACTGGTGCGGGGAGAACCCGGGCCGGTGCCCGATCGCCGCCGACGCCCGGGGTGCGGTGACGGATGCGATGGAGAAGGCCCGGGTCTCCCCGGTACGCGGCGAGGGCGGCCGGGAGGCCACCGCCGGCTGGATCTTCTACGCGGTGATCTCCTCGCTCTACACGGAGGCGGGCTGGCAGAAGCTCGCCGCCGCGATCGACTCGCTCGCCGACGGGGACCCGAAGGAGGTCTTCGAACTCGCCGACTCGTACGCCGAGCGGGGCGAGGACGGCAGTTACACCAACCTCTTCGACGCCAACCTCTCGGTGAACTGCGCCGACGAGGAGCGCAAGGTCGGCGTCGACCGGATCCGGTCGTTGCAGTCGGAGTGGCGCAGGAAATACCCGCTCTTCGGCGCACCGCTGGCGGTGGGCATGCTGAGCTGCGAGTTCTGGCCCGGCCAGCGGGACCCGTACCCGACCGGCCCGGCGACCGGTGCCCCGCCGATCGTGGTCGTCGGCACCACCGGCGACCCGGCCACGCCCTACGAGCAGACGCCGAAGCTGGCCGAGATGCTCGACGTCGGCGTGGTGCTGACCTGGCAGGGCGAGGGGCACACGGCCTATCCGCAGACCCGCTGCATCAACGACGCCGTCGACGACTACCTGATCGACCTCAGGCCGCCGAGCGCCGGCACCACCTGCCCGGCGCGCTGACCCGCCCCGTCGGCCGGGCGGGTCGTCAGGGCCGGGTGGTGGCCGTGACCAGCCAGATGCCGCCGCGCAGCCGTACGCCCGCCGGGGTCTCGTACTCGCGCAGTGCCGACCGTACCTCGTCGCGAACCCGCTCGACGGTGGCCGGAGCGACCCCGGCGAGGTTGTGCCGGACGGGGCCGGTGGAGAAGTAGAACTCGACCGCGTCGCTGGCGTCCCGGCCCCAGACCACGGGCACCGGCACCGGCGCGACCGACACGTCGACGAATCCGGCCGCGCCGAGGACCTCGCGGATCCGGTCCGGATCGGTGAGGGAGCCCATCCCGCGCGCGGCCGGCGAGGGCTCGCGCATCAGCGGACCGAGGGCCGCGAACGCCCGCGCGTGGTCGCCGGTCGAACCCGCCGGTTGCGGGCCGGCGAAGACGAGCCGGCCGCCCGCCCGCAGTGCCCGGCCGAGGTTGGCGAACGCGGCGACGTGATCGTCGAAGAACATCACCCCGCCCCGGCTGATCACCACGTCGTAGCCACTGGTGGGAAAGGGGTACACCTGCGCGTCACCCTGGGTGAAGGTGACGTTGCCGAGGCCCTCCTCGGCGGCGGCGGCCCGGGCCCGCGCCAGCATCGGGACCGAGATGTCGACTCCGAGCACCGTTCCGGAGGTGGCCTGGCGGGCTGCCTGACGGGTGAGCTGACCCGTACCGCAGCCCACGTCGAGCACGCGGTCCCGGTCGCCGATCCCGGCCGCCGCGAGCAGCGGAGCGTTGATCCCCTCGGCCATCGTGTCGTACCGCTCGGCCTGCTCGGCCCAGTGCCGGCCCTCGTGGCCGTTCCACGCCTCGGACTGCTGGATGTTGACGATCGCCCGCATCTTGCCTCCTCCGTTCCACTAGAGTCTGACTCTAGAGTTGGACTCTAGATATAAGCTACAGCGGTGACCGAGGTCAAGGGCAAACGCGCCGACCGGGCCAGAGAGACCCGACGGAAGATCGTCGAGGCCGCCCGCGGGCTGTTCATCGAACACGGGTACGGCGCGACGGCCCTCCAGGACATCGCCGACCGGGCAGGGGTCGCGGTGCAGACCATTTACTTCACGTTCGGCAACAAGCGGAACGTGTTGAAGGAACTGGGCGACGTCACGATCGCGGGCGACGACGAACCGACCGCGACGATGGACCGGCCCTGGTTCCGCCGGGCCATCGCCGCCGACACCGTCGACGGCCAACTCCGGGAACTCGTCCCGGGAGCGCGCGGAATCCTCGAACGGATCGCCCCGATCACCGAGGTGCTGCGGACGGCCGCGACGATCGAGCCGGAGATCGCCGAACTCTGGGGACGCGGAACCGACCCCCGGTTCACCGTGTACGCCACCGCCGCCGAGGCGCTGGTGGCCAAGCCGGACGCCCGCGCCGGACTGTCGGCCGGGGAGGCCGCAGACATACTGTTCGGCCTACTGAGTCCCGAGTTGTATCTCGTCCTCGTCCGGGACCGTGGCTGGTCACCCCAGCGATGGGAACGTTGGGTGTCCGAGACACTGCGCACCCAGTTGATCGCCGGCGGGACGTGACGACACGGCTGCCGCCCCGGCGGTCGCAGCCGGCATTGATCGCATTCTATGTGCCACGCTGGCGGGCATGAGTGAGCTGATCTTCCGACCGGCACGTCGGGCGGACGTACCCGCGATCGTGGCGATGCTGCGCGACGACGAGGTGTCGGCGGGCCGGGAACCGGCGGAGCCGATCGGCGAGGAGGTCGACGCCGCCTACTGGGCCGGCTTCGAGGCGGTCGACGCCGACCCGCGCAACGAGCTGATCGTCGCCGAACTCGACGGCGAACCGGTCGGCACCATGCAACTCACCTTCATCCCCGGGGTGAGCCGGCGCGGCGCCGAACGGATGCAGATCGAGGCGGTCCGGGTCCGACGCGACCTGCGGGACAGGGGAATCGGCCGTCGGATGATGCACTGGGCGGTGGACCAGGCCCGGGAACGCGGCTGCCGGCTGGTCCAGTTGACCACCGACAAGCGGCGTACCGAAGCGCACCGGTTCTATGCCGCACTGGGCTTCGAAGCCAGTCACGAAGGCATGAAACTGCCACTCTGACCCTGCGGCGCGGGGTGGTGCGCGGTCGCCCCGTGACCAGCGGATCGGGCCACGGGGCGACCGACAGCGTCAGCGGACGGGACGCTCCGAGTTGACCCGAGCGATCCGATCCCGTACCTGCTCGCGCAGCTCGGGCAGGCTCTCGGCGGAGAGCGCTGCGGAGCGGTCGAGCTTGCGGTTGTCCCGCTTCACCGGGCCGGCGACCGGATAGACCTCGTTCTCACCCGGCAGCGGCACCCCCGGGCAGGTGGCGTCGGACGGGCGCGAGTTGCGCAGCAGGAAGACGTTGACCATTCCGTCGACGCACGGGTTGCCGTCGAGGGCGTACTGCCCGTGGAAGGTGGCGTCGTCGATCGAGACCATGCTGACGCCGGGAGCCGCCCGGACCGCCGCCCGCGCCTGCTCGTAACCGGTCTGCGGGTCGAACTCGGCCTGCACGACCAGGATCTTCGAGGCGACCGACGCGGGGAGGTTCGGCAGGGTCTGCCGGGGTGCGTCCGACCAGAAGCCGCACGGTTCGGAGAGCCCGTACGCCCAGCCGAAGAGCGGGTAGCGGGGGCCCTGCCGGTCGCTGAGCTTCCGGTACCAGGTGGCGGAGCGGGTGGGCTGGTCGCCGCAGGCGACGGAAACCCGGGTACCGGGGAACGTCACGTAGTCCTCGGGGACCTCGGCCGCGATCCGCCGTACCGTCAGCTCGGCCAGCGGCACGCCGTACTCCGTCCGGGCCAGCGCGTCCAGCTCGGACCGCAGGGCGTCCGGCAACCCGGTCTCGGGGGTCTCGCCGTTCATCTCCTGCGCCACGACCGTGAAGACCAGGGTCGCGAGGAGCCATTGCAGCTGGCCGCCCATGCCGACGAAAATGGCGTCGTAGTTGTCACCGGCGATGCCCAGAGTCTTGGCGTACTCCCGGGCCGCCTCCCAGGTCTGCGCCGCCTCGGCCGGAGTGTCGCCGACGATCTCGGGAAACTGCCGGGCTGCCCAGGGCAGGTAGACGTCGTCGAGCTGCCGCTGCCCGATCATCGGGAACGCCTCGAAGGCCGCCTGGAGCCGGCCCTCCCAGTTGACGCTGGAGTCGAGCACCATCTTGCCGGCGCTGGCCGGGAAGAGCGAGGCGTACTTCGCGCCCAGCCAGGTGCCGTAGGAGTAGCCGAGGTAGTTGAGCGTGGAGTCACCCAGCAGTTGCCGGATGAGTTCCATGTCGTACGCGGTCTGCCAGGTGGTGATGAACGGCGTCAGCGCCTTGCTCTGGCACGCCTCGGCGATGGCCCGGGGCGCCTTCTGGTGCTCGGCGATGCTCTCCGGTGACCGGTCCCGGGCGTCCAGGTCGGTCCGGGTCGACAGCCGGCCGATCGGGATCTCGCAGACCAGTCCGAGCTGGTCGGGAGCGGTGCCGCCCTCGTGGCCGGTGCCGCGCGGGTCCATGCCGATGAAGTCGTACCGCTCGTTCACGGCCGGTTGGAGCGCGGCCAGGGCCCCGGCCAGGGAGCTGCCCTGGCCCCCCGGGCCGCCCGGGTTGAGCAGGATGGCGCCCAGGCGCTCACCGGTGGCCTTGGTCCGGCTGATCGAGACCGACAGGTCGACACCGGCGTCGGGGTCCGCCCAGTCGCGGGGGACGGTGACCAGGGCACATTCCATCGGGCGGGCCTGCTCCGGTGGCGTGAACAGGCAGGCACCCCAGCTGAGTTCCTGGTCGAGATAGCGGTCGAACGGGCTGGCGGCCTGGGCCACTACCGGGGTCGCGACCAGCGCGAGGACCAGGGTCGCCGGTGTCACCACACTTCTGACGATGCGGCGCACGGTACTCCCTCCAGTAGGAAATCGGATGAAGGGAGCGTAGCTGGTGGTTTCCGGGCCGGTGACCACCATTGGGGTGAACTCGCGCCTGCCGGCCTCATCCCTGCGGCGGACCCCGCAAGGCGGAGTCGCCCTACCCGGCGACTCTGGCGAATGCAATACCGTCGCTTTGCTCGATCATGGAGCTCCGTTGCTCAGTCGTTTCCCATCGCGTCGACCCCGGCGATTCGGTGTTTACAGCTCAATCACCACCTCATAGGGTCGGCAGTCCAACGAGGACGGTCTCGCGTGCCGGCGGATCGGAACTGCGCCGATATCCCCAATCGAGAGTGAGCGATCGTGGGCAGCATGTCTGAGTTCCTGATCACTGAACTGCGGATCTTGCGAACGTCGCGTGGCCTGAGTCAGGAAGACTTCGGAAAAGCGATCAAGTATTCCGGGAGCCACGTCTCGTCCGTGGAGACCGGCCAACGCCCGCCCACCGAGGAATACCTCGAAGCGGTCGACCGAGTATTCGAAACCGGCGGCCTCTTCACCCGAATGCTGGCAAAGATCCATGTACTGGAGAGCGTGCACATCTGGTTCCGGCCATGGATCGAGGTGGAGCGAGATGCTCTCGTCCTGAAGACCTACAACCCGCTGGTGATTCCCGGGCTGCTCCAGACCGAAGCCTACGCGCGGGCGCTGCTCGCCGCCGGAGGACTGACCTCTACACAGCTTGAGCAGCAGGTGCAGGCTCGGATCGACCGCCAGCAAGTGCTCAACGCGGAGAATCCGCCGACGTTCATCGCGGTGCTCGACGCGACCGTGCTCCACCGGAGCATCGGCGGGCCCCAGGTGATGCGGGAACAACTCGACCACCTGGTGGCGATGGCCGAGCGCCCGAACGTGTACATCCACGTCGTGGCGAACAACGCAGGGGCGTACCTTGGACTGGCCGGCCCGTTCACGATCGCGACGTTGACGGACAGTCGGGAACTGGCCTACCTGGACAACCAACTCCAGGGGGTCGTCGCCGAACGACCCGGCGACATCCTGATCATCCGGGACGCGTGGGAGAACGTGCGCGGCATGGCGCTACCCCTCCAGCAGTCCATCGAGATGATCAGGAAAGTGGCGGAGACATGGACGTGACGGACGCCCGCTGGCGCAAGTCGACCCGCTCAGGCCCCAACGGCGGCGACTGCGTCGAGGTGGCCGACGACCTGCCGGGTCGGGTGCTGGTCCGGGACAGCAAGGACCGGTCCGGGCCGGTGCTGGCGTTCGGTCCCGGCGCGTGGCGGTCCTTTGTGACCAAGGTGACCCGGGACTGATCCGGCGGGAGAGGTTCCGGCATCGCCCTCAGGCGGCTGGGACCTCTTCCGTCATCACCCGCCGCTCGGTGACCGCGATGTAGTCGACCAGGGCGTCCCGGGACCGGGCGAGCGTGTCGATGCGTTCGTCCAGCCCGTGCAGGCGGGCGCGCAGCATCTCCAGGAGTTCGGGGCAGGGCTCCAGGTCGGGGGCCGAGCCGGTGGCGCAGGGCAGCAGGAATCGGATCTCCTGTGTGGAGAGTCCGGCTTCCAGCAGTCTCCTGATCTGGGTCACGGTGACCACGTCGTCGGCGCCGTACTCGCGGTAGCCGCCGCTCCCCCGCGCCGGTTCGAGCAGGCCCTGTGCCTCGTAGTAACGCAACTGGTGGGTGTTGACCCCGGTCTGCCGACTCAGCTCCCCGATCAGCATGTGGCCCACGCCTCCTTGACCTTCATACCGGTGTGAAGGTTCACGATTCTGCCATGACCACCAACACGACTCCGGTGACCGTCGTCGGCCTGGGCCTGATGGGTCGGGCGCTGGCCGGAACATTCCTGCGCAACGGGCACCCCACGACCGTGTGGAACCGGACGGCAGACAAGGCCGCAGAACTCGTCGCCGAGGGCGCCCGGCTCGCCGACTCCCCCGCCGACGCGGTCGCGGCCAGCCCGCTCGTACTCGTCTGCGTCTCGAACTACGACGCCGTACACGAACTCCTCGACCCGCTCGGCGACGCCCTCGACGGTCGGGTCCTGGTGAACCTGACCTCGGGCACCTCGGCGGCGGCCCGGGAGACCGCCGACCGGATGGCCCGGCGGGGCGCCGGCTATCTCGACGGGGCGATCATGGCTGTTCCGCCGGCCATCGGCACGGCGGAGGCCACCCTGTTGTACAGCGGACCCCGGGCGACCTTCGACCAGCACGAGTCGACCCTGCGACTGCTCGGCGCCGGGACGACATACCTGGGTGCCGACCACGGCCTCTCCGCGCTCTACGACGTGGCACTGCTCGGCGTGATGTGGAGCGTGCTGAACGGTTTCCTCTCCGGTGCCGCCCTGGTCGGCACGGCGGGGGTGGACGCCTCGACCTTCGCCGGGATCGCCGGCCCGCTGGCCGGGACCGTACGCGACTGGCTGCCCGACCTGGCCCGGCAGGTCGACAACGGCGACTACCAGGTCCGGGACGCGACCATCGACACCCACCTCGCCGCGATGGAGCACCTGGTGCAGGAGAGCGAGTCCCTGGGCGTCAATGCCGACCTCCCGAAGGTCGTCAAGGCGCTGACCGACCGCGCCGTCGCCGACGGGTACGGCGGCAGCGACTACGCGGCGATGATGGAGCAGTTCCGCAAGCCCTCCGAGGTCCGGCCGTAACCGCCGTCCCGGCCCCGGCATCCGCTCACTCCTTGCGGTCGCGGTCCCGGGACGGCTGGACCCGCTTCGGCTCCCCCGGCATCTTCGGATGGTCCGGCGGATAGGGCAGGTCTCCGGAGCCGTCCCGGTCGTCCCGGTCGGCCCACTCCAGCAGCGGGCTGATGTCCCACGGGGCGTCGTCGATGCCGGCGTGCGGGTCGCCGATCTTCGCCACCCGCTCCGGCACCGTCTTCAGGTCGAAGTCGTCCGGTTCCACGTCCGGCAGCTCGTCCCAGGTGACCGGGGTGGAGACGGTGGCCCGGGCGTTGGCCCGCAGCGAGTAGGCGCAGGCGATCGTCCGGTCCCGGGCCATCTGGTTGTAGTCGATGAAGACCTTCTCGCCGCGCTGCTCCTTCCACCAGGAGGTGGTGACCAGGTCGGGGCGGCGCCGCTCCACCTCGCGGGCGAACGCGATCACCGCCCGCCGTACCTCGGTGAAGGTCCAGCGGGGCTCGATCCGCAGATAGACGTGCACGCCCCGGCCGCCGGAGGTCTTCGGCCAACCGGTCGCGCCCAGCTCGTCCAGGAGTCCGTGCACCTCGCCGGCCGCCTCGACCGCGTCGGCGAAGTCGGTGCCCGGCTGCGGGTCGAGGTCGATGCGCAGCTCGTCGGGGCGGTCGACGTCGACGCCCCGGACCGGCCACGGGTGGAAGACCACGGTGCCCATCTGGGCCGCCCAGGCCACGTGCGCCAGGTCGGCCGGGCAGAGTTCGTCGGCGCTCCGGCCACTCGGAAACTGGATCTTCGCGGTCTGGATCCACGGCGGTACGCCCCGGGCCGGCACCCGCTTCTGATAGAACATCTCCCCCTCGATGCCCTCGGGGAAGCGCTGCAACGCCGTCGGCCGGTTGCCCAGCGCCCGCATGATCCCGTCGCCGACCGCGAGGTAGTAGTCGAACATGTCCTTCTTGGTGAACCCGCGACGGGGGAAGTAGACCCGGTCCGGGCTGCTCAGCCGTACCGTGTGCCCGGCCACCTCGACCTCGACGGGCTTCGCCTTCGCGCTGCCACCAGCCATGCGCCGACCCTATGCCAACGGTCCGACGAAGGTGACCCGACACGGAGACGCCGACGGCCGGCGCGGCCGGTCAGCACAGGGGGCCGCTCAGCGTAGCGGGCGCGCCTCCGGCTTCTGGCTGCCGTGCCGGTGCGCCTCCCAGACCTGGCAGATCAGCACGAGCTTCTGCTCGAACCGGGGATCCCGGTCCAGCAGGCCACCGTCGTACGGGGCGTGCAGCCGCAGCGGCGCGGCGTCGCCGAGATAGACCGCGACGACGGTACGCCCCCGGCGGCGCTCCGCCCGGACGTCGACCACCCGCTGCCAGGCCACGAACGCGTACGCCCCGTACCCCCGGCCCCGCAGGCCCGTCTCGTCCAGCCGGCTCCGGGCCCGGAGCCGGTCGAGCCCGCCACAGAGCACGCCGAGCGGCAGCGGGGCCAGCACGGCGACCCAGGCCAGTTCGGAGAGCTGGCGGTGCCCGGGCAGCGTACCGGCGATCACGATCAGCGCACCGCTGCCGAGACCGCCCCAGCGCAGCCCCCGGACCACCGCCTGCCGCCAGGTCAGCCGGAACTCGGCCAGCACCGGCCGGTGCTCGCGTCGCCGTCTCTGCCCGCCCGGCCTGGTGGCCGCCCGCATGTCCTGTCAACGACTCGGCCGCCGGGCGGTGATTAACCAGTTGTTTCCCGCTGTTTTCCGACGGTTCCGCCGGCCTTAGCCGGCCGAGGATCTCCGCCGTACCGTAGGGGTATGGCTGACAACAGTGTCCGGGACGACCGGGAGAACAGGCTGCCCAGTACCGAGGAGGAGTGGCGGGTCCGGCTCAGTCCGGAGGAGTTCCGGGTGCTCCGCCAGGCGGGCACGGAACGCCCGTGGACCGGCGAGTACGTGGAGACCAAGACCGCCGGCACCTACCACTGCCGGGCCTGCGGGGCGGAACTCTTCTCCAGCGACACCAAGTTCGACTCGCACTGCGGCTGGCCGAGCTTCGACCGGGCGCTGCCCGGCGCCATCCGCTATCTGGAGGACCGCTCGCTCGGCATGGTCCGGATCGAGGTGCGCTGCGCCAACTGTGACTCGCACCTCGGGCACCGGTTCGACGGTGAGGGCTTCACCCCGACGAACGCCCGGTACTGCATCAACTCGATCTCGATGCGCCTCGACCCCTCGACCACGTAGTATCACCGCAAAAGCGGTGAAACGGGGGAATCAGACATGGCGACGACCTGCGAGGTCTGCGGCAACGACTACTGGCTCGCGTTCGAGGTCCGCACGATGAGCGGGGACGTGCACACCTTTGACTCGTTCGAGTGCGCGGCGCACAAGCTCGCCCCGGTCTGCGAGCACTGCGGCATCCGGATCATGGGGCACGGCGTCGAGGTCTCCGGCCGGTTCTTCTGCTGCGGGCACTGCGCGCGGGTGGTCGAGGGCGAGCGCGGAGCGGAGATCCGGGACGCCGTCGGCGCCCGCCCGGCCTGAACCGCCATCCACCGGGTCCTTACGCCGCGGGTCCTTACGCCGTCGGGCCGCCCCGGCGGCGGCCCCCGGCGGGACCGGCCTACCATCGCGGCATGCAGCAGCAGTCGCAGACACCACCGCTGGTGGCGGACCCCTCGGACCGGGTCCAGTTCCGGATCGCCTCCTTCACCGACCTCGACACCCGGACCCTGCACGACCTGCTGAAGCTGCGGGTCGACGTCTTCGTGGTCGAGCAGGACTGCGCCTATCCCGAACTCGACGGCCGGGACGTCGAGCCGGGCACCCGGCACCTGTGGCTGGCCCGGGGTGGCGTACCGATCGCGTACCTGCGACTGCTCGTCGACCCGGACGGGGTGGAGCGGATCGGCCGGGTGGTGGTGGCCCGGCAGGCCCGCAGCGGCGGGTACGCCGGCCGGCTGATGACCGAGGCGCTGGCCATGGTCGGCTCCCGGTCGTGCGTGCTCGACGCCCAGGCGCACCTGCTCGACTTCTACGCCCGCTTCGGCTTCACGGTGAGCGGTCCCGAGTACATCGAGGACGGCATCCCGCACGTGCCGATGCGCCGGGAGCCGGCCTGACCCCCGGCGCCGTACCGTCCACAGTGGTCGGGCCGGTGACGACCGCTACGGCAGCGCGTTGACCAGATCGCCGATGCTCCGTCGCCGGCCGGTGTAGAACGGCACCTCCTCGCGGACGTGCCGGCGGGCCCGGGAGGCGCGCAGGTCGCGCATCAGGTCGACGATCCGGTGCAGTTCGTCGGCCTCGAAGGCGAGCAGCCACTCGTAGTCGCCGAGCGCGAACGAGGCGACGGTGTTGGCCCGGACGTCCGGATAGCCGCGGGCCATCCTGCCGTGCTCGGCCAGCATCTCCCGGCGCTCGGCGTCCGGCAGCAGATACCACTCGTAGGAGCGGACGAACGGGTAGACGCAGATGTAGCCCCGGGCCGGCTCACCGGCCAGGAACGCCGGTACGTGGCTCTTGTTGAACTCCGCCGGCCGGTGCAGCGCCATCTGCGACCAGACCGGCACCAGCTGCCGGCCGAGCGCGGTACGCCGCAGCCGCCCGTACGCGTCCTGGAGCGCGTCGCTGGACGACGAGTGCCACCAGATCAGCACGTCCGCGTCGGCCCGCAGCCCGGAGACGTCGTAGCTGCCCCGCACCACCACGTCCTTGCCGGCCAGCTCCTCGAAGAGCGACTCGACCTCGGCCGCGATGCCGTCCCGGGCCTCGGGCAGTGGGCCGCTCGCCCGGAACACCGACCACATGGTGTAGCGAATGCTCTCGTTCAGCTCGCGCAGCCGTGCCGCGTTGGTCTGCTCCGCCTCGGCCCGCTCCGCGCCACCGCTCTGTTCCGCAGTCATACCCTCGATACTCCCAGCACCTTGATGATCTCCTCGGCCGCGGTCTCGCCGGAGCGTACGCAGACCGGAATCCCCACCCCGTCGTAGCCGGCGCCGGCCAGCGCCAGGGTCGGGTGCGCGGTCCGCAGCGCCGCCCGGGCCGCGGCCACCCGGTCCAGGTGGCCGGGGGCGTACTGGGGCAGCGCGCCGCCCCACCGTTGCACGTGGCTGTCGACCGGGTCGGGCAGTTCGGTGCCGAGCAGCCCGGACAGCTCCCGGTGCACCGCCGAGACGAGTTCGTCGTCGGCGCGTTGCAGCAGGTGTTCCTCGCCGTGCCGGCCGACCGAGGCGCGCAGCAGCAGCATCCCGTCCGGCCGGCGCAGGTGCGCCCACTTGCTGCTGAAGAAGGTGGCCGCCTTGACCAGGGTGCCCTCGGTCGCCGGCACCAGGAACCCGGACAGCTCCGCCGGCAGTACCGCCTCGGCGGGCAGGGCGAGGGTGACCAGCCCCACGCTGGCGTAGTCGAGCCGGCCGACCAGCGCGCCGACCGCCACGTCGACCCCGCCGAGCAGCCGGGCGGCGGGCCGGGCCGGCAGGGCCAGCACCACCGCGTCGACCTCGACCAGTTCCGGGTCGCGGGTCGGGCCGATCACCAACCGCCAGCCGTCCGGGACGGGCAGCAGCTCCCGGACGGCCGCGTTCAGCCTGATCCCGGCCCGGGCCGCCTCGGCGGTGGCGGCCACCAGCCGGCTCACCCCGCCGGTGACCGTGCTGAAGACCGGGCTGCCGGCCGGTCGGGGCGCCGCGGCCAGCGCCGCCCGGACCGCCCCGGTCAGGGTCGGCTCGGTGCGGGCCGCCCGGGCCAGCCCCGGCATCGTGGCCGCCAGCGACAACTCGTCGGCGCGGCCGGCGTACACCCCGCCGAGCATCGGGTCGACGAGCCGGTCCACCACCTCGTCGCCGAGCCGCCGCCGGACCAGCTCGCCGACCGTCGGGTCGGCGTCCGGGCCGAGCAGCGGGCCGCCGTCGTCGGTGTCCCGCTCCGCCGCCGGCCGGGCCACCGGAGCCACCGCGGCCAGGTCACCGGGTACCCCGACCAGGGTGCCCGGGGGCATCGGCCGCAGCTCGCCGCCGATCGCCAGCGCGGCCCGCCCGATCGCCGGGTGCACCAGCGCGTCGGCCAGCCCCACCCGGCGGGCCAGCGCGACCGCCGCCGAGTCCCCGCCGGCCGGGTCACGGGCCAGGAACGCCTCGGCGCCGAACTCGACCGTCGATCCGGCCAGCGACCCGGTACGCAGCTTGCCGCCGAGCGCGCCGGACTGCTCGTACACGGTGATCTCGGTGTCGGCGGGGAGCCGGTCCCGCAGCCGGAGCGCGGCGGCCAGCCCGGTGATCCCGCCGCCGACCACGGCGATCCGCGGCCCGCCGGACCGTGTCGTGTCGTTCACCGTGCCCGCCTCCCGGTCAGCTCGCGGACGCCTCGTGGACCAGGGCGACGACCCGGGTCAGTACGTCGGGATCGGTCTCCGGCAGCACGCCGTGCCCGAGGTTGAAGACGTGCCCGGCGGTGGCGGCGCCCTCGCCGAGCACCCGGCGCACCTCCGCCTCCACCACCGGCCAGGGCGCGAAGAGCACGGCCGGGTCCAGGTTGCCCTGCACCGCCAGGTCCGGCCCGATCCGCACCGTCGCCGCGTCCAGCGGGGTACGCCAGTCCACCCCGACCACGTCCGCGCCGGCCTCGCCCATCGCGCCGAGGAGTTCGGCGGTGCCGACCCCGAAGTGGATCCGCGGCACGCCCGCGTCGGCGAGCCCGCCCAGCACCGTCGTCGAGTGCGGCAGCACGAACCGGCGGTAGTCGGCCTCGGAGAGCGCCCCGGCCCAGGAGTCGAAGAGCTGCACCGCCGAGACGCCGGCGCCGATCTGCACCCTCAGGAAGGCGAGGGTGATCTCGGCCAGCCGGCCCAGCAGCGCGTGCCAGACGTCCGGGGCGCCGTGCATCAGCGCCTTGGTGCGTACGTGGTTGCGCGACGGCCCGCCCTCGACGAGATAGCTGGCCAGGGTGAAGGGCGCACCGGCGAAGCCGATCAGCGGGGTGTCGCCGAGTTCGGCGACGAGCAGCCGGACCGCCTCGTCCACAAAGGACACGTCCGACGGGTCGATGGCCCGGATCCGCTCGACGTCGGCGAGGGTGCGTACCGGTTCGGCCACCACCGGACCGGTGCCCGGCACGATGTCCAGGTCCACCCCGGCGGCCGCGACCGGCACCACGATGTCGCTGAACAGGATCGCCGCGTCCACGCCGTGCCGGCGTACCGGCTGGAGGGTGATCTCGGTGACCAGCTCGGGCCGACGGCACGACTCCAGCATCGGGATCCCGGCCCGCACCTCGCGGTATTCCGGCAGCGAACGCCCGGCCTGCCGCATGAACCAGACCGGGGTGTGCGGCACCGGCTCCCGCCGACAGGCCCGGACGAAGGGCGAATCGGCCGGGCCACCGGGCGCCGGCTGGTCGTCTCGGGCCGCATTGCCCGCAGTCGTGGTGCTCATCGGCGCAATCGTGCCACGCGCCCCGATACCGCCGACGCGCACCGCCGGGTTTTGTGGCCTGCCAGACGTACCCCGGCGGGCCAGGCACCGGGCGGACCGGCCGGGCCGACCGGCGCGGCGCCCCACCACGGTGCCGACGATCGGCTTAGGCTGCGGATATGGCCTCCCCGATCGTCCAGCCCGAGACCTTCGCCCGTGCGGTGGCCGGGTTGCGGTCGGCGGCGCCGCGCGCGGAGATCGTACTCGAGGAGGTGGGCGCCCCCCAGCGGCTCGCCCCGTACGCCTTCGCACTGGCCGCCACCGTGCGGCGCGACGGCGAGGAGGTGGCCACCGGCCGGCTCATCCTGCTGCACGACCCGGCCGGACACGAGGGCTGGGAAGGGACACTGCGCCTGGTCACCTACGTCACCGCCGACCTGGAGATCGACCTCGCCGCCGACCCGCTGCTCCCCGCCGTCGGCTGGACCTGGCTCACCGACGCGCTGGAGGCGCGGGACGCGGCCTACCGGGCGCTCGGCGGGACGGTGACCCAGACCATGTCGACCCGGTTCGGTGAGCTGGCCGGCCCGCCGGCTGCCGGTGACATCGAGATCCGCGCCTCCTGGACCCCGGTCGACGACGACCTGCGGGCACACCTGCTCGCCTGGTGCACGCTGCTGGCCTCCACCGCCGGGCTGCCGCCGCCCGGTGTCACCGCACTGCCGCACTCCCGGCCGGCCGGCGCCGCCTGAGCGGTCGCAACTTCCGCCGAACCTCGTACGCCCCAACCGCTTCGGCAGTCCCAGGCGTCCCGGAGCCGACTCGCCGGACCGGCTGCGCGACGGCGAATCTCGGCGAAGACTAGGGTTGTCAGGTGACCGACGAACCACCCCTGCGCCGTCGGGCCGCGCAACGCCGAGCAGGGGACGAGCCGCACAGCCTTCCGGCGTCCGCGCCGGATCCCGAGACAGTGGGGCCCGACCCAACGCCCGGCGGGCCCGTACCGCTTCTCACCCCTCGCGACGGCACCCCTGCCCCGGTCGAGACATCCGACGGCCTGGCCGCCGTGGTGTCCCGATTCGCGGCCGGCACCGGCCCGGTCGCCGTCGACGCCGAGCGCGCCTCCGGCTACCGCTACAGCCAGCGCGCCTACCTCGTCCAGCTCCGGCGGGCGGGGGCCGGCACCGCGCTGATCGACCCACTGCCGCTCGGCGACCTGAGCACCCTCGACGAGGCGATCGCGGACGCCGAGTGGGTGCTGCACGCCGCCAGTCAGGATCTCGCCTGCCTCGCCGACCTCGGGCTCCGGCCGAGACGCCTCTTCGACACCGAGCTGGCCGCCCGGCTCGCCGGCTTCGAACGGGTCGGCCTGGCCGCGCTGACCGAGCAACTGCTCGGCTTCACCCTGGAGAAGCACCACTCGGCGGCGGACTGGTCCAGCCGGCCGCTGCCGGAGTCCTGGCTGACCTACGCCGCGCTGGACGTGGAGATGCTCACCGAGCTGCGGGACAAGCTCGCGGCCGAGCTGGAGCGGCAGGGCAAGGCGCAGTGGGCGGCCGAGGAGTTCGCCGCGCTGGTGGCCTGGGGCGCCCAGCCGGCCCGGCAGCGGCCGGACCCGTGGCGGCGGACCTCCGGCATCCACCGGGTGCGCGGGGCGCGGGCGCAGGCCCGGGTGCGGTCGCTCTGGTACGCCCGGGACGAGATCGCCGCCCGCCGCGACTCGGCACCCGGGCGGGTGCTGCCCGACGCCGCGATCATCGCCGCCGCCGAGATGGACCCGAAGGACGAGCGGACCCTGCTGATGCTGCCCGGCTTCGGCGGCCGCTCGGTACGCCGGCTCGTCCGGACCTGGCTGGACGCCCTCGCCGACGCCCGGCAACTGCCCGACGACGCGCTGCCGGTGAGCCCGACGGTCGACGGGCCGCCCCCGCCGCACCGCTGGGCCGAACGGGACCCCGTGGCGGCGGCCCGGCTGGCCCGGTGCCGTGAGGTGGTGACCCGGATCGCCGCGGCGCACACCCTGCCGCCGGAGAACCTGATCACCCCCGACTCGGTCCGCCGGCTGGCCTGGATTCCGCCGGAGGAGATCACCGCAGACACGGTCGCCGAGACCCTGCGCGGGTACGGCGCCCGGGGCTGGCAGGTCGGCCTGATCGCCGAGGAGCTGGCAGTGGCACTGGCCGAGCCGAAGACCTGACCCGTCCCGCTCCGGCCCGTCGGCGGCACAGCTCTTCGGCGGGCGGGAGCGGCGGTCAGCGGCCGGCGGAGTGGTGCAGGTGCAGGGCGGGTCGGCGGATGCCGAGCAGTTCGTCCCGGATCCGGCACCACTGCACGGCGTGCCGGATGCCGTCGGCGACGGAATACTCCGGCTTCCAGTCGAGCAGCAGCCGGGAGCGGGTGCTCCGGGTGAACGAGCCGGCCGCGTCGCCGGGGCGGGGCGGGGCGTCGCGGGTGCGTACCGGCCCGACCGCCTCGGTGAAGGCGGCGACGAGTTCCCGGACGGTGGTGCCGTCCCCGGTGCCGAGGTTGACCGCCTCCACCGACCGGTCGCCGCCGGCCGGCAGGATCTCGTCGAACCGGCGCAGCGCGCAGACGTGTGCCCGGGCCAGGTCCCAGACGTGGATGTAGTCGCGGATGCCCGAGCCGTCCCGGGTGGGCCACTCGGTACCGGTGATCAGGAACTCCCCGCCGTCGGTCCAGGCGTCGATCAGTTTGCCCAGCGCGTGCGTCGGCCGGGGCACCTGGAGGCCGGTACGCAGTCGTGGATCGGCACCGATCGGGTTGAAGTAGCGCAGCGAGAGCGCCCGCAGCCCGGTGGCCTCTGCGGTGTCCGCGAGCACGGTCTCCATCATCGCCTTGGTCCGGGCGTACGGGCTGGCGGGCCCGAGCGGTGAACTCTCGTCGACCGAGAGGTCGGCGCCGGTGCGGTAGATCGCCGCCGAGGAGCTGAAGACGTAGCGGGTGATCCCGTTGCGGATCACGTGGTCGAGGAAGTCGAGCGACTTGGCGACGTTCTCCCGGTAGTAGCGCAGTGGCTCGCTGACCGACTCCGGCACCACGATCAGCGCCGCCGCGTGCACCACCGCGCCGATCTCCGGATGCTCGGCGAAGATCCGGTCCACCAGCCCGCCGTCGGAGATGTCGCCCCGGTAGAAGGTCCGTCCCCGGGTGAACTCGATCCGACCGGTGCAGAGGCTGTCCAGGATCACCGGCTCGATGCCCTCGTCGAGGCAGGCCGACGCGATGGTGCTGCCGATGAAGCCGGCACCACCGGCGACCAGCACCTTCACCCGGACTCCTGGCTGTTTCGGAAGTTTTCTCACTATTGCTCGGTGTTTAGCCGTCAATAGCGGGATTACGGGGCATCCAGCCGGACGATATGTGGTCCGAGCCACACGGGGGGCGCAAACGGCAGTAGTTACTGGCTAGTAGCATCCGAGGTACCGCCCACCCGGGCCCCTGCGGCAAGGAGGCTCCAGTGCCCCGTGAAGTCCGAGACGTCGTCTTCGTCGACGGCGTCCGCACCCCGTTCGGCAAGGCGGGTGGGATGTACGCCCACACCCGCGCCGACGACCTGGTGATCCGCTGCATCCGCGAGCTGCTGCGGCGCAACCCGCAGCTCCCGCCGGAGCGCGTCGACGAGGTGGCCATCGCCGCCACCACCCAGATCGGCGACCAGGGCCTCACCATCGGCCGTACCGCCGCGCTGCTCTCCGGGCTGCCCAAGACGGTGCCCGGCTACGCCATCGACCGGATGTGCGCCGGGGCGATGACCGCGGTCACCACGGTGGCCGGCGGGATCGCGATGGGCGCCTACGACGTGGCGATCGCCGGTGGCGTCGAGCACATGGGCCGGCATCCGATGGGCGAGGGCGTGGACCCCAACCCGCGGATCCTGGCCGAGAAGCTGGTCGACCCCTCCGCGCTGGTGATGGGCTCCACCGCCGAGAACCTGCACGACCGGCTCCCGCAGATCAGCAAGGAGCGCGCCGACGCGTACGCGCTCGCCTCCCAGGTCAAGACCGCCAAGGCGTACGCCAACGGCAAGCTACAGCCCGACCTGGTTCCGGTGGCGACCCGCGACCCGGAGAGCGGCTGGGGACTCGCCACCGCCGACGAGGCGCCCCGGGAGACCTCGCTGGAGAAGCTCGCCACCCTGAAGACGCCGTTCCGTCCACACGGCAAGGTCACCGCCGGCAACGCGGCCGGACTCAACGACGGGGCCACCGCCAGCCTGCTCGCCGCCGAGGACGTCGCCCGGGAACTCGGACTGCCGGTGTCGATGCGCCTGGTGTCGTACGGCTTCGTCGGGGTGGAGCCGGAGGTGATGGGCTACGGCCCGATCCCCTCGACCGAGAAGGCGCTGCGGATCGCCGGCCTGAGCATCGACGACATCGGCCTCTTCGAACTGAACGAGGCGTTCGCGGTGCAGGTGCTCGCCTTCCTCGACCACTTCGGCATCGCCGACGACGACCCCCGGGTCAACCCGTGGGGCGGGGCGATCGCCATCGGCCACCCGCTCGCCTCCTCCGGGGTACGGCTGATGACCCAGCTCGCCCGGCAGTTCGCCGAGCACCCCGAGGTGCGGTACGGCATCACCGCGATGTGCATCGGCATCGGCATGGGCGGCACGGTCATCTGGGAGAACCCGAACTGGGAGGGCGGCGACAAATGACGGTTCCAGGTAACCCGAACGAGGTGGTCACCCGTGCGCTGCTGCGCCTGGTGAACCTGCCGGGGCTGGACCGGCCCGCCGCGCTGATCACCCTGGACAACGGATTCGACCACACCAAGCCGAACACCTTCGGGCCGGCCGGTCTGTCCAGTCTGGACAACGCGATCACCGAGGCGCTCGCCGCCGAGCCGGCGTTCGTGGCGGTGACCGGCAAGCCGTACATCTTCTGCGTCGGCGCCGACGTGACCGGCATGCCGCTGCTCGCGGACCGGGACCAGGCCCGCGAGATCGGCCGGCTCGGCCACCGGGTCTTCGGCCGGCTGCGCACCAGCGCCGTGCCGACCTTCGCCTTCGTCAACGGCGCGGCGATGGGCGGCGGCCTGGAGCTGGCGCTGCACTGCCACTACCGGACGCTCTCCGGCGGCGCCGCCGCGCTGGCCCTGCCCGAGGTCTCCCTCGGCCTGGTCCCCGGCTGGGGCGGCACCCAACTGCTGCCCAACCTGATCGGCATCGCCGGTGCCGCCCAGGTGGTCATCCAGAACCCGCTGATGCAGAACCGGATGCTCAAGCCGAAGCAGGCCGCCGAGTTGGGCATCGCGGACCTGCTGCTGGAGCCGGCCGACTTCCTGGAGCGCTCGCTGGAGTGGGCCGTGCAGGTGGTGCGCGGCGAGGTCCAGGTGACCCGGCCGGAGGTCGACCGGGAGATGTGGGACGGGGTGCTCTACTTCGCCCGGCAGACGCTGGACCAGCGGCTGCACGGCGCGGTCCCGGCCGCGTACCGGGCGCTGGAGCTGCTGGAGCTGGCCCGCGAGGCGCCGGACGCACCCGCCGAGGGCGACCCGGACGGGCTGCCTGCGGGGATGGCCGCCGAGGTGGAGGCGCTGGCCGAGCTGGTCTTCAGCGAGGAACTGCGCAGCGGGCTCTACTCCTTCGACCTGGTGCAGCGCCGGGCCAAGCGGCCGGTCGGGGCGCCGGACAAGGCACTGGCCCGGCCGGTGACCAAGGTAGGCATCGTCGGCGCCGGCCTGATGGCGTCGCAGCTCGCGCTCCTCTTCGCCCGCCGACTCCAGGTCCCGGTGGTGCTCACCGACCTCGACCAGTCCAGGGTGGACAAGGGCGTCGGCTACGTGCACGCCGAGATCGACAAGCTGGTCGGCAAGGGCCGGCTCGGCGAGGGTACGGCGGCAAAGCTGCGCGGCCTGGTCAGCGGCTCGGTCGACAAGGGCGTCTTCGCCGACGCCGACTTCGTGATCGAGGCGGTCTTCGAGGACCTGGCCGTGAAGAAGCAGGTCTGGGCGGAACTGGAGAAGATCGTCTCCCCGGAGGCGGTACTCGCCACCAACACCTCCTCGCTCTCGGTCAGCGCGATGGCCGCCGACCTGGAGCACCCGGAGCGGGTGGTCGGGTTCCACTTCTTCAACCCGGTCGCGGTGCTGCCGCTGCTGGAGATCGTCCGGGCCGAGCGGACCGACGACGCCACCCTGGCCACCGCGTTCGCGGTCGGCAAGGAACTGCGCAAGTCCTGCGTACTGGTCGCCGACGCCCCGGCGTTCGTGGTCAACCGGGTGCTGACCCGGTTCCTCGGCGAGATCTTCGCGGCCGTGGACGCCGGCACCCCGCCCGAGGTCGCGGACGCCGCGCTCGACCCGCTCGGCCTGCCGATGCGCCCGCTGGCGCTGCTCCAGCTCGTCGGGCCGGCGGTGGCGTACCACGTCGGCGGGACGCTGCACGCCGCCTTCCCGGACCGGTTCGGGGTCAGCGAGAACCTGCGGCGGATCGCCGAGTCCGGCAGGCCGCTGGTGGTCGACGGCGACGTCAACCCCGAGGTGGTCGGGCTGCTGGAGGTCGGTTCCACGCCGCTGACCGCCGAGGAGGTACGCCAGCGGGCGCTGGACGCGCTCGCCGAGGAGATCCGGCTGATGCTGGACGAGGGTGTGGTCGCCGAGCCGCAGGACATCGACCTCTGCATGATCCTCGGTGCCGGCTGGCCGTTCCACCTCGGTGGCGTCACGCCGTACCTGGACCGGACCGGCACCTCCGAGCGGGTGACCGGCCGCCGGTTCCTGCCCCCGGGCCTGGCGAGCCTGCCCGGCTGAGCCGACCCGGCACGATCGCCGGTGATCAGGGACCTGTCCCGGCGGGTCGTACGGCGCGCTGTGCGACCCGGTCCCTGATCACCGCGATCTGCCCGGACACCGCTGGCGTCCGGCGATTGCCTGCCCGACCGGGCGGGGGCGCCGGCCGGGCAGGGCTCAAGATTCGCGTACCGGACTGAACTGCCACTGGACGTGGACTGGATTCGTCCCGTCGAGGGGACCCCCGGAGGCATCCTTCACCGAGTCTCCACGTCGGAAACACAGTCGGCCCGCACCGGCTGCCTAGCGTCGCTGGTATGCGCGTCAAGCTGATCCTGCCGGCCCTGACCGAGGCGACCAGCCCGTTCTTCCGACCGATCAAGTACTCGCTGTTCCCGCCGCTGGGCCTGGCCACCCTCGCCGGCTATCTGCCCGAGGACACCGAGGTGAGCCTGCACGACGAGCACGTCGAGCGGCTGGAACTGACCGACGACCCCGTCCCGGACCTGGTGGTGATCCAGGTCTACATCACCTCGGCCCGCCGCTCGTACGAGATCGCCGACCACTACCGGGCCCGCGGCGCGTACGTGGTCCTCGGCGGCCTGCACGTCACCGCGCTGCCGGACGAGGCGGCGGCACACGCCGACACGATCTTCCTCGGCCCGGGCGAGGACACCTGGCCGCAGTTCCTCGCCGACCTGCGCCGCCGCGCGCCCGAGCCCCGGTACGTTTCCACCACCCGGACCCTCGCCGGCCTGCCCCCGGTACGCCGCGACCTGATCGCCCGGCACCGCTACCTGGTACCGAACTCGATCGTCGTCTCCCGGGGTTGCCCGCACCACTGCGACTTCTGCTACAAGGACGCCTTCTTCGAGGGTGGGAAGTCGTTCTACACCCAGGCCGTCGACGACGCGCTGGCCGAGATCGAGCGGCTCCCCGGCCGGCACCTCTACTTCCTCGACGACCATCTCTTCGGCAACCGGCGGTTCGCCCGGGCCCTCTTCGACGGGATGGCCGGGATGGGCCGGCTCTGGCAGGCCGCCGGAACCGTCGACGCGGTACTCGCGCCGGATCTGCTCGAACGTGCCGTCGACGCCGGGCTGCGCAGCCTCTTCGTCGGCTTCGAGACGGTCAACGACGGCAACCTGGCGGCGACCCGCAAGCGGCAGAACGTCGGCCGGGACTACTCCGCGGTGGTACGGCGGCTGCACGGGCACGGCGTGATGGTCAACGGCAGCTTCGTCTTCGGGCTGGACGACGACGGGCCGGACGTCTTCGACCGTACGGTGGACTGGGCGGTCGAGCAGGGGGTGGAGACGGCCACCTTCCACATCCTCACCCCGTACCCCGGCACCGCGCTGTACGACCGGATGGCCGCGCAGGACCGGATCCTGCACCGGGACTGGGACCGGTACGACACCCGGCAGGTGGTCTACCGGCCGAAGGGGCTCACCCCGACCCAGCTCACCGACGGCTACCACCGGGCCTACCGGAACTTCTACCGCTGGCCGGCGATCTGGCGCGGAGCATCCACAAAAGACAGTCTGCGCGGCCGGCTGCGGCACGTGGCGTACGCGGGCGGCTGGAAGAAGTTCGAACCCGCCTGGCACGCGGTGATCCGGGCCGGTCAGGTGCTGCACGCGCTGCCGCTGCTGGAGGCGGTGCTCGGCGGCTTCGGCGAGCGGGCGGCAGACCGGGGCGCCGCTCGGGACGTCACTCGGGACGTCACTGGGGCCGTCAGTCAGGGCGGCGAGGGCGGGGCGAATCCGGTTGCGGCGCCGCTCGTACCCGTCGAGATTCAACGGCATGGATCGTGAGACGAGCCGGAACCGGGTCGCCTGGGAGACCGCCTCCGTCAAGCACGTCCGGGAATATCAGGACCTGTTGCGACAGGCCCGCGACGGCTCGTCGCTATTCCCGGCCGAGGTCGCGCTGCTCCGGCCGCTGCTGCGGTCGGCGCCGACCGTCGTACACCTACAGAGCGGGCACGGCCTCGACGACGTCGCGCTGGTCCGGGCCGGGGCGCGCGCCGTCTGCGGCGTCGACTTCAGTTCGGTCGCGGCCACCGCCGCCGCCCGCCGGGCCGCCGACCTGGCGGTCCCCTGCCGGTACGTCGTCGCCCGGCTGCCCGGCGCCCCGCTGCGGGACGGCTGCGCCGACCTCGTCTACACCGGCAAGGGCGCGCTGATCTGGATGCCCGATCTGGCGGCCTGGGCCCGGGACGTCGCCCGGCTGCTCCGCCCCGGTGCCCACCTCTTCGTCTACGAGGGTCATCCGGCGGTACCGCTCTGGAGTTGGGACTCCGACGAGCCCCGGATCCGACCGGACCGCAGCTACTTCGGCCGCTCGCACGTCAACGACACCTTTCCGGGGAACGGCGCCGTGGAATGGCAGTCGACGCTGGGCGAGGTGGTCAACGCGGTACTCGGCGCCGGCCTCGAACTGCGCCACCTCGCCGAGTTCCCCGAACCGTTCTGGCGGCCGGACGGGGTTTCGGCGGCCGCCTGGCAGGGTCGGCTGCCGAACGCGTACGCCCTGCTGGCCCGGCTGCCCGGCTAGGTTCCGTCGTTGCTATATATATCGTGGTGCGATATATATAGCGCATGGAAATCAGCGAACAGACGTTCCTGATCCTCTCCGCCCTCGCCGACCAGCCCCGCCACGGGTACGCCCTGGTGACCGAGGTCGACGAGATGACCGGCGGCAGGATCCGGTTACGTGCCGGCACTCTCTACGGGGCTCTCGACCGGCTCGTCACCCAAGGGCTCATCGCCCCCGACCACGACGAGGTGGAGAAGGGCCGGCTGCGCCGCTTCTACAGACTGACCGACGCGGGCGCAGACGCCATCCGCGCCGAGAGCCGGCGGATGGCCACCGCGGTCCGGCTCGCCGAGGAACGCCTCAAGAAGCGCGCCGCCCGCAACGCCCCGCGCCTCGGGACCATCGGATGACCCCGGGCATGAGCCTCCTGGAGCGACGGTACCGACGACTGCTGCGCCTACTGCCGGCCACGCACCGCACCGCCCGCGGCGAGGAACTGCTCGGACTGCTGCTGGACCTCGACCACGGCCGCCGATACCCGAGCCGGCACGAGGCGCTGCACATCATCGCCCTGGCGATCCGGCTGCGACTCACGACGCCCGTCACCACCGCGGCCCTCACCACCGGACTCAGTGCCCTGCTCGTCGCCGCCGGCACCCAGCCCGCCGGTGACACTCTGGACCTCTTCACCGGCGCCGCCCTCGCCACCGACATGCCGGCCATAATCGCGAGCTGGCCCCAGCTCGCCGTCCTCGCCCTGCCGCCCCTCGCGCCGCTGGTCGCCTGGCTGTGCGGCGCGACTCGCAGCGCTCTCACCCTACAGGCGGGCTGCCTGACGGTCGTTGTCGGTTGGTTCATCGTCGACGTGCTCAACGGCGCCGCCATGGGAGCCAGTCCCGGCCAACAGCTCCTCGCATTCACCGTACCGGTCCTGATCCTCGTCCTGCTCGCCATCGCCGCCCGTGAGCGGTGGACCGCGCCCCGGCCGCGCCTGTTCTGGTGGGCCCTCCTCCCGCTCGGGATCCTCGCCTGGAAAGGCACCGGAGAGTGGGGACGCCACGGCGTGTACGTTCTCGACTCCGTGCCGACGATCCTCGGGATCCTCACCGCCGCCACCGCCGCTGTCGGAGCCGCCTTCGCGGTCCGCCGCCACCGGCCCGCCGTCATCATCGGCGTCGGACTCACCGGCTTCGTCGCCGGATGGCTCATCCCCGACCCGCTGCTCTCCAACACGGCGATGCGGCACTTCGACGGTCAGCCACTACCACTGGCAATCCTCATCACGGTGATCGCCGCCACCATGACTGGCATCAGTCACCTCGCCCGTCGCCACAACCTCGGGGTGCGGCCGCTATCACCCGATGAACCCCGGATGCGCTGAACACCAGCTCTGGATCAGACGAGCGGCGACCACAGCGGAGAGCAGGATTTCCTCCGCCGTGGTCGCCCCCTTCGCGGTCTCAGGGTCGGCCGCAACGCCGGGTGCCACCGGCCGCCCATCGACGCGACCGCTGGCAGGCGGTCTTCCACGGCTCGCAGCGCGAACGGGCTGCGCCGGCAGCAACGGTGCCAGCACAGCCCGCTGGACCTGGCCCGGTCCCCGCGACTCAGCCGGCGCGTTCGGCGGCGCTCCGCTCGACGCAGAACTCGTTGCCCTCCGGGTCGGCGAGCACCGCCCAGCCGGTACCGTCCGGCCGCCGGTGGTCGGCGACCAGGGTGGCACCGAGCCCGAGGAGCCGGTCGACCTCCTCGTCCCGGGTCCGGTCGGCCGGTTGCAGGCAGACGTGCAGCCGGTTCTTGCCCGACTTGCCCTCCGGAACCCGCTGGAAGAAGACCTGCGGGCTGACGCCGTCCGGCGACAGCAGGGTGATCTCGTCGTCGCCGGGCTGGTCCTCGGGACGCAGGGACCGGTCCAGCACCTGTGCCCAGAAGCCGGCGAGCCGGTACGTGTCGGCGCAGTCGAAGCTGACGTTGTGGATGATGGAACTCACGGGTCCTCCATGCGGGAGTGTGCGCCTCGCGGAGGAACGCGGATCGGTCAGCGGTGGCCGAAGCGAGGCGCGGAACAGGACAGCGCAACCATCTACCGCACCTCCTCCCATGATCCGGGCTGACGGCGGCAAGCCTTGCACGGAGTGCCGGGATCGGCAACCGGGATTCCCGCCGAGGGCCAGGCCGGGCCGGGCCGGGTTCCGACGACCGGCCGGGCGGGATGGCGCGACAACCACGCCAAGCACACGGACGGCCACCGGGCGGTGAGCGACACGCCGGAAATTCCCTCGGTACACCGGCCGGACCGCTTCGGCCGTAAGGATGAGCGGTCAGGCCGGCTGGTCCGCTGGGCCGAGAGGAAGCACGACGACAGGCAAGGAGCGACCGGTGCCCCTCCCACAGCTTCGCCGGGTCCGCTGGGCGGTGCGCGCCACCCTCGCGCTCGGGGTCGCCGCCTCGGTGGTCGCCAACATCCTGCACGCCAGGGACAACCCGATCAGCCAGGCCATCGCCGCGTGGCCGCCGCTGGCCCTGCTGCTCACCGTCGAGCTGATCTCACGGGTACCGGTGCACCGCCGCTCCCTCGCGTTCGCCCGGATGGCGGCCACCGCCACCATCGCCGGGATCGCCGCCTGGGTGTCGTACTGGCACATGGTCGGGGTGGCCGCCCGGTACGGCGAGACGGGCGCGTCGCCGTACCTGCTGCCGCTCTCGGTCGACGGCCTGATCGTGGTGGCCAGCATCTGCCTGGTCGAGCTGGGCGGGCGGATCGCCACCGCACAGGCCGCGACGACCTCCGGAGCCGCCCAGGCCACCTCGGCACCCGGCGGCGAGCCACCCGGCGCGATCGAACCGGTCGGCGCGGTCGGCGCGGTCGACGCGGTCGACGCGGTCGGCCGGGTGAACGGCGAGATCCTCCCCGCGTCGATCGGTGGGGCGCGCTCGGGCACCGCGAACGGTGCGGGGACGGCAGCGGCCGGCGGTGCGGGCGCGGGGACGCCGATCGACGCGGGGACGCCGATCGACGCGGGGACGCCGATCGACGCCGGCCCGACCGACAGCGGCCCGACCGACGTCCGCCCCGCCGTCCGGCCCCGGAAGGCGGCAACCGGAACGGCCCGGAAGGGGACACCGACCGGTCGCGCGGCCAGGTCGAGCGCTGCCGCACGGCCGCGCCGCCCGATCACCGAGACCGCCGCGCTCGCGGCGGCGATCCAGGCCGAGCGCCCCGAGGCCAGTGACGCCGACGTGGCGCAGGAACTCGGCATCACCACCGCCCGGCTGCGGGCGATCCGCCGCGAGGTACGCGAACTCGACCTCGTCGCGTAAGACCGCACCACCGCCCAGCGGGCTGCCGGAACGGACGGTCAGCCGGGCGCCGGGTCGGCGCCGGGGCCGGCCTCTGCCAGGTCGCTCGGGGTGCCGGGAGTCGGCTGCGGCGACGTACCCGCAACCGGCACGGCCGGGGCCGCCCGGCCGGACGCCGAACCCAGCGGAACGGTGCTGGCGGCACTGGCACTCGCCGAGCTGGCGGCACTCGCGGCACTGACGGCACTCGCGGCGACGTTCGCCGGCACCGGCCGGACCGGCACCGCGCCCGGACCGCCCCCGACCACCGCCGAGGCGGCCACCACCGGAGTCGTCTCGGCCGCCGGCAGCGTCACCGTCACCTCCAGCCCGCCACCGTCCTGGGCGATCGCGCTGACCGTGCCGCCGTGCGCGTCGCAGACCGCCCGGACGATCGACAGCCCCAGCCCGGAGCCCCGGGCACCGGTCCGCTCCCGACCACCCCGCCGGAACGCCTCGAACAGCCCCGGCACGTCCGCCTGCTCCACCTCGAAACCGGTGTTGCCGACCACCAGCCAGGCCTGCTCCGGATCCGACCCGGTCCGCACCCACATCCGTCCGTGCAGGTGGTTGTAGCGCACCGCGTTCTCGATCAGGTTGCCGGCCAGCCGCTCCAGCAGGCCGGGATCGCCGACCACCGGCGCCGGCGACAACGCCGTCTCGACCTGGAGCTTGAGCCGGGTCGTCTCGTTCCGGACCGCCGAGAGCGCCGCGCTGGCCCCGGTGGCCAGATCGGTCGGCGCCTTGCGGGCCAGCCGGCGACCGGACTGCGCCTCGCTGCGGGCCAGCACCAGCAGCGCGTCGACCAGGTTGTTGGCCCGCTCCGACGCGTCCCGGACCACCGTGGCCATCCGCCGGTACTCGGCGACGTCCGCCTCGTCGTCGGCCATCGTGACGTCGATCTCGGTACGCATCACCGCCAGCGGCGTACGCAGCTCGTGCGAGGCGTTGGCGACGAACCGTTTCTGCGCCTCGAAGGCATCCGCGATCCGGTCCAGCATCGCGTCGAAGGTGCCGGCCAGCTCGGCCACCTCGTCGTCCGCCCCGGAGTAGCGGATCCGCTGGTCGAGGGTGGCCTCGCCGAGCCGTCGGGCCGTCGAGGTGACCTGGTGCAGCGGGCGCAGCGCCCGGCCCGCCACCGCGTACGCCCCGAGAACCCCGACGACACTGATCACCAGCAGCGCCAGCAGCCCCTTGACCAGGAGTTCCCTGGTCGCCGCCTGCGCCATCTCCCGCTGCCACTCGATTGCGCCGACCGTCCGGCCGTCGGAGAGTTCGAGCATCGGATTCGACCGCAGCCGGATGTCCGGAGTCAGCGCGTCCCCCACCAGCAGCCAGGCGAGCAGCACCAGGATCGCCCCCGCGCCGATCAGCAGGACGCCGTTGAGCAGGGTCAACCGCAGGCGCAGGGTGGGCCGCACCCGGGGCCGGCGGCGGGTCAGATAGACGGTCACGCGCTCACCTGCCCTGGCACGTACGGGTCGGGTACCCGGTAGCCGGCGCCGACCACCGTCTCGATCAGCGGCGGATCGCCGAGTTTCTTCCGCAAGGTCATCACGGTCACCCGGACGGTGGTGGTGAACGGGTCGGTGTTGGCGTCCCAGACCCGCTCCAGGAGTTCCTCGCTGGAGACCACCGCCCCGCGGGCCTTGAGCAGCTCCTCCAGCACGCCGAACTCCTTACGCGTCAGGTCCACCGCCGTACCGCCCCGGGTCGCCACCCGCCGGGCCGGGTCGACCACCAGGTCGGCCACGGTCAGCACCGGCGGGGTGACCGGGGTGGCCCGGCGGCCGAGGGCCTGCACCCGGGCGACCAGCTCGTCGAAGGCGAACGGCTTCGGCAGGTAGTCGTCGGCACCGAGCTGGAGCCCCTCCACCCGGTCGGCGACCGTGCCGCTGGCGGTCAGCATCAGCACCCGGGTCAGGGCCTCCGAGGTGACCAGGTCGGCACAGATCTGGTCGCCGTGCATGCCCGGCAGGTCCCGGTCGAGCACCACCACGTCGTACCGGGTGACGAAGGCCATCTCGTGCCCGGTCGAGCCGTCGTAGGCGACGTCGACCGCCATGCCCCGCCGACGCAGCCCACGGACGATCGCGTCGGCCAGGTTGCGCTCGTCCTCCACCACCAGTACCCGCACCACGACCTCCCCGGCTGCCTGTAGGGGACAACCTATCCGTGCCCGACAAGTGACAGCTCGCAGGCGCGGCCCGGCCGACTACCCGGGCAGCCGCCACACCCCGACCGAGGCGTCCGGCCGGCGGCAGTGCAGCACCGTCGCGGTCAGCCCGCAGGCGCCGGACACCCCGGGGAGCACCGTCAGCAGCCTGCTCCGCCAGGTCGCCGGATCGAACTCCACCACCCAGGCCCGCTGGTCCGCGCCGTACCGGAGGCCGACGAACCGGGATCCGCGCGGCGCGAGGAAACCCCAGGAGCCGAGGTCGGCGAGTATCCGCCCGGTGGCCGGATCGAGGATCGAGAGCGACTCGGTCCCGCCGCCGGCATCGGCCCGCGCGCCGACCAGCGTGTCGCCGACGTTCCAGATGCCGGTCCAGCGCTCGTCCGACCAGCGGATGACGCCGGTCCGCCCGTCCCGGACGCGGACGCCGTGCTGGGGGCGCAGACTGCACAGGTCGACGCCGCAGCCGACCGGCCCGTACTCCACGCCGGGCTGGAACGGGACCGACCAGCGCCGGTCCAGTCGGGGCAGGCCGTAGGCGGTGACCGTGCTCTCGTCGTACACCAGGAAGAGCCCGGCGGCGACCTCGGGCCGCCAGTTGATCCGCGCCCCGGCACCCGGCGGTCGCAGCTGGACGGCCCGCAGCACGGCGCCGCTGCCGAGATCGCGCACCTCGACCCGACCCGACGGCAGGGTGAGGACCAGGCTCGAGGCGCGGATGGGTGCCGTCCAGTTCCCGGCCGAGATGTCGAACGACGACAGGGCGCCGGCCGGCACCGGCAGTGACCAGCGTACGGCGCCGGAGGCCGGATCCACCGCCTCCAGCGTGCCGGGCCCGCTCTCCCCGTTCGGCCGCCACTCCTCGGCCGACGCCCAGAGCATCAGGTCGCCGCCGGTGCTGACCGCCATCAGGCTCGCCTCGCGGCTCCAGGCCACGGCACCGGTCGGCACGTCCAGCACCGTCAACCGGGCTTTCCCGGCCGTCGGTGGGCGCGGATAGGTCAGCAGCAGCAGCTGGTCGCCGATCGACTGGAGGCTGTCGACGTCGTCGGTCGGCAACGCCACCCGCCAGCCCGGCTCCGCCGCCGGCAGTCGGTACGCGGCCAGCTCCGAACCGCCCTCACCGGGCCGCCCGGGTTCGGCGACGAAGATCCACTCCCGGTTGGCCAGCACGGTGGCGCCGAGCCGGGCCGGTACCGTCTCCTCCGGCCAGCCTCGCGGGACCGGGCCGCCGGCCGCCACCGTGCCGAGCAGCCCGGCCAGCACCGCCGCCAGCAACCCCGCCCGGGGCGCCCGGCGCCGGCTCGTCCGCCGCACGGTCCGGTCCGGCCCGGACAGCTCCGCGCCGGCCCCGGCGGTCAACTCACCCAGCTCGATGGTGGGCATTCCCCTCCCTCCCCGACTCCCCCGGCCCTCGCCGACTCCCCCGGCCCGGCCCGGCGGGACACCGTCCGGATGGTCCGGTATGGGCCGCCACGCTGGTCCGGCACACTCCGGTCACACCGGAGCGGGTAGCGGCAATTCGGACGCGAACCCACCTGTACGATGGCGCCTCGTGGCAGTTCCGGTGGTGGACAATTCTTCGGACGCCGAAGCCGGCTCGACCGAGGTCGGTCGATCTCGACAGTGGCGAGTCTTCCGAGCGCCCGCGCGGGTCGACGTACTGGCCATCGGAGCGTACGTCCTGCTCGGCGTCCTCGTGTGCGCCAACTACTGGGTCGACGTCAACCACCGGGTCTCCTCGCACCTGCCGACCGACCACAGTTGGTTCGAGTGGCTCTTCGCACACGGCGCTTACTCGGTCCAGCACCTGGAGAATCCGCTCTTCTCCGCCCGGCAGAACGCCCCGGACGGGGTCAACATGATGGCCAACACCTCGCTGTTGGGCGTCACCCTGCCGCTGGCTCCGCTGACCTGGCTGTTCGGCCCGCAGGTGACGTACGCGCTCTATCTCGGTGGTGCGCTCGCGGCGACGGCCGCCACCTCGTACTGGATGCTCTCCCGGTATCTGGTCTCCTCGCGGGGCGCGGCGTTCGTCGGCGGAGCCTTCCTCGGCTTCGCTCCGGGCATCATCCACCACGCCAACGGCCAGCCGAACTTCGTCTCCAACTTCCTGCTCCCGTTGATCGTGGTCCGGGTGTTCCGGCTCGGCGAGCCGGGGCGGTGGCTGCGCAACGGGCTGGTACTCGGGCTGCTGGTGGCGTACCAGATCTTCATCAACGAGGAGATGCTGCTGCTCACCGCGCTCGCCTGCGCGGTGGCGGTACCGCTCTACGCGGCCTTCCGCTGGTCGGTGATGCGCCACCGGATCTGGAACCTCCTGCGCGGCCTCGGCGTCGGCGGCGCGCTGGCGCTGCTGCTGGCCGGCTACCCGATCTGGTACCAGTTCAACGGCCCGCAGTCCTACCGGGGGCTACAGGGCGGCGTCTTCCACAACTGGGGCGAGGACCTGCGGGCCTTCGTCACCTACTCCCGGGACACCATCGCCGGCTCACCCGAGGTGGAGAAGACCATCGGGGTGACCGAGCAGAACACCTGGCTGGGCTGGCCGCTCGTCGGGCTGGTCGTACTGGTAGCGGTGCTGCTCTGGCGGACCTCCGTCGTCGCCCGGATCGCCGCGCTGCTCGGTGCCGGTTTCGCGCTCGCCTCGCTGGGCCGGCAGATCCGCTACGACGGCCGGCTCACCGAGCACGAGGGGCCGTGGCACCTGCTGCCGGAGGACCTGCCGCTGATCGAGATGATGATGCCGACCCGGCTGAGTCTGGTCACGGTCGCCACCGTCGGGATCCTGGTCGCGCTCGCCTGGAACGACGTCGCCCGGAGCCGGTCGCGGCCAACCGCCTCGAACGGCACCGCGTCGCCGAACGGCACCTCGGCAGACAGCGCCGCGTCGTCGGTCGGCGCCTCGGCCAACGGCGGCCCGGCGTCCGGCGGCCCCCCGCTCGACCTCACCGGGGCCGTCGAGCCGGCCCGGCCACGGCTGCGGGTCCTGGCGTACGCCGCGATCGTGCTCGCGCTGCTGCCGATCGTCCCGCGCCCGCTGCCGGCCATGCACATCGACCCGCCGCCGCACTTCATCAGCTCCGGGGCCTGGCGACCCTACGTGCCGGCCGGCCGGACCCTGGTGCCGGTACCCATCCCGAGCAACGTGCACGGCCTCTCCACGCTGCGCTGGAGCGCGCTGACCGGGCAGGAGTTCCCGATCCCGGCCGGCTACTTCATCGGGCCGGACGCGCAGGGCTTCGGGGTGTTCGGCGCGCCGTCCCGGCCGACCAGCCTGCTGATCTACGGGACGATGGACCGGGGCGCCGCACCCCTGGTCACCGAGGAGAACCGTCGCCAGGCGATCGAGGACCTGCGGTTCTGGAAGGCCTCGGTGGTGGTGCTCGGCGACCATCCGGCCGCCCCCGCCCTGCACGTCCTGCTGGCCGGGCTACTCGGCCCCGCTCAGCGGGTCGACGACGTCTGGCTCTGGGACGTCCGGCCACTCGTGGACTGACCCGCTCGTGGACTGACCCGCTCCTTGGGCTGACCGGCCGGGGCCGCGCGACGGGTTCTCGGGTGACGGATCAGTCGACGAGGGCGCGGACGTCCCAGACCCAGGCGCCGGAGATGTCCCGGCCCGGCCCGAGCAGTTGGTCGAGGGTCTCCCTGACCGGCACGCCCCGGTGCAGGCCGCCCTGCACCACGATCGCGGCCCGCCAGTGCCGCAGGTCCTCGATCGCCTGCCGCCGTTCGGCCTCGCCGATCGGCGGCACCTCACCGGTGGCGGCGACCCGGTCGAGCAGCACCGCCGTCGGGCGGTCCGGCGCACCCCAGCGGGCCTGTTGGTCGTCCGGCCCGGCAGGGCCGATGAAGTAGCCGCCCGGCGCGGTGAAGGCGAGTCCGGTCCGGGCCGACCAGTACATCCCGGCGATCGCCTCGGAGCCCCGGGTCGGCGGCACGGCCACCAGGGTACGTCCGGGCGGCACGTACGACCGCCACTCGCCGCTGGCGACGAACTCCGGTACCGGCCAGACCGGCCTGGTCTGCAACGGCGTCGGCACCAGCGGCAGCAGTACGGCGACCACCGCCCCGGTCCAGAGCAGCCGGACCGGCACCCGCCCGCCGGCGCGCCCCGCCCCGGCTGCCGCCACACCGTCGCCCGAGGTGTCGGTCCCCGGCGTACGCCGGAAGACCTCGTCGAAGGAGAGCGCCAGCAGGATCGCCAGGGCCGGTACGCAGATCAGCGGAAACCGGGCCGGCACCGCCAGGTCGATCAGCGGCAGCCCGGAGACCAGCCGGTACGGGCCCGGCAGCTCCAGCACCTCCCCGCCCAGCCGTACGTCCTCGCCGAGCGAGAGCGCGGCGAAGACCAGTGTGCAGAGCACCAGCGCCCGCACCAGCGGCCGCCGCCACTGCCAGACCGCCACCACCGCGCAGAGCACGATCAGCGCCAGCCCGAAGAAGGAGTTCTCCTCGGTCAGGTTCGGCGAGAGCATCCCCGGCACCGAGTCGTGACCGGTGATCGACTGGCGGGACGCGGCGGTGAACGACGCCAGGTCCAGCGGGTACGCCTTCGGGTCGAACGGCAGCCCGCGGTAGTGCCCCGGCCCGAAGAACTGGAACCACAGCGGGTACGCCAGCAGCACCACCCCGACCCCGGTACCGACGCCGAGCCGGCCGAGGAACGCCGGTGCCAGCCGCCGGGCGGTGCGCGGGGCCGAGACCGCGTAGCCGACGGTGAAGAGCCCGCAGGCGAGCACCAGGAAGGCCAGCACCTCCTCGCCGAGGAAGACCTGATAGCTGACCAGTACGCCGAGCAGCACGCCGCGCCGGAGCACCCGGTCGGTGCGCGGGTCGAAGACGACGGCGAGGATGGCCGGCACCAGGAACTGGGCGATCATGTGCAGGTGCCCGGTGGCCTGGGAGATCATCCCGGGCGCGAATCCGCAGAAGAGGCCGGCGACGGCCGCGCCGAGCCGGGAGTCGACGATCCGGCGGGACAGGAAGACATACCAGGCGGCGGCCGTGCCGGCCAGCGCGAGCACGACCGCGAGCAGATAGCTGACCTGCGAGCCGGCCAGCAGGGTCACCGGGGTCAGCGGCACGCCGAGGCCGAGCACCGAGGTGTTCGCCATCAGGTTGATCCCGTCCGGCGCGTTCAACGCGGTGCTGTAGAACGGGTTCTCCAGGTGGGTCACTGCCCGGGCGGCCCGGGCCAGCATCCACTCGAAGAGCATCATGTCGTTGCTGGCGTACGTCATCCGGTCCCGGTGCAGCCAGAGCCCGGAGGTGACGTAACCGGCCGCCGCCAGGTAGAACAGCACGACCGCCGCGTCGACGAGTGGACCCCGCCGTCGCGCCGACCAGGCCCGCAGCGCGCCGAGCCGGTCGGCGACGACGCGCCGCAGCGCGGCCCGGCGACCGGCGGCGGTCGACGGCACGCCCGCCGGGACCGCGACGTCCGGCGCGGTCTCGGCGGGTCGACCCGGCCCGCTCACCCAGCCGTGCGGTCGGTCAGGGCGCGCACGTCCCACACCCACACGTCGGCGGTACGCCGGGCCGGGCCGGCGAGCTGGTCGACGGTGCTGCGCAGCGCCTCGGCGTTGTCCTGCCGGACCGGCAGCACCAGGATCGCCGCCCGCCAGTGCCGCAGCTCGTCCAGGGCGCGCCGTCGCTGCCGGTCGGTCAGCGTCGCCGGCTGGCCGCTGGTGGCGACCCGGTCGAGTACCGCGCTGAGCCCGCTGGGCCGGCCGCCGAACCGGCCGGGGTCGCCGGTGTTGCCGTTGCGGGGCGCGAGGAAGTAGCCACCCGGGATCTTGAAGTCGAGGTTGACGGCGGCGGCCCAGCGCATCCCGTTGGTGTGCCCCATCGCCGGGACCGGCACCGGCACCAGTGTCTGGTCGGCGCCGACGTACGGCCGCCACTGGCCGGAGGTGATGAAGTGCGGCACCGGCGGCCGGCTCACCTCGCGCAGCGGCAACGGCAGGATCGGCACCAGCGCGATCGCCAGCGCGGTCGCCACCACGGTACGCAGCGCCCGCCGGTCGGCGATCTCCAGCTTCCAGGCCCGGTCGGTGGCGAGCGCGAGCAGCAGCCCGATCACCACGGTGGTGATCAGGCCGAACCGGGTGGGCACCACCGCGTCGAGCAGCGGTGCCCGCACCAGGATGTCCCACGGCCCCCAGAAGGCGCCCCGGTTCCACCAGGAGATCCGCTCGCCGAGCGAGAGGATCGCGAAGAGCAGGCCGGTCACCGCGAGCGCCCGGATCACCACCTCGCGGCGCAGCCAGACCACGATCGCCACGGTCAGCAGCGCCAGGCTCCAGCCGAAGAAGGCGTTCTCCTCGGAGTAGTTCGGGGCGAGGTCGAGGTTGGCCCGCTGGTTGCCGCCGAGCGTGGTGGAGCCGGGTACGAAGAACGCCGCCAGGTCGTTGCCGTAGTCCCGTACCGCGTCGCTGAGCCCGTGGTACGCCTGCCGGCCGGCGAACTGCACGATCAGCGGGTACGCCAGCAGCGCCCCGGCGAGTACGGCGCAGACCGCCAGCCCGGCGCCGAGCGGCCGCCACGCCGCCTTCCAGCGGGCCGGCTCCTGCACCAGTACGGCGAGCAGGAAGACCCCGCAGGCCATCGCGGTGAAGAGCAGGATCTCCTCGTTGATGAACGCCTGGTAGGTGACGAGCAGGGCGAGGATCACGCCGTCGGTGACCGGCCGGGTGGAGCGGGTCAGTACCAGTACCCGCCAGACGATGAACGGCAGCAGGAACTGCGAAATGATGTTGGGGTGCCAGTTGGCGTGCGAGAGCAGCGCCGGGGAGAAGCCGCAGAACCAGCCGCCGACGATCGCCGCGACCGGCGCGCTGACCAGGTGCCGGGAGATCACGTAATACCAGGCGGAGGCGGTGCCGGCCAGGCCGATCGTCACCAGCACCACGAAGGAGACCGCCGGCCCGAAGAGCAGCGTCACCGGCACCATCGGGATGCCCAGGCCCAGGATCGCCGTGTTGGCCATCAGGTTGACGCCGTCGGGATAGTTCAGCCGGTCGGTGAAGAACGGGAACTCCCCGTGCAGCACCACGCGTACGGAGTGGGCGAGGAAGTACTGCACCTGTGCGGGGTCGCTGCTGTAGAGCGAGGCGACCCGGCCGGCCGGGTCGAGCCAGATCTGGCTGGTCACCCAGAAGCCGGCGACCAGGAAGGCCGCGTAGACGGCCAGGTCGCGGCGCCAGGTGGGCCAGCGGGCCGGCCGGGTGGCCGGGTGGCCGGTGTTCCGGTCCGGGGTGCCCGAGCCCTCGCCCGCGGCGCCGGAACGCGGCGCCGGCTCCCGGTCGGCGGCCGCCGCCGACGCGGTCTCCGAGCCGGTCTCGGAACCGGTGCTCGAATCCGCCGGCTCCGCCGCGCCCCCGTCGGTACCGGTCGCCGTTCGGCTTCCCGACTCGGGGACCTCCGGGTCCGGCGTGCTGTGCAGACGTGGCTGGGCAAGCGTCACAGTCGGCGGAGTCTACAGGAGTACCCCATTGGTCCCAGTTGCCTGGGCGGCGCGTTTCCGCAGGGCGAGTCGTGTCGCCGCACCGGCCGTCCCCGATCGGTCGGGCTTTCCCGGGTCACGCCCGAGCCGCGTCCGAGATCTCGTAGGATGTGGCATCTGTTGACGACTGAGGCGGATCGGGAGCACAGCGGTGGGTTCACTCCCTCGAAGCGGGATCGTCGGCGCGGCCCTCACCCTGGCCCTCCTCACCGGCGGCTGCGGCACCGTTCCCAAGGAACCCCCGGTCGCGCTCCGGGTCGGCTACGACACGTTGGACGGCACGCTCCAGGTCTGGCCCTCGCGGGGCGCCCTGGCCGGTGATCCACAAGCGACCGCCGCAGTGGCCCGGGCCGTCGACGAGTGGCGCTCCCCGGTCGAGGACCGGGTGCATCTGCCCTCCTCCGGCATCCTCTGGCTCGGCGAGGTCGACGGCGGCCGGCTCGCGCTGGTCGCCGCCGACGTGCCCGGCGAGGCGGGATCGTGGCTGTTGCAGCTCACCGGTGACGGGTCGGACTTCCGCGTCGACCGGGCGGTGGAATACACCGATCCCGGCTACCTGGTCTACTCCGACGTGCTGCCGGTGCGGTTGCCCACCGGCCGGCGCTATCTCGTCTCCGCCCGGGTGGACCGGCTGCTCGGACCGGACCGCCGGCCGCTGGCCGTCACCGACGGCCTCACCGGCCCGGTCGCGCTGCCGGCCTGCGCCGCCCGCACCGTCACCGCCCGGCTGCGCCCCAGCGAGTCGCTGCCGAGCGGCAAGGCCGCCGACCGGCTCATCGACCTCGGCACCGGCATCGAGGGGCCGCGCTATCCGCTGGTCGGCGACGACACCGGCTCCGGCGCGAAGGTGCTGGACGGCCTCGACACCTGCGCCCTGGCCACCAAGACCGGGCCGTTCGGCAGCATCCCGCACCGGGTGCACGGCGAGGTCCACCCCGGATCGGTGCCGGTCTCCTGGCCGATCGACCGGCTGTCGACGAAGGAGCTGGCCGAGGTCGAGCTGGTGGGCGCCGGGGAGGAGCCGGCCAAGCTCGAACAGCTGAGCTGGCGTACCGACGAGGGCATGATGACCGCAGCCCTGCTCCGGCCCGCCGAGGGCCCGCCGGTGGTCTCGGCCGCCGACCGGCTCGAACCGCTCCAGGCGTACGTCCTGCCGCTGTCCAGCCCCGTCGTGGTGCTGGCCTGGCAGCCGAACCCGGAGACCAGCCTCGCGCTGCCGCCGAACACCACCCGCCTGGTCGACCGCCCCGGCCTGGTGGTGGTGCCGAAGCCCGCCACCCGGGAAACCTTCAGCCTGACCACCCCGGACAAGACCACCGACCGCTCGGCCGGCGGCAACTGAGCCGCTCCCGGTGCCGGCTCTTGCGGTGATGTAGTGGCCTCGTCGTCGGACGAGGCCACTACATCAGGGACGTAGCGGGATCAGGCGACGCCCCGGCCGTTGCGGCCCTTCGTCGCGCGGTCGCCGTTGGGGGCGGTCACCCGCACGGGGGCGATCGGCTCGTCGTCGAGCTGGGAGACCCAGCCGGTGACGTCCCGGGCCACGTCCTGCGCGGTCAGCCCCAGGTCGGCGAGGATCTGCGCCCGGGTGCCGTGCGGCTGCCAGACCGACGGTACGCCGAGGTCGCGTACCGGCACCCGCAGGTCGGCGTCGCGCATCGCCTTGGCCAGTGCGTCACCGACCCCGCCGGCGCGTACGCCGTCCTCGACCGTGACCACCAGCCGGTGGCCGCCGGCCAGCGTGAGCAGCTCCGGCGGGATCGGCCGGACCCAGCGTGGGTCGACCACCGTCACGCCGTAACCCTGCTCGGCGACCCGGGCGGCCACCTCGACGCCGAGCTGCCCGAAGGCGCCGACCGCGACCAGCAGGACGTCGGTGCGGGCGGACTCGGCGAGTACGTCCACCCCGCCGGTGACCGAGTCGGTACCGGTGACCCGGCGTACCGCCGGCAGGTCGGCGACGACGGAACCGGTCGGGAAGCGCAGGATCGTCGGGCCGTCCTCGACCGCCACCGCCTCGCGCAGTTCGGCCCGCAGGGTGGCGGCGTCCCGGGGCGCGGCGATCCGCAGCCCGGGCACCACCCCGAAGACGGACATGTCCCAGATGCCGTAGTGGCTCGGCCCGTCCGGGCCGGTGATCCCGGCCCGGTCCAGCACGAACGTCACCGGCAGCCTGTGCATCGCGACGTCGAGCAGCACCTGGTCGAACGCGCGGTTGAGGAAGGTCGCGTAGACGGCCACCACCGGGTGCAGGCCGCCCATGGCGAGACCGGCGGCCGAGGTGGCGGCGTGCTGCTCGGCGATGCCGACGTCGTAGACCCGGTTCGGGTACTTGTGCGCCATCGGCGCGATGCCGGTCGGCTCGGCCATCGCGGCGGTGATGCCGACCACGTCCGGCCGCTCGTCGGCGATCGCGACCAGCTCGTCGGCGAAGACGTGCGTCCACTTCACCGAGGGCGCGGCCAGCAGCTTGCCGGTCTCGACGTCGAAGGTGCCCGGGCTGTGCAGGCAGTCGGCGTCGTCCTCCTCGGCCGGGCGGTAGCCCAGACCCTTGCGGGTCACCGCGTGCACTATCACCGGCCCGCCGAAGCCCTTGGCCCGGCGCAGCGCCGACTCCATCGCCGCCACGTCGTGCCCGTCGACCGGGCCGAGGTACTTGATGCCGAGGTCCTCGAACATCGCCTGCGGCGCGACCGCGTCCTTGATGCCCTTCTTGACCGCGTGCAGCACCTCGTACATCGGCCTGCCGACCAGCGGGGTGGAGCCGAGTGCCTCCTTGACGGCGTCCAGCACCTTCTCGTAGCCGGGGTTGAGCCGCAGCGTGGCCAGGTGGTCCGCGAGGCCGCCGATCGTCGGCGCGTACGACCGGCCGTTGTCGTTGACCACGATGACCAGCGGGTTGCGGGCGGCGGCGATGTTGTTCAACGCCTCCCAGCACATGCCGCCGGTCAGCGCCCCGTCACCGACCACCGCCACGACGTTGCGCGACTCGCCGCGCAGCGCGTACGCCTTGGCCAGCCCGTCCGCGTAGGAGAGCGCGGTCGAGGCGTGCGAGTTCTCGATCAGGTCGTGCTCGCTCTCCGCCTGGCTGGGGTAGCCGGAGAGGCCGCCACGCTGGCGGAGCTGGTCGAAGCCCTCCTGCCGCCCGGTGAGCATCTTGTGCACGTACGCCTGGTGCCCGGTGTCGAAGAGGAAGCGGTCCCGGGGCGAGTCGAAGACCCGGTGCATCGCCAGGGTCAGCTCGACCACCCCGAGGTTCGGGCCGAGGTGGCCGCCGGTCCGGGAGACCTTCGCGACCAGGAAGTCCCGGATCTCGGCGGCGAGCAACGCCAGTTGCTCGGCGGACATCCGCTTGACGTCCCGCGGCCCACGGACCGTGCCCAACAGCCGGCCGGCGGACGTCTCCGACTCCTCCACGGTCATGCCGTCACCTCGCCGCGCTCGGCAGGGGTATCGGGCCGCACGGCACTGGGCTGGCTGATTCGCTCCCTACACAGGCTCATAGCCGCAGAGTCTATCGGGGCCGGGCCGGGCCGCAGCCGGGCCGCCGAAGCAGTGCCACGGATCGCGCTGCTGGCGCCGGTCGCCGGGGGTTCGGTGCGTCGATCGACGGGCCAGGGTAGCCGATCGGAAGCGCTTCGGCCGGCGAACCGCCTCGCCGGCCGGTCGCGGGCGCTCGGCGATCAGCAGAGTCCCGTTGACCGGACGGCGCGGCGGTCGCGGACAGTCGACGACCCCGCACCGCGAGTGGTGGGTCGGGGTTCCGCCGAACGAACGAAAAATCGGGCAGATGCCGTCAAGGGCCGTAGCATGGCCGGTAATCCCACCCTCCCCTAAGGTCTCGACATGTCGCCTGCCGGCTCCCGCCCCGACCGGTCCCCCGGTCGCGCCCGAACCACTCCGACATCCGGCCGGTACGCCGCCGGTCAGGTCCTCGCGGTCGGCATCGTGCTGCTGGTCGCCCTGCCGCTGCTGCCGCTGATTCTGCTGATCGTCGCCTGGATCCGGCTCCGGGACCGGGCCGCCCGCCGGGATACGGAGGCGGTCCCCACCGCGCCCCGGTCCGCCCTGCACGCCACTCCCTGACCCACCTCGGCCCGCACCCCGCTTCTCCCGGCAACCGCCACGACGCCGTGCCGGTCGTGGCGCGCACGTCGCCACACCGGTCGGGTCGCCGGAAACCGCCTTGCCCGCCCGATCGGCGATCCCGCAGAGTTGCCGACACCCACCGGTGGGTGGAGGGCAGCACAGATCACGGGGAGGCGACATGTCCGACTTCAACGTACGTACCGCGAACCTGAACGCGATCAACTCGTTGACCAAGTACCCGTCCATCCCGACCTACCACTCGCTGGATCCGCGAAACGGCGGACTGCTCGACGAGACCGTCACCTTCTCCGGCCCGGTCCACCTGACCGAGAAGGTCGACGGCACGAATGGTCGGATCGTCTCGCTGCCGGACGGCAGTTACCTGATCGGCAGCCGCGAGGAGCTGCTGTACGCCCGTGGTGACCTGATCGGCAACCCGGCGCTCGGCATCGTCGAGGCGCTCCGCCCGGTCGCCGACCGGCTGCCACCGGTCGACCGGGACGCCGTCGTGGTGCACTACCTGGAGGTCTACGGCGGCAAGGTGACCGGCGCGTCGAAGCACTACACCGAGTCCCGCGCGGTGGGGGCCCGGCTCTTCGACGTGGTCGTGCTGGACGACTACGCGGAGCTGCTGGAGTGGCCGGTCGAGCGGATCTCGTCCTGGCGGGAGTCGGCGGGGCAGCCGTTCCTGGCCGAGCCGGAGCTGCTGGCCCGGGCCGAGGCCGCCGGGCTGCCGACGGTGCCCCGGCTCGACACGGTCGACGCCGCCGAGCTGCCGACGGACCTGGAGAAGACCCACCGGTTCCTCGCCGAGCGCCTGCCGGCCACGACGGTGGCCCTGGACGGTACGCCGGGCCGGGCCGAGGGCATCGTGCTGCGTTCGCGGACCCGGTCGGTGATCGCCAAGGCGCGCTTCCAGGACTACGAGCGGACCCTGAAGCGGCGCCGTACCGGCCGCTGAGGCAGTGGCGGCGGTCGGCCCCGGCCGGGTGTCGACCGCCGCCGGCCGGGGTCAGCTCTCGTCGGGCAGCAGCAGCGCGACCAGCTCCACGTGCTGGGTCATCGGGAAGAGGTCGTAGCCGCGCAGCGCGGCGAGCCGCCAGCCCACCTCCCGGAACGTCCGGGCGTCCCGGGCGAAGGCGGCCGGGTCGCAGGCCACGTACGCCACCGCCCGGGTGGTGGCCGCGGCGACGGCCCGGACGACCTCGGCACCGGCACCGGCCCGCGGCGGGTCCAGCACCACCAGGTCGACCGGCCCGACGATCCGGCGCCGCCGCAGCGCCGGTCCGACCGAGGCCCGGACCACCTCGATCTGCGGGAGGTCGGTGAGGTTGTCCCGGGCGGCCCGGACCGCCGGATCGGCCGACTCCACCAGGGTGATCCGTCCGGTCGGACCGACCCGGTCGGCCAGCGCCGCCGCGAAGAGCCCGGCGCCGCCGTAGAGGTCCCAGGCGGACTCGCCGGCCCGGGGCGCCAGCAGGTCGAGTACGGCCGCCGCCAGCGTCTCCGCCGCCGCCGGATGTACCTGCCAGAACGCCTCCGGCGGCAGCCGCCAGGTCCGGCCGGCCGCCACCTCCCGGACCCGCTCCCCCGCCCCGTCCCGCCCGGCGGCATCCGGCGGGCCGCCGGCACCATCCGTCGGGACGGCGCCGCCATCGGTCGGGACGGCGCCGCCGCCGGTCGGGCCGCCGGAGGGTGGGACGGCGGCCTCGCCGAGGTCGCCACCGCCGGGCATTCCCGTGGTACGCCGGCCGTGCACGGTCAGGTCGCCGCCCGAGGAGGCGACCACCTCCACCAGGTCGGCGTCGGGCCAGAGTCGACCGCTGGGCGTCAGCACCGGCAGCTCCTGGATCGCCGGGCGGGCGATCCGGCACCGGTCGATCGGGACGACCTCGTGCGACCGGTGCTTGAGCAGTCCGGCCCGACCGGCGGCGTCGACGGCGTACCGGACCCGGGAGCGCCAGCCGAGCGGGCCGCCGGGCAACTCGTCGACCCGGACGTCCAGCTCGGCGACCTCCTCCGGGGTCAGGGCGGCCAGCCGACGCAGTTGCTCGCGTACCACCTCGGTCTTCCAGCGGCGCTGCGCCGCCGGTGCGACGTGCTGGAGGTCGCAGCCGCCGCACCGGTCCGGCCCCGCCCACGGGCACGGCGGGACGACCCGGTCCGGCGAGGCGTCGAGTACGGTCACCGCGTCCGCCCGCAGGAAGTCCCGGCGTACCTCGGTGATCTGGGCGATCACCCGTTCGCCCGGCAGCGCGTGCCGGACGAAGACCACCTGCCCGTCCAGCCGGGCCACGCAGTGCCCGCCGTGCGCCACCGGCCCGACGGTCAGCTCGACCCGCTCGGCCTCGCCCGGACCCGCCGAGGCCACCCGGGACCGCTCGCCGGCGCTCATCGGGGACCCGCGCTGTCCCGCCCGGGGGCGGGCGGCGGCTCGTCGAGGTCGGTACCGGCCAGCGGGGGCGGCGGCGGTGCCGTGGCGGCGGTGTTCGACGGCGGGGGCGGCCCGAGCAGGCCGCCGACCGGGGCGCCGCCGCGCGGTCCCCGGGCCGGTCCGCGGCTGAGGGTGGCGTCGAACCGGTCCAGGTTCTTCCGGGCGGTGGAGGCGAGCTGCCACGGCACGCTGGTCACCATCACCCCGGGCTCGAAGAGCAACCGGCCCTTGATCCGCAGTGCGCTCTGGTTGTGCAGCAGGTTCTCCCACCAGTGCCCGACGACGTACTCGGGGATGAAGACCGTGACCACGTCGCGGGGTGACTCCCGGCGGGCCGACGCGACGAAGTCGAGGATCGGCCGGGTGATCTCCCGGTACGGCGAGTCGATCACGGTCAGCGGCACCGTCACCCCGTGCCGTTCCCACTCCGCCTGCACCGCCCGGGTGTCTGCCCCGTCGACGTTGACGGTCAGCGCGGTCAGGGTGTCCGGCCGGGTCGCCTGGGCGTAGGCGATCGCCCGCAGGGTCGGCTGGTGGACCTTGCTGACCAGCACGATCGCGTGGTTGCGGGCCGGCAGCACCGGGCGTCCCTCGGGTGGGGTCAGCTCGGTGGCGATCCGGTCGTAGTGCCGGCGGATGCCCAGCATCATCGCGTAGATCACCGCCATCGCGGCGATGGCGATCCAGGCGCCGAGCAGGAACTTGGTGAGCAGCACGACCACCAGAACCGCCCCGGTCAGGCCCATCCCGAAGGCGTTGATGGCCCGGGACCGGACCATCCTCCGCCGCACCACCGGATCCCGCTCGGTACGCAGCATCCGGTTCCAGTGCCGGATCATGCCCGCCTGGGAGAGCGTGAACGAGACGAAGACGCCGACGATGTAGAGCTGGATCAGCCGGGTCACCTCGGCCTGGAAGGCGACGATCAGCAGGATCGCGGTCAGCGCGAGGAAGACGATGCCGTTGGAGAAGGCCAGCCGGTCACCCCGGGTGTGCAGCTGCCGGGGCAGGTAGCGGTCCTGGGCCAGGATCGAGCCGAGCACCGGGAAGCCGTTGAACGCGGTGTTGGCGGCCAGGAAGAGGATCAGCGCGGTCGCGCCGGCCACCACGAAGAGCAGGACCCCGCTGCCGAAGATCGCCTGGCCGAGCTGGACGGTCACGGTCTTCTGCACGTAGTCGAGGGGGCCGTGTTCGAGCTGGCGGGCCGGGTTCTCCATGAACTGGAGGCCGGTCAGCCGGGACAGCCAGATGATGCCCATGATCATGACGATCGCGACCGAGCCCAGCATCAGCAGGGTGGTGGCCGCGTTCTTGCTCTTCGGCGGCTTGAAGGCCGGTACGCCGTTGGAGATCGCCTCCACCCCGGTCAGCGCGGCGCAGCCGGAGGAGAAGGCCCGGAGCAGCAGGAAGGCCATCGCGAAGGCCGTCAGGTTGGCGTGTTCGGCACTGACCACCAGGTCGGCGCTGGGCGCCCGCAGGTCGTGGCCGAGGACGAAGATCCGGACCAGTCCGGTGAGGATCATCCCGATGATGACGATCATGAAGCCGTAGGTCGGGATCGCGAACGCGGTGCCCGACTCGCGCAGCCCGCGCAGGTTGATCGCGCTCAGCACGACCACCGCGGTCACCGCGACCCCGACCCGGTGCTCGGAGACGAACGGCAGCACCGACCCGAGGTTGGCCACCCCGGAGGAGACCGACACGGCGACGGTCAGCACGTAGTCGACCAGCAGCGCACTGGCCACCCCGACGCCGAACTTCGGTCCGAGGTTGACGGTGGCCACCTCGTAGTCGCCGCCGCCGGAGGGGTAGGCGTGCACGTTCTGCCGGTAGCTCGCCACCACGGTGAGCATCACCACCACGACGGCCAGGGCGACCCACGGCGAGAAGAGGTACGCCGAGGTGCCGGCGATCGAGAGCGTCAGCAGGATCTCGTCCGGTGCGTACGCCACGCTGGAAAGCGCGTCGGAGGCGAACACCGGCAGCGCGATGCGCTTCGGCAGCAGGGTGTGCTGCAGCTTGTCGGACCGGAAGGGTCGGCCCAGCAGCAGGCGCTTGACTAGCGAGGTGGGACTGGCCACAACCGCTAAGGGTACGGCTGCCGGATTCGCCCGGTCGGCCGGTGCGGCCGATCTTCCCGGTGATCCGGCTAACCGGTGCCCGGAGCGGGGCGACCGCCCGGCACCAGGAGTCCGGGGGTCGGTTCGTGGCGGACGGTGGTGCGGCCGCTGCCGAGGCCGGGACGGGTCCGGAGATCCGCGACGCGGGGAGGTCGGGCGCCACGGGCCGGGAGCCGGATGGCTACGCTCATGGTGACATCACCCCACCGGACGGGTCGGTCCCGCGGTGATCCGGGAGGACTTGCCTTGCACGTCGTGATCATGGGTTGTGGCCGGGTCGGTTCGACCCTCGCGCACAACCTGGAGTCGCGCGGCCACTCGGTGGCCGTGATCGACCAGGACGCGGACGCGTTCCGCCGGCTCGGCCCGGACTTCGGCGGGATCACCGTCACCGGCGCCGGGTTCGACGCGGAGGTGCTCCGCCAGGCCGGCATCGAGCGGGCCGACGGCTTCGCCGCCGTCTCCAGCGGTGACAACTCCAACATCATCTCGGCCCGGTTGGCCCGCGAGACGTACGGCGTCTCCCGGGTGGTGGCCCGGATCTACGACTCGAAGCGGGCCCAGGTCTACGAGCGGCTCGGCATCCCGACAGTGGCCACGGTCCGGTGGACCGCCGACCGGATCGTCCGGCACCTGGTGCCGGAGGGACACGTGGAGATCTTCCGCGACCCGACCAGCACCGTCTCGATCATCGAGGTACCGGTGCACGACGACTGGATCGGCCGTCCGGTACGCGGGCTGGAGGAGGCCACCGGGGCCCGGGTCGGCTATCTGACCCGGTTCGGCATCGCCGCCCTGCCGACCGCGTCCAGCGTGCTCCAGGAGGGCGACCAGGTCTCCATGCTGGTCACCGACGACATCGCCGACCAGGTGACCACGGTGGCGGGCTCGCCGCCGGAAGGAGGGCGCTGACATGCGGATCGCCATCGCCGGCGCCGGCAACGTGGGCCGTTCGATCGCCCAGGAGCTGATCGAGAACGGGCATCAGGTGATGCTGATCGAGCGGAAGCCGAAGATGCTCCGCCCGGAGCGGGTACCGGCCGCCGAGTGGATCCTCGCCGACGCCTGCGAGCTGGCCAGCCTTGAGGAGGCCGACCTGGCCAGCTGCGACGTGGTGGTGGCCGCCACCGGCGACGACAAGGTCAACCTGGTGGTCTCGCTGCTGGCCAAGACGGAGTTCGCCGTCCCCCGGGTGGTCGCCCGGATCAACCGGGCCGAGAACGAGTGGCTCTTCACCGACCAGTGGGGAGTCGACGTGGCGGTCAGCAAGCCACGGGTGATGGCGGCCCTGGTCGAGGAGGCGGTGACCGTCGGCGACCTGGTCCGGCTGATGACGTTCCGGCAGGGCGAGGCGAACCTGGTCGAGATCACGCTGCCGCCGACCGCACCGTACGTCGGTCACCCGATCCACTCCGTGCCGCTGCCCCGCGACTCGGCGCTCACCGCCATCCTGCGCGGCAAGCGGGTGCTGGTGCCGAGCCCCGACGACCCGTTGGAGGCCGGCGACGAGCTGATCTTCGTGTGCACGGCCGAGGTCGAGGACGAGGTCCGCAAGGTGATCCTCGGTCCGGACAGCGTCGAGCGGACCCGCAGCAGCAGCTGAGCGGCCCGAAGCGGTCGGCGACTCCTGCCGGCGGCGGTCAGCCGCCGAGCGGTGCCGGTACGGTCGGCACCCGGTTCACCCGGCGGACCGTCCAGATGGTGATCACCAGCAGCAGCGCGTACGGCGGATAGCCGAGCAGCAGCCGGGCGATGCCGAGCGCGGTGTCCATGTCGGCCAGATAGAGCCCGGCCTGCACGCCCACCTTGGCCAGCCATACGACGCCCCAGAGCACGGTGAGCCGGTTGAAGGTGCGGACCAGCCGCGGATCCTGCCGCCACTCCGACCGGCCACCGGCCGCGATGATGGACCAGATCCAGCCGACCAGCGGCTGGCGGATCACCGCCGAACCGAGCAGCACCAGCCCGTAGACGATGCCGTAGAGGATGCCGGGCAGGTAGAAGTCCCGCTCGTCGCCGGTACGCCAGGCGATCATGGCGCCGATGCCGATCCCGACCAGGCCGTTGACGGCGTGCCGGACCGGTCGCCGCTGGAAGAGTCGGACGACCGCGATCAGCACCGCGACCGCCACCGAGGCGATCACCGCGGGACGCAGTTCGGTGATGATGTTGACCGCGACGAAGACGACCACCGGGACGCTGGACTCGACCATCCCCCGCCAGCCGCCGAGCTGCTCCGCCATCTGCTCGGTCAGGCTGGGGAGCTGTTCCTCGTCCTCGGTCCGGCTGGCCGTCGGGTCACTGCCCGGGCTGTCGGTGCGGGGCTGTCCAGCGGTCATCTGTGTGTCTTCCGGTCGCGGCCGGGGGCGCCGGTCTCCGTGCTCACCGTGGCGACTCCAGCTCGTAGTACGGGTTGTAGATGACTTTACGGTCATCCCGTACCGCCATGCGACCGCGCGCGGTCAATTGCCGGCCCGGCTCGATCCCGGAGATGTGCCGGCGCCCCAGCCAGACCAGGGTCACGATGTCGCTGCCGTCGTAGAGGTCCGCCTCCAGGGTCGGCAGGTTCGTCCGGGGGGTGTAGACGACGGTACGGAGCCGGCCCGAGACCGACACCACCTGCCCCCGGCTGCACTGCCCGGCGGGGGTGCTGCCGCACTCGGCGCTCTCCCGGAGCAGCTCCTCCGCCTCGATCTCGGCCTCGCTCGCGGTCAGCCGTTGCAGGAAACCCCGCCACGAGACTCGGCCCTGGTCGGTCGCCATGACCCGGTGTCACCCTCCTCGACGCGCCGTCCCGGCGCGTCCTCGACACGACTGGCGTGCAGCCGTCCCGCAAGCGTACGCCGATCCGGCGCCCGTGCCCCGGTCGCCCGGTGCCGGGTTGCCGACCCTTCGCCACCCGCGCCCGCCCGGCCCGGGCAGCGGCCCGGAAGGGCCGGTTGCGACGGGGCAGCGGTCAGGCGCCGTCGCGGCGGCGGGGCCGGGGTTCGGGGCGTGGCGGGTGCTGCTGGCCCGAGACGACGCCGTTGACCGGCCCGCCGGGCTGGTGGCCGTCCGGCTGCGGTTCGGCACCGGCGGGGGTCGCCTCGCGCGGCAACCGCAGCGGCAGCGGCTCGCGGACCGGCTTGGCCTCCTGCCCCCGGTCGACCACCAGCCCGTTCAGGCACTCCGTGAGCGGTCCGGCGGCGGCCGGGTCGCTGGCGGCACGCCCCTGGAAGACGCCCTGGATCATCCAGCGCGGCCCGTCGACGCCGACGAAGCGCAGGTCGGCGATGCCGCCGTCCGGGGTACGGACCCGGGCCCGCAGCTCGGTGCCGTACTCGCCGTCCACCTCCTCGGCCACCACCCCGTCGGCCGCCAGCGAGGTGCGGATCTCCTCCCGCCACTCCGGCCAGATGTCCTCGGTACGCGGTGCCGCGAAGACCCCCAACTGGAGGGCGCTCTCCCCGTGCACCAGGACGACCTGCTGGATCACCCCGTCCGGGTTGGCCTGGACGCGCACCTCCACGTCCTGGACGGCCGGGATGTGCAGGCTGCCCAGGTCGAGCCGCTGCACGTCCGGCGGCTCGTCGCCGATGTCGTACGGTCCGTGCCCGGGCCCCTCGGGCTCGGTCGCGGCGGCGAGGTCCTGGGGGTCGGCCGACTGCCGACCGGAGCGCTCGTCGCGGGAATGGCGCCCGCCGCGTCCTCGGGAGAAGATCATCGTGCTTACCTGCTACCTTCCGTTTCCGGCTGCCGGATGGGCCGATCTCACTCGCATTGTCGGGTACGACGTACGGCCACGGCCGACCCGGGCACCTCTTTCCGGCCGATTCACCGGCCCTGCGTCCCCTCGACCCGCTCCTCCGGCTGGTCGGCGACGACCAGCCCGGCGTGCCCACCGGTCGAGCCGTGCCCGCCCGCACCGCGCGGGGAGTCCGGCAACTCGTCGACGGGCAGGAACTCGACCCGCTCCACCCGCTGCACCACGAGCTGTGCGATCCGGTCGCCCCGGGAGATCTTCGCCGGCGTGACCCGGTCGTGGTTGATCAGGTTGACCAGGATCTCGCCCCGGTAACCGGCGTCGACCGTACCGGGCGCGTTGAGCACCGTCACACCGAGCCTGGCCGCCAGCCCGGACCGCGGATGGACGAGCCCGACGTACCCGACCGGCAGGGCCAGCGCGACGCCGGTGCGGACCAGCCGCCACTGGCCGGGCGGGATCTCGACCTCCTCGGCGGCGACCAGGTCCGCTCCGGCGTCACCGGGATGGGCGTACGCCGGCAGCGGCAGGTCCGGGTCGATTCGCCGGACGGGTACGGGCAGCACGTGCGTCACGCTCTCACTCTCCTGGCAGGTTCGCGGATCCACCGGTGCTGCCCCCATCCTGCCGGGTCGACCGGCCGCATCGGGTCGTACCCTTCCAGCGTGGCCCCGACAAGTTCCGAGCCCGCCGTCGTCCCGGCCCGTGCCGGGTACGCCGAGCGGCTGACCCTGCCCTGGTGGCTATGGCTGGCCGGGGTCGCCGTCGCCGGGCTGCTGGCCGCCGAGATCTGGCTCGGCTCCACCGGCATGCGCGCCTGGCTGCCCTTCGTGGTCCTGTTGCCGTTGGCCGCCGTCGGGCTCGGCTGGCTCGGCCGGATCCGGATCGCCGTACGCGACGGCGAACTCCTGGTCGACGACGCCCGGCTGCCGGTGCGGTTCGTCGCCGACGCCGTCCCGCTGGACGCCGAGGGCCGGCGCGAGGTGCTCGGGGTCGGTGCCGATCCGCTGGCGTTCGTGGTGCAGCGTCCGTGGGTGTCGGGGGCGGTGCAGGTGGTCCTCGACGATCCGGCCGACCCGACGCCCTACTGGGTGGTCAGCTCCCGCCATCCGGTACGCCTGGCCGAGGCGATCCTCGCGGCCCGCGACCCGGACTGACCGCCCTCCAGCCCGATCCACCAGCCGGGTCGGCCGCCGACCCGGCTGAGTTGTCCGCCGGCCGGCGACGTCAGCTCCCGAGCGCCCTCGGTCCCTGGCGGAGATCCTCCCGGACCCGCTCGCCGAGTCCCCGGGTGGCGCGGCCGTTGAGGAAACCGGCCACCGCCGCACCGGTCAGGAACGGTCCGAGGGTGGTCAGGTTGCGGCCGAAGCGCCGCAGCAGCCGGTCCCGCAACTCCTTGCGGGCGGCGGTGCCGAGCACCGCGCCGACACCGACCCCGGGCAGCAGCGGATTGACCCCGCGCTGGGCCGCCCAGGAGCGGAGCAGCGTGACGGCGCGCTGGCTGGTGCCGCCCGGCAGCCGCACGCCGTAGGCCTCGTGCAGTTCGCCGATCAGCTTGAGTTCGATGGCGACCACGGCGACGGTTTCGGCGGCCAGCAGTACCGGTGCCGAGAGGAGGGTCGGGGTGGCCACCCACTCCACGGCCGCGACCCCGCCACCGGCCGCGCCCACCCCGGCGGTGGAGCGTACGGCGTTGCGGATCAGACGCTCCGCCAGCGCGTCGGAGTCGAGGCCGTCGAAGTGCCGGAGCAGGGTCTCCCGGTCGCGTATCGGGATGTGCGGCGCGATCTCGGTCACCGTGTCGGTGAGCCAGCGGACCGCCGCCTTCGGCTTGAACAGGTTGCCGGGTCGGCTGGTCCGGACCTGGCTGACCAACCGGCCGAGCAGTCGTCGCCGACGGGACCGGTTCAGCTCGTCGGCGGTGAGCGCGGCGACGGTCGAACTCAGCTCGTCGGTCGAACTCGGCTCGTCGTCCCGGGACGCCGCCCCCCGCCGGGCGTCAGCGGGCACGAGTTCGCCACCCGTGGTCGCACCGGCCGCCGGCCCTTGGTCGGCGGGGGTGGCCGAGGTCGTGTCGTCGCCCGGCGAGGACGCTTCGGCCCGTACCGGCGGAGACGCGTCGGATGCCCGGTCAGAGCGGCTCATCATGACCTCCAGCGCGTGTCGTCGGTTGGGCTTGCCATCACGCGCATCGAGTCAAGCAGTTACCCACCAACCCCGCATGTCGAATCACGCGCGGCGACCCCCAGCGGTGGAGGTCGCCGCTTCCCCCGTCCCGGAAGACTCACCCCGTACCCGCCGGACGGGCTCCCCTGCCCGGGAAGACCGCTCCGGCCTCGGAAGTCAGGCGCACTCGCGGCAGATCAGATCACCGTTGCGCTCCACCGCGAGCTGGCTGCGGTGGTGCACGAGGAAGCAGCGCGCGCAGCGGAACTCGTCCGACTGCATCGGCAGCACCTTCACGGTGAGCTCCTCGTCGGCCAGGTCGGCACCGGGCAGCTCGAAGCTCTCGGCGACCTCGGCCTCGTCGACGTCCACGGCGGCCGACTGTGAGTCGACCCGCCGAGCCTTGAGCTCTTCCAGGCTGTCCTCGCCGAGGTCGACCTCGTCGCGACGCGGGGCGTCGTAGTCGGTGGCCATCGGTCTCACTCTCCCATATCGATATAGTCGCTTCCGGTTGTAACGCCGGAGGACGCTGTTTCGGTTCCCGCTGGCCGGCCTTACTTCCGGTCGCCCGACCCGGCGCACGTTCCGGGTCGCGGCCGCCGGGCGAAACTCCCCCGGCGAGCGGGGTACCTTACCCCCCTTCGGGCGAGGCATGTATACCGTCCCTGCGGCATGCATGTACGTCCGAGCGCGCGGAGTTGTTCCCAATGTGACTCAGGCGACACGAAGATAGGGGTAGTGGTCGGCCGATCGTCGTCGCCGCGCCGACAAATCTGGCGGATTCAGCACCCGGTCGGACAACGGCTGGCCTCACCGGCATACTCGATAGCCACGGCGGCCCGTGCGGTCGTCTGTTCCACACACCACCTTCGCAGGAGCCAAGCAGATGAGTTTCGCGCGCGTCCGAGCCCTCCTCGTCGTCGGCGTGCTCGCGGTGATCGCCATAGTGTTCGTCGCCGTCACCCTCGTCCGCGACACCCAGGCCGGCCGGGAGGTCGCCAGTGACTGCCAGGAAGGCGACAAGCTCGCCGACACCCGGTTGCGGCTGCCGAAGGACATCAAGATCAACGTCTACAACGCGACCGAGACCATCGGCCTGGCCAACACGGTGAAGACCGACTTCCAGAACCGGCAGTTCCAGGTCCTCAAGGCCGGCGACGAGCCGAGCAGGAAGGGCATCGACGACCAGGTCGCGGTGCTGCGGTACGGACCGAAGGGCGTGGGCTCCTACCACGTGCTCAAGGCGTACTTCCTGAACGAGGCGGAGCCGGAGTTCCAGCTCGACCGCGACAACGACGTGGTCGACGTGGTCATCGGTGGCGAGTTCAAGCAACTGGCGACCATCACCGAGGTCAACCAGGCGCTGACCCAGCGGGACAGCGAGAGCACCCAGTTGCCGCCGCGCACCTGCGCCGACCCCAACCTGAGCTGACCGGGCCGGCCCTCCCGCCGCCGACCGTCACGGGCCGGCGGCCCGCCCGACCGTCAGGGGCCGCCCGCCGCGTCGAGCCGGGCCAGGTGGTCGTGCAGCGGTCCGAAGAGCGCCGGTGGGGCGGCGATCAGCAGGTCCGGTCCCGGGTCGGCACCGGCCAGCCCGTCGACCCGGAGCCCGGCCTCGGTGGCGACCAGCCCGCCGGCCGCGTGGTCCCAGAGGTTCAGCCCCTTCTCGTAGTAGCCATCGACCAGGCCCTCGGCGGCCAGACACAGGTCGATCGAGGCGACCCCGAACCGCCGGATGTCCCGGACGTACGGGATGAGCCGGTGCAGTACCCCGGCCTGGTGCGCCCGGCGCGCCGGGTCGTAGCCGAACCCGGTGGCCACCAGCGCCTGTCCGAGATCGGTCTCCACCGAGCCGCTCAGCCGCCGGCCGGCCCGGTAGGCGCCCCCGCCCCGGATCGCCGTCCACTCGTCGCCGGTGGCCGCGTTCCGGACCACTCCGGCGACCACCTCGCCGTCGACCTCGACGGCCAGCGAGACGGCGTAGTGCGGCAGCCCGTAGAGGTAGTTCACCGTGCCGTCGATCGGGTCGAGGATCCACCGTACGCCGCTGCCGGCGGCCGGGCCGGCACCCTCGGCGTCGCCGTACTCCTCGCCCAGTACGGCGTCGCCGGGCCGGGCCGCCCGCAGGGTCGCCACCGCCTGCCGCTCCACCGCCCGGTCCGCGGCGGTGACCACGTCGGTCACCGTGCTCTTGGTGGCGACCGCGGCGACTCCCTCGGCCCGCATCCGGTACGCGGTCTCCGCCGCCTCCCGGGCCACCTCGACCGCGATCTTGAGCAGCTCCTCCGGAGCCGGTGTCGTCCCGTGCATGGCGTCCCCTTCCCGCACGCCTGTGACGTCCTGCCTCCGGCGCGAGTATCATCCTTACAAAGTCAACACGCGTATCGAGTCGGTGGCTCCGGACCACGTCTCCGGCGTGCGGCGCGGGATGATCGCCGCAGACGGCGCTACAATTCACGCCTGCCCACGCGCCACGGACCGCCGAGCCCGGCCGGCCCGGGACACGGGGGTCCCTCAACCACATCGGCCCGACACAACGCATAGCGCTGCGCCGGCCGATCCCGGCCGTGCTCGCTCATCGCCTCCGGAAGGTCATTCGTGACAGAACCCCGCCACATCGGCGCCGACGTACGCTCGCTCACCGACACCCTGATCGCCCACGCGCAGAACGCCGGCGGCCAGCTCACGTCGGCAGAGCTGGCGCGTACGGTCGAGTCTGCTGAGGTGACTCCGGCCCAGGCCAAGAAGATCCTGCGTGCGCTCTCGGACGCGGGGGTCACCGTCGTGGTCGACGGCTCGGCGAGTACCCGTCGCCGGGTCGCCGCCGCCCGGTCCGCCACCCCCGCGTCGCGGGCGACCACCGCCAAGGCGACCAAGAAGTCGGCGCCACCGGCCCCGAAGCAGGCGCCCGCCGCCGACGAGGCCGGCCCGGCGCGCAAGCCGGCGGTCCGCAAGCCGACGCTCGCGGCCGACGGCGCGTCGCCGGCCGGTGCCGCCAGACCGGCCGCCAAGGCCGCTGAGACGGCCGCCAAGGCTCCGGCGAAGGCCGGCCGTACGGCGGCGAAGGCCGCCGGCACCGGCCCGGCCAAGGCCGCCAAGGCCGCCGCCCCGACCAAGGGTGGCGAGCCGGACGGTCCCGGCGACGACATCGATCCGGAGGTGCTCGCCGCCGAGATCGAGGACGTGGTGGTCGAGGAGCCGGCCGAGTTGGCCAAGGCCGCCGAGGCGGACGCCGCCGACGCCGCGACCGACAACGACTTCGAGTGGGACGACGAGGAGTCCGAGGCGCTGAAGCAGGCGCGCCGGGACGCCGAGTTGACCGCCTCGGCGGACTCGGTCCGGGCCTACCTCAAGCAGATCGGCAAGGTCCCGCTGCTCAACGCCGAGCAGGAGGTCGAGCTCGCCAAGCGGATCGAGGCCGGGCTCTACGCCGCCGAGCGGCTGCGCGCCGCCGAGGAGGGCGAGGAGAAGCTCGTCCGGGAGATGCAGCGCGACCTGATGTGGATCTCCCGGGACGGGGAGCGGGCCAAGAACCACCTGCTGGAGGCGAACCTGCGGCTGGTGGTCTCGCTGGCCAAGCGGTACACGGGGCGGGGCATGGCGTTCCTGGACCTGATCCAGGAGGGCAACCTCGGCCTGATCCGCGCCGTCGAGAAGTTCGACTACACCAAGGGCTACAAGTTCTCCACCTACGCCACCTGGTGGATCCGACAGGCCATCACCCGGGCCATGGCCGACCAGGCCCGCACCATCCGCATCCCGGTGCACATGGTCGAAGTGATCAACAAGCTGGGTCGGATACAGCGCGAGCTGCTCCAGGACCTGGGCCGCGAGCCCACCCCGGAGGAGCTGGCCAAGGAGATGGACATCACACCCGAGAAGGTGCTGGAGATCCAGCAGTACGCCCGGGAGCCGATCTCGCTCGACCAGACCATCGGCGACGAGGGGGACAGCCAGCTCGGCGACTTCATCGAGGACTCCGAGGCGGTGGTCGCGGTCGACGCGGTCTCCTTCTCGCTGTTGCAGGACCAGCTCCAGCAGGTGCTCCAGACGCTCTCCGAGCGGGAGGCCGGCGTGGTGCGGCTGCGATTCGGGCTGACCGACGGGCAGCCGCGTACCCTGGACGAGATCGGCCAGGTCTACGGCGTGACCCGCGAGCGGATCCGGCAGATCGAGTCCAAGACGATGTCGAAGCTGCGCCATCCGTCCCGTTCGCAGGTACTGCGCGATTATCTTGACTGACCCCAAAAGTCAACCAGTCGTGTCCATCTGATCACCACGCGTACATCGGGCGCGCGGTGATCGGATGGTTCCCCACTTGTGATCGTTGACGTGGCACCCTGGTGGCACGGCACACTGTCTCTACCACGTGTGACATCGGTCCCCCGGGGGCACACTGGGAAGGCCACACCCCACAAGGGTGTTGCACGATAGGTGAGCAATGAACGACGAGAGTGTTCATCGGTGACGACCGCAGGAGGAAGGCGATGACCCCGACCCTCACGCCGCCGCCCGAGACGGTGGCTCCCCCAGCCGCCGATGAACGGTGCGACCGCTGTAACGCCGCCGGCAAGCTCCGGATCACCCTCGCGGGTGGGAGCGAGCTGGTGTTCTGTGGGCATCACGCGAACAAGTACGCCGAGGATCTCGTGAAGATCACGGTCCGGTACGCGGTTGACCCCGAGTTCAGCTGGCGTGGCGCCGATTTGATGGCGAACTAACCCAACCAAGGACATAGCTGACCGGAGGTGCCCCGAGCGGGCGCCTCCGGTCGTCTATTCCCCGACAGTGCCGATTGCCGACACTGCCGACGATCGGCCGCAGGACGCTCGAACGGCCGTCAAACGTCGTCACAGCGTCTGTACGGTGGCGATCCGCTCCTCGAGCTGCTCGATGGTGGCCTGCGCGCTGGGCGGACCGCCGCAGCGGCGGCGGAGCTCGGCATGGATCTTGCCGTGTGGCAGCCCGGTCCGGTGGTGGTGCGCCGCCACCAGTGCGTTGAGCTGACGGCGCAGGTTGACCCGCCGTTCCGCCGCGCTGAGCGGCCGGCTCTCCGGCCGGGGCGCCGGCGCCGGCTCGGCGGTCTTCCGGCGGCGCTGCGCGGCCAACTGCTCGGCCTGGCGCTTGCTCAGCAGCACCGCCACCTGGTCGGCGGTGAGCAGGCCGGGCAGGCCGAGATATTCCTCCTCCTCCGGCGTACCCGCCTGGGCGCCGGTGCCGAAGGACGCCCCGTCGAAGATGACCTGGTCAAGTTCGGCGGTGGCGGAGAGCGCCTCGAACCGCTTCTCCAGTTCCCCGCTGGCCTGCTCGTCGCGCTGTGCGCGTTCCAGCAGGTCGTCGTCGAGCCCGTCACCGCGCTTCGGCGCGCCGAGCACGTGGTCCCGCTCGACCTCCATCTCGCTGGCCAGCCCGAGCAGGTGCGGCACGCTGGGCAGGAAGACCGACGCGGTCTCGCCGGGCCGGCGGGCCCGGACGAACCGCCCGATCGCCTGGGCGAAGAAGAGCGGCGTGGAGGCGCTGGTGGCGTAGACGCCGACGGCCAGCCGGGGAATGTCGACCCCCTCGGAGACCATCCGCACCGCGACCATCCAGCGCTGCTCCGAGGCGGAGAAGGCGGCGATCCGGGCCGAGGCACCCTGGTCGTCGGAGAGCACCACCACGGCCCGCTCCCCGGTGATCCGTTCGATCAGCCGGGCGTACGACCGGGCGGAGTTCTGGTCGGTGGCGATCACCAGGCCGGCGGCGTCGGAGACCCCACCCGCCCGGAGCACCTGAAGGCGGGCGTCGGCGGCCCGCAGCACCTGCGGCATCCAGTCCCCGGCCGGATCCAGCGCCGTACGCCACGCCTGGGCGATCAGGTCCTGGGTCATCGGCTCACCCAGCCGGGCCGCCAGCTCGTCACCGGCACTGGTCCGCCACCGGGTCTCCCCCGAGTACGCCAGGAAGATCACCGGACGGACCACGCCGTCGGCGAGCGCGTCGGAGTAGCCGTACACGGAGTCGGCCCGGGAGCGTTGCAGACCGTCGGCGCCCCGCTCGTAGCTGACGAAGGGGATCGGGTTCTCGTCCGACCGGAACGGCGTACCGGTCAGCATCAGCCGGCGTACCGCGGGCTCGAAGGCCGCCTTGACCCCGTCACCCCAGGACCGGGAGTCGCCGGCGTGGTGGATCTCGTCGAGGATCACCAGGGTCCGTCGGGTCATCGTCCGGCGGCGGTGCACCTGCGGGGCGATGCCGACCTGGGCGTAGGTGACGACCGCACCGTGGAAGTCCGCCGAGGAGTGCAGGTCGGCGTTGCGGAACGCGGCGTCGAGCTGGATGCCGACCCGGGCCGCCGCGACCGCCCACTGGGTCTTCAGGTGCTCGGTCGGCGCGACCACGGTGACCGCCTCGACGGTGCCGTCGGCGAGCAGTTCGGCGGCGATCCGCAGCGCGAAGGTGGTCTTGCCGGCACCGGGCGTGGCGACGGCCAGGAAGTCCTCCGCGCGGCGCCGCAGGTATTCGACCAGCGCCTTACGCTGCCATGCCCGCAGCGCCGGGAACGACTCGAGAACCGGCAGTGGGGCTCCCACCCAGAACACTCCCCTCCGACGGCCAGGTATCGGACCACACGAAAACGCCCCCGCGACCGGATCCAGCGCGAAGGCCGTACCAGCATAACCAGCCGGACCCAGCCGACCCAGGCGACACCGACGCCACGGCAGCCACGGCAGCCACGGCAGGCACCGCCGGGCCGGGACCTCTCGACGGTGCAGGGCCGCCCCGTGATCGCGCCGGGTCAGCGCCCCCGGTCGGCCGGGCGTCCGCCGTCGGCCGGCAGGTCCGCCGGACCGGAGCCGTCGTCGACCACCCGGTACGCCGGGCCGGAGCCGTCGTCGACCACCCGGTACGCGAGGCCGGAGCCGTCGTCGGTCCGCGCGCCGGCCGGCACCGGAGCCGACCAGCGCCGGCGCAGGGCCACCAGCCGGAGGGCGAAGACGAGGAGCGCCGCCGCCATCAACGGCCCGGGGCCGGCCAGGCCGGCCCGGTCGAGGCCGACCACCGCGACCGCGCCGGCCAGCGCCGCCACCGCGTAGATCTCCCGGCGCAGCACCACCGGGATCTCCCCGGTGAGCAGGTCCCGACCCAGCCCGCCGCCGATCCCGGCCATCATGCCGATCATGCCGGCGCCGAGGGGTGGCAGGCCGGCGTCGAGCGCGATGAGGGTACCGGTGACGGTGAAGAGGCCGAGCCCGGCCGCGTCGAGGACCAGCACGGTGGTACGCAGCCGCGCAAGCTGGGGGTGCAGCCAGAAGACCGCCGCGGCGGTGACCATCGCGGTGACCGCGTACCGCCAGTCGGCGAAGGCCAGCGGTGGCCCGTCGCCGATCACCACGTCCCGGAAGAGGCCGCCGCCGAGCGCGGCGACGAAGCCGACGAAGACCACACCGAACAGGTCGAGGCGCTTCACGACCGCGGCTGACGCACCGGAGGCAGCGAAGATCGCCACCCCGGTGAGGTCGGCGAGGAGTAGGGCGGTTGCGGCGGTCACCGCAGGATGTTACGCGCCCGACGGCCGGCTCGGCTCGGCTCAGTCCCGCATGGAGTCGTAGATCTCCTTGCACTTCGGGCAGACCGGCGAGCCGGGCTTGGCGGCCTTGGTGACCGGGAACGTCTCACCGCAGAGCGCGATCACGAAGGTCCCCATGACCGCACTCTCGGCGATCTTTTCCTTCCGGACGTAGTGGAACATTTCCGGTCCGGTGTCCGCGTCCTTCAGCTCCGGACGCTCGAGAACCTCTGTGCTCACGGCAGTGATTCCTCCCTAAGTGACCCCGCCAACGCTCAAGTTTGGCAGGTCACTGCCGAGCGGTCCACCGGAACACCCGCCGGCCCCGGCCCGTACGGTGGTCAGCCGTGAACGATTTCCAGATCCGGTACGGCGCCGAGGTGGCCGAGGCACTGCGCGCCGGGCGCCCCGTCGTCGCCCTTGAGAGCACCATCGTCTCGCACGGCCTGCCGCGGCCGGACAACCTGCGGGTGGCCCGCGAGATCGAGGCGACGGTACGCGCCGAGGGCGCCGTACCGGCCACCATCGGGATGGTCGAGGGTGAACTCGTGGTCGGCCTCGACGACGCCCGGTTGACCCGGCTGGCCTCCTCGGACGGGGTCGCCAAGCTCTCCGTACGCGACCTGGCGGTGGCCGCCGCGACCGGGGCGGACGGCGCCACCACGGTGGCCGCCACCAGCGCCGTCGCGGCGGCGGCCGGAATCCGGGTCTTCGCCACCGGCGGGCTCGGCGGGGTGCACCGGGAGGCGGCGCAGACCTTCGACGAGTCGGCCGACCTGACCACGCTCTCCCGGACCCCGATCGCGGTGGTCTGCGCCGGGGTCAAGTCGATCCTCGACGTCGGCGCGACGCTGGAACGGCTGGAGACGCTCGGCGTGGCGGTGGCCGGCTACCGCAGCCGCCGGTTCCCCGGCTTCTTCGTCACCGACGGCGGCTTCGACCTGGACTGGTCGGTCGACTCACCGGAGCAGGTCGCCGCCGTGCTGGCGGCCCGGACCGCCCACGGGGTGCAGCCGGGTGCGCTGATCGTGGCCAACCCGCTCCCCACCGACGAGCAGCTCGATCCGGCCCTGCACGACCGGACCCTGGCCGACGGGTTGGCCCGGCTCGCCGCCGACGGGGTGACCGGCAAGGCGGTGACCCCGTTCCTGCTGGCCCACTTCCACTCCGCCACCGAGGGCGCGAGCCTGGCGGTGAACGTCCGGATCATCCTGCGCAACGCGGCCCTCGCGGCCCGGATCGCCGTGGCCGCCGCCGACCGGTGATGGCCACCGCGGAACCCGGGACGGGGAGCAGGATCGTCGTCGTCGGCGACGTCGTCACCGACGTGCTGGCGGTGCTGGCCGGGCCGGTGGCGCCCGGCTCGGACACCTCGGCCGAGATCCGGGTCACCGGCGGCGGCCAGGCCGCCAACACCGCCGCCTGGCTGGCCTGGCGGGGATGCCCGGTCACCCTGGTCGGCGAGGTCGGCGCCGACGAGGCCGGCACCGCGCGGCTCGCCGAGCTGACCACGCTGGGCGTGCGGTGCGCGGTGCGGCGGCATCCGGACGTACCGACCGGCACCGTCATCGTGCTCGTCGGGAACGGGGAGCGGACCATGGTGACCCAGCGCGGTGCGAACCTCCGGCTGAGCCCGGAGCACGTGGAGGCCGCGCTGGGCGCGAGCGTGGACGCGGGGCATCTGCACCTGTCGGCGTACACCCTGTTGGACGCCGGGTCGCGGGAGGCCGGGCGGCGCGCGCTGGCCGCCGCGCGCGGACGCGGCCTCACCACCAGCGTCGACGCGGCCTCCGCCGAACCGCTGCGCCGGGTCGGTGCGGCGGCGTTCCTCTCCTGGGTACGCGATGCGGACCTGCTGCTCGCCAACGCGGACGAGGCGGCGGTACTCGCCGGCCCGGGCGCACCGGCCGGGCAGGCACGCGCGCTGACCGAGGTGACCCGGCACGTGGTGGTGAAGGACGGCTCCGCCGGTGCGGTCTGGGCCGAACGCGGTGGCGAGGTGGTCTCCGTGCCGGCCCGCCGGGTTCCGGTGCAAGACGTGACCGGAGCCGGCGACGCGTTCGCGGCCGGCCTGCTGGCGGCCTGGGTCGCCGGGGCGGCCGCCGCCGAGGCGCTGGACCGCGCGGCCGAACTGGGCGCGGCGGCGGTCGGCACCCTCGGCGCCCGGCCGACGTCGGCACCCTCGGCGCCCGACCGACAGGCCGACGGCTCCGCCGAGGCGATCGGTTGACCGGCGACGGCGGGTCGGTTGCCCGGTCGGCGACCGTTCCGCCCGCGCCCGCTCAGTCGGTGGCGTCCCGGCCGGCCGCCGCGATGAACCGGTCGAAGGTCTCCACGAGTACGGCCCGGCGAGCCTCCCGGGCCTGCGCGGACTCGACGAGCCCGCCGATGCTCTCGTCCCAGACGGCCAGGTAGTGCCGTTTCCACTCGGTGGCGACATCCGGCTCCGGCAGCGTCACGCCGACGTAGCGGAGTTCGGCGAGCCGGTAGAGCAGTTCGAGGTTGCACGGCACCGCCACGCCCCAGTACTCGTCCGGTTCCAGCTCGACCGGGTCGCCGGAGATCGCCTCGGCGACCTCGTCGAGCAGGCGGTTGGTGACGATCGACAGGTGGTCCGCCGCGGTGTCGTTGTCGAAGTTGCCGAAGCCCCAGTTCCCCACCGCTGCTCTCCTGACCGTTCGCGTCCCGACGGGCGGCGGCCGGTACGCGAAGTCGATCGCCGGCCCGGGTGAGACTACCTACCGACGGGGGGACCGGTACGGATCACGGCTCGGCGTCGATCACCCGGTGTGGCCGCTCCTCGGCGGGCAGCGCCCGGGGCGGGGTCTCGTCGAGGTGATTACGGCGCAGCTTGGTGCCGAGCCGGTGCTGCTCCTTCGGCGGGCGGTCGTTCGCCAGCATCACCGCCAGCCACGGGATCAGCACCATGCCGACGGCGCAGAGCGGCAGCCAGAGCCAGAGCAGCGGGGCCTTGGCGCCGACCAGGATCGCACCGACGACGACGCAGAGCGCCCGGATGGACATCATCACGATGTACCGGCGCTGGCGGGTACGGAGCTGGTCGTCCTGACTGCGCGAGGCGTCGGTGATCAGGATCGGCTGGTATGCCTGGCGCTTCACCACGGCCTCCGGAAGGGATGCGGTCGGTCCAGCCCGGAACTCTCCCGTCCCGGGATGCCGTCCCCATCCTCGCACCTTCGCCTGAGAAGCGGCGCGGGCCCGAGGCCCCTGTCGGTACCACACCGGCGTGTTACGTACGTGGTACGCTCCCTCGGTGGGCAGCCGGTTCAGCTTCACCGACGAGGCACTGGGCAACCTGCGGGTCCACGACGTCACCCCCGGCGAGGTGTGGGAGGCGCTGCACAGCGCCCGACGAGTGATCCGCCACCTCGGTGACGACGTGATGGTCGTCTACGCCGCGGCACGGCGCGGGCGACGACTGGCCATCCTGCTGGCCGAGGCCGAGCAGAACGACAACGACTGGGACATCCTCTCCGCGCGGGACCTGACCGACATCGAGTCCAAGCGCTACGAGGAGGCGATCCAGGGGCGCCGAGGATGAGTCCGTCGGCCCGACCGGGCGGGCCCGGGGATCGCGCACCGGGAGACCGGATCGAGCACGGAGACGAGGAGGAGGCGGTGACGATGCACCGAGACGATGCCATCAAGCGGTTCGACGCCGGAGACGACCAGATCGCGGACCTGATCAACGACGCGCAGCCGGTCGAGCTGCCGACCCCGGACACCGACGTGCCGATGGTCAGCCGCTCCGTACGCCTGCCGCTGGACACCTACGAACGGGTCCGCTCGGCCGCCGAGGCGCGGGGCATCGGGGTGACCACCCTGATGCGGCAGTGGATCGAGGCCGGGCTGGCCGACCTGGACGACTCGGCGACGGTGTCGCTGGCCGACGTACGCCGGGCCCTGGCCGCGCTCGCCCACCCGACCGCGGCCTGAGCCCGACCGCCCGAACCGACCGTCTGAGCCCCACCGCCGGCGGTCGACGCCTCGGGACGACCGCCGGTCGGACCCGTGATCCCGGCAGTGGACAGGCCGGCCAGCAGCCGGCGCCGTTCAGAACGGCGACGGTGCCGGCGACCGCCAGCAGGGGCAGCCGACCTGTCGCCGGCACCACCGCTCCCAGCAGGACCAGACCGGCCACCCGAGGTGGGATGACCCGCCCGGACACCTGGAACTCGGGGCGGTTGGCCGGTGGCCGTGCGCGTGGCCGGGGCGAGGGCCGGATCAGCCTGCTGCGGCGGCCTTGGCGGCGGCCTTCATCTGCTGCTTGTGCTGGCGTACCTTGGCCAGCGACGTCTCGTCCACCACATCGGCGACCGAGTAGTAGGCACCGTCGACGCCGTAGTCGCCGGCCGCCTCGCGCCAGCCGGGCGGCTGCACACCGAAGCGCTTGCCGAGCAGGGCCAGGAAGATCTGCCCCTTCTGCTTGCCGAACCCGGGTAGCCCGGTGATCCGCTTCAGCAGCTCGCGGCCGCTCTCGGCCTCCGACCAGAGCCGGCTCGGGTCACCGTCGTACCGCTCGACGAGGGTCCGGCACACCTCCTGCACCCGGCCCGCCATCGCCTTGGGGAACCGGTGCAGGGCGGGGCGCTCGGCGAAGATCGCGGTCAGCGCGTCCGGGTCGAAGCCGGCCAGTTCCGCCGCGTCCGGCGGGTGGCCGAGCCGCTTGACCAACTCGTAGGGGCCGGCGAAGGCCTTCTCCATGCTGACCTGCTGGTCCAGCACCATGCCGATCAGCAGCGCGAGCGGGTCGCGCCGGAGCAGTTCGTTTGCTTCGGTGTCGATGGGCAGCGAGAGCGTCATACGGCTATCTTGCCTGCTCACCCCGGCACCGAAGGAACGCCCCCGAGCCGGCGGGCAGCACGGCGGCGGACGACGGTGGGTCCGCGTTCCGGAATCGACGCTAATCTAACCAGGTGGCCCGTCGGCGTCGGACACGCTGGTGTTCACTGCCGAGTGGGCCGTCGGTCCGGATCTTCCCGGGTGTCTCGGAGGGGCCATGGCTCTGATCCTGGTGACGACGCTGGGTGCGCTCGCCGCCGTACTGGCGGTCGGCGTACTGGTGATGCTCGGCAGAGGGGGCGACGGGCAGCGGCTGGTCCGCTGGTCCGGGCTGGTGATCACCGTACTGGTGGCGGTCATCCTCGCACCGCTCACCGTCGAGGACTCCGGCGCGGCGGCCTCCTTCCTGCTCGGCGTGCCGGTGCTCGCCGCCGCCCTGCCAGCGCTGGCCCAGCGGTTCTTCCCGCGCTTCGGCGGGTACCTCGATCTCGTCGCCGCGGTCGCGGTCGGCGGCTGGGGTCTGCTGCTGGCCCTCGGCGGCCTCGGGGTCGCGTTCCTGCCCTCGGCGCTGCTCTTCCTGGCCGGCGCGGCTCGGAGCCTGGTCCCCGGTCACCGGCCGCCGCCCGGCCCGGCGCCCAGTCACTGACCACCGGCATCCGCCTGGGCTGCGGTATGGTCCGAGTCGAGCGGCGCGGACCACCGGGACTTCTCGTCAGCCGGATCTCTCGTCAGCCGGGGACCTTGTCCAGGAAGCCGTAGATCGCCCGGATCCGCCCGTCGGCGGTGAGGTCCGCGACGTCGAAGCCGACCGCGACCGGTTCACCGCCGGTCGCCGGTACGAGTTGCCAGCCGAATCGGACGATGTCGTGATGCCCGTCCACCGCCCCGCTCGGCGCGAAGCGCAACCCCGGGAACATCTCCCGGGCGCCGCCGATCAACGCGTGGATTCCGTCATGTCCGCTGACGTCGGCGAGTGGATCGGTGTAGGTGGCGTCCTCGGCGAAGAGAGCGGCGATTCCGGCCGAGCGGGCGGCGGTGTCCGGCTCGTTCCACAGGCCGAGGTACCGGTCGACGAGCCCCTTGAAGTCGGTCATGCGAGTGTCCTTCCTGGACAGCGGTGCAGGTGGCGCCGGCGGCGGGGGTGGAATTCGCGCCGCCGACGCCGTCGAACCTGCCACCGCACCCGGAGGCTGTCGATTACCTCCGAGGTCAACAACGCAGCGCACCGACGAGTCGGGTCTAGCAGTACCGGTACACGTGGGTGGCCCAGTTCCGGTACGGCGCGACGTCGCCGAGGGCCCGCGCGGCGGCACCGACCGAGAAGAGGCGACTGCCGCTGTAGAGGAACGCCACCGACCCGCTGCTGAGGTTGTAGTGCGCGGATTCGACGCGGTACTGCCAGCCCCAGGTCGCCAGGTTCTGTCCGCCGCAGTCGGAGAGCCTGCCCCGGGGGTAGCCGTAGCTGGTGCGGTCGTAGAAGCAGTACCAGTCCCGCGGGCAGTCGGCGACCGCGGCGCGGGTGTGTGCGGGGCGGGTCAGGGTGACGACGAACCGGCCGCCGTCGTAACCGATCTCGTTGTCGTTGAGGACCACGCCACCGGGATGCGTGGCGAGATAGTCCGAGATCGTCTTCGGGACATCGGCCGGCCGCGCCGACGAACTCGCGGCCGGGGTCGCGGGAATTGCGACGACGGCCGCACCGACCAGACTGAGCAGGATGGCTGAGCAGCGTCTGAGAATTGGTGTCATGGATGGCCTCACGGGGGTGAATGCATGACAGAAAAACGCCGGCGATGCGGTCACCCGGAGGGCGTCGAGGAGACGATGATCAAGTAGCCGTACCAACACTCTCCGCTGTCACCGCTGCTCCCAGAGTAGGAACGAGGCGCGCGTGATCGCCACTCGTACCAAGCAAATGACGTGAGTGAATCGCTGTCGGAGATCGGCGGATGGCGCGGGCCTTCTAGACTGTCCGCCGATCCGTGGGGTCCGCCGGCCGGTCGCGGCTGTTCACGGCGATATCGTCCCGATCGGGTACGCGAATATCCCGTGAATCAGCGGCGCCCCGGTCACTCGTGACGTGAAATTGACAGCGTGCCGCGAATTCGGTGCCTTACGGCTCAACCACGGCGATTGGTGCGCGACCGTTCGAGGAAGAGCGTGTAGTCGCTCGTGGCACCGTAGGCCGGATCCGGCCCGCCGGGACCGGGCAGCCTGCTCGTCTCCTGGCTGAGCAGCTCACCGGTCGTCGTACTGAACATCAGGGTGACCCGTTCCCGGACCGGGCCGCTCGCGACGACGTCGGCGCTGATCGCGATGCCGTCGCGACCGGCCTGGTCCTGCATCGCGCCCCGGTAGCTCAGGCCCTCCGTCTCGGCGAGCACCGTCAGGACGGCGGCCCGCTGTTGCCGGTCGAGCGGGTGGAACATGTTGACACTGGCCACGGCACGCAGCCGGCCGACCGGCCCGGCGTGCGGCTGCTCCGCGTCGAGCTGTCCGGCCAGGATCGTCGGGTCCACCGAGGGATACCTGACGACGATCGTCATCCCACCGGGCGGCGACGGATCCGAGGTGCGTACCTCGGCACCCCGGTCCGTCCGGATCACGATTCGTAGTCCGGAGAGGTCCTCGGCCCACCACAGCCGCTCCTCCTCGACGGTCAGCGCCCCGTCCCGCCCGGCCGGCGTCGTCTCCCGGGACCAGAACTGGATCCGGGTGTACGCGTACCGGCCGGTCGCCGGGGCGTCCGAGCCCTGCCGGACCAGGTCGGCGAGGTGGTGCAGCCGGTGACGCACGCTCGTCTCCGGAAGTACGGGTGCGCCGGACCCGACCGGTGGACTCGACGGCGTGGTGGGGGCGGCCGGAGTCTCCCGGTCGCCACCCCGGACGGCCAGCAGCACTCCGCCGGCACCCGCGAGGGCCACCCCGGCGGCCCCGGCCACCGCCCCCAACACCCTGCGGCGAGTCCAGACGATGCCCGCCCACCGGGGCGGAACCGGCGACGGCGAAACCGGGGACGGCGCGGGCGCCGAGGGTACGGGCGCGGGGATCGAGGGCACGGGCTCGGGCCTTCGAGGCGCGGGAATCGCCGGTGCCGTCGTCTCCGGCAGCAGGCGCACGCGAGGTGGGCTCGCCGGCAGCGGCGATCCGATCTCGGCGAGCAGGTGGTCCTTGCGGCGGAGTTCGTGGATCCGGGCAAGGTGCTTCCGCCAGTACCGGACGTCGCCGTCGATCCCGCCACAGGCGAAGACGACGTGGTCCAGTACCGGCTCGGTCGGCGGGCGAGCCCGGTCGACGAACTCCGCGACCATCTCCGGCTCGGGTACCGGCCGCACCGTCCACTTCTTCCGGTCCTTCTTCGTCTCCCCGATGACGCTCCCGGCAGCCTCGACCAACCGCCTGGCCAGCACGGCGGTGTCCAACCGCCCGTCGACGGTCAGTCCCTGCCCGGCCGCGAGCGCGAGCAGGGCATCCACCAGGTCGTCCTCGGTCTCGCAGTTCGCCAGGTCCGGTCGGAACGCCGCGGCGGCCGCAGCCGTCTCTTCCCAGATCCGGAGTACGTCGTGGTAGGTCTCGCCGCCCGTGACGTCACAGCCCCGGAGGAACGCCTCCACACACTCCCAGGTCGGCATCACCTGACCGTTCTTCGCCCGGGAGAGGTTGGCGGTGCTGCTGCTGGGGCCGAGCCTCATCCGTTCGAGCGGCGGCCTGCCGGCCTGCTCGTAAACCCGGCGGAGCGCCCGCGCGAGCCGGGCCACCGGCCCGAAGCCCAGCACCGGGTTACCCGGCCGTCCGGTCCGCGTCCCGTCGGTACGGCGTCGGCCGTCCCCACCCTTCCCGGTCCCGTCCGCACCGCTCGCGGTCGCCGGCTGACCGACCCGCCCGAGCGGATCGAGCCGTCCCGACTGCCGAGGCGGGCCGGGGGTTCCCGGCTGCCCGAGCGGGCCGGGGCGCCCGATCGGTCCGGGCTCGACACCGGGCTCGGTGGACTGCTGGCGACGATGCCAGTCACTGTCTTGCACGCTCTCGTGGCCTTTCGAGGGGCGGGTAACGCGTCGCGGCGCGATGCGTCACCCGCCGGGTCCAGCGGTTCCAGACCATCGTCGGAGATCATTTCCCGCCCGGACCGGTTGCAGCCGGCCCGATGATCTCGAACGACAATTCGGATCATCCCATCGCGGCGCCGCCGAAGCTAGTCCAGAAAAAACAAAACTTCGGCCGCGATCCAACCATAAATCGGTCGATCGCTATGTGTTGTGACAACAATCGCTTCAGCAAGAGAGTTGCCCAGTCAATCCGAGAATGCTTCACCTGCGTCCGCCGTACGAGTGGCGGCATCCACCAACCGAGGCCGAAGTGGACTGTCGCCACCCGGCTACCTAGGGTAAGGTTTCTACGAATCGTGACCGAGTGATCACAGATTCCCGATCCGGCCTTCCATGGGTCCAGCGGAGTCGGGCGGGGGTCTTCCGTTGCAGCGGAAGGCCCCCATTCACCATCGACTCCCGGCGTCGCCCCGTCCCGGAAAACCGCAGCTCACTGCCCTGAGGCGGCACCCACTCCGATCATGATCGCCACCTTCAGCAGCCGGCCTAGCCAGCCGTCGCGCCCCTCCCCCGACGCCGGTGCCGTGACCCGGCGGACCACCGCGACAGCCACTCCACAGAGCACGACGATGACGGCCAGGGCAGGCCACAGCGGTACCCCGATCCACAGCAGCAGGAGCAGGCAACCCATCAACATCGCGAGCACGGCGACGAGCAGTACGGCCGCAATCGCGGCGCCGGCAACGAGACGACCCCGTTCCGACGATTTCCCCCCAGACCCGGAATCCGGGTCTCCTTTCTTTGCAGGCATCTCGGCCTTCCTCAGTTGCGCCGACGGCGACACCCTTAACGTGCACGCCGACCGGAGGTCCGATAGTCGCGACGAGAGCAGGATCTGCCGGGCGGTCTGCAGCCCGCCCGCTGATCTCGTCGATTGGAGGGATCATGTGCAAGCGAACAGGATTCGTCAAGACGCGAAATGAGTCCATTCTTGTTCCGATTCACGGAAGGAGAATTTTCCGTGCCGCGAACAGGAATCACGCTCCGGCACGGAGGCGGGAAGGATGGACGAAAAAAGGCGGTACGCTGCTGGTTCGTACGGCGGGAAAACCTCGGTGAGGCCGGAAGAACTGTCAGCGGGTGGTCGGATCAACCACCGGCGCAGCGCCGGTGCAAACGTGTCGGGTCGGGGCTGCGAAAGAACCGCGCCACCCCGACCCGGCAGGTGCCCGCCGCTGCCGCCACCGTAACCCCGCCGGCGCAGCGAGCAGCGTCGACGGTGCGGGTGCCGGGAGCGGCGGCGGAGTGGGCGGGCCGCTGAGGATCGTCGATGTTGCCGGGGTGGGGCGCGGCGTGCTGGAATGACTCATATCGCCGCAGTGCGGGGGCAACCGCACTGGGAACGGCCAGCACGGGAGCCCCGCAATGCCGGCAGCGCGCCGACCCGACGCCGCCTCCGCGCTGCACCCGGACCGCAGCACACCCGGGGCGCTGTCGCATCGGATCCGCCGCGCACCAGATCCACGGCGCACTCGGATCCGCGGCGCACTCGGATCCACGCCGCACCAGGATCCGCGCCGCATTCGCCGGGCCACTCAGCACCAACGACGGGACGGACACACCCACCCCACCTCGGGTCGGCGCGTCCGACGAGATCTGCCAACGCACCAGACCGGCGACGAGATGAGAATCGATCATGAATACCCGGAACAGTTTCGCGGGGTGGTACCGCAACCGCTTCGTGTGGGTGGCGGTCATCCTGCTGGCGGTGTCGGCCGGCACGGTCATACTGATCAACACCGCCGGCTCGGAGGCCAGGCCACCGGATCTGCGGGGGCAGATCATGACCCGGCTGAGGACCACACTGGAGTCGGCCGACCCGGCGCAACACCAGCACGCGGGACACAACGTGCAACAGGCGACCGCCGAGAAGGACGGCAAGAAGCCGGCGGTCATCTGCGGCGTCCGGGTCTACGGCTTCGAACCGAGCGAGGTGACCACGCTCGCCGAGGTGAAGACGGTCTACGGCTTCCACCTCTGCGGAGTCGCCGAGCAGAACCGCCCCTGGGACTGGGCGGTCAAGCTGGCCGGCCCGGTGATCGTGGACATGACCACCGAACCGCCCGGCATCCAGGTGGTCGAGGCGACCGCCGACGTCCGGTTCATCGACCGGCTCCGGGAGATGTTCCCGGACAAGTACGAGGAACTGGCGGAGAAGGAGGCACTGGACGAGTCCGAGATGGCCGACCTGCGCCGCCGGTACGACGAGGCGGCCGGGCTCTGACCGCCCGGGACGGCCGGCGGCGAGGTCGTACCCGATCCCGTCCGGCCGCCGGGGCCTACCCCGCTCGGTAGACTTCCGGTTCGTCGGGTTTCGGGGTGGACCCGGCGTACCCGAGTGGAGGTCGACCCGTGACGACACCGCAGCGACCCCCGCTGGCCGAGCGGCTCGACCTGGCACCGCACCCCGAAGGCGGCTGGTTCCGCGAGACCTGGCGCTCGACGCACGCCTTCACCCCCGACGGGTACGCCGGGCCGCGTGCCGCCGCGACCGCGATCTACTTTCTGCTGCAACCCGGGGAGCGGTCCCGCTGGCATGTCGTCCGCTCGGACGAGTTGTGGCTCTGGCACTCGGGGGGCCCGCTGCGGCTGCGGCTCGGCGGCGCGGCCGAGGTGCCGGCGGAGGAACCGACCGAGGCCCGGCTCGGCCCGGACGTGACCGCCGGTGAGCAGCCACAGCTGCTGATCCCCGGCGGCGTCTGGCAGTCGGCCGAGCCGGCGGGCGACCAGCCGGTCCTGGTGAGTTGCGTGGTGGCGCCCGGCTTCGATTTCGCCGACTTCCAGTTGGCCTGAGCCGGGCCCGACAGCCCCGGGGCCGGGTGGACATGCGGGACCATTCCGTCGCGCACGTATCGATAGACACCTATTGATTGAGCCGGCCATCCGTGCTGCAATGGTTCATATCGCCGCAGTACGGGGGCAACCGTGCTGCGTGTGTGGGATCCGGGTCAGATGTGCCAGTAGCCGGTGACCGGGCGCGACGGACGGACACCACCACCACGCCCGCACGCCCCGCCGGAATCCACCCGACCGCGCCGCCCGACGACATCCCTGGGCAGCGGGTCGAACAGAAGGGATCCACTCGTGAAACTCATGCGCAGACTGACGGTCGTCGGGGTCTCCGCCGTACTGACCGCCGGCCTCCTGACGGTGATCTCGCCGACCCCGGCCAACGCACACGGCGCGCTGATGGTTCCGGCGAGCCGGACGTACGCCTGCTACCGGGACGGCCTGACCCCGCAGGGCAACATCGTGAACAAGAACCCGGGCTGTGTCGCCGCGGCCAACATCAGCGGCGTTTCCCCGCTCTACAACTGGTTCAGCGTGCTCCGCTCGGACGGCGCCGGCCGGACCCGGGGCTTCATCCCGGACGGCCAGCTGTGCAGCGGCGGCAACTCCACCTTCCGGGGTTGGGACCTGGCTCGGAACGACTTCCCGAAGGCCCAGGTCAGCTCGGGCGCGAGCATCGAGTTCCGGTACAGCAACTGGGCCGCGCACCCCGGCCGCTTCGACCTGTACGTCACCCGGAACGGTTGGAGCCCCACCCGCGCGCTGGCCTGGAGCGACCTGGAGGCGACCCCGTTCTCCTCGGTCACCAACCCGCCGCAGCGGGGCAACGTGGGCAGCAACGACGGCCACTACTACTGGACCGGTCGACTGCCGTCCGGCAAGAGCGGCCACCACATCATCTACTCGGTCTGGACCCGTTCCGACAGCACGGAGACCTTCTACGGCTGCTCGGACGTGACGTTCTGACCCACTGAGCCACGGCCTCCGCACCGCGAGCACGTCGCCCGGCCCGCCCCCGCGCGGCGAACCGTGACGCTCTCGACGGGATGCCACCACCGGCCCGATCCGGCGATGGCATCCCGTCGAGAACGGCTTTTCCCGGCCCGTCCCGCCGGGTTGAACACCTCGGGCCCGCACCGTGTCAGGGCTTCCCGCCGATGTCTCATTGGCACCGACCCGGCACCCTTGTCACATGACGACCGCACCCGCGCCCGGCACCGCCTACCACCGGCTGGCCCGTACCGACCGGCACCGCTGGTGGCGCCCGCTGCTCGGGACCCTGCTGATCCTCGGCGGCACCTTCGTGGTGCTCTGCCTGCTGGTCGGGGTCGGCACCGCGATCGCCGCCGTCGCCGGGCGCCCGACCGGCCCGGACGGCCTGCCGGCGCTGGGCGCACTGGGTGATCTCGTACTGCTACTGACCGCCATCGCCGCCGCGCTGCCCTTCGTCCTGCTCGCGGCGCGCTGGGTGCAGGCCCGTCCGGCCGGTACGGTCTCCTCGGTACTCGGCCGGCTGCGCTGGCGCTGGCTCGGTTGGTGTGCGCTGATCGCCCTACCGGCGGTGCTGCTGTTGCTCGGTGGCAGCTTCGGCCTGCTCGCCCTGACCGGCAGCGCCGACGGCGACGAGGCGGTCGGCACCGGCTGGCCGGGCTGGGCCGGCTTCCTCGGCGCACTGGTCCTGCTGCTCCTGCTGGTGCCGGTGCAGGCCGCAGCCGAGGAGTACGTCTTCCGGGGCTGGCTGGTGCAGCTCGTCGGGACGTTCCTCCGGACGCCGTGGCCGGCGATCGCCCTGCAGGCCGTACTCTTCGCGCTGGCCCACGGCTGGGGCACCCGGTGGGGCTTCGCCGACCTGGTGATCATGGGCGGCGTACTCGGCTGGCTGACTGTCCGTACCGGTGGCCTGGAGGCCGCGGTCGCGCTGCACGTGGTGAACAACCTCGTCTCGTTCGTCGGCGCGGCCGCGCTGGGCCAACTCGGCAGCGACGAGACCGCCGCCGACGCTCCGTGGGAGATGTTCGCGGTCAGCCTGCTGGTGAACGCCGGCTACGCCGTCGCGGTGCTCCGGCTGGCCCGCCGCCGCCGGCTGCCGACCGTCTCGTCCGAGTGGCCGGTCCGGCCACCCGGCCACCCGGCCCCCGTCCCCGGACACCCGTTCCCCGTCCCCGGACACCCGGCCGCCGTCCCCGGACACCCGTTCCCTGCCCCCGGCTACCCGGCCCCCGTCTCCGGCTACCCCGCCCCCGTCCCCGTCCCCGGGCATCCACTCGTCCCACCCGGCTATCCGGCCCCCGTCCCGGAACATCCACTCCTCAGGCCGGCGCAACCGCTCCCCGGGGCCGGGCAGCCCTTCCCCGGGACCGACCAGGACAGCCGGCAGAACGGCCAGCACGACCGGGGCGGGCAGCACGGACATCAGGCGCCGACCGCCCCGACACAGGGGCCGCGAGCTGGTCAGACGCCGATCGGACCGACCGACTGACCGGCGACGTGCCGACCCGTTACACCCGACGGGTGGTTCCGGGCCGCCAACTGCGGGGGTTGCGGGTCGGCCCGGTCCGGGCGACGGGCAGGATGGACGCCGTGGACGGGAACGAGATGCTGCTGTCCCCGGCTGGGGTGGACCAGCTCCGGACGGCACTGACCAGCGCGGGCTACACCTCGAGCGGCATCGCCGACCGGCTCGGCCCGGCCGCGACGAGTGGACTGGCCCGCAACGACTACCGGGCGGCGCTGCGCAGCACCGAGGACCGCGACCCGCTCGCCACCCTGATCCGGCTCTTCGTCTGCGCCCAGACCGAGCCGGAGGCGGCCGTGCGGGCGGCCCTCGCCCCGCTGCCGCTCGCCGAGGCGCTCGCCGGAGGGCTGCTCGAACGGGTCGGTGACGGGCTCCGCCAGGGCGTCGACCTGGAGCCGTACGGGGACACCTGGTGGGTCATCTCCGACGTGCCGGCCAGCGCCCGTCCCGGCCAGCCGCTCGCCGCCGACCACGTACTCGGGATCGGCGGGGCGACCACCACGCTGGTCGGGGCGACCATCCGGCGCCCGGTCGGCAGCGCCCTCGACCTCGGCACCGGAAGCGGCGTGCAGGCCCTGCACCTGGCCGAGCACGCCCGCTCGGTGACCGCCACCGACGTCTCCGAGCGGTCTCTGCGGTTCGCCGCGACCACCGCCGCGCTGAACGGACGCCACTGGGAGCTGCTCAAGGGCGACCTGGTCGGCCCGGTGGCCGGTCGCCGCTTCGACCTGGTGGTGAGCAACCCGCCGTTCGTGGTCGGCCCAGGCACCACCACGCACAGTTACCGCGACTCGGGCCGGATCGGTGACGGGATCGCCGCCGAACTCGCCGCCGCCGCGCCGGACCTGCTCACCGAGGGCGGCACCATGCAGTACCTGGCCAACTGGCTGCACGTGGCCGGCGAGGACTGGGGTGAGCGGGTGGCCGGCTGGTTCGCCGGTACCGGCCTGGACGCCTGGGTGATCCAGCGCGAGGTCGCCGACCCGATGACGTACGTCGACCTGTGGCTCTCCGACGCCGGCGAGGCGGCCGACCCGCACCGGGTGGCCGCCTGGCTGGACTGGTTCGACGCGCAGAAGGTGGAGGCGATCGGCTTCGGCGTGGTGAACCTGCGCCGGGGTGGCAACACCGATCCGGTGGTACGGGTCGAGGACCTGCGGCAGGCCGTACAGCCGCCGATGGGCGAGCAGATCGCGGCCTGGTTCGACCGGCAGGACTGGCTGCGCGGCCGGGACGACGAGGCGCTGCTGGGAACCAGGTTCCGGGCGGTCGACGGACTGAAGCTGCACCAGGAGGCGTCGATGGGCGACGACGGCTGGGCGGTGGACCGGCAGGTGCTCGTCCAGTCGCACGGGCTGCGCTGGACCGAGGAGGTGGACCCGCTGGTGCTGGCCCTGGTCGGCGGGGCCAACGGCCAGGTGCCGCTGCGCGAGCAGCTCGCGGTGCTGGCGCTGGCGCACGACGTACCCCCGGCGGATCTTGCCGAGGCGGCCGCGCCGATCATCGCGCACCTGGTGGAGCGCGGCGTCCTGGCGCCCGTGGCAGACTGACCGCCGTGCGTGCGGTGGTGCAGACGGTCAGCCAGGCCAGTGTGACGGTGGACGGCGAGGTGGTCGGGGCGATCTCCGACGGGCTGCTGGTGCTGCTCGGGGTGACCCACGCCGACACCTCGGCCACCGCGGAGACGATGGCCCGGAAGGTGCACGAGCTGCGCATCCTGGACGACGAGCGGTCGGCCGCCGACGTCGGGGCGCCGCTGCTGGTGGTCAGCCAGTTCACCCTCTACGGCGACGCCCGGAAGGGCCGCCGGCCCAGTTGGGGCGCGGCGGCCCCGGCCGAGGTGGCCGAACCGCTGGTCACCGCGTTCGTCGAGGCGCTGCGGCTGCGGGGTGCCAAGGTCTCCACCGGCCGGTTCCGGGCGCAGATGCTGGTCGAGAGCGTCAACGTCGGTCCGCGCACGGTGCTGCTGGAGCTGTAGGTGCCGGCCTGCGCCGCGCCAACCAGGTGGACGGCCGCAGGATGGTTCAGAAGAAGAGGCCGCGCTTCTGCATCGACTGCCGGAGCCAGCCGTCGAGCTGCCGGACCCAGTCGGTCCGGTCCACCGAGGCGTGGTCGACGGTGAACCGGCCGAACGCGTCCCGGCCCTCGGTGAAGAGGCCACCCCGCTTGTCGATCTCCAGCACGATCTGCAACTGCTGCGGCGTGGCCACGAAGGTCAGCTCAAGCTGGTTGATCGCGCGGGCGTACTGCGGACCGGGGTAGAACTCGATCTCCTGGTAGAACGGCAGGCTCTGCCGTACGCCGTAGATGTGACCGCGCTCGACGTCGGCCCGGCTGAACCGGAAACCGAGCTGGACCAGGGCGTCGATGACCCGCTCCTGTGCCGGCAGCGGATGCACCGCGACCGGGTCGAGGTCACCCTTGTCCACCGCGCGGGCCACCTCCAGCTCGGTACGCAGCCCCATCGTCATCCCGTGCAGGTGGTGGCCGCCGATCTCGGTCAGTGGCGTCTCCCACGGCACCTCGAAGCGGAACGGGACGTCGTGGCGCTGACCGCTCTCCAACCGGAACGGGCCGGTCACCCGCTGCCGCTGGAACTCCTGGGTGGTGTTGTACTCACTGTCACCGCTCTCCACCTCGACCCGGGTCACCAGACCGAGCGAGACGTACTCGACGTCCACCGGATGGTCGCCGCCCGCGACGTGGACCTGGCCCTCGAGATAACCGCCTGGCCGGCAGTTCGGGTTGGTCAGCACCGTCTCGACCGACGGACCACCCACACCCATCGCCTGCATCAACCGCTTGAAGACCACCACGTCCTCCATCCGTCGTCGATCTCGATCCCGTCTCGCACGGTAACCGTCACTGGCAAGTACCGCCCGGGGCACGTGCCGGAGCGACCCGGGGCCGGAGGACGACGATCAATGGGATCAAGGCCGGGAAACCGGGACGAACCAGCCCGCTGTGCACTCCCGGTTTCATGCCAACCCGACGCTCTCCTCACCTCGGCTTCACGCCCCACCGGCCAAGCTATGTGTCACCAGCGCGGTTGTCCGCTGGGACGCGCCACATTGTCGAAGCGGGGAGGCGACAGATGATGGTCCTGCAGCACAACGAGAGCCACACTCACCCGGCCAGCGCGGCCGGCGTCAACACCGAGCCGACCGGGGACGGCGGGCAGGTCATGGTCGACCTCGACGCCACCGACGAGCGCGGCGCCTCGGCCGACCTGGTCCGGGCCTACCTCAACGGCATCGGCCGGACCAAGCTGCTCACCGCCGTCCAGGAGGTCGAGCTGGCCCGGCGGATCGAGGCGGGGCTCTACGCCGAGGAGAAGCTGAGCACCGACACCCGGGGCGCGCTGCCGGCGGAGCTGCGGGCGGACCTGGAGATCATCGCCGCCCAGGGGCGGGCCGCGAAGAACCACCTGCTGGAGGCGAACCTGCGGCTGGTGGTCAGCATCGCGAAGCGGTACACGGGGCGGGGCATGGCGTTCCTGGACCTGATCCAGGAGGGCAACCTCGGCCTGATCCGCGCCGTCGAGAAGTTCGACTACACCAAGGGCTACAAGTTCTCCACCTACGCCACCTGGTGGATCCGACAGGCCATCACCCGGGCCATGGCCGACCAGGCCCGCACCATCCGCATCCCGGTGCACATGGTCGAGCAGGTCAACCGGATGGTCCGGACCCGCCGGGACCTCGCCACCCAGCTCGGCCGCGAGCCCACCGTGGCCGAGGTCGCCGCCGCGCTGGGCGTACCGGAGTTCCAGATCATCGAACTCATCTCGTACGACCGGGAGCCGGTCAGTCTCGACCAGGCCGTCGGCGAGGACGGTGAGAGCGCCCTCGGTGACTTCGTCGCCGCCGTCGACCCCCGCGAGGAGCCCGGCGACGCCGTCTCGGCGGGCCAGCTCCGCAACGAGGTGGAGATCGTCCTCGCCACCCTCTCGCAGCGCGAGCAGGCGGTGATCCGGCTGCGCTTCGGCCTGGACGACGGGCGGCAGCGCACCCTCGACGAGGTGGGCCGGGAGTTCGGCCTCTCCCGGGAGCGGATCCGCCAGATCGAGAAGGTCACCCTGCTGAAGCTGCGTGACCCGTCCCGGGCGGACCGCCTGGAGGCGTACGCGAGCTGAGCCGTACGCGCGGGAGCCCCCGCCACCTGCCCGGTGGCGGGGGCTCCGCGTCGTACCCGTGATTCGCCGGCCCGTCCGGCTCAACCGACCGCCAGGTCCCGGCGGCGGAACGTGGCCAGGCCGAGCCCGGTCAGCCCGACCGCGACGGCGAGCAGCACCACCAGGGGCGTGGTGCTCGGGTCGGCGGCCGGCACCGCCGGCAGGTGGGTGAACGGCGACAGGTTCAACACCGGCTGCGGCAGCTCCAACAGCGCGCCGAGCTGTCCCAGCAGGACGCAGAGCAGGAAGGCCGTCCAGGACAGCGCCACCGACAGCCGGGGCAGCAGCCCGAACAGCACCACCACCAGACCGGCGAGGACCAGTGCCGCCGGCACCTGGACCAGTCCGGCGACGGTGAGCCGGGCCACCTCGCCGGGTACGTCGCCGCTGACCAGGCCGTAACCCAGTCCGGTGCTCGCGCCGGCCAGCGCCAGCAGCACGACCGCGCCGAGGGCGGCCCAGAGCAGGTGGCTGAGCAGCCAGCGCGGCCGGCTGACCGCGGTGGCGAGTATCCCCTCCAGGGTGCCGGCCGCCTCCTCGGCCCGCAGCCGCAGCACCGCCTGGACCACGAAGCCGGCCACCGCGAGCGCGAACATCGCCATCATGGTGCCGAGGAACGCGTCGACCAGCTTCTCGGTGCCGCCGAGTTGGGCGATCAGCTCGGTGGCCGCCTCGTTCTCGCCGACGAAGCTGTCGACCTCCTCGCCGACCGACCCCATCGACAGCCCCATCACCACGATGCCGACCGCCCAGCCCAGCACCACACCGCGTTGCAACCTCCAGGCCAGGCCGCCGGGGCCGAGCAGGTTCCGGGCCGCCGCCGCCGGGCCCCGGCGGACCGCCAGCAGCCCGCCGCCGAGGTCCCGGTGTGCGGTCAGCACGAACGCCGTACCGACGGCGAGCAGCGCGAAGCCGGCCGTCAGGGCCAGTACCGGCCAGCGGTTGCGGTCGAACGCCTGGACCTGGCTGGCCCAGCCGAGCGGGGAGAGCCAGGACGGCCAGGCACTGACCACCCGCATCCCGTCGGCGGTGACGGTCCCCCAGGCGTCCCCGGCGGCCCGGAGCAGGAAGGCGAACCCGACGACGGCCGCGGCCATGCCGTTCGCGCCGCGCGCCGTACCGGAGATCTGGGCGGTCACCGCGGCGACCGCCGCGAACGAGACCCCGATCCCGGCGATCGCCGCACCGAGGGCGAACGAACCGGCCACCGGCAGGTCCCCGGCCACCAGGACCAGGGCGAGCAGTACTCCACTGAGCACGTTGGCGGCGAGCGTGGTGAGCAGGGCGGCGGTGAGCGGGGCGTGCCGGCCGACCACCGCCGAGCCGAGCAGCTCCGCCCGGCCGGTCTCCTCGTTCTGCCGGGTGTGCCGGACCACCGCGAAGGTGCTGAGCAGCGCGGCGAGCAGGGCCAGCATCGTGTACGCCTCGGCGGTGACCACCGAGCCGAGACTCGGCCCCGAGACCGGGCCGTTGAACGCCCGGGCGACCACACTGGCGGCGCTGGTGGTGGCGTAGCCGATCCGGTCGGACTCGGTGCCGTAGATGCCGGCGACGCTCTGCGCGACCGCGGCGGCGACCCCGGGCACGGCCAGCACCCAGACCAGGAGCTTGACCCGGTCCCGGCGGACCGCGAGCCGGGTCAGCCGGGCGGTACCGGTCAGCGCGGTCACCGGGCACCCGCCGGCACCGGACGCTGGGCGGCGCCGGTCCCGGAACCGTCGCCGTAGTGCCGCATGAACAGCTCCTCCAGGGTGGGCGGCGTACTGGTCAGCGCCCGTACCCCGAACCGGGCGAGGTGGGCCAGCACCGGGTCGAGGGTGCCGGACTCGACCTCGAACCGGGTGGTCGCGCCGGAGACGGTCACCGCGTGCACCCCGGCCAGGTCGGCGAGCCCCTCCACCGGGCGCTCGGTCTCGACCGTCATCGGGGTCCGGGTCAGGTGGCGCAGTTCGGCCAGGGTGCCGGACTCGACGGTACGGCCGGCCCGGATGATGCTGACCCGGTCACAGAGCGCCTCCACCTCGGACATCACGTGGCTGGAGAGCAGCACCGTCCTGCCCGCGTCGCGCAGCGCGGTGACGTACTCCCGGAAGACCGCCTCCATCAGCGGGTCCAGTCCGGAGGTCGGCTCGTCGAGCACCAGCAGTTCCACGTCGGAGGCGAACGCGGCGACGATCGCCACCTTCTGCCGGTTGCCCTTGGAGTAGGTGCGGCACTTCTTGGTCGGGTCGAGGTCGAAGCGCTGCAACAACTCGTCCCGGCGGGCCCGGTCCAGCCCCCCGCGCAGCGCGCCGAAGAGGTCGATCGCCTCCCCGCCGGAGAGGTTGGGCCAGAGGTTCACGTCGCCGGGCACGTACGCCAGCCGGCGGTGCAGCGACACGGCGTCCCGCCAGGGATCGCCGCCGAGCACGCTCACCTCGCCCGCGTCCTTGCGGAGCAGGCCGAGCAGGATCCGGATGGTGGTGGACTTGCCCGCCCCGTTCGGTCCGAGGAACCCGTGCACCTCGCCGGACCGGACGGTCAGGTCCAGTTCGTCCAGCGCGCGGGTGGCCCCGAAGGTCTTCACCAGGCCGGCCACCGAGATCGCGGTCATGACGCTCCCTTGCTAGTTGCCGATTCCGCGCCGTCTGGGAACCAGGACGACGTGTCGAGCCGGATCGTGACAGTGTCTCGATGCCAGTGTACTGACCGATGGTAGGACGACGGTCACAGATTTCTGATCGTCGGTCAGGGATCGGTACGCTGGGCGGATGGACGGACCTCCCGCTCTCGACACCCGGAGCCGGATCCTGCGTACCGCCCTGGACCTGTTCGGCGCGCAGGGCTACCAGCGCACCTCGCTGCGGCAGATCGCCGACCGGCTGGGGCTGACCAAGGCGGGCATCCTCTACCACTTTCCCAGCAAGGAGCACCTGCTGGTGGCGCTCGCCGAGCCGCTCGTCTCCGACCTGGAGGCGGCGCTGGAGCGGGCGGCCCGGCTGCCCTGGCCGGCGGCCCGCTGGGCGGCGCTGGAGGGCTGGGTCGACACCCTGCTGCGGCACCGGCGTCCACTGGGGACGCTCTACCACGACATGACGCTGCTCGCCCGGGGCAGCACGTACGCCCGGATCATGCGACTTGCCAGCAAGGCGTACGACCTGGTCGCCGGTCCGGGCGCGACCCGGCTGGAGCGGATCCGGGCGATCCAGGCCACCGGGATGCTCGGCGACCCCATCGTCTTCTTCGCCGACGTGCCGGACGACGAGCTGCGGGCCGCACTGCTCGACGGCGCGGTCCGGCTGCTCAGCGAACCGCCCCCGCGACCCGGCACAGAACGGACCGCAGAACCGGGCGCTGACCAGGCCGCAGAACCGGGCGGAGACCGGCAAGCCGGCCCGGAGCGGGTGCGGCCGAACCGTCGGCGCCGGGCGGGTCGACCGCCCGGGCTCAGTGCCGACCAGGTGCGTACGGCCCGGGCGATGCACGGTGCGGGCCTGCACACCGTGGACCAGATCGCCGCCAGCCTCGGCGTCTCCCGGGCGACCCTCTACCGGCATCTCCGGGTCGCCGACCCGGCGCACCCCGAGCGATAACGAGACAGATTCCGGCACTAATTCGAGACAATTTTGCGACGGCCGGAACGTCGCCCGACACGGCGGCCGGCCCGCGCGCCGAGCCGCCGGACGGACAGCCGGTCAGCCGGTCAGAGAGACGGATCCTGCGGGTCGAGATCGTGCAGCGGAAAGACCGCCTTGCGGGTCGCCATGATCGCCCGATCCACCGCGTCCGGCTCGCCGGTCGGCTGCCACGGCTCGTACGAGGCGTCCGCGTCGTCGGTCATCCGCAGCGGCACCTCCCGCTCCGGACGGCGGGCCTTGGCCAGCGCCCGCCAGGCCGGCGGGGTCAGCGTGGCCGGGTCGACCGCGTCGCCGGTGGCGACCGCGAGCAGGTGGGTCCAGGCCCGGGGCACCACCTCGACCAGCGCATAACCGCCGCCGCCGGTGGCCACCCAGCGCCCCTCGCAGAGTTCGTCGGCGAGCGCCCGCAGCGCCAGATAGCTCGCCCGCTGCCCGTCCACGCTCAGCCGCAGGTCGGCCAGCGGATCGAGCCGGTGGCTGTCGGCACCGCACTGGGTGATCAGGATCTGCGGCCGGAACGCGCGCAGCAGCGCCGGAACGGTGGCGTGGAAACCACGCAGCCAACCCGCGTCGCCGGTCCCGGGCGGCAGCGGCAGGTTGACCGCACTCCCCTCGGCCCCCGGACCGCCGGTCTCGTCGGAGAACCCGGTACCCGGGAAGAGTGCCAACGGCGTCTCGTGCAGGCTGACCGTCAGCACCCGGGGATCGCTGTAGAAGACCTCCTGCACCCCGTCACCGTGGTGCACGTCGACGTCCACGTAGGCCACCCGTTCGGCCCCGAGGTCGAGCAGCCGGGCGATCGCCACCGCAGGGTCGTTGTAGACGCAGAACCCGGCCGCCCGGCTGGGCATCGCGTGGTGCAGGCCACCGGCCACGTTGACGGCGCGCCGAGCCTCGCCCCGCCAGACCGCCTCGGCCGCCGCCAGGCTCGCCCCGGCCACCAGGGCACTCGACTCGTGCATCCCGTCGAAGATCGGATTGTCCGGGGTACCGAGGCCGTACCCGGAGAAGAGCGGGTCGCTCGGCGCCGCCCGGACCGCGTCCAGGTAGTCCGGCCGGTGCACCCGGGCCAGTGCCGCGTCGTCGGCCGGAGTGGGGGCCACCAGGCGTACCCCGGGGCGGTCCAGCACGCCGAGTTCCCGAGCCAGAGCCACGGTCAGTTCCACCCGTACCGGGTCGAGCGGATGGTCACCCAGGTCGTACGTCAGCAGACTCTCGTCCCAGACCACCACCGTGTCGTCCGACATGGTGGTCATCGTCGCACGGCCGACGACGGCCGGCCGCGACCGCCCAGCCGGAGTGCCGCGCGCCGCCGTCGGGCCGGTACGCCGGCTCAGGCGCCCGCCGCGACGGGGTGCGCCGGCTCAGGCGCCGACCGGTGCCGGGGTACCCGGCTCGGGGCCGAGCGCCACCGGCCGTTCCGGGTCGGTGATCCAGTGGCTCCACGACCCGACGTAGAGGGCCGCCCCGGGGTGTCCGGCCCGGTGCAGGGCGAGTACCGCCTGCGCGGCGGTCACCCCGGAGCCGCAGTAGGCGCCGACCCGCACCCCGGGCCGGACGCCCGCCTCGGCGAACCGGGCGCGCAGCGCCTCGGCGGCCGGGAACCGGCCGTCCGTCCCGACGTACTCGGTGGCCGGCACGTTCACGGCGCCGGGGATGTGCCCGGCCACCGGATCGACGGGCTCGGTCTCGCCCCGGTAGCGCACCGCCGCCCGGACGTCGACCAGTACCCCGTGCGCCGCCATCTCGGCGGCCGAGCCGGCGTCGAGCACCGGCATCCCGCCCGGGCGTACGGTCATGTCTCCCGGTGTCGGCGACGGCGGCTCGGTGGTCACCGGCTGCCCGGCCCCGGCCCAGGCCGGGAAGCCGCCGTCGAGCACCCGGACCTGCGCGTGTCCGGCCCAGCGCAGCGTCCACCAGGCACGTGCCGCCGCCATCTGGTCGCCGCCGTCGTAGACCACCACCGGACCTCCGGTGCGGACGCCGGCCGTGCGGAGCACCCGCTGCAACGCCGCCGGGTCGGGCAGCGGATGCCGGCCCTGCGCGCCGGGCCGCCCGGACAGCTCGGTGTCCAGGTCGACGAAGACCGCGCCGGGCAGGTGCCCGGTCAGGTAGTCCCGGCGGCCCGGCGGTCCGACGAGCCGCCAGCGGACATCGAGCACCACCGGTGGCTCGGCGGACGCCAGTTCGGCGGCGAGCCCGGTCACGTCGACGAGGAGGTCATCCGGTACGGACACGGGGTCCAGTCAACACCATCCGGAACGGAAGCGCCCGGCTCGGTGGCACTGAATATCGGTACCCCGAGGTACCATCGTGACCGGGAGGACCACTGACGTGAACGACCTAGTCGACACCACCGAGATGTACCTGCGCACCATCCTCGAGCTGGAAGAGGAGGGGGTGCCGCCGCTGCGTGCCCGGATCGCCGAGCGGCTGCGCCAGAGTGGTCCGACCGTCAGCCAGACCGTTGCCCGGATGGAGCGCGACGGCCTGCTGACCGTCGAGGACGACCGGCACCTCCAGCTCACCGCGCTCGGCCGCACTCAGGCGATCTCGGTGATGCGTAAGCACCGGCTGGCCGAGCTCCTGCTCGTCAACGTGATCGGGATGCCCTACGAGGAGGCCCACGACGAGGCCTGCCGCTGGGAGCACGTGATGAGCGACTCCGTGGAGAAGAAGGTCTACGAGCTGCTCGACCGCCCCACCCGGTCGCCGTACGGCAACCCGATCCCGGGACTGGAGGCGTTCAGCCCAAACCAGGACGTCCTGGTGGAAACGGTCACCGAGGGTGAGCGAAACCTCGCCTTCCCCGGCCTGAGCGGCCCCGTGGTGGTCCGGCGGATCTGCGAGAGCGTCCAGAAGGACGGCGACGTGCTGCGCCAGTTGCATGCGGCCGGCGTCGACCCGGGCGCGATGGTGACGGTCGCGCAGGAGCGGGACGGGGTCACCATCGACCGTTCCGGCGACAAGGTACGACTCCCCCGCGAGGTCGCCTCCCGGGTCTTCGTCGCCGCACACTGACCGCCGCACGGGGACCCCACACACCGACCGCCGCACGCTGACCGGGAGCCGGCCGCGCCCAGCCGGGCGCGCCCGGCTCCGGTCCGGCGATGGTCAGAGGCTGCTGGTGTCGATCTTCTTCGCCAGGTTGATCAGCTTGGGCGCCAGGGCGTCCGCCTCGGCCCGGTCCTTCCCGGCGGGAAAGGTGAAGCGGAGGCTGACCAGCCGGCCGTTGCCGGCGAGCCAGCCCACCTCGACCGTACTGCCGGCGCTCTTCGCCGGGGCCGTCGTCGCCCGATAGGCGGCCTTGCCCAGCCCCTTGACGGTCTTACCGCCGCTCGGCACCACCTCGTCGGCGAAGATCGACGCGTCGGCCGTGGTCGGCGTCACCGAGAGCGCCAGTTCGGGACGGGCCTCGGCCTCGCCGCGCAGCACGCAGGTGTCGGTCTTGCCGTGCCGGCTCGCCGCCGCCACCTCGAACCGGGCGCCGATCGCCTGCTCGACCGCCGGGTAATCCAGAAGCTGACACGCACCGCCGGCAGCCGACGCCGGCAACCGGACCACCTTCGGCGCCGGCCCGACCGACTGCGGCGCGGCCTCCTCGGCACAACCGGCGAGCAGCAGCAAACCGGCGCCAATCAGGCAGAGTCGTCCGCGCACCTCGTACCTCCCACCCGTCCGGCCCGAGCGCCGGGGAATCCGTCGGACACCGTACGGGTTCGGCCGGCGCGGCGAAACCCCGCGTCACCCGCCCGGCCGGCGGGGAGCGGAACGGCCCGGCTCAACCGGCCGGCGGTACCGGGTCGTCCAGGTACGGGCAGTGCCGGCAGCCACGCCCGCAGCAGGTGCCACGCCGAGCCAGGAAGCCGGCGGTGAGCACGAAGAGCCCGGTCACCGGGTCGGGATAACCCGCCTCACCGGCCGCGAGCGCGGCGGCGTGGGCGGCGAGAATCCGCTCCCGGCCCGGGTGCGTCACCGGAAGCCGGGCCGGATGCGGCTGCTCCAGCGGTCGGGGTGCCAACGGCAGGCGCCGCCCCCTGGCCCGCTCCCCCGCACCGTCCATCGCGCCGACCCTACGACAAGCAGCCGACCGCGCCTGCCACCGGCACCGGCACCGGCATCGGCACCGGCACCGGCACCGGCACCGGCACCGGCTAGCCGAACCAGACCATCGACTGTCCGTGCCCCCGGGTCCAGGCGAGCGGCCTGCCGTCCAGCGCGAGGACGTTGTGGAACGCGTCGCTCGGCTGCTCCGGCAACCCGTCGTAGGGCAGTACCTCCGGAGCCTCGTTCGCGATCCAGTGGCCGGGCAGCCCGCGTACCAGATCGGCGAAGGCCCGCCGGCGCGGCGCCGGCACCTGGTAGAGCACGGAGGTGTGGAAGACCACCAGGGTCGCCTCGGGCGGCGCCTGCGCGGCCAGCGCCGCGAGGTCGTCCACCAGGTCGCCGCGGCGCAGCAGCGGCGGCTCGGCGGCGGCGACGGCCGCCGCGGCCCGCAGCCGGGCCCGCCGGTGCGCGTGCTCCGGCCAGATGGTGGCGTCCAACCAGGCCAGGTCGGCGGGATCGGTCACGTCCAGCGGGTTCAGGTCCAGGCCGGCCCGCCACACCACCTCGGGCAGCCGGGTCGGCGGCGCCACCCCGCTGACCGCGCAGTCCAGCACCGGCTCGCCGGTGCCGAGCAGGTGGTCCCCGTAGCGGTAGGCGTAGCGGTCCGGATAGAGGCAGAGCCCGGCGGAGGCGCCGACCTCCAGCAGCGCGAGCGGCTGCGGCAGGGCGGTGAGCACCGGCAGCAGCAGCGCACACCGGCCGGCCTCGTTGGTCTGGGTGGCCCGGGTACGCAGCTCCGCCGCGATCACCGGCCAGTGCGCCACCACGTACTCGTGGAACGCGGCCGGGTCCTCTACCGGGCCGCCGAGCAGCCGTACCACCCCGAAGAGCAGATTCGGCTGCCGCTTGGCCGGCGGCAGCGTACCGATCAGGTCGAGCAGTTCGTCGTCGCGGGAGACGGCGAGGGCGAGCCGCTCGTAGGCGGGCGACACCCCCCGCGTCTCACGGGTACCGAACTCGACGTAGCGGGCGGCGATCGTCATCTGCCGATGATCCCAGCCGACCCGTCCACCGGCGCTGCGCAGCGCCGCTACGTCCGGGTGTCCCCCATCACCCCCGCCCCGACCGGGGGCGGACACGGCGACCGCCCGACCCCGGTCGGGTCGGGCGGTCACTCGTGTCAGCCGAGGTCAGCCGGTCTCAGCTGCATCCGGAGGTGGAACCGCAGCCCTCGCAGACGTAGCAACTGCCGGCGGGACGCATCTTGGTGCCGCAGGTGAAGCAGAGCGGGGCGTCCGCCGCCGTGCCGAGCACCGCCTCCAGCAGCTCGGTGGAGGAGCCGACCTTCGGCGCCGGCCGTTCCGCCACCACCTCGACCGGCTGCTCCGCCGCCGGCTCCGGCTTCGCCGTCTCCACCGGTGCCGACGCGGCCATCGCGGCGAGATCCACCGCGCCCTCCGCCTCGGCCTCGGCCCGCAACTGCGCGGCCCGCTCCTTGGCGGTGAAGATGCCCAGCTCCGCCCGGCGCTCGTAGGGCAGGAAGTCCAGCGCGAGCCGGCGGAAGATGTAGTCCATCACCGAGGCCGCCATCCGGATGTCCGGGTCGTCGGTCATCCCGGCCGGCTCGAACCGCATGTTGGTGAACTTGCTGACGTACGTCTCCAGCGGCACACCGTATTGCAGGCCGATGGAGATGGCGACCGAGAAGGCGTCCATCACCCCGGCCAGCGTGGAGCCCTGCTTCGACATCTTCAGGAAGACCTCGCCGAGACCGTCGTCCGGGTACGACGAGGCGGTGAGGTAGCCCTCGGCCCCGCCGACCGAGAACGAGACCGTCTCGGAGGGGCGCTTCTTCGGCAGCCGCTTGCGCACCGGCCGGTACTCGACGACCCTCTCGACCGCCTTCTCCGCCGGAGCCGGCTCGACCGCCTTCTCCTTCTCGTTCTTGGCGGCGGAGAGCGGCTGGCCGACCTTGCAGTTGTCCCGGTAGATCGCCAGGGCCTTGAGACCGAGCTTCCAGCCCTCGAAGTAGATCTCCTCGACCTCCTCCACGGTCGCCGACTCCGGCATGTTGACCGTCTTGGAGATCGCGCCGGAGATGAACGGCTGCACGGCGGCCATCATCCGGACGTGCCCCATCGGGGCGATCGAGCGCTGGCCCATCGCGCAGTCGAAGACGGCGTAGTGCTCCGGCTTCAACCCGGGCGCGTCCACCACGTGACCGTGCTCGGAGATGTGCTCGACAATCGCCTCGACCTGCTCCTCGGGGTAGCCGAGGCTGCGCAGGGCGCGCGGGACGGTCTGGTTGACGATCTGCATCGAGCCGCCGCCGACCAGCTTCTTGAACTTCACCAGCGCGAGGTCCGGCTCGACCCCGGTGGTGTCGCAGTCCATCATCAGCCCGATGGTGCCGGTCGGGGCGAGCACCGACGCCTGGGCGTTGCGCCAGCCGGACTTGTCACCGATCTTGTTGCCCTGGGTCCACTGCTTCGTCGCCTCGCGGACGATCTCGCCAGCGACCGCGCCGGTCGGCTTGATCGCGTCGTTCGCGGCGGCGTGCTTGCGCATCACCCGCTTGTGCGGCTCGGCGTTGCGGGCGTACCCGTCGTAGGCGCCGACCACCCCGGCCAGCTCGGCGGAGCGGCGGTAGGCGGTGCCGGTCATCAGCGAGGTGATCGCGGCGGCCACCGACCGGCCGCTCTCCGAGTCGTACGGGTGGCCGGTCGCCATCAGCAGCGCGCCGAGGTTGGCGTACCCGATGCCGAGCTGCCGGTACGCCCGGGTGGTCTCGCCGATCTTCTCGGTCGGGAAGTCGGCGAAGCAGATCGAGATGTCCATCGCGGTGATGACCAGCTCGACCGACCTGACGAACCTGGCCACCTCGAAGCCGCCGTCGGCGCGGAGGAACTTCATCAGGTTGAGCGAGGCCAGGTTGCACGAGGAGTTGTCCAGGTGCAGGTACTCCGAGCACGGGTTGGAGGCGGTGATTCGGCCGGTCTCCGGGCAGGTGTGCCAGTCGTTGATCGTGTCGTCGTACTGCAGGCCGGGGTCGGCGCACTCCCAGGCGGCCTGGGAGATGGTCCGGAACAGCCCCTTGGCGTCGATGGTCTCGATCACCGCGCCGTCCAGCCGGCCGCGCAGGTCGAAGGTGCCACCGTCCTGCACCGCCCGCATGAACTCGTCGGAGACCCGGACCGAGTTGTTGGCGTTCTGGTACTGCACGCTGACGATGTCGGAGCCGCCGAGGTCCATGTCGAAGCCGGCGTCCCGCAGCGCGCGGATCTTGTGCTCCTCGCGCGCCTTGGTGAGGACGAACTCCTCGACGTCCGGGTGGTCGACGTCCAGGATGACCATCTTGGCGGCCCGCCGGGTGGCACCGCCGGACTTGATGGTGCCGGCGCTGGCGTCCGCGCCCCGCATGAAGCTGACCGGGCCGGAGGCGGTGCCGCCGCTGGAGAGCAGCTCCTTGGAGGAGCGGATCCGGGAGAGGTTGACCCCGGAGCCGGAGCCACCCTTGAAGATCAGCCCCTCCTCCTTGTACCAGTCGAGGATCGAGTCCATCGAGTCGTCGACGGCGAGGATGAAGCACGCGCTCACCTGCTGCGGCGAGGCGGTGCCGACGTTGAACCAGACCGGGGAGTTGAAGCTGAACACCTGGTGCAGCAGCATCCAGGTCAGCTCGTGCTCGAAGACCTCGGCGTCGGCCGGGCTGGCGAAGTAGCCGTGCTGCTCCCCCGCCGCCCGGTACGTCTTCACCACCCGGTCGATGAGCTGCTTGAGCGACCACTCCCGCTCTCGCGTGCCGACCGCGCCCCGGAAGTACTTCGTGGTGACGATGTTGGCCGCGTTGACGCTCCACGAGTCCGGGAACTCGACGCCCCGCTGCTCGAAGTTGATCGAGCCGTCCCGCCAGTTCGTCATGACGACGTCCCGGCGCTCCCAGGTCACCTCGTCGTACGGGTGCACCCCCTCGGTGGTCCAGACGCGCTCGACCTTCAGGCCGGCCGTCGTCGCCGCCCGGGTCCGTGACCTACTTGCTGTCACACCTTCCCCCGACATCTCATCCGCCCCCTTACGCACGCACGACTCTTCCCGTCGTACGGCTTCGCTGATCTGTTACCAGAACGAACTAACTGGCCGGTTCGCCCGCCGGCTGGACGGCCCCGACGCCGTCCGCCGCCGGACGGTTCCGCGCCACCGCCGCCGCCCGCAGCGTTTCGATCTCGCGCTCGAAGTCGTCCAGCGACTCGAACGACCGGTAGACGCTGGCGAAGCGCAGGTAGGCCACCTCGTCCAGCTCGCGCAGCGGGCCCAGGATGGCCAGCCCCACGTCGTGACTGGGGATCTCGGCCGCGCCCCTGGCCCGGACCGTCTCCTCGACCCGCTGGGCCAGCAGGGCGATCGCGTCGTCGTCCACCGGCCGGCCCTGGCACGCCTTCCGCACCCCGCCGATGATCTTGGTCCGGCTGAACGGCTCGGTGACGCCGCTGCGCTTGACGACCGCGAGCACCGGCTCCTCGACGGTGGTGAACCGTTTGCCGCATTCCGGGCAGGCCCGCCGGCGCCGGATCAACTGGCCGTCGTCGGCCTCCCGCGAGTCGACCACCCGGGAGTCGGCGTGCCGGCAGTACGGACACCGCATCGCCGACCTCCTTCGCACCGCCGGGACCACCCGCGCCCGCGGCCCGCCGGAAAAGACGGACCCGCCCACAGGCAGCCGACACCGGCGGTCAGCCACCCTCGGCGGCTTCCGCAGTGCTGTGCGTACCTGAGAGCTGCGGGTAACGGAACCCCAACTTCTAGGCTACTTACACCCTTGTCACTACTACATCTAGGGGTCGACCGTATGTCGCGGAACAGCCGAGGTCAAGTTGAACAGGGCGTGGCGCGGCCCGCAAATCTTCCAACCGCGGCACCGACGGGACGGTTACCGCTTCGCCGGCAGGATCAGGCGCTGACCGGCGTACACCGTGTAGTCGTCGAGGTCGTTGAGCCGGCGGATCTCGTCAATCACCGCGAACGGGCGCCCACCGGGCCGGTGCCGCTCGGCCACGGACCAGAGGGTGTCACCGGGCCGGACCACCGCCGTCTCCGCCGACCGGGGCGGGTCGGCGGCCCGGGAGGCGGGCGAGAGGATCGCCGCCAGCCCTGCCACGAGGAGCAGCAGGAGCACCGTCACGACCAGCCGCCCCCGCCGGGTGAGCCGAAGCCGGCCACCGCCCCGGGAAGCCCTCGGGTATCCCGTCGCACCCATCGTGACCTCCAAGATCGAACAGGAGTTCGAACGAACGGACGTACGATGGTTTATCAGAACAGGCGTTCGATGTCGAGCCGACGGAGGCGACACGCCGCACAGAATGTCGTACAGATGTTTGAAACTATGTGATCTCACCTATACGGTTTTGAACACCGACACCGGGACCGCACGAAACGCGGGACCGGGCCGGGCCACGACGCACCACGAGCCGCCAAGGCACCCCACCGCCACCAGGAGGACGACGTGTCGACCGACGACCGGACGAGCCGGCAGAAGCCCCAGAAGAGCGGCGCACCGGGCAGCCGGGCCGCCCGACGCACGGCCGGGCCGCGCGCCCGGGAGGGTGCCCCCGCACTGCGCGCGGTCACTCCGGTGGTCAGCACCTTCCCCGACCTGGTCTCCGCGGACCTCACCGCCCGGCAGCGGCGGATCCTGGAGTTCATCCGGGACTGGGTGGAGCGCTACGGCTACCCGCCGAGCGTCCGGGAGATCGGCGAGGCGGTCGGCCTGGTCTCCCCGTCGAGCGTGGCCTACCAGCTCAAGGAACTGGAGCGGAAGGGCTTCCTCCGGCGCGACCCGAACCGCCCCCGTGCCGTCGACGTGCGTCCGCCGAGCGAGATGATCGACGACGAGACGGCCCGGGCCCAGCGTCCCACCCCGGCCTACGTGCCGCTGCTCGGTCAGATCGCCGCCGGTGGCCCGATCCTCGCCGAGCAGGCCGTCGAGGACATCTTCCCGCTCCCCCGCGAACTGGTCGGCGAGGGCGAGGTCTTCATGCTCCAGGTCAAGGGTGACTCGATGCTCGACGCGGCGATCTGCGACGGCGACTGGGTGGTCGTCCGCCAGCAGCCGACCGCGAACTCGGGAGAGATCGTCGCGGCGATGCTGGACGGCGAGGCGACCGTCAAGACCTACCGCCGCCGGGACGGGCACGTCTGGCTGATGCCGGCCAACTCCGCCTTCGACCCGATCGCCGGTGACAGCGCCACCATCATGGGCCGGGTGGTGGCGGTACTCCGCCGGATCTGACGCGTACCCGGCCGGTCCGCAGCGGTACCCGTGCCCGGCCGTCGGCCGGGGTACCCGCCCGGGCTGGCCGGGTCAGCGGTAGTCGTAGTCGTCGGGCTGGCCGCCGGAGCGCTGCCGGGGCTGGCCGTACTGCGCACCTCGGGGAGCACCACCACGGGGCCCGGCACCCTGGCCGGTCCGCGGCGGCGGCCCGCCACGCTGGTCGCCCCACTGGTCGTCCGGTCCCGGCCGACCACCCCGCCCGTTGCCGTTGCCGCCGGACGGCTGGCCGCCGTACACGCCGCCGCCACCGGCCCGGGGCCGGCCGGCCGGAGCACCGCCGCCGGCGGGAGCCCCGCCGTACACACCGCCACCGCCGGGCGGGCGACCGCCACCGCCCTGGGGACGACCGCCGCCACCCTGGGGACGACCACCGCCCTGCGGGCGTCCACCGCCAGCACCGCCACCCTGCGGGCGTCCACCGCCGCCGGCCTGCGGGCGGCCGCCACCGCCGCCCTGGGGACGGCCGCCGTAGACGCCTCCGCCGCCGGCCGGCTTCGCGCCGTAGACACCACCGTCGGCGGGCTTTCCGCCGTACACACCGCCGCCCGCCGGCCTGCCCCGGCCGGCCGGCTCGTAGTCGTCCGCCGGACGGTCGGAGCGGTAGCCGTCGTCGTACCCGCCGGAGCGGGCCGGACCCCAGTTCGACCCGTCGTCGTAGTCGGCCCGCCGGCCCCCGGAGCGATCCCGGTCACCGCCCGGCATCCCCTCCCGACCGGCCCTCGGATCGACGTCGTCACCGTCCGGCCCGACGGCGCCCAGGCCATCCTCCCGGGGTCGACGGCGGGCCCGCACGATCCCGAAGATGCCGAGCCCGACCAGCAGGGCGCCGAGCACCCCCACGGCCGCGATGAGGTAGGTGATGTCGTCCAGGGTGAGCGAATCCGTCCAGGACTTCGCGGACTTCTTCGTGTCGGCCCCGGACCCGCCGGCCGTCGCCGCCACCTCCTTGGCCGGGGTGTAGCTGAGCACCGTCACGTCCAGTTCCTCGTCCAGCGAGGCCACGTCGGAGACGGTGAGGAAACTCTTGCCGTCCGGCGTGTAGGCGATCGCCTCGCCGAACGGGTCGGCCAGGGCCGTCATCCGAGGCGTCCCGCTGGTCAGGGTCTTGACCAGGTCGTCGCCCTGGACGTCCCACTCGAAGGCGTCCGCGTAGGTGCGCAGGACGACCCGGGCGCCGTCCGGCGACCGGGCCGCGCCGGTGATCGTCACCCGCCCCGCCCCGCCGAACGGGTTGGCGGTGGAGGACTTCGGCAGGGTGATCTCGCCGGCCTTCGCCAGCGGTACGCCCTCGCCGTTGTTCTTCTCCAGCGCCGCGCTCGGGCGGTAGATCTCCGCCTTGCCGGTCGACTTGGTGATGATCAGTGGCACGTTGTCGGCGCCGATCAGCAGCGCCTCGGCGTCGTGCCGCTTGTTGCCCGGAAAGGTCAACCGGTGCAGCACCGGCTTCGAGGCGCCGGTGATCGGCATACTCCAGAGCACGACGCTGGTCCGCCGCTCGGTGTCGTTGTCACCGGTGTCGGCGATCCAGACCGTCTTGCCGTCGGCGGAGAGCGCGAGGTCCTCCGGGTCGCGCGGACTGGTCGGGTACTGGACGGCCTTCTTCAGCTTGCACTTGGTGTCCAGCAGGAAGACCCGCTCCCGGCTCTCGTCCTCACTCCCGTCGTTGATCATCACGTAGCCACTGGACGTGGCGATCATTCCGGAGAGTTCCGTCATCCGTTCGTCGGTGACGGTGCAGACCTTCTTGCCGGCAGCGGCGGAGGCCGCGACAGCTCCGAAACCGAGGCTGGCCCCGAGCAGGCCCAGGGTCAACCCGAGCACGCCGGAGGCAACCAGCACCATGGAGAGGACTCGCCGCATCCGACCAGTGTCGCATGCTGATGCCGCCAACCGGGGAAGCGACGTGATCAACGCTCCGTCACCGGTTGGCGGCGCGGCCGGTCACGCCACTACCTCCCGGTACGGCGCCAACTCCGCGGCGAGCGCCTCGTCCACCCGTACGTGGAGTTTCGTCCCCTCCGGCAGGTGCGCCGTGCCGAGCACCTCGCCCCGGCGGTGCACCCGGGCGACCAGGTCACCCCGGTCGTACGGGAGCACGGCACGAACCTCGACCGCCGGTCGGGGCAGCCGGGCCTCGATCGCCGCCCGGACCTCGTCGACACCGCGACCCGTACGCGCGGAGACGAAGACCGCGTCCGGCCACTCCCGCTTCAGCCGGAGCAGGGTCTCCTCGTCGGCCGCGTCGGTCTTGTTGACCACCAGCAGCTCGGGGAGCTTGTCCGCACCGACCTCGGCCAGCACCTCGCGTACCGCCCGGACCTGCTCCTCGGGGTCGGCGTGCGCGCCGTCGACCACGTGCACGACGAGGTCGGCGTCGGCCACCTCCTCAAGCGTGGAGCGGAACGCCTCGACGATCTGGTGCGGCAGGTGCCGGACGAACCCGACGGTGTCGGCCAGGGTGTAGACCCGCCCGTCGGCGGCGTACGCCCGGCGGGTCGTCGGGTCCAGCGTGGCGAAGAGGGCGTCCTCGACCAGTACCCCGGCGTTGGTCAACCGGTTGAGCAGGCTGGACTTGCCCGCGTTGGTGTAGCCGGCGATGGCCACCGCCGGTACGTTGTTGCGGGCCCGCCGGGCCCGCTTGGTGATCCGGGCCGTCCGCATGTTCTTGATCTCCCGACGGAGCCGGGAGATCCGGATCCGGATCCGGCGCCGGTCGGTCTCCAGCTTGGTCTCACCGGGACCACGCAGCCCCACACCGCCACCGGCGCCGCCGCCGCGGCCGCTACCACCCGCCTGCCGGGAGAGGCTCTCACCCCAACCACGCAGCCGGGGCAGCAGGTATTCGAGCTGCGCCAGCTCGACCTGCGCCTTACCCTCCCGGCTCTTGGCGTGCTGGGCGAAGATGTCGAGGATCAGCGCGGTCCGGTCGACCACCTTGACCTTGGTGCGCTGCTCCAGGTTGCGCAGTTGGGACGGGGAGAGCTCACCGTCACAGATCACCGTGTCGGCGCCGGAGGCCAGCACCACCGAGCCGAGGTCGTCCACCTTGCCCCGACCGATGTAGGTGGCCGGGTCGGGCCGGCTGCGCCGCTGGATCAGGCCCTCGAGCACCTGTGAACCGGCCGTCTCGGCGAGGGCGGCGAGCTCCGCGAGGGAGTTCTCCGCGTCGGTAACCGTGCCGTCCGTCCAGACGCCGACCAGGACCACCCGCTCCAGCCGGAGCTGCCGGTATTCGACCTCGGTGACGTCGGCCAGTTCGGTCGAGAGGCCCGCGACCCGACGGAGCGCCTGGCGGTCCTCCAACTCCAACTCGCCGGTGGTGACGTCGCCATCGATGACGATGGCGTCGAGGTCCTCGTCCGCCAGCCGAACGAAGCTTTCCTGGTCTCGCAAGCCGATCCTCCTGATCTGGTCTCTCCGCCGGTCCCGCCGTCCGCGGCGCCTGTCCGCTCGGCCGGTCGGGACTTCCGACGCCTCCTGCGTCGTCTGCGCGCTCTGCGACTTCTCGTCGCATTGGTTACGCTCTGCGCGCTGGTGGCAATCAATCGTGACACGTGCGCCGGTCGGACGCACCCGCTATATACCCGTCGGGCGCACGCCCTACGTCTCAGGGCCCACGGTCTCTTCGAGCCGCTCCGGTCGCCCACCGAGCCGGCCGCGACGCCCAACGGTCCGGCCGCGACGGGCCGGGCGGTCCACCGTCACCCGGGATGGTCAACGTCCCCTGGCAGTGGGAAATTCCCCTCCGTCCGGTCCGCGCCGGAGCGGATCCCGACAGGCCCGGTGCTGCCCGACCGGGTGCTGCCGGCCGACCGGGCGGGCTGGCGTCGGCGGCGTTGCCGAGTCCGCCTAGGGTGGTGCGGGTCGCCGGGCGGCGACCGAGGGCGGGCCCGGCCGACGGCGGGTCGGATCCGGCAGGCGAGAATGCTGACGGCGGCAGCGAGGCCGCGGGAAAGACGACGGAGGACCACGTGGCGATCACCCGACTGCCGAGTGCCGGATTCTCGATCACGATCCGGATCAGCGTAACGGCGGACGCCTCGGCCATCGGCCGGTTGACCACCTGCGTCGGCGAGGCCGGCGCGATCGTCACCGCACTCGACGTGGTCGACTCCGACCCCACCACCGTGGTCGTCGACCTGACCTGCGACACCGCCGACGCGACCCACGCCGACCAGGTGGTGCAGGCGCTGACCGCACTGGACGGAGTGGACGTCCGCAAGGTCTCCGACCGGACCTTCCTGCTGCACCTGGGCGGAAAGATCGAGGTCTCGCCGAAGGTGGCGCTGCGCAACCGGGACGAGCTCTCCCGGGCGTACACCCCGGGGGTTGCCCGGGTCTGCCTCGCCATCGCCGAGAATCCCGCCGACGCACGGCGGCTGACCATAAAGCGGAACACCGTCGCGGTGGTGACGGACGGCTCGGCCGTACTCGGACTCGGCAACATCGGTCCGGCGGCAGCGCTGCCGGTGATGGAGGGCAAGGCCGCGCTCTTCAAGCGCTTCGGCGGGGTGGACGCCTGGCCGGTGGTGCTGGACACCCAGGACCCGGACGAGATCGTCTCGATCGTCCGGGCGATCGCACCGCAGTACGGCGGGATCAACCTGGAGGACATCGCCGCGCCGCGGTGCTTCGAGATCGAGAACCGGCTGCGCGAACTGCTCGACATTCCGGTCTTCCACGACGACCAGCACGGCACCGCGATCGTGGTGCTCGCCGCGCTCACCAACGCGCTACGGGTGGTCGGCAAGAAGCTCGCGGACGTCCGGGTGGTCGTCTCCGGCGCCGGTGCCGCCGGTACGGCCATCATGAAGCTGCTGCTCCGGCAGGGCGTCGGCGACATCATCGCGTACGACCGTCAGGGCCCCCTGCACCGCAACCTGGAAGGGCTGAACCCGGCCTGGCAGTGGCTCGCCGAGAACACGAACCGGGACGCCTTCTCCGGTGACCTGAAGGCAGCCCTCTGCGGCACGGACGTCTTCATCGGGGTGAGCGCCCCCAACCTGCTCACCGGCGACGACATCGCCACGATGGCACCCGACTCGATCGTCTTCGCGCTGGCCAACCCGGATCCGGAGGTGGACCCCCGGGAGGCGCGCAAGCACGCGGCGGTGGTCGCCACCGGCCGGTCCGACCAGCCGAACCAGATCAACAACGTGCTCGCCTTCCCGGGCGTTTTCCGAGGCATGCTCGACGCGCACGCCGAGGAGTTCACCGAGGAGATGGCGATCGCGGCCGCCCGGGCGATCGCCGACGTGGTGGGCGCAGAAAAGATCAACCCGACGGTCATCGTGCCGAGCGTCTTCGATGCCCGGGTGGCACCGGCGGTGGCTGCCGCCGTCCGGGCCGCCGCGCAGCACCCCACTCCGCCGCCGGCCGCGGACCCCGGGCCGGCCGACCTGCCGGAGATCGCCGCCGAGGCCGCCGCTCCGGCCAGCCCGCTGTCGAGCTGACCGGCCGGCTCGGCTGTCGGCTGTCGGCTGTCGGCTGTCCTGGTCGGCCGGCTCGGCTGTCGGCCGACCAGGAAACCGTCAGCGGCGTCGGCCGATCAGGAAACCGTCAGCGGCGTCGGCCGATCAGGAAACCGTCAGCGTCCGACCCCGACCACACTGGATCCGGGACCAACCGGGAGCGGGAATCCTCGCCGGGCGCGGACGGACGCGGCGATCCCGCCGACCTCGAGCCGGGGCTCAGCCGGCGAGAGCGGCCAGGTCCAGCTCGCCGTTCGCCACCAGCACCGCCGGGCCGGCGAGCCAGCAGCTCTCGTCGTCCAGGGTCACCGTCAGCCGGCCGCCGGGCACGTCCACAGCCACGGTTCCACTGGTACGCCCAGCGTCGCGCAACGCCACCGCCGCCACCGCGCAGGCGCCGGAGCCGCAGGAGAGCGTCTCCGCCGAGCCGCGCTCGTAGACCCGCATCCGCACGTGCAGATCGGCGCCGCCGACCGGCTGGGCGGGGGTGACGAACTCGACGTTCACGCCGGTCGGAAAGACCGCCGGGTCGAAGTCGGGTGAGCGGGTGAGATCGAGTCCGGCCAGCTCGATGCTGGTCGGCAGTACGCAGACCAGGTGCGGGTTGCCGCAGTCCACCGCGGTACCGGCCAGGGTCAGTCCGCCGAGCGCGGCCACGGAGCCTCCGGTGATCCGGGGCGGCCCGAGGTCGACCGCGATCTCCCCGGCGGTCACCTCGGTCCGGACCACCCCGGCGCGGGTGGCGATCGGCAGGCCGCCGTCGACCGGCTCGGCCAGCCCGTTGGAGATCAGATATCTGGTGAAGACCCGCACCCCGTTGCCGCACATCTCGGCGAGGGAGCCGTCGGAGTTCCAGTAGTCCATGAACCACTCGGCGGTGTCGGCGTAGCCGACCGCGTCCGGGTGCTTGGCCGCCCGGACGACCCGGAGCACCCCGTCCGCGCCGATGCCGCGACGACGGTCGCAGAGCGCCGCCACGACCGGCGGGTTCAGGTCGAGTTGGCCGTCTGGGTCGGGCAGGAGCACGAAGTCGTTACCCGTGCCGTGGCCCTTGGTGAACCGCACCCCTCCATCATCCCCGAGCGCCGGCCGCGCCCGCCGGGCACCCTCCACCCAGCCCGGGGATCATGCGGGGCGGAGCGCCTCTGCGGCATCGGACACCCCGAGGGCCGCAGCGGGTTCCGCAGCCCCAGCCACCCCAGCAGGCTCGGCAGTCCCGGCAAAGCGGGAGGAGGCCGGTTCCGGGCCAGTGTCGATCATGCCGATCCCGGTCAGGGGGCCTCCGGGTGCTGCACGGGTTGGAACAGCTCGACGAGGTTGCCGGCGGGGTCGCTGAGCAGGATCTGGCGTCCGCCGTGGCCGGTGACCAGGCCGCTGCGGAACAGCAGTCCGGCGTCGCGCAGCCGGCGAACCTCGGCGTCCAGGTCGTCGACGATCAGGTGGATGCGGTTGCGTCCGGCGACGTCGGCATCGTCGGGGGTGGCCCGGGCGCCGGAACTGGCCGGGCCGGACAGCAGCAGCCGCAGCGGACCGCGTACGACGTCGGCGAAGGCGGGGACGGCACTCGTGTGCAGGGTGAAACCGAGATGGGTGGTGTAGAAGTCGACGGCGGCGCGGACGTCGTCGACGACGTAGCGGACGCTGGCGTACCGGTCGGAGGCTGTCACGGCTGGTTCTCCTTCAGGATCGGGTGGCGCGCAGGACGGGCAGCAGGTGCCTGACCCGGTTGTCGATCTCGACTGCCGTACGGCGGAACACGGGATAGCCGGCCCGGTCGGTGTCGCCAGCGCCGGGGTCGGGAATGCTCCAGTGCACCCGCCGGGGCTGGTCCGGGAAGTCGGGGCACACCTCGCGGGCCTTGTCGCACAGGCTGACGACGTAGTCGAACCGGCGGTCGGAGACGGTTTCCCAGTGCCGGGGTCGCTGGCCGGCGATGTCGACGCCGAACTCCTCCCGCAGCACCCGTACGGCGTTGGAGTGCAGCTGGGGCCTGGGTCGGCTACCGGCGCTTGCCACCTCGACCGCACCGGCGGTGTGGTGCCGGAGCAGGGCCTCGGCGATCGGGGAGCGGGCGCTGTTGCCGGTGCAGACGAACAGCACGCCGATGCGGGGCGAGCGCCGCAGGTCCACCGAGGGGAGGTGAGGCGCGGCCGGTTCCCGGCGCAGCGTCGGGTGCAGCGCCGCCCCGGTGTCGGCCAGTCCGTCCGCACAGCGGTCCAGATCCAGGTGGTAGTAGCTGTCCCGACCGTCGAAGCTGCTGCGTGTGGTGCTGACCAGGCCGCCGTCGCGCAGGAGCCGCAGGTGGTAGGAGACGAGGTTCTGTGGCTCGCCCACCAGCGTCACCAGCTCGCGGACCCGGTAGTCGCTGCCCGCGAGTTCCTTCAGCAGCCGCCAGCGCAGCGGATGGGCAGCCAGGCGTACGAACGCGGGGGCACCTTGACCCGTCGATTCCACGATCCGGAAGATACATCAAAACAAAATGATGCATCAAGCTGATTTGATGAACAGACCGGATCCCCCGACGCGGTGCCGATCGGACCGGGGTCGACGATCACGGCCGGGAGTCTTCGCGGCACCACCCGATCTCCCACCCGGCTGGTCACCCTGCCCCGACGAGCGGTGATCGCCGGCCCGACCACGTTCGCGACCGGACTGGCCGGACGCGCCGTCGTCTCGGCCGGCAGCAGGTCACCGTCCATCAGGACTGCGTGCGGGCGCGTCGGCCGACGCCTCGGCGACCAGGCCCAGGGCCGTCTCGGTCAGATCGTCCCGGGCCCCGTCCAACCAGTGGATCCGGGGGTCGCGGCGGAACCAGGAGCGTTGCCGCCGCACGAACCGCCGGGTCGCCTGGATCGTGTCGGCCCGCGCCTCCGGCTCGGAGATCTCGCCGTCGAGCAGCCGGAGCACCTGCTGGTAACCGAGCGCCCGGCTGGCGGTCCGACCCTCCCGCAGGCCCTGCTCCGCCAGCGCCCGGGTCTCGGCGACCAGGCCGTCCGCCCACATCTTGTCGACACGTACGGCGACCCGCTCGTCCAGCGCCGCCGTCTCCCGGTCCACCCCGAGTTGGATGGTGTCGTAGTACGGCGTCGGCCGGGGCAGCGAGGCGGTGAACGGCGCTCCGGTCAGCTCGATCACCTCCAGCGCCCGTACGATCCGCCGCCCGTTGCTGGGCAGGATGTTCTCCGCGGCCAACGGGTCGGCGGCGCGCAGCCGGGCGTACAGCGGCGCGGGCCCCGACTCGGCGAGTTCCGCCTCCAGCCGGGCCCGGACCAGCGGATCCGTACCGGGGAACTCGAACTCGTCGACCACCGCCCGGACGTAGAGCCCGGAGCCGCCGACCAGCAGCGGTACCCGTCCCCGGGCGAGGATGTCGTCGACCGCCGCCCGGGCCAGCGCCTGGTACGCCGCCACGCTCGCCGGTTCGGTCACCGCCCAGATGTCCAGCAGGTGGTGCGGTACCCCGGCCCGCTCGGTCGGGGTCAGCTTGGCGGTTCCGACGTCCATCCCACGGTAGAGCTGCATCGAGTCGGCGTTGACCACCTCGCCGCCGAGGGCCTCGGCCAGTTCGATGCTGAGCCCGGACTTGCCGGTGGCGGTGGGGCCGACGACCGTGACGACCCGACCTCGCGCGCTCATGCCGGCTCTCCGCCCGGCTCGCCGGACTGCGCCGACCGCTCCGGCCCACCGGAGACCGACATACGCTCGGGGCCAGTGGACACCGACAACCGCTGCGGGCCACCGGAGACCGACAACGGCGCCGGGCCACCTGACGCCGGTGGTGGCCGGTCGGGGCCGGACGGGGTCCAGGTGGCCACGAAGTAGCTGACGCCGTAGGGCGCCGCGTAGTAGACGAGGTCGCCGTGCCACGGTCCGCCGCTGCGGGCCGCCGCAGCGGCGAGTACCTGCCAGGGTGCCCGACCGGCGACCAGCAGCCGGGTCGACAGCTCCGGCTCCAGGCCGAGCAGGGCCGGGCCGTCGCCGTCCCGGAGCGCTGCGGCGACCTGGTCGTCGTAGGGCCGGGCGCGCGGGTCGTCGTACCCGGGGGAGCGTTCGCCCCGGCGGGCCGACCCGTCCCCCAGCACCAGCAGCGCGATCCGCTCGGCCGGATCAGCCACCAGTTCGGCACCGATCCGCCGGCACTCGTCCACCGGGGCGTCGGTGGCCACGCTCTGTCCCCGCCGGGGTCCGGTCGCACCGGCCCGGTCCAGCAGCCAGGCGCCGACCAGCAGGCTGAGCGGCAGCTCCGCCGGGCCGGTGCGGGCGCCGCCCGGTCCGAGCCGCAGCACCCGGTCCAGCCCGTACGGCCGGAGGCTGCCCGAGTCGCCCGGCCCGTGCCGTACGGTCTGTGCCCCGGCCCCGACCAGGACCACGACGTCCGGCTCACTGGCCAGCAGCCGGCGGACCGCGTCGACGCAGGCGCGACGGAGATCATCCAGCTCACCGGCGGCAGCGGCGGCCAGTTCGGGGACGATGATCGGGGGATGCGGGCAGACCGCGGCGGCGACCAGTGGCACGCCACCACCGTAGCGGGCAGCGAACCTTACACCCGTTGGCCAGACGATCCGGGTGCGGTCTAGGACACCGTATGGTCACGGTCGACGATAGGCGCTCGACGCGGACGGGGTTGGACCTGTGACAATGCCGGGAGAAACTTCGCTGCGCCGTGGCGGCGACCGCCGGGGACCCCCATCCCCGGCAGCGCCGGGAGAACGAGGATGGGCTCATGAGTGACTGGACTGCCTTTGGACGGGTGGATGCGGACGGCAACGTCTACGTCAAGACTGCCGAGGGTGAGCGGGTGGTCGGTTCCTGGCAGGCCGGTGCGCCGGAGGAAGGTCTGGCCCACTTCGCCCGCCGCTTCGCCGACCTGGTCACCGAGGTCGACCTGACCGAGGCCCGACTCAATTCCGGGGCGGCGGACCCGTCGGGTTCGCTCGCCACGATCCGGCGGTTGCGGGCGTCGCTCGCCGACGCGCACGTGGTCGGCGACCTGGACGCGCTCGCCGCCCGGCTGGACCGGTTGGCCACGGTCGCCGAGGGCAAGGCCGGCGAGGCGCGGGCGGCCCGGGAGACGGCCCGGGCCGAGGCGGTGACCCGGAAGACGGCCCTGGTCGAGGAGGCCGAGAAGCTGGCCGCGGAATCCACCGGGTGGAAGACCGCCGGGGACCGGCTCAAGGAGATCCTCGACGAGTGGAAGACCATCCGGGGCGTCGACAAGAAGACCGACGGCGAGCTGTGGAAGCGGTTCGCGGCCGCCCGGGACGGCTTCACCCGGCGCCGTGGGGCGCATTTCGCCACCCTGGACGCCCAGCGTAAGCAGGCTCAGGCGGCCAAGGAGGAGCTGGTCGTCGAGGCCGAGTCGCTGGCCGACTCGACGGACTGGGCCGCGACCGCCAACCGGCTGCGGGAGCTGATGGCACAGTGGAAGGCCGCGCCGCGCGCCTCGAAGGAGGCCGAGGAGCGGCTCTGGGAACGGTTCCGGGGCGCCCAGGACAGCTTCTTCTCCCGGCGTAGCGAGGTCTTCTCGGCTCGGGACGCGGAACAGCGCGGCAACCTGGAGCGCAAGCAGGCCCTGCTCGCCGAGGCCGAGGCGCTCGACGTCGACGGTGACCCGCGTGGCGCGCAGGCGAAGCTGCGGGAGATCCAGGGGCAGTGGCACGAGGCGGGCCGGGTTCCCCGGGACGCGGCGGCCAACCTGGACCGCCGGCTGCGTGCGGTGGACGAGCGGGTCCGCCAGGCGATGGATTCGGCGTGGCGGCGGACCGAGCCGTCGGCCAACCCGCTGCTCGCGCAGATGCGTGACCAGGTCGCCGAGGCCGAGCAGCGGCTGGCCCGGGCCCAGGCGGCCGGCGACGCGAAGCGCATCCGCGAGGCCGAGCAGGCCCTCGCCGCCAAGCGCCGCTTCCTCGAACTGGCCGAACAGGCGAGCTGAACCTACCCCCGGGGCGGGCGTACCCGCCCCGGGCCGCGACAACAAGCGGCCAGGCTGGCGGCGCCAGCGGCGTACCGTCGACCGTGGCCGGTCGTGCCGGCCACCGTCGGGTCAGGACACCTCAGCGGTCGCAGGCCGCCGCGGACGCGGGCAGCGGCGGCGGCACGCCGACCGTGGGCAGCCCGAGCGACACCCCGGGGGTACGCGGTGCCCGGCCCGCCTCGGCGGCGTCACCGGCCCGGGTACGCCGGTGGGCCAGCGGTTCCCCGTCGGCGTTCAGGTGGTGTGGGGCGGCGTAGCTGACCGTGGTGTGCACGATGTCGCCGGGCCGGATCCTCCCCTCGTGGAAGCCGGCGGCGAAGTGCACCAGCCGGCCGTCCCGGGCCCGGCCGGAGAGCCGTCCGGTGCGCTCGTCCTTGCGCCCCTCGCCGACCGCGACCAGTACCTCGACCGGAGTGCCGACCAGCTTCCGGTTCTCCGCCCAGGTGATCTCCTCGACGCATCGGATCAGCCGGTCGTAGCGCTCCTGGACCACCTGCTTGGGAAGCTGGTCCGGCATGGTGGCGGCCGGCGTGCCGGGGCGTTTCGAGTATTGGAAGGTGAACGCGGAGGCGAACCGGGCCTCCCGGACCACCTCCAGGGTGCGGGCGAAGTCGGCCTCGGTCTCGCCGGGGAAGCCGACGATGATGTCGGTGGTGATCGCCGCGTCCGGCATCGCCGCCCGGACCTTTTCGATGATCCCGAGGTAGCGGTCGGCCCGGTACGAGCGGCGCATCGCCCGGAGCACGTCGTCGGAGCCGGACTGCAACGGCATGTGCAGCGAGTGGCAGACGTTCGGGGTCTCGGCCATCGCCGCGATCACGTCGTCGGTGAAGTCCTTCGGGTGCGGGCTGGTGAACCGGACCCGCTCCAGCCCGTCGATCTCCCCGGTGGCCCGGAGCAGCTTGCCGAACGCGAGCCGGTCACCGAACTCGACCCCGTAGGAGTTGACGTTCTGGCCGAGCAGGGTGACCTCGAGCACACCCTCGGCGACCAGGGCGCGTACCTCGGCCAGGATGTCGCCGGGACGGCGGTCCTTCTCCCGGCCGCGCAGCGCCGGCACGATGCAGAAGGTGCAGGTGTTGTTGCAGCCTACCGAGATCGACACCCAGCCGGCGTACGTCGACTCGCGCCGGGTCGGCAGCGTGGAGGGGAAGACCTCCAGCGACTCCAGGATCTCCACCTCGGCGGCGGTGTTGTGCCGGGCCCGCTCCAGCAGCACGGGCAGCGCGCCGATGTTGTGGGTGCCGAAGACCACGTCGACCCAGGGTGCCCGGCGGACGATCTCGCCCCGGTCCTTCTGGGCCAGGCAGCCGCCGACCGCGATCTGCATGTCGGGGTGCTTGTCCTTGACCGGGCGCAGGTGGCCGAGGTTGCCGTAGAGCCGGTTGTCGGCGTTCTCGCGTACCGCACAGGTGTTGAAGACCACCACGTCCGGGTCGTCGGAGTCGGCCGCGCGCACGTAACCGGCCTGCTCCAGTAGCCCGGAGATCCGCTCGGAGTCGTGCACGTTCATCTGGCAGCCGTAGGTGCGCACCTGATAGGTGCGCGGGCTGCCGGGGGCTGCGGTAGTCATGACAGTGACAGAGTATCCGCAGGGCCCGGGAAGCCCGTTCCCCCGGGACGTCCACTCGACCCGCCACGGAAGGTAGCGCCATGTGCCGGAGCATCAAGACCCTTCGCCAGCCGTACGCCGAGGTCGTCACCGAGACGGACATCGAGGCGGCGGCGTTGCAGTACGTTCGCAAGATCTCCGGGTTCCGCGCCCCGGCCGCGCACAACGCGGCGGCGTTCGACGCCGCGGTGGCCGCGGTGGCCGAGGCGACCCGGACCCTGCTCGACCAGCTCGTGGTGAAGGGCTCCGGCGCCGGCCAGCCGGCGAGGGATGGCCAGCCGGCTGGCTAGCGGCCCAGGGCGGCCCGGCTAGCGGGCCGGCGATCAGGCGGCGGCGAGTGCCGGGATGACCGAGTCGGGGACCCAGCGCGACCGCTGGCAGGGCGACCAGCCCCGGCAGCGCGGGCTGAGCACCGTGCAGAGCCGCTGCTCGGAGAGGATCTCGCCGTCCTCGGTGTCCCGCACGTCGTGGTGCACGGGCCGGATGGTGCCGTCGGCGGCGACCAGCAGGTGTCGTCCGGCGTCGAGGGTGTCGTCCGGCAGCAGGCAGGCCCGGCCCAGCCGGCGGGCGAACGCCGCGACAGCGCCCACCTCGGGCAGCCCGGCCGGCACCCCGTAGCAGTCGACGGAGGTCGGAAAGTCGCCGGGACGATGCCAGACGTCGACCAGCAACGCGCCGGACGGCACCCGGGCCAGGTCGACCCCGCCGAGCGGCAGCACCGGTACGTCGAGCGCGTCGGCGAGCGCGAGGCGGATCTCCGAGGCGGCGACGCGCCCCTCCGTCCTCCAGTTCCACAGCTCGATCATTGCCGCCTCCTCGCCGTAATCGTTCGTGGCTGGATGCCGGGTCTCGGTCGGGCATCCCCCGTCGGGCCGGGTACCCCGGTGCCTGGGTGTAACGGCCTCACCCACGATGGTGCCGGGCACACCCGGTCGAGAGCGGCTAAGTTACCGGTCTGTGACCATATCCGCCGAAATAGACGACGCTTGACTACCTATTGTAGTCGGAGGGTACCCCCGCCCCGGCGCAGCTCGCCGGGGACGCTCACCCAGCGTGGCCTGTTCCGGTCGGCGCGGTCGGGCACCGGACAGTTCGGGCACGGCTATAGTCCGACCTGGAGGCGGGCAGGCGCCTGGTGGTCCTCACGGTCTTCAAAACCGATGCGACCGAGCAGCTCGGTCGGGCGGGTTCGATTCCCGTACGCCTCCGCCAACTTTTTCCCTGTGACGGGCCGCTCGCCCGGTTCCGGCAGGCGACCGACCACCGGAACCGGGATGAAGAGCAGCGACCCGATACTCGCAGTTAGCGAATCTTCATGGAACGTCACGATCACCGTTGCCGGTGTTATCGCCCCGTGATGAAGTCGATTACATTCCAGCACGTCAGGTCCCCTAGAGTTGCGTAACCGATTCAGCCTTGGATCCGGTGCGACAGATCATGAAACGAGACAGGTGGGGGCATGACCGAGCGGAGCGAGGCGGGCGAAGTGGCCGGTGCGACGACGACCGACCGACCGCTCATCAGGCTTGACGGGGTCAACAAGTGGTTCGGCCCGCTGCACGTGTTGCAGGACGTCGACCTGTCGGTGGCCCGCGGCGAGGTCGTCGTGGTGATCGGTCCCTCCGGCTCGGGCAAGTCGACGCTCTGCCGGGCGATCAACCGGCTTGAGCCGATCAACTCCGGCACCATCACCTTCGACGGCCAACCGCTGCCGGCCGAGGGCAAGGCCCTGGCCCGGCTGCGCAGCGAGGTCGGCATGGTCTTCCAGTCGTTCAACCTCTTCGCGCACAAGACGATCCTGGAGAACGTCACCCTCGGCCCGATCAAGGTCCGCAAGGAGAAGGCCGCTTCCGCCCGGGACCGGGCGATGAAGCTGCTGGAGCGGGTCGGCATCGCGAACCAGGCCGACAAATACCCGGCACAGCTCTCCGGCGGACAGCAACAGCGGGCGGCGATCGCCCGCGCCCTGGCCATGCAGCCCAAGGCGATGCTCTTCGACGAGCCCACCAGCGCCCTCGACCCGGAGATGGTCGGCGAGGTGCTGGACGTGATGACCTCGTTGGCCCGTGACGGCATGACGATGGTGGTGGTGACCCACGAGATGGGCTTCGCCCGGCACGCCGCCAACCGGGTCATCTTCATGGCGGACGGCCAGCTCGTCGAGGACGCCGCACCGGACGAGTTCTTCGCGAACCCCCGTAGCGAGCGGGCGAAGGACTTCCTGTCCAAAATCCTCACCCACTAGGTATCCACAGTGGAGCGGACTGCCCCCGGGTCTGGCCGCTCCGTCGAAGAAGGAGAGAGCAATGCGCATCACGCGAGTGGCGGCGGTGGCCGCGGTCGCGGCACTGGCCTTCACCGTGGCCGCCTGCGGCGGTGACGATGGAGAGGGCACGGGAACCGGTGCCGGCAGCAAGACCTTCGAGGCCGGCACCACGATGGAGCGGCTGAACAAGGCACAGAAGATCACTATCGGCACCAAGTTCGACCAGCCGGGCTTCGGTCTCAAGGGTCTGGACAACAAGCCGGCCGGCTTCGACGTCGAGATCGGCCAGATCATCGCCGGCGAGCTGGGCATCGCCGAGGACAAGATCGAATACATCGAGGCCCCGTCCGCCGTCCGGGAAGAGGTCCTGGAGCAGGGCAAGGCCGACATCGTGGTGGCGACCTACACCATCAACGACAAGCGCAAGGAGCGGATCGACTTCGCCGGTCCGTACTACGTCGCCGGGCAGCACATCATGGTCCGCGCCGACGACAGCTCCATCACCGGCCCCGACTCGTTCAAGGCCGGCGACAAGAAGGTCTGCTCGGTGCAGGGTTCGACCCCGGCCGACAACATCAAGAAGTACCTGGCCAACCCGGCCAGCCCCGGCGCCCAGCTGGTGGTCTTCGACGGCTACCAGAAGTGCGTCGACGCCCTGAACAACAAGCAGGTCGACGCCGTCACCACCGACAACGTCATCCTGCTCGGCTACGTGGCCAAGAGCGAGGGCAAGCTGAAGCTCGTCGGCGAGAAGTTCACCGAGGAGCCGTACGGGATCGGCGTCAAGAAGGGCGACACCGCGTTCCGCGAGTTCATCAACGCCACCCTCGAGAAGATCTACGCCGACGGCCGGTACGCGAAGGCCTGGCAGGACACCGCGGGCAAGTTCGACCCGAACGTCCCGCAGGGTCCGGCGGTCAACCGGTACTGAGTAGCGCCGGCATCGGCAGCGGTTAGGTAGGAGCTGGAAGGTGACCATGAGAGAGGCGTGCCCGTGAGTGTGCTCGTCGAACACTTCGACGTATTCGTTGGAGGGTTCTGGCTCACCTTCCAGCTCTGTATCCTGTCCGCGATCGGGGCGCTGGCACTCGGCACCCTGGTGGCGGTCCTGCGGATCTCCCCGGTGCCGCCGCTGCGCTGGATCGGCACGGCGTACGTGACGGTGTTCCGGAACAGTCCGCTGACGATCGTGATGTTCTTCGCCGCCTTCGGGTTGCCGGCGCTCGGCTCCAACGCCGACTTCCTGCGCATCCCCGGGCTGTCCAGCATCTTCTCCCGGCTCGGCATCGACCTGCCGTACTTCCGGTTCGCCGTCATCGCACTCGCGGTCTACACCGCCGCATTCGTCTGCGAGGCGATCCGCAGCGGCATCAACGCCGTGTCGCCGGGTCAGGCCGAGGCGGCCCGGGCGATCGGGCTGACCTTCGGGCAGAACCTGCGGTACGTCGTCCTGCCGCAGGCATGGAAGTCCGCGATCGTGCCGCTCGGATCGGTGATCATCGCCATGATCAAGAACTCCGCGCTCGCCGGCTTCTTCGGAGTCGTCGGCGACCTCTCCAACTCGGCGCAGAACCTGACCAGCGCACTCGGGGAGCCGATCATCCCGGTCTTCGTCGGAGTCTCCGTCGGCTTCCTGGTGATGACGGTGCCGCTGGGCATCCTGCTCGACCGGATCGAGCGGCGCCGGGCGGTGGCGGCCCGATGAACGTGTCGGAGCAGAGCCCGATGAACCTGTCGGAGCAGAGCCGGGCGAGGACCGGCGCGGGCGCGAACAGCGAGGGGGCGGCATGAGCCAGCAGCAGGCGGTGCTCTACGACGCCCCCGGGCCCCGGGCCCGCCGGATCACCCTGATCGTGAGCCTGCTCGCGGTCGTCGGCATCGCCCTCTTCGGCTACTTCCTCGTCTACCGGCCGCTCGACGAGAACGGCCAGTTCACGATGGAGAAGTGGGGTCCGCTGATCGACCCCAACAACGAGGTGTTCTCGCTGGTCTGGGCGCGGCTGCGGGACGGCTTCATCGCCACCCTGATCGCGGCCGGGCTGGCGATCGTCAGCTCGCTGATCTTCGGTACGGCGCTCGCCGTCCTCCGGGTGCAGCTCAAGACGCTCAAGCAGCGGCGGTTCGTCGGGCTGCCCGCCCCGGCCGCCTGGACGCTGCGCGGGCTCGGCTGGGTGCTCAACGCGGTCACCCGGTTCTGTGTGGAGATCTTCCGCGGCCTGCCGGTCGTGATCACCATCTTCTTCGTCGCCAGCGCCCTGCCCGACCTCGGCGTCGACCTCGGCGACATCCTCTGGTACCTGGTCATCGGCCTGACCATCTACAACGGCGTGGTCATCGCCGAGATCCTCCGCTCCGGCATGGAGGGCCTGCCCGGCGGCCAGCGGGAGGCGGCGAACGCCGTCGGGCTCAGCTCCTTCCAGACCACCCGGATGATCCTGTTGCCGCAGGCGTTCCGGATCATGCTGCCGGCCCTGATCAGCCAGCTCATCGTGGTCCTCAAGGACACCTCGCTCGGCTTCATCATCAGCTACGAGGAAGTGCTCCGGGTCAGCCGGTACATCATCGACAACCTGGCGAACCCGATCCAGGTGTACGTGGTGGTGGGCGCCATCTACATCCTGCTCAACTACCTGCTGTCGAAGCTCGCCGAGTACGCGCAGCGGCGGATGGGCCAGGCCCGCAAGACCCGTGGCCTGCCGACCCAGGCCGCACCGCCGTCGATCATGCCGCAGGCCGGGCAGCCCGGCACCGCCACGGCCGGGATCGGCGCCGGTGCGGGCACCGGAGCCGGCAACCCGGGATGAGCCTCGCTCCCCTCGGCCCAGCGGGCCAGGGGAGGTGGGCGGAGTGCGAAGCAGGTCGTAACAACATGGACGCCGGTCACGACCTCGGGTCGTGGCCGGCGTTTCCGTCTCCGCGGTACGGAGCGCAGGGATGTCCGGGTGGGCGGGCGGCTAGGGCTCCCGGCCGAGGGGACGTCAGCGGGCGATCTCGGTGACCCGGGACTCGCGTACCACGGTCACCCGGATCTGCCCCGGATAGGTCAGCTCCTCCTCGATCTGCTTCGCCACGTCCCGGGCCAGCACCGCCGCGCCGATCTCGTCGACGTCGTCCGGCTTGACCATCACCCGGATCTCCCGGCCCGCCTGCATCGCGAAGACCTTCTCCACGCCCGACTTGCCGGCGGCGATCTCCTCGATCCGCTCCAGCCGCTTGACGTACGCCTCCAGGCTCTCCCGGCGTGCTCCCGGCCGACCGCCCGAGCAGGCGTCGGAGGCCTGGGTCAGTACCGCCTCGATGGTCTGCGGCTGCACCTCGTTGTGATGCGCCTCGATCGCGTGTACGACCTCCTCGGTCTCGCCGTACTTGCGGGCCAGGTCGGCGCCGATCAGCGCGTGGCTCCCCTCCACCTCGTGGGTGAGCGCCTTGCCGATGTCGTGCAGGAATGCCGACCGTTTGATCAGTGGCACGTCGAGCCGCAGCTCGGCGGCCATGATCCCGGCGATGTGCGCGGTCTCGACCAGGTGCTTGAGCACGTTCTGCCCGTACGACGTCCGGTAGCGCAGCCGGCCCAGCAGGCTGACCATCTCCGGGTGGATCTCGGTGATCCCCACCTCGACCAGGGCGTCCTCGGCGGCCCGCTGGCAGAGCCGCTCCACCTCGTGCTTGGCGGTCTCGAAGACCTCCTCGATGCGGTGCGGGTGGATCCGGCCGTCGAGTACCAGCTTCTCCAGGGTGAGCCGGCCGATCTCCCGGCGTACCGGGTCGAAGCAGGAGAGCAGGACCGCTTCCGGGGTGTCGTCGATGATCAGGTTGACTCCGGTGACCGACTCGAAGGCCCGGATGTTGCGCCCCTCGCGACCGATGATCCGGCCCTTCATCTCGTCACCGGGCAGGTGCAGCACGCTGACCACGCTCTCCGCGGTCTGCTCGCTGGCCACCCGCTGGATCGCGTCGACCACGATGTGCCGGGCCCGCTGCTCGGCGGTGTTCCGGGCGTCGGCCTCGATGTCCCGGACCAGGATCGCCGCCTCCCGCTTCGCCTGGCCCTCGATCGCCTCGACCAGCTCGGCCCGGGCCGCGTCGGCGGTCAGCCCGGCGATCCGCTCCAGCTCCCGCTTCTGCCGCTCCTCCGCCTCGGCCAGCGCGGTCTCCCTGGCCACCAGCGCCGCCTTCCGGGCCGCCAGCTCGGCAGTCGCCGCGCTGAGTTGACGCTCCCGCTCGGCGAGCCGCTCCACCTCCTCGGTGTGCAGCCGCTCCCGCTCGTCCATCCGCTGGGCCCGGCGTTCCACCTCGGCCGCCTGCTCCCGGGTGGTGGAGGCGAGCAGCGAGATCTCCCGTTCGCCGCTGCGCCGGGCCGCCGCGCGTACCTGCTCGGCGTCCGCCTCGGCCTGCCGGTGCGCCCGGTCCAGTACCGTGTCGGCCTCGGCACGGGCGGCGTCCAGCACCCGCTGCGCCTCGGCGCGGGCGGCGCTCGCCTCGGCCTTCGCGGCGGCGGCGTCGGCCCGGGCCGCCGCGGCGGCCGACTTGGCCGTGTCGACGCTCGACGACGCCTCGTCGGCGGCGGTTCGCAACGCCGCCAGCGACTGCTCCTGGCGGTCCTTCTCGGCGACGAAGGCCGGATCGTCCGGCGTCGGCGTGGCGGCCACGGTCCCGATCCGGCGCAGCGCCCGGGTGCCCAGGCTGATCGCGACGAGCACCAGCGCGGCCAGCCCCACGATGGCGGCCAGCAGGACCCATTCGAGGCCGCTCATGCCGGCACTCCGCCGCACCGCGTGCCGGCGTGGGGCACGTCCGCACTGAACTGGCTGATTCGCTCGCGTGGCTCGCTCATGCCGGCACTCCGGCGTGACTGAACCCGCTACCGATCCTGGCCCGCTCGGTCATGGCCGCCTCCCCTGTGCCGTCAAGCGCCGGAAGAGCCACGCCCGTGGGTGGGGCGAGCCCTACGGCTGTCACGACGCCCGACCGAGGCGGCTGGCCGAGGGTACGGCCACCGGGCAGTGCCCCCCGGGGACACCGCCGACGACCGGGTGCTGGTGCTGCGCGGTCACCCGACCGGCCCGTCCGGTAACCGAATAATCTGGCCGATGAACTGGCCTGAAGTGATGCCGTACTGTTACGCGATCTATGTTGTGCGCTTAGCCTGCGATGGTCGGGAAAACTCGTCTAAGGCGAGGCTAGGTCGCGATGGGGCATTCGGTCAAGAAACTCATGATCCGGCCAGGCGCCTGACGTAGGGCGACGACACGCTCACGGGAAGCTGATTCCAGGGCGGGCATAAGGGGGCGAGTCCGGAATCCGACTCGACCAACGCTCACCACGACACGGGCCGGCAACCGGAACGGAAGCGCTCCCAGCTCGCCTCGCGGGCACCCGCCCAACGCCCGGAGAGCCTCGGCGACTCAGCCCGCGCCCAGCGTCACCGCCGCCGCCACCAACTCGGGGTTGCCGGGCGCGGGCGAGCCGTCCGGCAGCGTCCGGATGTCCTCCAGTCCGATCCGGGTGGCGAGCCCGCGCCGGACCGCGTCGACGAGTACCGCCCAGCTCGCCGGTCCTTCGCCGTGCAGGAGTATCGGTGGACCGCCGGCCGGGAGCGCGGCGAGCATCGCGGCGGCATCGGCCAGCGCCTCGGCCGGATCCGGCCGCAGGCACTCGACGAGGACCCGTACGCAGGGCACCCGCCATCGCTGGTAGGCCGTCACCGCCTCGACCGTCCAGAGGCCGGCCTCGACCCCGACACCACGCTCGTGCAGCGCACCGGCCAGCAGCTCGGCACCCGGCTCGTGCGCGTTGACCGAGGCGAAGTCGGGCAGCACCGTCCAGCCGCGTACCGCCGCCAGCCGGGCGGCCGGGTCGGGCTCGATCCAGGCACCGGTGCTTACCCCGACCGGCAGACCGGGGCAGGCCCGGCGGATCGCGGTGACCGCCGCCGCGATGTCGGGCGCGGCCAGCGACTCCCGCCCGTCCCGGTCCCGGGGGTGTACGTGCACCGCGACGGCACCGGCGCGCCGGCACCGGGCCGCGTCGGCGGCCAGCTCGGCGGGCTCGACCGGCACGGCGGGGTGCTCGTCGCGGCGCACCCCGCCGTTGAGACAGGCCTTCAGCACGTCGGCGGCTCCGGAGTCCAGCTCGGAGGGCCCTAGAGGGCGTCGCGATCGGGTTCGGCGCCGGCTTCGGCCAGCGCGTCCGCGTCGATCTGGTCGGCGAACTCGGCCGCCTCGGCATCCCGCTCGGCCAGCGCGTCCTTGACCGCCCGGATCGCCACCCCGGGCGGGTAGCCCTTGCGGGCCAGCATCCCGACCAGCCGCCGGAAGACCGCCTCGGGAGAGCCGGTGGCGGTTCGGAGCTTGCGGTCGACCAGTTGCCGGGCGGTCTCGGCCTCGGTCGACTCGTCGAGCTCGCCGAGCGCCTCGGTGGCGATGTCGGCGTCCACGCCCCGCTGGCGCAGCTCGTTGGCGAGGGCGCGCCGGGCCAGGCCCCGGCCCTGGTGACGGCTGCTCACCCAGGCCCGGGCGAAGGCGGCGTCGTCGATGATGCCGACCTCGTCGTAGCGGTCGAGAACCTGGGCGGCCACCTCTGCGGAGATGCCCCGCCGGGCGAGTGCGGTGGCCAGCTCGGCCCGGGTGCGCGGGCGCACGGCGAGCTGGCGCAGGCAGATCTCCCGAGCCTGCTCCGCCTCGTCGCGCGGCGCACTCGGCGTCGCCGACCCGTCGTCCGGATCCGCGTCGCCCGGTCCGCCCGCCGTCGGCCACCGCCCGGACGGGGTGGCCGAACCACCGGACCGGCCCCGGCGCGCCCGGCCGGTGCCACTGCCGCCCGTACGGGCCGACGGGGCGGCATCCCACCCCCGGCCCGTACGGGCACCACGTCGTCCTGCCACGTCTATGTGGACCCGGTCGACCGTCAGAAGTCCACCGGCGGAAGCTCCGGCCCGCCGGCCGCATCCGTCCCGGCCGCCATCCCGACACCGAGCTTCTCGAGGATCTTCTTCTCGATCTCGGCCGCGACGTCCGGGTTCTCCCGGAGGAACTCCCGGGCCTTCTCCTTGCCCTGGCCGAGCTGGTCACCGTCGTAGGTGTACCAGGCGCCGGACTTGCGGATGATCGACTGCTCCACGCCGACGTCGATCAGCGAGCCCTCCCGGGAGATGCCCTTGCCGTACATGATGTCGAACTCGGCCTGCTTGAACGGCGCCGCGACCTTGTTCTTCACCACCTTGACCCGGGTCCGGTTGCCGACCACGTCGGTGCCGTCCTTGAGGCTCTCGATCCGGCGCACGTCGAGCCGGACCGAGGCGTAGAACTTCAGCGCCCGGCCACCGGTGGTCGTCTCGGGCGAGCCGAACATCACACCGATCTTCTCGCGGAGCTGGTTGATGAAGATCGCCGTGGTGCCGGTGTTGCTGAGCACACCAGTGATCTTCCGCAGCGCCTGGCTCATCAGCCGGGCCTGGAGACCGACGTGGCTGTCGCCCATCTCACCCTCGATCTCGGCGCGGGGCACCAGCGCGGCGACCGAGTCGATCACGATGATGTCGAGCGCGCCGGACCGGATCAGCATGTCGGCGATCTCCAGCGCCTGCTCACCGGTGTCGGGCTGGGAGACCAGCATCGCGTCGGTGTCCACGCCCAGCGCCTTCGCGTACTCCGGGTCGAGGGCGTGCTCCGCGTCGATGAACGCGGCGATGCCGCCGGCCTTCTGCGCGTTGGCCACCGCGTGCAGCGCGACGGTCGTCTTACCGCTGCTCTCCGGGCCGTAGATCTCGACGACCCGGCCGCGCGGCAGGCCGCCCACGCCGAGCGCCACGTCGAGCGCGATGGAACTGGTCGGAATCACAGCGGTCTGGATGACCGGCCGCTCCCCCAGCCGCATCACCGAGCCCTTGCCGAACTGCTTGTCGATCTGAGCGAGAGCAAGGTCGAGTGCCTTCTCCCGGTCAGGTCCTGCCGCCATCGTCGCCACCCCTGCCTTCGCCGGCATCTTCGCTGAGCTTTTCGTCACGCGCACACGCTAGGCGCTCGGTCCGACAGAAAACAGCCGGCTGGCCGCGACCTGTGGACGGGTGCCCTGCTGTGGACAATAGCCGAACAGGTGTACGACTCGGCACACGACACGCCAAACTACCGTAAGTGCCTAATCGATCACTTTGAGACGCGTGTCGATCGACGGTCAGCGTAGCCGAGCCGGCACCCGGTCCGGGTACGCCGCGCAGACCGCCCGCCACACCACCACGGTCTCCTCGCCGGCCTCCAGCGCCTGCCGGATGGTCCGGCCGCCCAACTGCGGCAACACCTGGTCGGCGGCGATGCTGCCGGCGTACGCCGGACCGAACGTCTGCTCCAGCCGCGCCCAGAAGTCTGTCAGCCGCACCGAACCAATCCCCTTCCGCGACGGGCGTCCCGCCCGGTCTCTCAGGTCCCGGCCCGCACCCGCGGCGGCGCCGTCCGCAACGCTAGCGCCAGCAGCGGCACCACGGCGACCGCCGCCAGCAGGTTGAGCACGGGATAGCCGGCAACCTGGATGACAAACCCGCTCAGCGCCCCGGCGAGCGCCCCGGCCAGCCCCATGGTCAGGTCGGAGAGCCCCTGCACCGCAGGGCGCACCGACGCCGGCACCGACTCCGACAGCAGGGTCGAGCCGGCCACCATCGTGCCGGACCAGCCGAGCCCGAGCAGGGTGAGCCCGATCGAGATCCGGACGGTGTCGTGCCCGGCGGTCCCGGCGACCGCGCAGGCGGCGAGGAGCAGGCCGAGCCCGCCGAGGATCACCGCCCGCCGGCCGACCCGGTCGGTGAGCCAGCCGACCAGCGGGGAGAGCGCGAACATCCCGGCGATGTGCAGGCTGAGCACGATGCCGACCACCCGCAGCAGGTGGGCGTCGGAGTGCCACTCGCCGAGGCGTACCGGGGTCATCACCATCACCCCGACCATCACCAGGTGTCCCATCGCGACGGCGGAGATGCCGAGCCGGGCCGCCGGCAGGTCGCGGACCACCCGGAAGGCGCCGCGCAGGCCGTCGTCCCGCCCCGGCCGGGCAGCGGGGATGCCGGCCACCGGCGCGGCGTCGGCGGCCGCGAGCCGGCGCGCGGTCACCAGCGGATCGGGCCGGAGGAACACCAGGAGTACGCCGGCAGCCAGCACGAACGCGAGCACGCTGAAGACGAACGGGCCGGCCAGCACCGGTACCCCGGTCCAGGTCAGCGCCCGGTCGGCCGGCGCGGCGAGGTTCGGCGCGGCCACCGCACCGATGGTGGTGGCCCAGACGGCGATCGACAGGTGCCGGCCCCGGCGGGCCGGCTCGGCCAGGTCCACGGCGGCGTACCGGGCCTGGAGCCCGGCGGTCGTCCCGCCGCCGAAGAGGAGCGCGCCGACGAAGAGCAGCGGTACCCAGTCCGCGACCGCCGACACGATGATCAGGACGCCGCCCACCGCGCCGACCAGGTACGCGGTGATCAGCCCCGGCCGCCGGCCACCGGTACGCATGATCCGGCTCACCGGTACGGCGAGCAGCGCGCCGCCGACCACCGAGGCGCTCTGCACGAGGCCGGAGATGGCGGTGCCGCCGAGCCGGGCGGCGAGCAGCACGCCGACGGTCATCCCGATGGTCATCCCGGTGCCGCCGATGATCTGGGTGAGACAGAGCAGCAGCAACGTGCGCCGCTGGAGCCGGGTGACGTCGACCGGCGCCGCGCCGGCCGGGCGGCCCTCGACTCCGGTGGTCAGTTCCGCCGTCATGGCAGCCGCTCCCGTCCCCGTTCGGACCCGCCGCCTCCGGCGGGGAGGCCCGCGCCGGGCACCGCAAGGAGCGGTGGGCCGGGGCCATCCTTACCCGCGGATCGAAGCACGCCTCCCGGCCCGGTACAACCCCGATTCGCCGACGGCGTAGCCGCGAGCCGCCGGCCGGTCAGAGCCCCAGGTCGCGGCCGATGATCTCCTTCATGATCTCGGTGGTGCCGCCGTAGATGGTCTGCACCCGGCCGTCCAGCCAGGCCCGGGCGACCGGGTACTCCAGCATGTAGCCGTAGCCGCCGTGCAGCTGGACACAGCGGTCGGCGACCCGGTTCTGCAACTCGGTGGTCCACCACTTGACCTTCGCCGCGTCCACCGCGGAGAGCCGGCCCGCGTTGAACTCGGCGACACAGTGGTTGAGGAAGGTACGGGCGATCGTGACCTCGGTGTCCAGCTCGGCGAGGAGGAAGCGGTTGTGCTGGAAGGCGCCGATCGGCCTGCCGAACGCCTGGCGGGACCGGGCGTGCTCGAGGGTGACCGCGAGCAGCCGCTCGGCGGCGGCGACCGCCGCGACCGCGATGCCGAGCCGTTCCCGGGGCAGGTTCGCCATCAGGTGGTAGAAGCCCTGGTTCTCCGTACCGAGCAGGTTCGCCGCCGGCACCCGGCACTCGTCGAAGAAGAGTTCGGCGGTGTCGTTGGCCTTCAGCCCGACCTTGGCCAGCCGGCGTCCCCGGGTGAACCCGGGCGTGCCGCGCTCGACCACCAGCAGGCTCACCCCGTGCGCACCCCGCTCCGGCGTGGTCTTCGCCACCACCACGACCAGGTCGGCCAGCTCGCCGTTGGTGATGAACGTCTTCTGTCCGGTCAGGACGTAGTCGTCGCCGTCCCGGGTGGCGGTGGTGCGGATCCCGGCCAGGTCGGAACCGGCGCCCGGCTCACTCATCGCGATCGCGGTGACGACGTCGCCCGCGCAGAAGCCGGGCAGCCAGCGCGCCCGCTGCTCGTCGGTGGCCAGCTCGCTCAGGTACGGCGCGACCACGTCGTTGTGCAGCCCGAACCCGAGCCCGGAACAGCCGCTGGCGACGATCTCCTCGACGAGTACGGCGTTGAACCGGAAGTCGCGCTGGCCGCCGCCGCCGTACTCCTCGGGGACGTCCGTCCCGAGCAGCCCGGCGGCACCGGCCCGGCGCCAGACCTCCCGGTCGACGATGCCGTCCGCCTCCCACCGGTCGTGGTGCGGGACCGCCTCACGGGCCAGGAACGCCCGGCACAGTTCGCGGAACTCGTCGTGCACGGGCTCGTAGAGGTGCTGCTCCATGCCGGTCAGTCTGCCCCGGCGACCGGGACGGGCACATCCCCGGCCGGCGCTGCGACCTCGGTGAGTCGCTGGTGCCGGTGCGCCGCCATCCGCACCGGCGCGTTGGCGTCGCCGAAGCCGTCGTAACCGCCCCGGCGTTGCAGCACCTCGAAGAAGATCCGGCCGCCGTAGACCGGGGTGTAGAGGTGCAGCAGCTCGCCGCCGTGCGGGTCGCGGTCGTAGAGGACGCCGTACCGGCGTAGCCGCTGCGCGGTCTCCTCGTCGAGGCCGAACCGGGCGACCAGGTCGGCGTAGTAGTTGTCGGAGATCCGCAGCGTGGCGGCGCCGAGCCGGTCGAGGGCGGCGGCGGTGCCGAAGATGTCGTCGGTGCCGAAGGCGACGTGCTGCGGATCGGCCACCGACGGCGCCCAGTCACCGCGCCGGAGCACGGCGACGGTGAGGGCGAGCCGGACCGCGCGCCCCGGGTCGGCGAAACCCCGGGACCGCATCAGCCCGAACGGTGCGGCGTACTCCTCGGTGCCGAGCCGGGTGAGCCCGAGCACCGAGCGGTAGAAGAGGCCCGCCTCGTCGAAGTGGTCGAAGGGCTGGGTCAGCCCGAGGTGGTCGGTGGCGACGAGTCCGACGCCCTCGGCGACCTCGTTCCCGGTCGGCAGGAAGTCGGCCCGCCAGCCGTCGTCGGGTTCGGCGAGGAAGACCGAGGTGCCGTCCGGGGCGGCGACCGCGGCCAACTCCGCCTCAGCCGGGCCGCGGCGCCGCGGCAGTACCGGCGCGTGCAGCGCCACGGCCCGGTCGACGCCGCGGTGCGGATCCGCGGTGGTCAACGCGAACGCGCTGATCGCGGCGGTGCCGGACGCCTGTGGGCGGGTCACCGCGCTGTTCAGCACCACCCGGCAGTCGCCCTGTTCCCAGAGCTGGACCGGCTTGGAGCGGTGCTGCCCGGTGTGCGTGAAGCCGAGCCCCCGGAGCACGTCCTGGAGGAGCGGGCCGGACCGGCCATCGACGGCGAATTCGGTGAAGGCGTGCCCGGTCAGCCCGGGCGCCACCGGCAGCCGCCGGGGCTGCCGGTCCGATCGCCCGGTCGGGTGCAGGCCGTCCTCCAGGTAGACCAGGGAGCGCATCGCGTCGACGGCGGTACGGGCCGGGTCGGACTGCCGGAAGACGTCGTTGAAGACCTCCAGGGAGAGCGGCCCGGCGTACCCGGCGGAGAGCACGAGCCGGACGAAGCCCGCCAGGTCGAAGGCGCCCTGCCCCGGGAAGAGCCGGTGGTGCCGGCTCCACTGCAACACGTCCATCCGCAGGTGCGGCGCGTCGGCCAGTTGCAGGAAGAAGATCTTGCCCGGGGTGATCTCGGCGATGCCGGCCGGGTCGACCTCCCGGGACAGCACGTGGAACGAGTCCAGGCAGACGCCGAGCGCCGGATGGTCCGCCCGGTCGACGATCCGCCAGGCGTGGTCCCAGGTGGAGACGTGCCGCCCCCAGGCCAGGGCCTCGTAGGCGATGCGGATCCCCCGGGCGGCGGCCCGGTCGGCCAGCAACCGGAGCTGCTCGGCGGCCAGCCCGTCGTCGTCGACCGCCGCCGGTGCCACCGACGAGCAGACCAGCAGGATGTCGGCACCGAGGTCGGCCATCACGTCGAACTTGCGCTCGGCCCGGGTCAGGTTGGCCCGCAGCAGGTCGGCCGGCACCGCCTCGAAGTCCCGGAACGGCTGGTACAGCTCGATGGTGAGCCCCAGGTCGGCGCAGCGGGCGCGTACCTCGGCCGGCGGCCACGCCGAGACCACCAGGTCGTTCTCGAAGAGCTCGATGCCGTCGAAGCCGGCCGCCGCGGCGGCGGCGATCTTGTCTTCGAGAGTGCCGGAGAGGCAGACGGTCGCCACGGCCCGGCGCAGGGTACGGGCTGGGCCGGTGCCGGCCGGCGGAGTCGGGGCGGAACGGCGGCTGCTGGTCATTGCGCACCTCTCCCGGGGTGTGCGGTCGGCGGCGACGACGCTCGCAGGACGCGCGGTCAGCGGCGGCGGAGGTAGCCGGTGACCATCTCGGCGAGCATGGTCCGGTAGTGCTGGCGGCTGGGGGCGGCGAGGAGGTCCCGGTCGAACAGCGCGGCGAAGGTGTGCCGGTTGGCGACCCGGAAGAAACAGAAGGCGCTGATCATCATGTGTACGTCGAGAGCGTCCACGTCGGAGCGGAACGTCCCGGCCCGCTGGCCGCGCTCCAGTACGCCGCGCAGCAGGTCGACCGCGGAGCTGTTCAGGTCGACCAGCCGGGCGACGTGGGTCATGTGCTCGGCCTGCTGGGCGTTCTCCACTCCGACCAGCTTGATGAAGGCCGGATGCGCCTCGTGGTGGTCGAAGGTGACCTCGGCGAGCCGCCGGATCGCGGCCACCGGCTCCAGGTGGTCGACGTCGACGCTCCGCTCGGCAGCCCGGATCTCGCCGTACGCGCGCTCCAGGACGGCGAGATAGAGCTGCTCCTTGCCGCCGAAGTAGTAGTAGATCATTCGTTTGGTGGTGCGGGTCCGGGCCGCGATCTCGTCGACCCGGGCGCCGCTGTAGCCCCGGTTGGCGAACTCGTCGGTGGCGACGTCGATGATGTCGGCCCGGGTGCGTTCCGCGTCCCGGCGCCGCTCGACGGCCGGGGTCGCATCCCGCCGAGCCGCAGGAGCAGCGGTCGCAGCCCGGTCGGGCCCCGCCTCGGCGGCCGGTGCCGCCCGCAGAGTCATCGCCTCGTCCCTCCGGATGTCCGCCATCGGACCAGTGTGCCGTGCCCCCGGTGCGCCCTTGACAGGCCCGGCACCGAGGCGGATAACTAACGTACCAGTTCGTACATTAGCTGACGCCGGACCCCGGCCGACGGCACCCGCCGGTCCCGGGACCGCGCTCGGACCAGGACGGGAGCACCATGCGGACCTGCCGCTACGGGTTGGTCGGAGCGGGCATCGACGCGTCGCTGTCGCCGGCACTGCACGAGGCCGAGGGCCGGCACCACGGCCTCGACCTGTCGTACTCGCTACTCGACGTCGACCGGCCGGAGACCCCGGCCGGGCTGCGCCGGCTGCTGGACGACGCCGAGGCGGCCGGGTTCGCCGGCCTGAACATCACCCATCCGTTCAAGCAACAGGTGATCGAGTTGCTGGACCGGCTCGCCCCGCCGGCCGACGACATCGGCGCGGTCAACACGGTCGTCTTCCGGGACGGGCGGCGGATCGGCCACAACACCGACGCCCACGGGTTCACCGAGTCGTTCCGGCTCGGGTTGCCGGGTGCCGCCACCGGCCGGGTCGTGCAGCTCGGGGCCGGCGGTGCCGGCGCCGCCTGCGCGTACGCCCAGTTGGCGGCCGGGGTCGAGCAGCTCACCGTGGTCGACCCCGACCCGGACCGGCGCGGTCTGCTCGCGGAGACCCTCAGCCTGCGGTTCGACACCGAGCGGATCGCGGTGGCCGGCCCGGCGGACCTGCCGGCCGCCGTCGGCGCCGCCGACGGGCTGGTCAACACCAGCCCGGTCGGCATGCGGGCGCATCCGGGAATACCGCTGCCGGTCGAACTGCTGCACCCCGGCCTGTGGGTGCTGGACGTCATCTACATGCCGGTAGAGACCGAACTGCTCGCCGCCGCCCGGGCGGCCGGCCTGCGGGCGGTGGGCGGTACCGGAATGTGCGTCTTCCAGGCCGCCGCCGCGTTCGAACTGTTCACCGGCCGGACCCCGGACACCGGCCGGATGCTGCGCCACCTCGACCTGCTGCTCGCCGGGCGGGCCCGGCCCGCCGCCTGAACCGGTGCCGCGCGGTCACCCCCGCGCGGCGTCCCCGCACCACCGGCCGTCCCACCGGGACGGTCCCCTCCCCCACACCCCCACCCCCACACCACCCCCGGAGTACTCGATGAGCCGACAGGCGACCACCCCCGACAGCGCCGCACCCCCCGACGACCCGGTCACCCGCGAACTGCCCGAACCGATGCCCCTACGCCGGATGGTCGGCCCCGGCGTGGTGGCGGTCGGCATCGGGATGGCCGCCGGGGAACTCATCCTCTGGCCGTACCTCACCGCGCTCGGCGGGCTCGGCCTGCTCTGGCTGGCGATCGCCACCCTCGCCGTCCAGTACGTCATCAACATGGAGATCGAGCGGTACACGCTGGCCAGCGGGCAGACCGTCGTCGCCGGGTTCTCCCGCTGGTGGAAGGGCTGGGGCATCCTCATCTGCCTCGCCGGAGCCTTCCAGTACGTCTGGCCCGGCTGGGCCACCAGCGGCTCCGCCGTCTTCACCTACCTGGTCGGTGGCGGGGACACGGTCTGGATCACCGTCGGCGTGCTGGTCGCCATCGGCGTACTGCTCTCGGTCTCCAAGGTGGTCTACCGGACCGTCGAGCGGGTCGAGATGGTCAAGGTCGCCCTCACGCTCTTCTTCCTGGCCGTGGTGGTGGTCTTCGTGATCTCGCTGAGTACCTGGGGCGAGGGCGCGAAGGAGACGGTCGTCGGCTTCGGACAGATCCCGGCCGGGATCACCTTCACCATGCTGCTCAGCGCGATCGGTGCCGCCGGAGCCGGTGGGGTGCACAACCTGGTGCTGAGCAACTGGATCCGCGACAAGCGGTACGGGATGGGCGCGCACGTACCGCGGCTGCTCTCGCCGATCACCGGCCGGGAAGAGGCCGCCGGCTCGGACCGGTACGCCTTCCCGCAGGACGAGGGAAGTCTGGCCCGCTGGGCGACCTGGTGGAGGCGGGCCAACATCGAGCACTTCTGCACCTTCGCGCTGGTCTGCTTCGTGACCATCACGATCATGTGCCTACTCGCCTACGAGACCCTCTTCGGCCGGGACGACCTGACGAACGACCCGTCGTTCCTGCGGATCGAGGGCGAGGTGCTGGCCGCCGAGGTCGGCACCTGGCTCAAGCTGCTGTTCTTCGCGATCGCCGTGGTCTCGCTCTGGGCCGCCGCGATGGGGCTGCTGGACGTGATCGGCCGGGTGGCCAGCGACTTCCTCCGGCGCAACTACCTCACCACCTCCACCCGGTGGACCGAGGCCCGGCTCTATCTGGCGGTGGTCTGGGCCGAGATCGTGCTCGGCTCGATCATCCTGCTCGCCGGCTTCAGCCAACCGCTCGGGCTGCTGATCGTCTCCACCTGCGCGGCCTCGGTGGTCACCCTGCTCTACTCGATCCTGCTGGTCCGGCTCAACATCCGGGACCTGCCGACGGCGATCCGGCTGCGCGGCTGGCGGCTCGGCGGCATGCTGGTGGCGATCGGCTTCTACGGCTTCTTCGCCGTCGCGATGGTGGTCACCCAACTCCAGCGGCTCTGACGCGTCCCGGTGGTGGGGGGGGGGGGGGGGGGGGGGGGGGGGGGGGGGGGGGGCCCCCCCCCCGGCGGGGGGGGGGGGGGGGGGGGGGGGGGCGGCCCGGCGGGGGCCCCCCACCACCCGGTCACGTACGCGGGGTCGAGGTGCTGGACGGGGTCGTCGGACTCAGGACTCAGCCGAGCGCCCCGGCCACCACCAACAGGTCGTCGACCAGTCCGGCGTACGCGGCGTCCCGGTCGTCGGCGCGGAGCACCGCGGAGGGGTGGATGGTGGCAACCAGCCGGGTCGGCGCGACCGTCTCCCGCTCACCGGTCGGCCCGACCGGCACCTTGGCGAAGTCCTGCGGTCGCTGCGCCGACTCCGGCCAGGGCAGGAGTACGCCCCGGGACTGGGTGACCCGGAACGAGGGGCCGAGCAGCGCCTTGGCCGCCGTCGCGCCGAGCACGACCACCACCTCGGGGTGCAGCCGGGCGAACTCGGCGACCAGCCAGGGCCGGCAGGCGACGATGTGCACCCGGTCCGGGGTCTTGTGCAGCCGGCGCTTGCCGCGCATCTCGAACCGGAAGTGCTTGACCGCGTTGGTGATGTAGAGCTGCGCCGGGTCGATGCCGGCCTCGTCCACGGCCCGCCGCAGCAGATGCCCGGCCGGCCCGACGAACGGCAGTCCCTTCTGGTCCTCCATGTCGCCGGGCTGCTCGCCGACGAAGACCACCCGGGCCCGCTCGTCACCCCGGCCGAAGACCGTCTGGGTGGCGTCCCGGTACAGCTCGCAGCCCCGGCAACCGCCGGCCGCGTCGCGCAGCTCGGCCAGGCTGCCGGCATCGGGCGGGATGAACTCCTGCGCTCCGGGTGCGGTCTCCGTCTCAGACATAGCGAATGTTCTACCCCGTGTCCCCGGGGTCACGCACTCAGGGTGGCCGGCGTGGCGGGGGCGGCGGCCCGGACCAGGGCGTCGGCCAGCGGCGCGATGTCGACCCCGGCGAGCGGGCTGACCGTGATCCGGATCCCCGGCCCGCTGGCCAACCGGAACAGCGAGCCGGGCGCCACCACGTAGCCGGCGTCGCGGAGCACCGCGACCGCCCGGGTCTCGTCGGGTACCGGGAGCCAGACGTTGATCCCGGTGCGGCCGTACCCGGTCAACCCGCGTTCGGCGAGGGCGGCACGCAGCGCGGCGACCCGCTCGGCGTAGCTGGCCCGGGCCAGTGCGACCCGCTCGGCGACCGCCGGATCCCGCCACAGCGCGAGGGTGAGCCGTTGCAGCAGCGTGGAGACCCAGCCGGAGCCGACCCCCAGCCGGCCCGCCACCCGGGCCACGGTCACCTCGTCCCCCGCGAGCACGGCGAGCCGCAGGTCCGGCCCGTACGGCTTGCTGGCCGAGCGGACGAAGGCCCAGCTCCGGGTGGCGCCGGCCAGGGTGTGCAGCGGTTCGACGGAGAGTTCGGCGGCGTGGTCGTCCTCGATCAGCAGTACGTCGGGGTGGTCGGCCAGCACCGCCCGCAGCGCCGCCGCCCGGTCGGCGGTGACCACCGCCCCGGTCGGGTTCTGTGCCCGGCTGGTCACCAGCACCGCCCGCGCTCCGGCGGCCAGCGCGGCGCGCAGCCCGGCCGGGGTGGGGCCGGCGTCGTCGACCGGCATCGGCACCGCCCGCATCCCGAGCGTGGCGACCAGGTCGATGGTGTTGGCCCAGCCGGGATCCTCGACCGCGACCGCGTCACCCGCGCTCAGGTTGCCGACCAGCAGCCGTTCGATGCCGTCCGACGCGCCGCCGGTGACCGTCACCGCCTCCGTCGGCACCCCGTCGGCGGCCAGCCGCTGCCGGGCCGCGTCGACGAGTTCCGGGAGCACGCCGCCGTCCCGGTAGTTGACCGCCGCGGCGGCGGACTCGGCGAGTGCGGCCAGGTGCGGGCCGATCGGCGGGAGCAGCCCGGGGTCGGGTTCGCCGACCGAGAGGTCGAGCGCGCCGGGCGGCGCGGGCAGCCGCAGCGCGGCGCGGCGGCCGGTGACCGGCGGCTTCGGGCGGATCCGGGTGCCGTTGCGACCGGCGGTCTCCACCACCCCGCGCTGGCGCAGTGCCTGGTACGCCTTGGCGACCGTCGCCGGGCTGACCCCGAGCCGCTGGGCGAGGGCCCGGACGGCGGGCAGCGCGGCTCCGGCCGGCAGGTCCCCGGTCCGGACCCCCGTCTCCACGCTGGCCGATATCTCGGCTGCCGTCGTACCGGCGATCTGATAATGTGCTGTCACAGTTTTGAAATTGTACTATAACAAAAGGGCGGACGCCAGATGGCCGATCAGACGCATCCGAACGGCACAGCCGAGACCTACCGGCAGACCGGACGGACCACCGCCACCCGCGACCGGTCGAGGATGAGCTACCGGCGCGACGCCGCACACGAGCTGCTCGACGAGGCGTACCACTGCCACCTCGGGTTCACCGTGGACGGTGAGCCCCGGATCCTGCCCACCCTGCACGTCCGGCTCGGCGACACGCTCTACCTGCACGGCTCCACCGGCAGCCGGCCGCTGCTCGCCGCCCGCTCCGACGCCGGGCTGCCGGTCTGCGTCGCGGTGACCCAACTGGACGGGCTGGTCTACGGCCGCTCCCAGTTCCACCACAGCGCCAACTACCGCTCGCTGGTCGCACACGGCACCGCCCGCCTGGTCACCGACGAGACCGAGAAGCGGACGGCACTGACCGCGCTGGTCGAGAAGGTCGGGTCGGGCCGCAGCGCCGACAGCCGGCCGCCGAGCCGCCGGGAACTGGCCGAGACCGCCCTGCTGGCCCTCCCGCTGGCGGAGGTCTCGGTGCGCAACCGCACCGGCGGCGTACGCGACGAGCCCGACGACTACGACCTGCCGCACTGGGCCGGCGTGCTGCCGCTGCGTACCGTCGCCGGGCGGCCCGAGCCGGACGCCGGGGTGACCGCCCCGCTGCCGGCGTACCTGCGCCCGGACCGCTCCCGCTGGCACACCCCGGCGCCGATGGCCGGCGCGCACGTCCAGCTCGTCCCGCTGGCCGAGGCGCACGTCGACGCCCTCTTCGCGGCGACCCGCGACCCGGAGGTCTGGACCAGTCTGGGCGTGGCCCAGCCGCACGACCCGGCCGGGATGGCCGAGATCGTCCGGACCTCCCTGGACGCGCACTGGCGGGCCGAGCGGGTGCCGTGGGCTCAGCTCGACGCGACCACCGGGGAGGTGATCGGCACCACCTCCTACTACGAGATCGACCCCGAGCACCGCCGCGTCGCGATCGGCCACACCTGGCTCGGCCGCCGCTGGTGGCGTACCGGCGTGAACACCGAGGCGAAGCTGCTGCTGCTGAGCCGGGCCTTCGACGAACTCGGCGCGGAGCGGGTGGTCTGGCACACCGACATCCGCAACGAGCGGTCGCAGCGCGCCATCGAACGGCTCGGCGCCACCCGGGAGGCGGTACTCCGGCGGCACCGGATCCGGCCGGACGGCTCGTGGCGGGACACCGTGCAGTACGTGATGCTCGCCGACGAGTGGCCGAAAGCACAGGTCAGGCTCCGGGAAAGCCTTCAGCGGGGCGCCCCGGCGGGGCGATGATGACCGGCGTGCTGGGGATCACCGACATCTGGACCTACGTGCTGGGCACGGTCGCCATCATCCTGCTGCCCGGACCGAACTCGCTCTACGTGCTCACCACCGCCGCGAAGACCGGGGTACGCGCCGGCTACCGGGCCGCCGCCGGGGTCTTCCTCGGCGACGCGGTGCTGATGGTCCTCTCGGCCGCCGGGGTGGCGTCGCTGCTCAAGGCGTACCCGCCGATCTTCATGGTGATCAAGTACGGCGGCGCCGCCTACCTGGGCTACGTCGGACTGACGATGCTGCGCGGCGCGTGGCGGCGCTGGCGTACCCGCAACGACCCTGCGGTGGCGCCGCTGGTCGACACCCGGCCGGCGGCGGCCGACCGGCCGTTCCGGCGGGCGGCCGTGATCAGCCTGCTGAACCCGAAGGCGATCCTCTTCTTCATCTCGTTCTTCATCCAGTTCGTCGACCCGGCCTACCCCTACCCGGCGCTGTCGTTCCTGCTGCTCGGCGCGATCGCCCAGGTCACCAGCGCGCTCTACCTGACCATGCTGATCTTCACCGGCACCTTCCTCGCGGCACAGTTCCGCCGCCGCCGTCGGCTGGCCGCCGGGATGACCACCGGGATCGGCGCGCTCTTCCTCGGCTTCGGCATCAAACTCGCCACCGCCACCGCCGGCTGAGGTGAAAGGAAGGGCCCCCGCTACAACAGAAAACGATAAGAGGGGGCCCTTCCTTTCAGGTGCCGCTGCCGCCGCCTCCGCCGCCGGCTCCGCCGGAGCCGCCGCCGATCCCGCCCTCACCGCCGCCGATCGGCCGCAGCCCCCGGTCCGGATCGTGGCCGGCGGCCGGCGCGGCACCCCGGGGCTCCTCGCCCGCCGGCTGACTGTCCGGGGTGTCAGTGCCGGACGGGCCGGGGTGCGACCGGTCGGGGTCGGTCGGGCGGGGCGACGGCGACGGACCGCGTTCGGTACGCACCTGGTAGCCGGCGGCGGTCGCCGAGTGCCGCCGTACGGCGTACCGGAGCCAACTGTCCACCACGGTGATCCAGTCGAGTTCCGCCGCACCCTGGTGCGCCACCCGGAACCGGCTGAAGCTCAGGTGCCCGGCACCGGCCAGCGCCACCCGGCGGTCCAGTGCGAAGAGCACCTCCACCCGGTACGGGTCGGTGAAGAAGGAGACCTCCAACTCGCTGAACGGGCCACCGTACAGTGGGGCCGCCCAGTACGCGATCTTCTGGTGGAACGGCAGCTTCTGTTCGATCCCCGGCAGCCGTTCGGCGAGCAGTCCGACCTGTCGCAACTGGAAGCCCAGCTCGGCCAGGGCGGAGAGCACACCGGCCTGGGCGGGGAGCGGGTGCACGTACACCGGGCGCAGGTCGCCCCGGTCGAGCAGCGCGCTGACCGCGACCTCGGCCCGCAGTCCCATCCGCAGGTTGAGTAGGCAGTGCCCGCCGATCACCGTCACCGGCGTCTCCCAGGGCACCGGCACGCCGAAGTCGAGGACCCGGCGCTCCCCCGCGGCCAGCACGAACGTCCCGGCGGCGGCCACCCGGTGGAACTCCACCGGCTGGTACTCCACCTCGCCGCCGGCCGGCTCGACCCGGGTGGCCAGGCCGAGCGTCACGCCGTCGACCGTCACCGGCGACCGGCCGGCGGTGACGGTGACCCGGCCGGGCAGCGTCAGGCCGGGCCGGGTACTCGGATTGGCCAGCGTGGTCCGCACGGTCAGACCCGAACCCGGCGGGAGTATCCCGAAGCCCACCGTCGCCCCCTCCCGTGACCGGCCCCGGCCGGGCCCCCACCCGGCCGCGCCCGCCACCCCGGCCGCCCCCGGAACGGCTGCCGGGGACGGCGCGGCGGACGGTCAGCGCAGCCGGCGGCCCCGCGGGATCGGGTCGGTCTCGTCGTCGAACTCCCCGATGACCTCTTCCAGCAGGTCCTCCAGCGCCACGAAACCGACCGGCCGACCGGCACCGGCACCGTTGCTGACCAGTGCCAACTGCGCCTGCTCGGCCCGCATCGCGGCCACCGCCTCGGTGACCGTCGCGGTCGCCTCCAGGGTGAACGGGCTCGTCATCAGCTCCCGGGCCGTCGCGGGCCGTCCGGCGGTGGTGGCCCGGACCGCCTCCCGGACATGCACCAGCCCGGCCACCTCGCCCGGCGCCTCGAAGACCGCCAGCCGGGACCGGCCGCTGGACCGGCACACCTCCTCGATCCGCTCGGCGGAGTCGTCGGGGCGTACCGAGACGATCGTCTCGACCGGCTCCATCACCTGGGCGACGGTGGTGCCCTGGAGTTCGAGCATGCTGGTCAGCATCTCGTGCTGGTCGGCGGCGAGCAGGCCGTGCTCCCGGGACTGCTGCAACAGCATCCGCAGTTCCTCCGGCCCGTGCGCCACCGCCAACTGCTCTTCCGGGCGTACCCGGACCAGCCGCAGCGTCACGTTGGCGAGCCCGTTCAGTGCGAAGAGCACCGGCCGGGCCACCCGGGCGAACGCCCGGAACGGCAGCGCGAGCAGCAGGGCGGAGCGTTCCGGGTCGGTGATCGCCCACGATTTCGGGGCCATCTCGCCGACCACCAGGTGCAGGAAGGTGACCAGGGCGAGCGCGAAGACCAGCGCGATCACGTGGCTTGCCGTGTCGGGCAGGCCGACCGCGTGCAGCAGGGGACTGAGCAGGTGCTCGATCGCCGGTTCGGCGAGCGCACCCAGCCCCAGGGTGCAGACGGTGATGCCGAACTGCGCGCCGGCCAGCATCAGGGTCAGCTCGCGTACCCCGTCCAGCGCCGCCCGGGCGGCCCGGCCACCGGAGGCGGCGGCCTGCTCCAGGCGGTAGCGCTTCGACGCCAGCAGGGCGAACTCGGCGGCCACGAAGAAGGCGTTCAGCGCGAGCAGCAACAGGGAGACCAGCAACGCCCATGTCGCACTCACGATGCGCGCTCCGCCCCGCTCTGCGGCACCAGCACCCGGAGCCGGACCGAGTCGGCGACGTGCCGGTCGACCGCCAGCACCTCGACGTGGGCCCGGGGCCGCATCGCCTCCTGTTCGGATTCCCCCTCGGCGGAGAGCCTGATCTCCAGCCGGTCACCGACCTCGGGGATCCGGCCCAGCTCCCGCATCACCAGACCGGAGAGGGTGTCGTATTCGGGTGCCTCGGGCAGGGTGATCCCGGTGCTGTCGGCGACCTCGTCGATCCGCCAGCGGGCCGGCACCACCCAGGAGCCGTCGGCCTGCCGGACCGGGGCCCGCTCGGGCGGGTCGTCCTCGTCCCGGATCGGCCCGACCAGCTCCTCGGCGATGTCCTCCAGGGTGATCACCCCGGCGAAGCCGCCGTACTCGTCCACCACGCAGGCGAGCTGGCGGTGCCCGGCCCGGAGCCGGTCCAGCACCGTCGGCAGCGGCAGCGTCGCCGGCACCAGCAACGGGGGTACGGCGACCGCCTCGATCGGAGTACTGGCCCGCTTGGCCGGCGGCACCCCGAGTACGTCGGCGATGCCGACCACCCCGACGACGTCGTCCACGCCCTCGGCGCCACGGACCGGGAAGCGGGAGTGCCCGGTGTCGAGCAGCTCGACCAGCCGGCTGAGCGGTTCGTCGGGCCGTACGGTGTAGACGTCGACCCGGGGCACCATCGCCTCGGCGGCGGTGAGCTGCCGGAAGTCGAGTCCCCGGTCGAGCAGGGTGGACATCTCGGCGTCGAGGTGTCCCTCCTCGCGCGACTCGGCGATGATCTGTTCCAGGTCCTCCGGCGTCGCCCCGCTCGGCAGTTCCTCCACCGGTTCGATGCCGACCCGGCGCAGCAGCCGGGTGGCGGCGGCGTCGAAGAGCCGGATCACCGGCCCGGCGACGGCCAGGTAGATCAGCGTGGACCGGCTCAGTGCCCGGGCCAGCCCCTCGGCCCGGACGATGGCGAGGTTCTTCGGGGCGAGTTCGCCGAAGACCATCTGGATGACGGTGGCGATCACCAGGGAGAGCGCGACCGCGACCGGGGTGCTGACGGCGGCGGAGACGCCCGCCACGCCGAACAGCTCGGCCAGGCCGTCGCCGAGGTACGGCTCGGCGACGTAACCGACGAGCAGGGCGGTGACGGTGATCCCGAGCTGGGCTCCGGAGAGCATGAAGGAGAGCCGTCCGGTGACCGTGAGGGCGCGTTGCGCGGCGACGTCACCGTCCTCGGCGAGTTGGCGCAGTTTGCCCCGGTCTACGGCGACGTAACCGAATTCCTGGGCGACGAAGTACCCCGTCGCCGCGGTGAGCAGGATGATCAGGAGGAGACCGATCGCGATCAACACAGGGTGCTCAGCGCTCCCTGTCGTCGCGGCTGGTGCGAGGAATGCCGGGTCCGACCCGGCTGGCTACAGCTGCCCTCCTGGACAGTTGAGTCGATCACCAGGCCATCCTACCGAGCCCCGCTGGGCACTGCCTGGACAACCACCACCGGTCCCGACCTGCCGTTTCCCGGGCCGTCGACCGGGTAGAGACGCCTGTCCCGATCCGTCCGGCCCGGTACCGGAGGCGTGCGGCCGGCTCCCGGGCGGGCAACCGAGCAGGGAGGTTGTGTTGGGACGGGAGTGGCGGAACTGGTCGGGGAGCCTCCGGTTCACCCCGCGCGAGTACGCCAGCCCGGAGGACGAGGACGCCGTACGGGCCCTGGTCGAACGGGCCCGCCAGACGTCGACCACGCTCCGGCCGGTCGGCTCCGGCCACTCGTCCAGTCCGCTGGTCCGCACCGACGACGTACTCGTCAGCCTGGCCGGGCTGCCCCGCACCGTGCGCCGGCACGACGACCCGCACCTGGCAACGGTCGGCGCCGGGGTGCCGCTGGGTGAGCTGGGCGAGGCGCTCTACGAGGCCGGGCTCGCCATGGACAACCTCGGTGACGTCGACGTGCAGTCGATCGCCGGCGCCACCGCCACCGGTACCCACGGCACCGGCCTCGAATTCGGCAACCTCTCCACCCAGGTCGCCGGGGTACGGCTGGTCACCGGCACCGGCGAGGTGCTGGAGATCTCCGCAGAGCAGAACGCCGACGTACTGCCGGCGGCGCAGCTCTCCCTCGGCGTGCTCGGCGTGGTGACCGCGCTGACGCTGCGCCTCACCCCCACCTACCACCTGCGGCGGCGCAACTGGTGCTCGTCGATCGCCTGGACCCTCGACCACCTGCCCCAGTTGCAGCGGCAGAACCGGAACATGGACTTCTACTGGTATCCGCGCACCGACACCACCCAGATCCGCACCCTCAACCGGCGCGGCGAGGAGCCGGAACTCCACCCGGTCGGCGCGCCCCGGGTCACCGAGTCCGGCCCGAGCCACCGGACCATCCCGCGGCACCGGGAACTGCGTTTCGAGGAGATCGAGTACGCCGTACCGTCGGAGGCCTTCCACGCCTGCTTCACCGAGATCCGGCGCCGGATCCTGGACCGGCACCGCACCGGGGTGGCCTGGCGGGTTCTGGTGCGTACGGTCGCCGCCGACGACATCTGGCTCAGCCCCGCGTACGGCCGGGCCACCACGACGATCGCCTGCCTACAGAACAACTCCCTGCCGCACGACGAGTACTTCGCCGACGTCGAGGCGGTGTTCCGGCAGCACGACGGCCGCCCGCACTGGGGCAAGAAGCACTCGCTGGCAGCGCCGCAACTGCGTGGCGTCTATGCACAGTGGGACAGGTTCCAGGACCTGCGCCGCCGGCTCGACCCGGACGAGGTGTTCCTGACCCCCGACCTCGCCCGGCTGCTGAGGGACGGCTGATGGCCGGGCTCGGCGGGCGGGTCTGGGTGGTCCCCGGCGGCCGGATCCCGTTCCCGAGCAGCGGCGAGGAACCGGAGTTCACCAGCTTCGACCAGTTGTCGGTGCTGAACACCGGTGACGAGCCGGCCGATCTGGAGATCACCGTCTACTACGAGGACCGGGAACCGGTCGGCCCGTACCCGGTCGAGGTCGGCGCCCGCCGGATCCGGCACGTACGCCTCAACGACCTGGTCGATCCCGAGGCGATCGTGCTGGGCCGGCGGTTCGGCTGCGTCGTCCGGTCACCGGTCCCGGTCGTGGTGCAGTTCCTGCGCCAGGACACCCGGCTGCCCGGCACCGTCGGGTTGACCGGCACGATGGCCTTCCCCGCCGAGTCCTGACCGGATGGCCGCCGGAAACCCGTCGACGGTCGCGGTCGGCTCAGCAGGGCCCAGCTCCCGAGGGTCAGGGTCGGGTACGGGTCCGATCACGCCCGGCCCGGGGCGGCAACGGTCGCACGTCCGCACCGAGGCCGGGATCCACCGACCCCGCGCGGCCCGCCCGGCGCTGGTGCACCAGCCGGGTCAGGTAGAGCAACGCGCCGGCCAGGACGCCCATGTCGTCGAGGTAGATCGGATCGGGTAGCAGGTCGACCGGCAGCACCGTGTAGATCAGTGCCCCGTAGAACGCCACCTTGCCGCCGGCACCCAGCTCGCCGAGCAGCTTGCGGGTACGCAGCACCCTGAGCACGAGCACGACGGCTCCGGCCAGCGTGGCGACGGCCAGGATGCCACCCAGCACCAGGATCACGGTCCACGTCTCCCGGGACATGCCGCAACGGTAACCCGGCCGGCGCCGCGCCGCCCGGCGACGTCGCCGAACGACGGGCGGAGCCGCCCCGACGCCGACGACGGGCCAGCGCCGGTCGTCGCGACCGACGGCCGGCCCGCGCCGGGGCCGCTCACTCGGCACGGCCGGAGCCGGCGCCGTCCCGGTCGGCCAGTTCGTCGACGTCGAGCGACTCCCGGTGGACCCGCCCGGTGCGGTACGCGGCCCGGCTGATCATCTGCGCCGCGAGCGGGGCGGTGGTGAGCTGGAAACCGCCGATCAGCACCAGCGTGGCCAGATCGGCACCGTTGCGCAGGCTCACCGCCTGCGCCAGCAGGATCAGCAGTACGCCGAGCACCTGCGGCTTGGTCGCCGAATGCATCCGGCTGAGCACGTCCGGGAAGCGGATCAGCCCGATCCCGGCGACCAGACTCAGCAGCCCCCCGGTGACCAGGAAGATCCCGACCAGTACGTCGAGCAACACCTCCGCACTCACGCCTCCTCCCCGGCGGCGAACCGCACCAGGGCCACCGAGCCGACGAAGCCCAGCATGCTCAGTGCGATCAGGATCGGCAGCGTGGTGGCGTGCCGGTTGACGGCCGCCTCGGTGCCGAGCGCACCGACGATGATCGAGATCAGCACCTCGGCGGCGACCACCCGGTCCAGCAGCGCCGGGCCGCGTACGACGCGGACCAGGGCCAGCCCCGCCGCGGTCGAGAGCAGGACGGCGACGACAACGACTGCGACGATCACGGTGGTCCTCCCGGTTCGACGTTTCCACTGCTCGGCGAGAGCAGCCGCAGTTCCGTCGCGGAGCCGACGGCGCGGACGAGGCGGGCCTCCAGGGTCAGGATCCGTTCCCGGCTCCGGGCGAGATCCTCGGCGCCGCGTACGTCCAGTACGTGCACGTAGAGCGTCCCGGTCTCCCGGTCGGCCTCCACGATCAGCGTGCCGGGGACCAGCGACAGCACCTCGGCGGTCAGCGCCAGGTTGAGGTCGGTACGCACCCGCAGCCGGACGGCGATGATCGCGTTCCGGGGCCGCCCGGGGCGCAGCGTGACCCAGCCGACCTGCACGCTGGCGACCACGAGTTCGACGACGAAGCGCCCGACGAACGCGGCCAGCGCCAGCGGCCGGAGCCGCCCCCCGAAGGTCACCCGGGGCAGCGGCAGGAAGACCAGGATCACCACGGCCGCCAGCACTCCGGCGAGCAGGTTGCCGACGGTGAACTCGCCCCAGAGCAGGCTCCAGACCGCGACCAGCCAGCCGACCGTGATCAGGTGGTCCCGCCACCGCCGCCGGTCCGGAAGTCGGCGCCGCAGCGCCCGGGCGTGGCCGGTCACGGCGGACCGCCGGGGAAGACCGCGCGTACGTACGGGGCACGTTCCCGCAGGTCGTCGGCTGCCTCGGCGCTGACCCCGAAGAGCGGCCCGGCGGCGACGGTCAGCCCCACCCCGAGCAGCACCAGTACGGTGGTGGCGCCCACCATCAGCCGGGGCAGCCGGACCGGCTCGGAATCGACCAGCCGGGGCGCGCGCCAGAACGCCAGGCTCCACACCTTCGTCGTGGCGTAGAGGGTGAGCAGGCTGGTCAGGGTGCCGGCGACCACCAGCAGCCAGGGCAGCACCCCGCCCGCCGACACCCCGGCCTGGAAGAGCCCCAGCTTGCCGAGGAACCCCGAGAACGGCGGGATGCCGGAGAGGTTCAGCGCCGGCACCAGGAACAGCCCGCCGAGCAGCGGCGCGACCCGGGCCAGCCCGCCGATCCGGTCCAGGTTGGTGCTGCCGGCCCGCCGCTCGACGAGCCCGGCCGCCAGGAAGAGCGTGGTCTGCACGGTGATGTGGTGCACCACGTAGAAGATCGCGGCGGCCAGCCCGGGTCCCGAGGTGAGCGCCACCCCGAAGAGCAGGTATCCGATGTGGCTGACCAGGGTGAACGACAGCAGTCGCTTGATGTCGGACTGCGCGACCGCGCCCAGGATGCCGACCAGCATGGTCAGCAGGGCCAGCACCAGCAGCAGGTCGGCGGCGCGGCCGTCGGGGAAGAGCAGCGTCTCGGTCCGGATGATCGCGTAGATGCCGACCTTGGTGAGCAGGCCGGCGAAGACCGCGGTGACCGGGGCCGGTGCGGTCGGATAGCTGTCCGGCAGCCAGGCCGCCAGCGGGAAGACCGCCGCTTTGATGGCGAAGGCGAGCAGCAGTACGCCGTGCAGCGCCAGCCGCAGGTCGGCCGAGAGCGCGTCGAGCCGGCCCACCAGCTGGGCGAGGTTCAGGGTGCCGGTGGAGGAGTACACCAGGCCGATCGCGGTGAGGAAGATCAACGACGACACCAGGCCGACCACGACGTAGGTGGTGCCGGCCCGGATGCGTTCCTCGGTGCCGCCGAGGGTGAGCAGCACGTAGCTGGCCGAGAGCAGGATCTCGAAGCCGACGAAGAGGGTGAACAGGTCGCCGGAGAGGAAGGCGTTGGTCACCCCGGCCGTCATCACCAGGTAGGTCGGGTGGTAGATGACCACCGGGGCGTGCTCGCCGGGATCCGCCCGGTCCTCCCCGATCGAATAGAGCAGCACGCAGAGCGTCACCGCCGCCGAGACCACCAGCATCAGCGCGGCCAACTGGTCGGCGACCAGGACGATGCCGAGCGGGGCGGGCCAGCCGCCGACGTGCACCACCAGCGGGCCGTGCCAGTGTGCACGCCAGAGCAGCAGGACCGCGACCGCCAGGGTGACCACCAGGGCGGTGACACTGATCGCCCGCTGCGCGATCGGCCGGCGGCCCACCACCAGGGTCAGCGCGGCGCCGAGCAGCGGTACGACCACCGGCAGCGGTACCAGGTGGGTCATGCCTGGTCCGCCCCGTCGTCGAGCCGGCGCGGCGGCGGCTCCGGATCGACCTGCTCCGGATCGGTACCCGTCACCCGGCCGGCCGGGTGCCACGGTCCCTCGCTGACGTTTTCGTCCGGGCCGGCGAGTTCACGCCGCTCGGCACGGCGCACGATCCGGCGGTCCTCCGGGTCGTCACGTACCTCGTCGTGCCCGGTCAACTGCCAGCTCCGGTACGCCATCGCCATCAGGAACGCGGTCAGGCCCAGTGTGATCACGATGGCGGTCAGCACCATCGCCTGAGCCAGCGGGTCGCTCATCTCCGCCTCCGGGGTGACCCCCAGGATCGGTGCCCCACCGGACCGGCCGCCGAGCAGGAGCAGCAGGTTGGTGCCGTTGGTGAGCAGGATGGTGCCGATCAGCACCTGGCTGAGGCTGCGCTCCAGGAGCAGGACCACCCCGCTGCCGACCAGCACCCCGACGACCAGCGCCAGCACCAGGTTCGGGGTCATCGTCGGCCGTCCGTACCCGCCGCCCGCCGCCCCGCGCCCGCCGCCTGCGCCGGCCCCGCCGGCCGGTCCGTACGCAGCCCGGTGCCCGGCTCGTCCTCCACCTCGATCTGCCGGTCCACCTCGGCGCCGAGGCTGCGCAGGATGTCCAGCACGAGGCCGACCACGACCAGGTAGACGCCGATGTCGAAGAAGATCGAGGTGACCAGGTGCAGGTCGCCGACGAGCGGCAGTTCCGGTTCCAGCAGGCTGCTGCGCAGCACCTCCCCGCCGGTGGTCATCGCGAGCAGGCCCGTGCCGACCGACACGAAGAGGCCGACCCCGAGGACGACGCCGGCGTCGACCGGGGCCGCCTGGTCGAGTTCGTGCCGGCCACCGGCGAGGTAGCGGACCGCGAGAGCCAGCCCGGCCACCAGCCCACCGGCGAAGCCGCCGCCGGGGGCGTTGTGGCCGGCGAAGAGCAGGAAGAGCGAGAAGAGCACCACCGTGTGGAAGATCAGCCGGACGACCACCTCGAAGACGATCGATCGGTGGTGGGTCCGCAGCGTCGGCCCGGCCCGCAGCCAGACCCGCTCGGCTCCGGGCGGCGGCCTGACGTCGTCCCGCCGGGGCCGGTCCGGGCCGCGTCGGCGCTGGAAGATCAGGCTCGCCACCCCGGTCGCCGCCACCACCAGTACGGCGATCTCGCCCATGGTGTCCCAGGCCCGGATGTCCACCAGGGTCACGTTGACGACGTTGCGGCCGTACCCGAAGGAGAGGGCCGGCCCGGGGAACTCGGCCGCGATCGGCGGCGCCCGCCGTGCCCCGGTCGCGGCCACCGCCGTCGCGGTGACCACGGCCCCGACCGCCGCCCCGAGGGCGAGTCGGCCCCACCGGCTGCGCCGCAGCGGTCGCACCGAGAACCGGGCCGGCAGCCGGCGCAGCACCAAAACGAAGATCACGATGGTGACGGTCTCCGCCAGGAACTGAGCCAACCCCAGGTCGGGCGCACCCTGAAGCACGAACAACATGGCCGTGCAGTAACCGGTGACGCCGGCCAGGATCACCGCGGTGAGCCGGCGCCGGGCCCGGACGGTGAGCACCGCGGCGACCCCGAGCACCACCCCGACGACGGCCTGGAGCGGATTGCCCGAGGCCCCGACCCGGTCCGGCCACGGACCGCGCAGCAGCGCGCCACCCAGCACCAGGACCAGGGCGAACAGGATCACCCCGAGGTACTGCGGCAGCGAGCCCCGCTGCGTCGCACCGGTGACCAGCACGGCCAACCGGTCGAAGCCCCGGCTCAACACCTGGTAGGCGGTGTCCCCGTCGAACGGGGCGCGCAGCCGGGCCTGCACCGCGCCCAGCCGGGTACCGAGCGCGAAGACCAGCAGGCCGGTGAGCACGACCAGGATCGACAGTCCCATGACGAGCCCCGGCGGCGGCACGAAGCTGAGCGGGTGCTCTATCGACCCGAACAGCCGGGGATAACCGGCGAGCATCTCGCCGACCGGCCCGGCTGACAGTCCCAGTACCAGCCCGGCGACCGCGAGCAGTGCCGCCGGGGCGAGCATGACGGTCTCGACCGGGCGGGTCGGCGTCGCCTCCCCGGCGGAGCGGCCGAGGAACGCCCCCCAGACGAACCGGGCGCTGTACGCGGTGGTCAGGACGGCGCCGAGCAGCAGAGCGGCGAGCAGCAGCGGGTCACCGGTGAACGCCGCCAGCACCTTCTCCTTGGCGACGAACCCCATCAGCGGCGGTATCCCGGCCATCGAGGCGGCGCCGAGCACGGCAGTCGCGCAGACCAGCGGCATCCGCCGCCACAGCCCGGAGAGCACGGTCAGGTCCCGGGTTCCGGCCCGCCGGTCGACGATCCCGACCACCAGGAAGAGGGTCGCCTTGAACAGGGCGTGCCCGAGCAGCATCGCGACGGCGGCGAGCGCGGCGTCCGGGGTGCCGGCACCGGCGAGGACGACCAGCAGCCCGAGTTGGCTGACCGTGCCGTACGCCAGCAGCAGTTTCAGGTCCACCTGGCGCAGTGCGGCCCAGCCGCCGGCCAGCATGGTGAAGATCCCGGTCACGTAGATCACCGGACGCCACGGGCCGACCTGCGCGTACGCCGGGGCGAAGAGCGCCACCAGGTAGACCCCGGCCTTCACCATCGCGGCGGCGTGCAGGTAGGCGCTGACCGGGGTCGGTGCGGCCATCGCGGCCGGCAGCCAGAAGCTGGCCGGGAAGATCGCCGACTTGCTCAGCGCACCGACCAGGATCAGCACCACCGCGATCCCGAGGTACCCGCCGGGCGGCGGCGGCCGGGCGGCTATCTCCGACCACCGGTACGTGCCGGCGTGCTGGCCGAGCATGACGAAGCCGACCAGCATGACCAGGCCGCCCAGGGTGGTCACCAGCAGCGCCTGGTTCGCCGCCCGCCGGCTGGCCTGCTGCTCGGGGTGATGCGCGATCAGCAGGTAGGAGAAGACACTGGTCAGCTCCCAGCAGATGTAGAGCAGCAGCAGGTCGTCGGCGACCACCACCCCGAGCATGGCTCCGGCGAAGCCGACGAAGACGGCGGCGAACCGGCCGAGCCCGGGCTCGTCGGCGTCGAAGTAGCGGACGCAGTAGACCAGCACCAGCGCGCCGATCCCGCCGACCAGCAGCATCAGCAGCCAGGACAGGGTGGTGACCCGCAGCGCCAGTTCGAGACCGAGTTCCGGCACCCACGGGTACGCCTCGACGACAGCCTCGCCGTCCCGGACGGTGTCGGCGTACCCGAGCGCCCAGCCGAACGCGCTGGCCGGGGCGACCGCCAGCGGCAGGAAGGCCGCCCGTCCCCACCGGCGCACCAACGCGGGCGCCAGCGCCGCAGCCACCAGGTGCAGCGCCAGCAGCATCAGCATGCGTACTCCAGGTGGGTGTCGGCACGTCCGGCGGCGAGGACGCGGACTCAGACAGATCACACGCCAGAGCCCGGCTCGACACGGGGAATCGCCCGAAACCACCCGAGTGGGGCCGGGGTTCGGCGATCATGCGGGGCGGCGTGCCGGCTACCCGGCGCGCGGGGCGGGTGTGGTCCGGGGCGTCAGCCGACGGTGCACGGCGAGTCGACGCCCGGCGCCGGGGCCGGATCGAGCAGGGCCGGTCCGGTGTTGCGGGCGAGGAGGGCGCGGGCGGCGGTGTCGTCCGGCGCGTCCGGCGTGGCGGGCACCACCAGGTCGGCCCGGCCGAGCTGCCGGACCACCTGGTTGATCACCTGCTGGGCGGCGGCGAGGGAGCGCCGGGGCAGCACCCGGCCGTGCGCCTCGCGGCGCAGCACCAGGGCGTGCACCGCGGCTCGGACCCGGGCCCGGTCCGCCGCGCTGGCGGTGGCGGTGGCGGCGACCAACTGGCGGAGGCAGTCGACGAGCCGCTCGGCGAGTTCGAGGTCGGCGCCGCGCAGACCGGCCCGCGCCACGGTCAGGTAGGTCTCGACCCGGCGGGTCAACACGTCCGTGGTGGCGGGGACGTCGCGCGGATCGCCGGTCATCCGTACCCCCTTGGCGCCGAGCTTGGGTTTCGGAGAAGTTACTGTAGGTTGCACATCATTCGCAAGCAGTTAAGTGAGACTTAGCCCTCATCTCAGGCGAAAACAACGATCAACCGGGCATGCGGACAACCGTTCCGGTGAACCTGTCGGACCGACCGGGCACGATGGGTCGGTGAACGATGTGCTGGCGACCTTCGGCGCGGCGACCCGGGAGTGGTTCGGTGCCGCCTTCGCCGCACCCACCGACGCCCAGGCCGGAGCGTGGCGGGCGATCGGCGCCGGCCACAACGCCCTGGTGGTCGCCCCGACCGGTTCCGGCAAGACCCTGGCCGCGTTCCTCTGGTCGCTGGACCGGCTGACCCGCGAGCCGGCTCCGGACGACCCCCGGCAGCGCTGCCGGGTGCTCTACGTCAGCCCGCTCAAGGCGCTCGCCGTCGACGTCGAACGCAACCTGCGCACCCCGCTCACCGGCATCCGGCAGGCGGCGGCCCGGCTGGGCCTCCCGCCGCCCGAGATCACCGTCGGGATGCGGACCGGCGACACCCCGGCCGACGAGCGGCGGGCTTTCGCGCGTACCCCGCCGGACATCCTGATCACCACGCCGGAGTCGCTCTTCCTGCTGCTCACCTCCGCCGCCCGGGATTCGCTGCGCGGCGTGCAGACCGTGATCGTGGACGAGGTGCACGCGGTCGCCGGCACCAAGCGCGGTGCCCACCTGGCGCTCTCCCTGGAGCGGCTCGACGCCCTGCTGCCCGCCCCCGCGCAGCGGATCGGGCTCTCCGCGACCGTACGCCCGATCGACGCCACCGCGCGGTTCCTCGGCGGCGCCCGGCCCGTGACGGTGGTGCAGCCGGAGACCGCCAAGACCATCGAGGTCAGCGTGCAGGTGCCGGTCGAGGACATGACCCGGCTGGACGAGCAGGAGGCGCCGGAGGACGAGTTCGGCACCCCGCGCCGGGCGTCGATCTGGCCGGCGGTCGAGGAACGGGTCTACGACCTGGTCCGCTCGCACCGGTCGACCATCGTCTTCACCAACTCGCGGCGCGGCGCCGAGCGGCTCTGTGCCCGCCTCAACGAACTCGCCGCCGACGAGGCGGAACTGGCCGCCGACGGAGCCGGCCTGGCCGCCGACCGGGCCGGGTGGTCTTCCGATCCGACCGGCACCGTCGGGGGCGCGGCCGGCCGTCAGCGTTCCGCCGGGCGGGTCGGTGCCGACCGGCCGGGGGCGCCGCCCCGGCTGCCGGCCGAGATCATGGCGCAGTCCGGTGCGGCGAGCGGGGCGGCGCCGGTGATCGCCCGGGCCCACCACGGCAGCGTCTCCCGGGAGGAGCGCCGGCACATCGAGGAGGCGCTCAAGTCCGGCCAGTTGCCGGCGGTGGTCGCCACCTCCAGCCTGGAACTCGGCATCGACATGGGCGCCGTCGACCTGGTGGTGCAGATCGAGGCCCCGCCGAGCGTCGCCGCCGGTCTGCAACGGGTCGGCCGGGCCGGGCACCAGGTCGGCGCGGTCTCCCGAGGCGTGGTCTTCCCCAAGCACCGGGGTGACCTGCTCTCCTGCGCGGTGGTGGCGGAACGGATGACCGACGGCGCCATCGAGGAGCTGAACTACCCGCGCAACCCGCTGGACGTGCTCGCCCAGCAGATCGTCGCGATGGTCGCGCTCGACGAGTGGCGGGTCGCCGACCTCACCGCCCTGATCCGCCGCGCCGCGCCCTTCGCCGAGCTGCCCGACTCGGCCCTGCACGCCGTACTCGACATGCTCTCCGGGCGCTATCCGTCCACCGCCTTCGCCGAGCTGCGTCCCCGGCTGGTCTGGGACCGGGCCGCCGACCTGCTCACCGGCCGCCCGGGGGCGCAGCGGCTCGCGGTGACCAGCGGCGGCACCATCCCCGACCGGGGGCTCTTCGGCGTCTTCCTGGCCGGTGCCGAGCGGGCCGCCCGAGTGGGTGAGCTGGACGAGGAGATGGTCTACGAGTCCCGGGTCGGCGACGTCTTCCTGCTCGGTTCGTCGTCCTGGCGGATCGAGGACATCACCCCGGACCGGGTGCTGGTCTCCCCCGCGCCCGGGCAGGCGGCCCGGATGCCGTTCTGGAAGGGCGACCAGCTCGGCCGCCCGGTCGAGCTGGGCCGGGCGCTCGGCAACCGGCTGCGCGGCCTGGTCCGGGCCGACGACGAGGCGGCCCGGGCCGCGCTGCGCTCCGGCGGGCTGGACGACTGGGCCGCCGGCAACCTGGTGGCGTACCTGCGCGAGCAGCAGGCCGCGACCCGCTCGGTGCCGGACGACCGGACGGTACTGGTGGAGCGCTTCCGCGACGAGCTGGGCGACTGGCGGCTGGCGGTGCACTGCGTGCTCGGCGCCCGGGTCAACGGCCCCTGGGCACTGGCCATCGCCCGCCGGCTCACCGAACGCTACGGCGTCGACGCCCAGGTGGTCCCCTCCGACGACGGGATCGTGGTCCGGCTGCCCGACACCGCCGACGATCCGCCCGGCGCCGAGCTGGTCGCCTTCGACCCCGACGAGATCGCCGCCCTGGTGGAGGAGTCGGTCGGCGGATCCGCCCTCTTCGCCGCCCGGTTCCGGGAGTGTGCCGCCCGCGCCCTGCTGCTGCCCCGCCGCGACCCGCGCCGCCGCCAGCCGCTCTGGCAGCAGCGCCAGCGCGCCGCCCAACTGCTCGACGTCGCCCGGGAGTACGCCGACTTCCCGATCACGCTGGAGGCGGCCCGGGAGTGCCTACAGGACGTCTTCGACCTGCCCGGCCTGGTGGCGCTGATGCGGGAGGTGGCCGCCCGCAAGGTACGGCTGGTCGAGGTGGAGACACCCCGGCCGTCACCGTTCGCCCGCTCACTGCTCTTCGGCTATGTCGGCGCCTTCCTCTACGAGGGCGACGCCCCGCTGGCCGAACGGCGGGCCGCCGCGCTGGCGCTCGACTCGGCCCTGCTCGGCGAACTGCTCGGCCGGGTGGACCTGCGGGAGCTGCTCGATCCGACGGTGGTGGCGGAGACCGAGCGGCAGTTGCGCTGGCTGACCGAGCAGCGCCGCCCCCGGGACGCCGAGGACGCCGTCGAGTTGCTCCGGCTGCTCGGTGACCTCTCCGACGCCGAGCTGACCGAACGCGGAGTCTCGCCGGAGTGGCTGACCGGGCTGGCGCAGGCGCGGCGGATCCTCCGGGTCCGGGTCGCCGGGCAGGAGCGCTGGATCGGCGTCGAGGACGCCGGTCGATACCGGGACGCGCTCGGCGTGGCGCTGCCGGTCGGGGTGGCGCAGGCGTATCTCGAACCGGTGGCCGACCCGCTCGGCGATCTCGTCGCCCGGTACGCCCGGACGCACGGACCCTTCGCCGCGGGCACCTGTGCGGCCCGGTTCGGGCTCGGGGTCTTCGTGGTGGAGCAGACGCTGCGCCGGCTCGGTGCCGACGGGCGGGTGGTCTCCGGCGAGTTCTCGCCGACCGGTGCCGGGCCGGAGTGGTGCGACGCCGAGGTGCTGCGCCTGCTGCGCCGCCGTTCCCTGGCCGCGCTGCGCCGGGAGATCGAGCCGGTGCCGGCCCGGGCGCTGGCCACCTTCCTGCCCCGCTGGCAGCAGGTCGGCGCGGCGGCCCGGGGGGTCGAGGCGGTCGCCGCCGTGGTGGAACAGTTGCAGGGGACGGCCGTGCCGGCGTCCGCGCTGGAGAGCCTGGTCCTGCCCGCCCGGGTAGCCGACTACGCCCCCGGCTATCTCGACGAGCTCTGTGCCAGCGGCGAGGTGGTGTGGGCCGGCTCCGGAGCGATCGGCCGGGGCGACGGCTGGGTGACCCTGGCCTACGCCGACAGCGCCGCCCTGCTGCTGCCACCGCCGGACGAGGCGCTGGCGCTGACCCCGCTGCACGAGGCGGTGCTGGGCGCACTCGGCGAGGGGCAGGCGCTGTTCTTCCGCTCGCTGGCCGAACGGGTCGCCGTCGACGAGCGGGTCGCCGGCTCCGCTGCCGGTCCGGTCGACGACGCGGCGCTGGTCGGGGTGGTGTGGGAACTGGTCTGGGCCGGTTGGCTGACCAACGACACCCTCGCGCCGCTGCGCGCCGTACTCGGTGGCGGGGGTGCGCACCGGCCGCGTACCGGTGCGCCCCGGACCCGCTACCGGCGGCCGGGCCGCCCGGCACTGCCGGCCCGGGGTGGACCGCCGACGGTCGCCGGGCGCTGGTCCCGGCTCCCCGGGCGGGATGTCGACCCGACCCGTCGGGCCGCCGCACTCGCCGACGTGCTGTTGGAGCGGCACGGGGTGGTGACCCGGGGAGCGGTGGTCGCCGAGGGGGTGGCCGGCGGCTTCGCCGCGGTCTATCCGGTGCTCTCCGCGTTGGAGGAGCGCGGGGCGGCCCGCCGTGGCTACTTCGTCGAGGGGCTCGGGGCGGCGCAGTTCGCGGTGCCCGGTGCGGTGGACCGGCTGCGGGCGCTGGCCGAGCCGGAGGAGTTGCGCCGTAGGGTCGGTGGCGCCCGGGTGCTGGCCGCCACCGACCCGGCGAACCCGTACGGGGCCGCGCTGCCCTGGCCGGCCCGGGTGGTCGACTCCGGCGACGGCACGGTCGAGCCCGGCGGCGGCACCGGCGGTTCGGCGAGCGGCGCCACGGCGACCGGCGCTACCTCTACCGCGACCGGGCACCGGGCCGGGCGTAAGGCGGGTGCCCTGGTGGTGCTGGTCGACGGGGCGCTGGTGCTCTACGTCGAGCGCGGCGGCCGGACCCTGCTCTCGTTCAGCGACGACCACGAGGCGCTGGCCGCCGCCGCCCAGGCGCTCGGCTCGGCGGTCGGCTCCGGCGCGCTCGGCGCCCTGGCGGTGGAACGCGCGGACGGCGCCTCGGTGCACGCCTCGCCGCTGCGTGACGCGCTCACCGCCGCCGGCTTCCGGACCACACCGCGCGGGCTGCGGCTGCGCGGCTGACCGGTCGTCAGCGGCCGGACGCGGTGGACCCACCCCACTGACATCTTGCGGAGGTTAGGCTAACCTAACGGCACGCCGCTCGCCGTACCTGCCGGCGTCGTGTACCGAGAGGTTGGCCAGATGACCGAGCTTTCCACCGCCCCGTCGCTCGTCGCCCCGTGGCGACTCTTTCCGGCCGAGGTCGTCCGGCTGCACCGGCTGAGCCCGTCCTTCCTCCGGGTGACCTTCACCGGCGACGACTTCGACACCTTCGCCGACCCGGGCTACGACCAGCGGATCAAACTCGTCTTCCCGGTCCCGGAGCACGGCTTCCGCCACCTGCCGCAGGGCACCGACTGGTACCAGCACTGGCGGGCCCTCCCCACCGAACTGCGCAACCCGTTCCGCACCTACACCACCCGGGCCGTACGCCGGGAGGCCCGCGAGGTCGACGTCGACATCGTGCTGCACCCCGAAGGCGGCCCGTACGGTGCGCACGGCCCGGCGGCCCGCTGGGCATTCGGCGCCGCGCCGGGCGACCGGATCGTCATCATGGGGCCGGACCACGGCTACCTCGGCGACCACGGCGGCCGGGAGTTCCAGCCCGCGCTGGCCTCCCGCACCCTGCTGCTGGTCGGGGACGAGACGGCGGTACCGGCGATCGCCGCGATCGTCGAACGGTTGCCCGCGCAGAGCCGGGGCGAGGTACTGCTGGAGGTGCCGTACCCGGCGGACGTGCTCGAAATGTCGGCACCGCCGCTGGTGACCGTGCGCTGGCTGCCCCGCTCGGGCGCGGCGCACGGCAGCGTGCTGCTCCCGGCGGTCCGGGCCGCCGCCGAACGGCTCCTCCCGGCGGACCGACCGGACCAGCCCGACGCTTCGGACGAGACCGTCGACGACGAACTCTGGGAGGTACCGGTCGGCCTGTCGGACGGCGGGCACTACGCCTGGCTGGCCGGCGAGGCCGGTGTGATCCGGACGCTGCGCCGGTACCTCGTCTCCGAGCGCGGTCTGGACCGCGAGTCGGTCGCCTTCATGGGCTACTGGCGACTCGGCAAGGCGGACGACGCGGCCTGACCACGGCCGCGACACCGGAGGCGGTCGAGGCTGCCGGCCCGGCCGCCGGCCCGGCCGCCGGCTCGACTCAGAGCCGGGGCGCCACCTCGGCGGCGATCAGGTCGAGGTGGTCCAGGTCGGCGATGTCGAGCACCTGGAGGAAGACCCGGCTGGCGCCGTGCGCGGCGTACGCCCGGATCTGCTCGACGACCTGCTCCGGCGTGCCGGCGACGCCGTACGAGTCGCGCATCTCGACCGGGTCGCGACCGATCGCCTCGGCCCGGCGGCGCACCTCGGCGTCCGACCGCCCACAGAGCACGGAGAGCGCGGCCGAGAGCACCAGCGGGGCCCGCCCGGACTCCGCCCGACCGGTCCGCTCGGCGGCCCCGGCCACCGCCGCGTAGCTGCGGGCCACCTGGTCGGCGGAGCTGAACGGTACGTTGAACTCGTCGGCGAACCGGGCGGCCAGCATCGGGGTACGCCGCAGCCCCTTGCCACCGACGATCACCGGTACCCGCGGCGACTGCACCGGCTTCGGCAGCGCCGGTGAACCCGCGAGCCGGTAGTACTTCCCGGAGTAGTCGAAGGTGTCCCCGAGCGGGGTGTCCCAGAGCCCGGTGACCACCTCCAGTTGCTCGGTGAGCCGGTCGAACCGCTCGGCGGGCGAGGGGAACGGGATGCCGTACGCCTGGTGTTCCTCCTCGAACCAGCCGGTGCCGAGGCCCAACTCGACCCGGCCGCCGCTCATCTCGTCCACCTGCGCGACGCCGATCGCCAGCGGCCCCGGCAGCCGGAACGTCGCCGAGGTGACCAGCGTGCCGAGCCGGATCCGCGAGGTCTGCACCGCCAGGGCGGCCAGGCTCAGCCAGGCGTCGGTCGGCCCCGGCAGCCCGCTGCCGCCCATCGTCAGGTAGTGGTCGGAGCGGAAGAAGCCGTCGAAGCCGCACTCCTCGGTGTGCCGGGCGATCCGGAGCAGATCCCGGTAGCTCGCCCCCTGCTGCGGTTCGGTGAAGATACACAGGCGCATACAGTTACCTTGCCAGGCGCCCCGGGGGAGGAGCGGACAGGTGTCGCAACTGCGGGTACGCCCGGCCGGGCCGGCCGACCGGGCCGCGATCGACGCGCTGCACGACCGGGAGTGGGGCGGACCGTACGTGATCGGCCACGACGTCCGCTACGACCTGCGCGAGCTGCCCACCCTGGTCGCGGTCGACGGCGTGGCCGGACTCCGCGGAGCCCTGGCCTGGCACCTGGACGGTACCGGGCTGGAGGTGGTCAGCATCGTGGCCGACCGGACCGGCGACGGGGTCGGCACCGCGCTGCTCGACGGTGCGGCGGAGACCGCCCGGGCGCAGGGCGCGGACCGGCTCTGGCTGATCACCAGCAACGACAATCTCCGGGCGCTCCGCTTCTATCAGCGGCGCGGCCTGCGGATCGTCGCCGTCGATCCGGGCGCGGTCGACCGGGCCCGGCTGCGCAAGCCGAGCATCCCGACGATCGGCGCCGACGGCATCCCGCTGCACGACGAACTCCGCCTCGAACTCCGGCTGTTCCCGGCCGGGTCCGACGCACCGGCCTGAGTTCCGCCTCGGCCGTCGAGGCCGGCCGGGCTAGTCTTCCGGCTGTGCCCGGTTACGCATGGCTCAGCCTGACCACCGACTACGGCCTCTCCGACGGGTTCGTGGCGGCCTGTCACGGGGTGGTCGCCCGGATCGCGCCGGCCGTCCGGGTGATCGACGTCAGCCATCTGATCCCGGCCGGCGACGTCGCCCGCGGCGCCACCGTACTGGCCCAGACCGTGGGACACCTGCCGCCGGCCGTACACGTGGCGGTGGTCGATCCGGGCGTCGGGACCGCGCGGCGCGGCGTCGCCCTGGGTACCCCCGGCGGTCTGCTGGTCGGCCCGGACAACGGGCTGCTCCCCCGGGCCGCGGCCGTGCTCGGCGGGATCACCGAGGCGGTGGAGCTGACCAGCGCGGAGTGGTTCCCCGAGCCGTCCCGCACCTTCCACGGCCGGGACATCTTCGCCCCGGCCGCCGCCCGGTTCGCGCTCGGCGCACCGCTGGCCGACGCCGGCCCCACCGTCGACCCGGCGACCCTGGTGCGGTTGGCCGAACCGGTGCTGGTGGAGGGTGACGGCTGGCTGGAGGCCGAGGTGCTCGCCGTCGACCACTTCGGCAACGTCCAGCTCGCCGCCCCCGGCTCCGCACTGCGCCGGCTCGGTCCGGTGGTCCGGATCGGCCCCCGGCGGGCGGTCCGGGGCGCCACCTTCGGCGACGCCCCGACCGGCGAACCCGTCGTCTATCCGGACTCGGCCGGCCACCTGGCGGTGGCGGTCAACGGCGGCCGCGCCGACGACCTCCTCGGCGTCGCCCCGGGTGACGTGCTGCGGCTCGACTGACGGGCCGCGCCGGCCGGCCTACCGGCCCCGATCCGCGCCGTACCGGGCACGCGGCGTCGGCGAAACTGTCTACTGTGCCCGCGCCGGGCGGCTGTGAAATGCTTACCCGTGTGGGGAAACACACGATCGATGTCGCCGCCTGCCCGTGCTGCGCACACCGGACCGGCGGCGGCACCTGTCCGGTCTGCTTCTGGACCGACGACGGTTCCACCGACCAGAATGCCGGCACCGCCCGGGGCGGCCCCAACGGTGACCTGAGCCTGTCAGACGCCCGGCTCAACTACGCCATCTACGGCGCGAGCCACCCGCGCTACCAGGACGCGGTCCGCCAGCCCCGCCCCGAGGAGTTGCCCTGACCCCGGGTGGGCGGCGGTAGCACCCGGGCCACGCCCCCGCCCCGCCGTCCACCCGAGGGCGACCCGCGACCATCGGCCCCGCAGCCACACCCGCCGCAGGAGCCTCCACCACCCTCGGCGGTGCCGGACGACGCCACGACGCCACGACCGGCGGCGACCCGGGTCGTGACCGACCGGCCCACACCCGGCGGCGGATCGGCCGGTACGCGTCCGAGCAGGTCACGACCGTTGCCGGATCGGCGCGTACCCGACGGCGGCGGTACGGCTGGGGGAGGATGGACGGGTGCCCGAAGGCGACACCGTGTGGAACACCGCCCGCGCACTGCACCGTGCCCTGGCCGGCGACCGGCTGACCGCCACCGACTTCCGGGTGCCCCGACTGGCCACCATCGACCTGACCGGCGCGACCGTGCTGGAGTCCGCCGCCCGGGGCAAGCACCTGCTGCTGCGGCTGCGTACCCCGGACGACGAGGCGCAGCTCACCCTCCACTCCCACCTGCGGATGGACGGAGCCTGGCGGACGTACGCCCCGGGGGAGCGCTGGGCGGCCCGCCCCGCGCACACCATCCGGGTGGTGCTGCGTACCGCCGCGGCGGTGGCGGTCGGCTACCATCTGCACGATCTCGCCCTGGTCCCCACCGCCGAGGAGCGGTCGCTGGTCGGGCACCTCGGGCCGGACCTGCTCGGCCCGGACTGGGACCCGGCCGAGGCGGTACGCCGGCTCGCCGCCCAGCCGGGCCGGAGCATCGCCGAGGCTCTGCTCGACCAGACGAACCTCGCCGGGATCGGCAACCTCTACAAGTCCGAGCTGCTGTTCCTGCGCGGCGTGTCCCCGTGGACGCCGGTCCGGGAGGTTCCGGACCTGCCCGGCATGGTGGCCCTGGCGCACCGGCTGCTGATGGCGAACCGGGGGCGGTGGACGCAGAGCACGACCGGGTCGCTGCACCGGGGCCGGACCAGTTACGTCTACGGCCGGCGGGCCGAGCCGTGCCGCCGCTGCGGCTCGACGATCCGGAAGCGGGAGCAGGACGACCGGGTCACCTACTGGTGCCCGGCCTGCCAGCCCGAACCGGGCCGCCGCCCCGGCGCCGGTCCCGGGCAGCCCTCACGCTGAGGGTCGCCCGCACGCGGGCGACCGCCGCCGGGCGTCGACCGGCGGCTGCACCCGGGCCAGGCCGCCGGGCGTACCGACTGTCACTTGGGAACCCGGCGGGGCCGGATGTGCCAATCCGAAGTCGAGACGCTTTCACCAGCCTGGCGACCGTATCCAACACTGGCGGTAAGCGGTTGACTGCTTACGGATCGTCAGCAGCCCACCGGGCCGGTCGGCGCGGACCGGCCCCGGCTCGTCGGGCACTGACGGACGGAGCGGTCCCAAGAGCTGATCTTCCCGGGGAAGGGGTGCGGTCATGTTCAAGAGGTTCGCGGCAAGCCGGGCGGCCCGGGCGGAGCAGGCCAGGCGACAGGGCGGGGAGAGCGCAGCGGCCGGCACCGGCCGGGCGGCGGGTACGGTGGTGCCGGCCGCCCGGACCAGCGCCGATCCGCTGCCGGCGGTCACCTCGGACCCGACCGCCGCACCGGACTACTTCGGCTTCGTACCCAACTTCGCGTACAGTCCGCTGCCGGTCTGCGACCCCGGCGGGCGGGTGGTCCCCGGCACCGGGATCCGGAAGTTCGTCACCTCGCTGCCCCGGGCCGGCGACACCCCCGACGAGCTGGGCAACCTGATTCCGGTCGCGGTGCCGGACACCACCACCTACCCGGGCTGCGACTACTACGAGATCGCGGTGCAGGAGTTCCACCAGCGGCTGCACCCCGACCTGCCTCCGACCCGGCTGCGCGGGTACCGGCAGCTCAACAACGGGACCGACGCCACCGGGCACAACACGGTGGGCCCGCCGGTCCGGCCGTACCATCTCGGGCCGCTGATCCTGGCCCAGCGGGACCGTCCGGTCCGGGTCAAGTACGTCAACCGGCTGCCGGTCGGCGAGGCCGGTGCGCTGTTCCTGCCGGTGGACCCGACCCTGCCCGGCGCCGGTACGGGTCCGCTCGGCGGCACCGAACACCATCCGCAGAACCGCTCCGCCGTCCACCTGCACGGCGGGCGTACCCCGTGGATCAGCAACGGCGGGCCGACCCAGTGGACGACCCCGGCCGGCGAGCCGACCTCGTACCCGCGCGGCGCCGGCCATGCCAGCGTGCCGGACATGCCCGCACCCGGTGCCGGGGCGAGCACCGCCTACTACCCCAACCAGCAGAGCGGCCGGCTGCTCTGGTTCCACGACCAGGCGGAGGGGATCGCCCGGCTCACCGTCTATTCCGGACAGCTCGGCCTCTACCGGCTGGACGACCCGGTGCAGCGGCAACTCGTCGACGACGGCGTGCTGCCGGCCGAGGAGATCGTGCTGGTGCTCCAGGACAAGACCTTCGTACCGGACGAGGCGCAGCTCGCCGCCCAGGACCCGACCTGGGACGTGGCCCGCTGGGGCGGCACCGGCAGCCTCTGGTTTCCGCACGTCTACATGCCGAACCAGAACCCCTACAACGAGTCGGGGAGCAACCCGATGGGCCGGTGGGACTACGGGCCCTGGTTCTGGCCGCCGTTCACCGGCATCACCCACGGCGCGGCGCCGAACCCGTATTACGACCCGGTCGCCCGGCCGTGGGAGCCGCCGGTCCAGCCGGGCACCCCGGCACCGTCGGCGGTGCCGGACGCCTTCGGGGACACCCCGCTGGTCAACGGTGCCGCCTATCCCTACCTGCGGCTGCGACCGGCCGCGTACCGGTTCCGGATCCTCAACGCCTGCAACGACCGCAGCCTCAACCTCCAGCTCTACTACGCGGCCTCGAACGCGCCGATGTGGCATCCGGACGGCACCCTGCGCGACGGCGACGCCGGCGAGGTGCCGATGGTCGCGGCCCGGCCGAACCCGGACTTCCCGCCGGACTGGCCGACCGACGGCCGCTGCGGCGGGGTCCCGGACCCGAACGCGGCCGGGCCGGACTGGATCCAGGTCGGCTCCGAGGGCGGGCTGCTGCCGGCGGTGGCGGTGCTGTCGAATCAGCCGATCAACTACCAGTACAACCGGCGGGACGTGACGGCGCTCAACGTCACCGGGCACGCCCTGCTGCTCGCCCCCGGCGAGCGCGCCGACGTGGTCGTCGACTTCTCGTCCGTGCCACCCGGGTCGAACCTGATCCTCTACAACGACGCCCCGGCGCCGATGCCGGGCTTCGACCCGCGCAACGACCACTACACCGGCGCCCCGGACCGGACCTCGTCCGGCGGGCCGCCGACCACCCGCCCCGGTTACGGCCCGAACACCCGGACCCTGATGCAGATCCAGGTGGTCGGCACCCCGGCTCCGCCGTTCGACACCGACCGGCTCCGGCGCGCGCTCCCCCGGGCGTACGGGCAGAGCCAGCCGCCGCCGATCGTGCCGCAGCAGGCGTACGACGCGGCGTTCGGCACCGCCACGCCGCGGAACACGTACGCCCCGATCGAGGACACCTCGATCACCTTCACCCCGTACGGCGGTGACGCGCCGGTGACCCTGCCGTTGCGCCCCAAGGCGATCGTGGCCGAGTTCGACCCCGCGTACGGCCGGCTGAGCTATCTGCTCGGCACCGAGCTGCCGAAGACCAGCTCGCTGATCCAGACCACCATCCCGCTGACCCGGATCGACCCGCCGACCGAGGTGCTGCTCCCCTCCGACCCGGCCGCCCCGGTCGGCTCGCCCGGCGACAACACCCAGCTCTGGAAGATCACCCACAACGGGATGGACACCCAGTCCATCCACTTCCACCACGTCAACGTTCAGCTCGTCAACCGGGTCGGCCGGGACGGGGCGGTCAAGCCGCCCGAGCCGAACGAGGTCGGCTGGAAGGAGACCGTCCGGATGAACCCGTTCGAGGCGACGGTGGTGGCGGTCCGGGCGACGCTGCCCGAGCCGCTGCCGTTCACCGTCCCGGACAGCACCCGGCTGGCCGACCCGACCCGACCGGCCGGTACATCCGACGGCTACACCCAGGTCGACCCGGAGACCGGCGAGCCGGCGGCGGTGACCAACCGACCGCACAACTTCGGCTGGGAGTACGTCTGGCACTGCCAACTGCTCGGCCACGCCGACGCCCAGATGACCCGGCCGTTGGTGTTGCGGTTCTCGCCGGCCGCGCCGACCGGGCTCGCCGCGAAGCCGGAACCCGGCTCGGCGACCGTGCTGCCGGCGATCGTCCTGGCCTGGACGGACAACTCCCGGGGCACGGGTACGCCGGGGCCGCGGGCGACCGGCTGCCTGGTGCAGCGGGCCACCGACGCCGGCTTCACCCGTGACCCACGCAGCTTCACCGTCCCGGCCGGCGACAACCGGTACGTCGACTCGACCGTCACCCCCGGACGCACCTACTACTACCGGGTCCGGGCCGAGAACAGCGTCGCCCACTCGGCGTACTCGAACACCGCCAGCGCGCTGGTGCAGTTGCGGCCACCGACCGGGCTGGTCGCCACGGTGGCGAGCGGACCGCCGATGCGGGTCAACCGGGGCTGGGTGAACCGCTCCTTCGCCACCACGGTGGACCTGCAACGGGCCACCAACCCGACCTTCACCAGCGGGCTGGTCACCGTCACCGTCCCGGTCACCGGAAGCTGTCCGGACCCCCGGGTCGCCCCGGACACCACCTACTACTACCGGGTCCGGACCGGCTATCTGGGCGCCTCGTCACCGTGGTCGAACGTCTCCACCGTGGTCACCCCGGCGGTGCCGGCGACACCGACCGACCTGGCGGCGAGGCTCGACGGCGTGTCCGGGCACGGCGCCGCCACCGTGGTGCTGACCTGGGCGGTGCCGCTGACCAGCGTGGTCGGCGGCTTCACGCTGCACCGGGCCACCAGCTCCGGCTTCACCACCGGCGTGACGACGCTACGTGTTCCGGGCAGCGCCCGCTCGTTCACCGACACCGGGCTGGCCCGGGACACCGTCTACCACTACCGCATCCAGGCCGGCAACGCCGCCGGCACCTCCGTGGTCAGCCGTTCGGTCTCGATCCGTACCCCGGCCTGACGGCCACCGGCCCGGCCTGACGGCGGTGCTAGGACATCGCCTGGGTCGGGCCGGTACGCGAGCGCAGGTCCGCCAGGCCACCCGCCACGCCCCGGAGCAGGTCGGTGGCCTCGGTGAGCCGGGTCACCGAGGAGTTGTCGTGGTACTCGCGACCCTCCTCGGCGACGAAGCCCGCCGCCGCCGCGACCAGCCGCTCGTACGCCCCGACGCCGTCGTCGAGCTGCCCCGCCAGGTGCCGCCGCGCGGCATCGAGTTCCGGCCGGGTGTCGGCGGGCGCCACCCGTACCGCCCGGTCCACACTGGCCAGTCGCTCGGCGAGATCCCGAAGGGACTGCTCCGCCACCGCCGCCTCCAGCACCGCCGGGCCGGCGGGACCGGTGAGCCGGCCGGCGAGCCCGGCCATCGTGGTGGCGGCCCGGTCCAGCCGCGCCCACGGTTCGGCCGCCAACGAGCCGCGCAGGGCGATCCGGGCGCGCTGTCGGCGTACCTCGGTGAGGGCCTGACGCCCGGCGGGCAGCCGCTCGACCGCGGCGACCAGCCGGGCACGGACCTGGTCGGTGTTCACCGGCTCGGGCGCCGGTGGCACCGGCTGCGCGGCCAGCTCGCGAAGGTCCGCCCAGCGCCAGACGGCGAGCATGACCGAACCACCGGCCGCCGCCGCCCAGGCCGCGTCCGGCAGCCCCAGCCCCTGGTAGGGGGTGAGGACCGCCGCCGCGCCGCCGAGGCCGCCGGCTAGCACGCTCCACCGCCGCACCGACCGGCGCAGGCTCCGCAGCCGACGCAGGTGACGGGTTCGCAGATCCGCCATCTCGACCTCACTCCCCGACGGCCGCCGGTCCGGCCGGCGGCTCCGCTCCCCCTATGGTCGCCGGCCGGAGCCGGCGGCACCCCGCGTTCGCCGGATCACGCCGGCTCAGCCGGCGGCGCTGCCGCCGCCGGTCTGCTTGTCCCGGCCCAGGCTCGCCCGGATCTCGTCCAGCCGGGCCACCCCGGCCGGGTCGGCGGCCGGAGCCGCCTGCTCCACCGCCGGGTTGGCCGCCCCGCCGGCCAACTGCTCGCCGGCCATGCTGGACCGGATCTGCTCCAGCCGGGACGCGCCGGCCAGGTCGAGGGTGGACTTCTGGATCTCCAGCATCCGGCCCTCGACGGAGTTGCCGGCCAGCTCGGCCCGGCCCATCGCGTTGGCGTAGCGCCGCTCGATCCGGTCCCGCACCTCGTCCAGCGAGGGGGTGTTGCCCGGGGCGGCGAGCGCGGACATCGACTCCAGCGACTTGGCCACGCTCTCCTGCATCTTGGCCTGTTCGAGCTGGCTGAGCAGCTTGGCCCGCTCGGCCAGCTTCTGCTGGAGGATCATCGAGTTGTTCTCGACCGCCCGACGCGCCTGGGCGGCGGCACCGATCGCCTGGTCGTGCAGGGACTTGAGATCCTCGGTCGACTGCTCGGCGGCGACGAGTTGGGTGGCGACCGTCTGCGCACTCTGCTCGTATTTCGCGGCCTCGGTCTCGTCACCGGCGGCCCGGGCCCGGTCGGCGAGCACCAGGGCCTGACGGGCCATCCCCTGCAACCGCTCGACCTCGGACATCTGCCGGGACAGCCGCATCTCGAGCTGACGCTGGTTGCCGATCACCGCAGCGGCCTGCTGGACGAGCGCCTGGTGCTGGCGCTGCGCCTCCTCGATGGCCTGCTGGATCTGCACCTTGGGATCGGCATGCTCATCGATCTTCGCGCCGAACAGCGCCATCATGTAGCGCCAGCCCTTGACGAACGGGTTCGCCATCTCCCGGTATCCCCTCAGTGTCATCAATCCGGTGGCCGTGCCGGCCGGCCCAGGAAGGCGCCCGCGCGACAGGATCTCCATCGTCCCAGGATCGCGCCACCCCGGCGTACGACCTCAGGGGGATATCCACCGGATATGCCGCCAGGGGCCCACCGTAACGCGGTAAACCCCGGCGAGCCACACCTTCACCGGCGCCGGAGTCCTGACGGCCGGGCCAGCCGGGACGACGACAGCCCGCAGGGGGCCGCCGGCCCCCGGACGGAATCAGCCGACGCAGACGACATCCCGCTCGGAGTCCGCGCTGGGGCGGATCCGGCGGGTGGTCCGCAGCGTCGCCTTCAGCGGCGATTCCTGCCGTACCGTCACCGAAACCGTGCCATCGGTCGCGACCTGCCGCACCGGCTCGGCGCCGAGCTGGTGCACGCCACCCTCGGCGAGGCTACGCAGCGCCCGGTCGGCCAGCCCCGGTCCGACCAGGGACGCCTCGACCAGCGCCGACTGCGCGGCGGGCTCGGTACGGGCCGGCTCGGCCGCGGCGGCCTGCCGGGCCGGCTCGGCAATGCCGGACTGTCGTACGGGCTCGGCGCTGACCGGCTGGCGGGCCGGCTCGGCCGCGCCGGACTGCCGAACCGGTTCCGGGTACGTCGGGGCGGCCCGGCCAGCGTCCTCGGCCGGTCCACCGGACTCCGGACGCCTGACCCCGTCCCGCCCGGAGACCGGACCCTCCTGCACCGGCACCAGCACCGCGGGCAGCCCCTCGGCCACCTCGACGGTGTCGCTGACGTCGCGGAGCAGTTCGGAGAGGCGGGCGCCGAGCGCGTCGCAGATGGCGGCCAGCAGTTCGCTCGACGCTTCCTTCTGGCCGCGCTCGATCTCGGAGAGGTAGCCCAGGCTGACGTTGGCGGCGGAGGAGACCTCGCGCAGGGTTCGGTGCTGCCCCTGCCGACGGGCCCGTAGGGCGTCACCGATCACCCGGCGTAGCAGGACCATCGCACCTCCCGTGTCGCGGGCTCAGACCCTCCCGGACGTCGGACCGGCGCCGTCATCCCCACCTCGCCGCGCTGCGGCGACATCGACCTCGCCGTGTCGCGGCGGCGTCGGTCCGGCCGCGATGCGGTGAAACCGATCCGGCCGCGAGGTGGCGGTTGACCGCGACGTCGACTGCCCGAGCCTTCCCGCAACCGTACCCGGTACGGCCGCCGACGACATCCCGCCCCGCCAGTCCGATCTTCCCGCCGTCCGCGACACCGTCGTCGGGGACGTCAGTCCGTGCCGTCGCCGGTGCCGGCCCCGGCCTCGGCGTGCAGCCGCTCGGCGAGCAGGTGCAGGGCACCGCTCACCGCGGCGATCCGGATCCGCAGCCGGTTGCCGTCGAGGTCGAGTCGGCGTACGTCGGTGCCGGTGGGTCCGGCCGCCGCCACGTAGACGAGGCCGACCGGCTTGCCGTCCTGCGGCTCGGGCCCGGCGACCCCGGTGGTGGCGAGGCACCAGTCCGCCTCGCAACGCTCCCGGCCCCCCTCGGCCAGCGCCACCGCCACATCCGGGTCGACCGGGCCCCGCTCGTCCAGCAGCTTGGCTGGTACGCCCACCAGCGACGACTTCAACTCGGTCGCGTACGCCACCAGGCCGCCCCGGAACACGCTGCTGACACCGGCGATGTCGACGATCGTGGCGGCCAGCAGGCCACCGGTGAGCGACTCCACCACCGCCAGGGTGGCGCCCCGGTCGACGAGCGCGTGTACGACCGCCGCGGCCCCGTTGTCCGCCGCCCGTGCGGGGTCGTCCATCCGATCCTCCTCCGGTCTCCGGCGAGGCTCCGTGTCGCCCGCCGATCTGTTCCTGCCCTGCCCGTCCGCTCAGGGTGCCGGGCGGCGCAGCCGCAGTGCCCGGACCACGTAGTCGAGCCCGGTCACCACGGTCACCACCACGGCGACGCCGAGGATCCACGGCCCGACCCAGGTCACGCTCTCCGGCACCGGCCAGAGATACCAGACGATGGCCAGGGTCTGGACGGCGGTCTTGGCCTTGCCTCCCCGGCTGGCCGCGATCACGCCGTACCTGATCACCCAGAACCGCATCAGTGTGATGCCGAACTCGCGGGCCAGGATGAGTACGGTGATCCACCAGGGGATTCGCTCATACCAGGACAATAAGACCAGAGCGGTACCGGTCAGCGCCTTGTCGGCGATCGGGTCGGCCACCTTGCCGAACGAGGTGACCAGCGCCCAGCGTCGGGCGATCCACCCGTCGACGAGATCCGTCGCCGAGGCGACCGCGAAGGTCAGGCAGGCCGCCACCCGCCAGCCGGCGTGCACCATCTCGGAGCTGATCACCAGCCCGACGAAGACCGGTACCAGCGCCAGCCGGAGCGCGGTGAGCCCGTTCGCCGCGTTGACCACCGGGACCGGGCCGACCCGGCCCGAGAGCACCGGCTCGACGGCCGCCGCCCGGCCCGGCTCGGCACCCGCGCCCACCCCGGATCCGACCGTGCCGGCCGGCACCGGCGAGCCCGCCGTGGCCGGTACCGAATCCGCCGCCTCCGTCACGACGGCGTCCCGCCGCCGAGATCGGCGCACCGGCGGCACGCCCCCGGCGCGACAGTCGTCACCACCCCGGTCACTCCGCCCCACGCGGCGCCGCCGAGACCATCTCCTCCGGTACGGCCATCAGGTCCACGCCCTCGGTCCCGGTGACCCTGGCCCGGACCAGGTCACCCGGGCGTAACGCGGCCAGGTCGACCCCGCCGCCGACCGGGGCGACCAGGGTGGTCGAACCGTCCACCTCCGGCGCCTGGTGGGCCGCCCGGCCCTCCACCACGCCGTCGTCCACCGAGTCGACCAGCACCTCGACGAGCGCACCGAGCCGCTCCTCGGCGCGCTGCGAGCAGAGTTCGTCGGCGAGCGCGGAGAGCCGGTCGTACCGCCGCTTCACCGTGGCCGACGAGACCTTGCCGGACAGGCCGGCGGCCTCGGTGCCGTCCTCGTCGCTGTAGTCGAAGACGCCGATCGCGTCCAGCCGGGCGGCGGTGAGGAAGCGCTCCAGCTCCGCCACGTCCGCCCGGGTCTCGCCGGGGAAGCCGACGATCACGTTGCTCCGGGCGCCGGCCTCGGGGGCGAACTGGCGCACCGACGCCAGCAGTTCGAGGAACCGGTCGGTCGAGCCGAACCGGCGCATCCGGCGCAACACCGCCTCGCTGGAGTGCTGGAACGAGAGGTCGAAGTAGGGCGCCACCCCCGGCGTGGTGGCGATCACCTCGACCAGCCCGGGACGGGTCTCGGCCGGCTGGAGGTAGCTGGCCCGGACCCGGACGATGCCGTCCACCGCGGCGAGCTGCGGCAGCAGTTTCTCCAGCAGCCGGGGGTCGCCGAGATCCTTGCCGTACGAGGTGGAGTTCTCGCTGACGAGCACCAACTCCCGGACGCCCGACCGGGCCAGCCACTCCGCCTCGGCGAGCAGCTCGTCCGGGGTACGCGAGACGAAGGCACCCCGGAAGGTCGGGATGGCGCAGAACGCGCAGCGCCGGTCGCAGCCGCTGGCCAGCTTCAGCGAGGCGACCGGGCCGGAGTCGAGCCGGTGTCGCAGCACCGGGCGCAGGTGTGCGGGGGTGTGCGCGTCGGCCACCAGGGTGCCGCCGGCCGGGCGGGTGGCGGTCTCGCCGTGCCCGGGCAGCACGACCGAGCCGCCGTGCCGGGCCACCGGGGTCAGCGGCAGCAGCTCACGCCGGTCCCGGGGAGTGTGCGCGGGCAACTGCTTGCCGGCCAGCACCTCGTCGAGCCGGGCGGAGATGTCGGGATAGTCGTCGAAGCTGAGCACCGCGCCGGCCTCGGGCATGCCGTCGGCGAGCTCCCGGCCGTACCGCTCGGCCATGCAGCCCGCCGCCACGACCTTGGCTCCGGTGTCGGCGGCGGCCAGCAGCGTCTGGATCGAGTCCTGCTTGGCCTTCTCCACGAAGCCGCAGGTGTTCACCAGCACCACGTCGGCGCCCTCGCCGTCGGTGGTCACCTGCCAGCCGTCGGCGTGCAGCCGGGCGGCCAACTCCTCCGAGTCGACCTCGTTACGGGCACAGCCGAGGGTTAACAGCGCGACCCGGCGGCCGGCGGTCGAGGAGGAAGAGGCAGCGGCAGACACCATCCGAGCCTACCGGGAGGGCCGGACCGACCCGGCACGGCGGCTGCCCGGCGCCGGTCGCGTCACCCCGACCCGGCACCCCGGCCCGGCGGCGCCGGACCGGCCGGCTCGGCCTCCGGCCGGGTCAGCCGGTCGAGCAGGAACGCCTCGCTGCCGGCCAGGCCGACCGAGCAGAAGACCGTCACCTGGTCCGACGTGGTCCGGCCGGGCTGCTCGCCGGCCAGCACCGCGCCCAGCGCCCGCCACCGCCCGGCGTACGCCCCGACGGTGCCGAGCATCGGTGGGTCGTACGCCCCGGCCTGGGCCAGCGAGTCGGTGACCAGCAGATCCGCCCGGTCCAGCAGGTCGGGGCCGAACTCCGCCCGGCCCACCTGCTTGTGGCCGATGGTGTTGAGGTGGCTGCCGGGGCTCAGGTCGGCGGCCGAGATCACCGGAGCCGGGCTGGTGGTGGCGAGCACCACCACGTCGCGGTCGCGCACCGCCGCCGGGGCGGTGTCGACGGCCCGGGCCGGGATGCCCAGCTCGGCCCGGACCCGGGCGGCGAACTTCTCCCGCCCGGCCGGGGTACGGCAGTAGACCGTCACCTCGCGCAGCCGGCGTACCGCCGCGACGGCCCAGACCTGCGCCCACGCCTGGCCACCGGCGCCGACCACCCCGAGCGTGGCCGCGTCCGGCCGGGCGAGCGCCTGCGCCGCCACCCCGCCGAGCGCCCCGGTACGCCGAGCGCCGAGCTCCTCGCCGACCGCGACCGCCCGGAGCCGCCCGGTCGCGGCGTCGTGCAGGACCACCACCTGCTCGCCCTCGGCATGCCCGAAGGTGTCGTACGAGCCGAATCCGTACCACTCGTCGACGAGCTGCCCGGCGGTGAGGACCAGCCGGCCACCGGCCAGCGGTGCGGCCACCCGGGGCGGGGCGACGAGCCGGCCCCGGTACGCCGCCAGCAGCGCGTCCCGGATCGCCGCCACCGCCGTGGCGGCGTCCAGCCGGGCCGCCACCTCGGCGTCGGCGATGAATTGGGTCATCACCGGATTCTCATACGTCAACCGCGCTTCAGGTCAACCTCGACGGCCGGACGGTAGGACCTGTCCCGCAGGTGCGGCCGGGGTGCGGGTCGCCCTCCGGCCTCCGGCTCAGTCCTCCGGCCGGAGCGCCGCCAGCGCCTCCTCCAGCTCGTCCGGCTTGACCAACACGTCCCGGGCCTTGGAGCCCTCCGACGGCCCGACGATGCCCCGGGTCTCCATCAGGTCCATCAGCCGGCCCGCCTTGGCGAAGCCGACCCGCAGCTTGCGCTGGAGCATCGAGGTGGAGCCGAACTGCGAGGTGACCACCAGCTCGATCGCCTGCACCAGCAGGTCGAGGTCGTCGCCGATGTCCTCGTCGACCTTCTTCCTGGTGTCCTGCGCCGGGGCGAGCACGTCGGGGCGGAACTCCGGCTCCCGCTGGTCCTTGCAGAACTTGACGATGTCGTTGATCTCGGCCTCGGTGACCCAGGCGCCCTGGATGCGTACCGGCTTGGAGGCGCCCATCGGCAGGAAGAGACCGTCGCCCCGGCCGATCAGCTTCTCCGCGCCCGGCTGGTCGAGGATGACCCGGGAGTCGGCCAGCGACGAGGTGGCGAAGGCGAGCCGGGACGGCACGTTCGCCTTGATCAGACCGGTCACCACGTCGACCGACGGGCGCTGGGTGGCCAGTACCAGGTGGATGCCGGCGGCCCGGGCGAGCTGGGTGATCCGGACGACCGAGTCCTCCACGTCGCGCGGCGCCACCATCATCAGGTCGGCCAGCTCGTCCACGATCACCAGCAGGTACGGGTACGGCCGGATCTCCCGCTCGCTGCCCGGCGGCGGCTTGATCTGACCGGCCCGGACCTTGCGGTTGTAGTCGTCGATGTGGCGTACCCCGGCGGCGGCCAGGTCGTCGTAGCGCATGTCCATCTCGCGGACCACCCAGTCCAGCGAGTCCGCCGCCTTCTTCGGGTTGGTCACGATCGGGGTGACCAGGTGCGGGATCCCCTCGTAGTTCGTCATCTCGACCCGCTTCGGGTCGATCAGCAGCAGCCGCACCTCGTCCGGGGTCGCCCGGGTCAGGATGGAGACGAGCAGACTGTTCAGGCAGCTCGACTTGCCGGCGCCGGTGGCGCCCGCGATGAGGATGTGCGGCATCTTGGCGAGGTTGGCCACCACGAAGCCGCCCTCGATGTCCTTGCCGAGCGCCACCAGCATCGGGTGGTGGTCACTCGCCGCCGCCCGGGACCGGAGCACGTCGCCGAGCGCCACGTCCTCCCGGTCGCTGTTCGGGATCTCCACCCCGACCGCGCTCTTGCCCGGGATCGGGCTGAGGATCCGCACGTCCGGGGACTTGACCGCGTACGCGATGTTGCGGGAGAGCTGGGTGATCCGCTCGACCTTCACGCCGTGCCCGAGTTCGACCTCGTACCGGGTGACGGTCGGGCCCCGGGTGAAGCCGGTCACCGCCGCGTCCACGTCGAACTGGTCGAAGACGCCGGTCAGCGCGGCTATCACCTCGTCGTTGGCCCGGCTGCGGGTCTTCGGTGCACCGCCGGGGCGCAGCAGGTTGGCCGGCGGCAGCGTGTAGTCGCCGGCCAGCCCGGTGATCGCCAACTGCTCCGCCCGGGTCGGTGCCGGCGAGTGCTCCGGTGGCTCCGGCGCCTTCCGGGCGGCCGGTACCTTGCCCTTCGCCTTGCGCGACAGCGGCACGTTCTCGTGCGTCGGGGTGTCGATCTCGTAGCCGGGCTCGTCCTCGTCGACCGGTTCCGGCAGCGGCGACGGGCGGCGACGCGGCCGACGGCCCTCGGTGCCGCGCGCCGATCCGGACTCGGCGTCCTCCTCGGACTCCGGCCGACCCAGCACCGCACCGGCGAGCAGCCCGAGCCGCTCCGGCACCTTGTTGATCGGTGTCGCCGTCACCACCAGCAGGCCGAAGAGGAGCAGCAGCACCAGCAGCGGTACGGCGACCCAGGCGCTGACCGCGCTCTCCAGCGGCCCGCCGACCCCGGCCCCGATCAGACCACCGGCGTAGTCGCGCTCCTTGTTGTCCGCCGGATGCTGTCCGATGTGCAGCAGCGCCGCGGTGCCGACGATCAGCGCGGTCCAGCCGACCAGTCCCCGACCCCGGTGCTCCGGCTCGGCCGGCTCCCGCATCAGCCGGACCGACCCGATCAGCAGCAGGACCGGCAGCACGATCGAGATCGCGCCGAAGAAGAGCCGGATGGTGTCGGCGAGTCGACCGCCCAGCGGCCCGGCGGAGGAGAACCAGACCGCCACGGCGCTGAGGATCGCCAGGCCGAGCAGGAGCAGGCCGGCGCCGTCCCGGCGGTGCTCCGGGTCCAGGTCGCGGGCGGTCGCCGCCTGCCGGCCCGCCGCCCGCATGGCCCAGCCGACGCCGTGCGCCAGCCCCATCCAGGTCGCGCCGATCGCCCGGCCGACGTACACCGCCGGGCTGGTCCGGGTGGGCCGGCGTGCCGCCGCCGCCCGGCCCCGGGCCGGCTGCCGCGCCCGGCTGTTGCCCGCGCGACTACCGCCGGACCGGGTCGTCGACCCACTCCGGCGTCGGTTCGCCTGCGAGGAGGCACGGCCCGCCATAAGTTCACACGTTAGCCGCGCGCGCTGAGGATTCCCCGCTTTTGCACGCCGTGTCTGACCAGCTACCTCGCGGATCACACCCGGAGCGCACCGCCCGTCCCCCGCCGTCGACATCCCGGCGGCCCCGCCGTGCGCGGCCCGGCTGTCCCGGTACCGGTGACTGTGGTCCTACCATCACGGGCGGAGCCGGAGCCGTCCAGGAGGGAGCGCGCATGCCCGTACCGGACTTCGTCGACGCCTCTGCCCGACCCGGCGGCGGCCGGCCGGAGCGGCTGCGACCACTGACCGACGAGCTTCTCGGCACCGTGCTCGGCGGCCGGGGCTACACCTGCTACACCGATCCGGACGGTGACCTGGTCGGCAGTTGGGACGGCAACCTGGTCTACTTCCTCCGGCTCGGCGAGGCCGGCGAGGTGCTCCAGATCCGCACGACGGCCGCGAGCCGGTTCTCCGTCGACGACGTGCCGACGCTGTACGCGTTCTGCAACGCCTGGAACCGGGACCGGCTCTGGCCGAAGGCGTTCGTGCAGGTCAACGACGACGGTAGCGTCCGGGTCTGCGGCGAGGTGGTCACCGACCTGGAGTGCGGGGTCACGGTCCGCCAGCTCGACCAGTTGCTCGGCTGCGGCATTTCGACCGGCCGCCAGATGTGTGCTGCCGTAGCGGAGCTGCGACGCTGAGTAAAATCATCGCGGCCGGCACGGATTCCGGGACAGCCGGTCCGAACCCCTGGAAAGCGAGACCCCGCCGATGAACCCGCAGTCACCCCGCCCCCGCGCGGCGGCCGTGTGACCCCCGACGAGCTGTTCGCCGCCCTGGCCGACGCCCGGGACCGGCCGGACGACGCCGCCAAGGTCGCGGAACTGGACCGGATCGTCGCGTACGCCGATGCCGGCGGGGACGAACGGCTCGGCTTCGCGGCCCGGTTCGCGCTGATCGAGACGCATCAGCGGATCGAACCGTGGCGGATGCTCTCGCCGGTACGGTGGTGTCTCGGCGTCGTCGACCGCGCGCCGGAGACCGTCGACGCCACCGACAGCGCGCTGCTGCCCGACTACCACCGGCAGGCGGTGACCGCGTTCTGCGGCACCTCCCGGGCCGGGCTGGCCCGGGTCGGGACCGCCCTCGACGAGCTGGAGCGCCGGCTCGACGCGGCCGGACGGAGCCGGCGGCCGGCGTACGCGCTGCGCTGCCGGATCGCCGACCACGTCGGTGCCGAGTCGGCGGCGCGACGGTGGCTGCTGCGGTGGCGGGCGGCGCCGCATGACCGGTGGAGCGGCTGTGCCGCCTGCGAGCCGGCCGACCAGGCGAGGCTGCTGGCCGGCTGGGGCCGGTGGACCGAGGCGGTCGAACTGGTCGAGCCGGTGCTCGACGGCGGGCTGGCCTGCCCCGACCAGCCGGAGCGGGCGCTCGGCACGATCCAGCTGGCATACCTGCGGCTCGGCCGCCACGACGAGGCCGCCGAGGCGCACGTACGCGCCTACCGGCGGCACCGGCGGGAGCGGGCCGGCTTTCCGCTTCTCGCCGACCACCTGCGGTTCTGTGCGCTGGCCGGTCAGCACGAGCGCGGCCTGGAGATCCTCGCCCGGCACCTGCCCGGGCTGGACCGCCCCTACGACGAGGCGTCCGCGCTGGAGTTCGCCACCGCCGGGGCGCTGCTCTGCCGGCTGGCCGGGCGGGCCGGCTTCGCGCGCCACCCGATACACCGCCCCGGGTACGCCGGGCGGCACGCCGCCGAGCTGACCGTCGCCGCGCTCGGCACCGAACTCACCGCCACCGCAGAGGACCTGGCGGGCCGGTTCGACGCCCGCAACGGGACGAGTCACCAGTCCGGCCGGGTCGCCTCCTGGCTGGCCGAACGCCCGCTGCCCGGCCCGGTATCCCTACCGCCGGAGTCGCCGGCCGAGCCGGAGCGGGTGATCGAGCAGGTGCGGACGGAGTGCCGGGAGCGGGGGGACGGGCTCGTGCTGGTCGGACCGCTGACCGTGGCGGCGATCGTCGACGTACTGCGGGACCGGGCGGAGCAGCACGTGCCCGGTCCGGCGGGCAGGATCGGTGGCCGGTGGGGCGATGCGTTGATCGAGTTCGAGCGGCTGGGTGAGCGGGGCGAGATCCTGCACGCCCGGGTGACCGCCGAGCGCCGGCTGCCGGCGGACCGCCTCGGGCAGGCGTACGAGTTCTGCAACGCCTGGAACCAGGACCGGCCGCTGCCCAAGGCGTACGTCCAGGATCCCGGTGCGGGCGAACTGGTGCTGGCCGGGGACGTCAGTACCGACCTGGAGCACGGCGTCGCCGCCGGTCAGCTCGCCGTACTGGTCGACGCGACCCTGGTCAGTGGAGCCGCCTTCGCGGCCGCGGTGAGCGCACTGCCCTGACCCGCCCGAGCCGGCCGAGCCGTTCGAACACGCCGAGCCGCTGCGACAGGCCGAGCCAGGAGGCCAGGATCAGCACCGCGACCAGCACCTGGGCGAGCAGGGCGTACCGCTCGGGATAGAAGACACCCTCGACGTAGCGGTCGATGAAGCCCCGCCCGACGTCGGATTCGCCGGCCCGGCGCCGGGCCCAGTGTTCGAGGTAGGTCAGCGGGCAGACCAGTTGGGCGGCGGTCACCAGCACGCCCCAGGCGGCGGCGCTCAGATGCAGCCAGATCGTCCTCGGCCAGCGCCAGGCGAGGAACCCGCCGAGCACCAGATAGCCCAGGAAGCCGAAGTGCAAGGTCAGGACCAAGATGATCAATAACCGGTAACCCATTGCCGCCTCCCGGGCAAAGGCTACCCAACCGGGCGGCCGGCGGACCGGGTACGGATACTCAGCCCGCCGGCCGGCGCTCTCGACTCGTCGCGGTGCCCGGCTGTTTCAACGCAGATCGGCTATTCGTCCCTCATCGCACCGAGAAGCCGAGGGTGTAGTTGCCGGAGCCGCGCCGGGACTCCACCCGGTAGCGGTAGAAGCCGGCGCTGCCGCTGTAGGAGATCTGCTCGTCCGCGGTCGGCCCGGCGGAGACGGCGACGGTACGCCAGCCGCCCCGGCTCCACTTCTGGAGTACCAGGTCGAAGTTGGCCCCGGAGGGTCCGTCCAGGCAGCCGACCTGCCGACCGTGCCCGGCCCGGAAGTAGCGACCGGCGGGCTGCACCTGGCGCCGCCCGGCGCCGAGGGTGGCGGCCTTGCGCGCCTTGTGCCCGGTGCACTCCGCACCCGGCGGCGGGCTCGGCGGTTCGGTGGCGGCCGGCGGTTCGGTGGCGGCCGGCGGGGGCTCGGTCGCGGCCGGCGGCTCTGTGGCGGCCGGCGGCTCCGTCGCGGCCGGCGGCTCCGTCGCGGCCGGCGGCTCCGTCGCGGCCGGCGGCTCCGCCGGGGGCGCGGCCGGGCCGTTCGCGGTGGTGACCAGGGTGAGCTGGTTCACCTCCAGGATCTCGGTCAGCGGCTGGAAGAAGGTGATCCCGCCCACCGTGCAGTCGCCGGAGCCGCCCGAGGTCACCCCCTGGGCCTGGTCGCCGGACATCCAGGAGCCGCCGGAGTCACCCGGCTCGGCGCAGACGTTCGTCCGGGTCAACCCGGTGACCGTACCCTCCGGGTAGACCACCGTGGCGTTCAGCGCCTCGACGACCCCGCACCGGGCGCCGGTGGTGGCCCCGAAGCGGCAGATCGAGCTGCCGACCGGCGCCTCCTGGCCACCCGCCACGGCGATCGTGCCGCCGTCGAAGTCGTTGACCACCGGCTGCGGGACCCAGTCGTCGTTCGTCTCCACCACGCCCCAGTCGTCGCCCGGGAACGAGGAGGCCGACACGACGCCCTGGGCGACCCCGTCCGGGCTGCTGGTGGTGGCGCCCGGCGCTCCACAGTGCCCGGCCGTGACGAATCCACCGACGACGGAGAAGCCGATCGAGCACTGCGCCCGGTTGTCGATCACGTACGGGTCACCGCCCCGTACGTCGATCAGCGGCACCGGCGCCTCCGCCGAGGCGACCACCTCGACCGCGCTCGCCGGGGCGCCACTGCGCTGGGCGAACCGCCGCACGGCGGCCTCGGTACCGGGCTGGGCGCGTACCACGACGCGGTTGTTCGACACGTCGACGTACCAGCCGGCGACGTCCGGAGTGGCCTGGTCGGCGATCCGGTCGAGACTCGCCTTGACCGTGTCGAGCTGCCGGGCGTTCCGGGTGACCAGTTTCGGTTCGGCTCCGGCGGCACGGACCCGGGCGGCAGCCGCCTGGTCGGTGACCGCCACGTTCAACTGGTTGCCGTCGGCGGCGAGCCAGGTGCCGCCGTACCCGGTGCCGAGTTCGGAGCGCAGCCGCTGCGTGGTACCCCGGGCCCACTGCTCCCGTTCCAGCCGGGCGCGCGCCTGGGCCGGAGTCAGCGACAGGTCCCGGGCGAGCGCGTCGACGATCTGCCGGGACGGTCCGGCCGGCGCCGGTTCCGATCGCGGCGGGTCCTCTCCGGCCAGCGCCGGCCAGGTCACCGCCGCCAGACCGGCGACGGTGGCCACCGTCACGCCGATCGCGATTCCCCGCCGCTGTGCCGTACTCCGCCGACTGACCGTGCCTCGCCGGCTCCGCGTCGCGCGTCCGCGATCCATCGATCGCCTCCTTCACCATCGGGCAGCCCGCGGGAAGGTACGGCCGGCGACCGGCCGGCGATGAACGGATCGGCGATGGGCAATCTCACAGCCGATCGGCTGAACCGACAACGCCCCGGATACGTAGAAGGAAGGGCCCCTTCTTATCGCTTTCCGTTGTAGAGGGGGCCCTTCCTAACACCTGAGGCGGGGATCGGTCAGACCTCGACCACGGTCGGGACGATCATCGGGCGGCGCCGGTACGCGTCGTTCACCCAGCGGCCGACCGTACGGCGGACGATCTGCTGCAACTGGTGCGGATCGGTGATCCCCTCGGTGGCCGCCCGGCCGAGCGCCTCGGTGATCAACGGGATGACCGGGTTGAACGCGTCCGGGTCGTCCGAGAAGCCCTTGGCGGAGATGGTGGGGCCACCGACCACCTTGCCGGTGACCGAGTCGACCACCACGGTCGCCGAGATGAACCCGCCGTCGCCGAGGATGCGCCGCTCGGTGAGGAGCGACTCGCCGACGTCACCGACGGCGAGGCCGTCGACGTAGACGTACCGGCTCTTGACGTGCCCGACCACCCGGGCGTGCCCCTCGACCAGGTCCACGACGTCGCCGTCCTCGCAGAGCACCACCCGGTCGGCGGCGACCCCGGACTCGATGCCGAGCCGGGCGTGCGCGCGCAGGTGCCGCCACTCGCCGTGCACCGGCATCAGGTTGCTCGGCCGGACCACGTTGAGCAGGTAGAGCAGTTCGCCGGCCGGGGCGTGCCCGGAGACGTGCACCTTCGCCACGTCCTTGTGGATGACGGTGGCGCCGGCCCGGCAGAGCCGGTTGATCACCCGGTAGACCGAGGTCTCGTTGCCCGGCACCAGCGAGCTGGCCAGCACCACCGTGTCGCCCGGGGCGACGGTGATGTGCCGGTGGTCGCCGGTGGCCATCCGGCCCAGCGCGCTCATCGGCTCGCCCTGCGAACCGGTCGACATCAGCACGATCTGGTCCGGCGGCAGCGCGGCCGCCTCGTCCAGCCCGACGACCAGGCCGGGCTCGATGCGCAGCAGCCCGAGATCGCGGGCGATGCCCATGTTGCGGACCATCGACCGGCCGATGAAGGCGATCTTCCGGCCGTGCTCGGCGGCGGAGTCCAGCACCTGCTGGACCCGGTGCACGTGCGAGGCGAACGAGGCCACGATGATCCGGCCGCGCGCCTTGGCGAAGATCGAGTCGAGTACCGGCCCGATCTCCCGCTCCGAGCTGACGAAGCCGGGGATCTCGGCGTTGGTCGAGTCGGAGAGGAGCAGGTCGACGCCTTCGGCACCGAGCCGGGCGAAGCCGGCCAGGTCGGTGATCCGGCCGTCCAGCGGGAGCTGGTCCATCTTGAAGTCGCCGGTATGCAGCACCAGCCCGGCCGGGGTGCGGATCGCCACCGCGAGCGCGTCCGGGATCGAGTGGTTGACCGCGAAGAACTCGCACTCGAACGGGCCGAGCCGCTCCCGGCCGCCCTCCCGCACCGTCAGCGTGTACGGCTCGATCCGCCGCTCGGCCAGCTTCGCCTCGACCAGCGCGAGGGTGAACTGCGAACCGACCAGCGGGATGTCCGGCTTGTGGGCGAGCAGGTACGGCACCGCGCCGATGTGGTCCTCGTGCCCGTGCGTGAGCACGATCGCCTGTACGTCGGCGAGCCGGTCCAGGATCGGCGCGAAGTCCGGCAGGATCAGGTCGACACCGGGCTGCTCGACGTCGGGGAAGAGCACCCCGCAGTCGACGATCAGCAGCTTGCCGTCGTACTCGAAGACGGTCATGTTCCGCCCGATGGCACCGAGGCCGCCCAGCGGCACGATCCGCAGCCCGCCCTCGGGCAGCGGCGGCGGCAGCTCCAGCTCAATTCCCGGCTGGCTCATGCCCGCACTCCGCATCCCCGTCCGTCGCCCCGAACCCGTTTCCCACCGGTGTTCCCGACTCCCGTCATGGCAGCTCCAGCCCGGCGGCGGCGCAGTCGGCCCGCAACTGGACCATCTCGTCGGAGGTGACCTCGACCAGCGGTGGGCGTACCGGCCCGGCGGGCAGCCCCCGGGTCGCCAGCGCGGCCTTGACCAGGATGGTGCCCTGGGTACGGAAGATCCCGGTGAACAGCGGCAGCAGTCGCCGGTGCAGGGCCAGCGCCCCGGCGGTGTCGCCCCGGTCGTACGCCTCGATCATCTGCTTGGCGAGCGCCCCGGTCAGGTGGGTCGAGGTGCCGACCAGGCCGACCGCGCCGATCGCCAGGGCGGGCAGCGTCAACGCGTCCTCGCCGGAGTAGTAGGCCAGATCGGTCCGGCCGGTCACCGCCGCGCTGGCGATCAGGTCGCCCTTGGCGTCCTTCACCGCGACGATCCGATCGTGCTCGGCGAGTCGCAGCATGGTGTCGGTGGCGATCGCCACCCCGCTGCGGTGCGGGATGTCGTAGAGCATCACCGGCAGCGTGGTGGCGTCGGCCACCTCGGTGAAGTGCCGGACCAGCCCGGCCTGCGGCGGCTTGTTGTAGTAGGGGGTGACCACCAGCAACCCGTGCGCCCCGGCCTTCTCGGCGGCACCGGCCAGCTCGATGGTGTGCCGGGTGTCGTTGGTGCCGACCCCGGCGACGACCTGCGCCCGGTCGCCCACCGCCTCGACCACCGCGCGGACCAGCCGCTCCTTCTCCGCGTCCGTGGTGGTCGGCGACTCGCCGGTGGTCCCGTTCACTACCAGCGCGTCGTTGCCCTGCTCGTCCACCAGGTAGGCCGCGAGCCGGGCCGCGCCGTCGAGATCCAGCGAGCCGTCCGCGGTGAACGGGCTCACCATCGCGGTGAGCAGGCGCCCGAACGGGCGGGGTGCCGCCCGTTCGGCGTTGGCAGGGTGGTGGTGGGTCATGCGAACAACCTATCGGAATGCCGCCGCCCGATCGGCGGGGAAGGGTTCAGGACAGCTGGGCGTACGGGCTGGTGGCGATCTCGGTGCCGTCCGGCAGCGCGCTGATGGTGAAGTCGCCGAATACGTTCGGTGCGACGCGCTGGAGCTGCCGCAGGCATTCGACCGCCAGCTCACGGATCTCGACGTCGGCGCCCTCGGTGGCCCGCATCGCCACGAAGTGCCGCCAGGCGCGGTAGTTGCCGGTGACCACGATCCGGGTCTCGGTGGCGTTCGGCAGGATCGCCCGGGCGGCCTGTCGGGCCTGCTTGCGGCGCAGGGTGGGGTTCTCGACGTCGGCGAAGCGCCGCTCCAGCCCCTCCAGCAGGTCGTTGTAGGCCCGCAGGCTCGCCTCGCTCGCCTCCACGAACCGCTTGTGCAGCTCCGCGTCCTCGGCGATCACCGAGGGTTCCACCATCGCGGCCTCGCGCTCGGGCACGTACCGCTGGGAGAGCTGGGAGTAGGAGAAGTGCCGGTGCCGCACCAGCTCGTGGGTGAACGAGCGGGAGACGCCGGTGAAGTAGAAGGTCACGGTGCCGTGCTCGAGCACCGAGAGGTGCTGGCTCTCCAGGATGTGCGCGAGGTAGCCCGCGTTGGTCGCGGTGGCCGGGTTGGGCTTGCGCCACGACTGGTAGCAGGCCCGGCCGGCGAACTCGGCCAGCGCCTGGCCGCCGTCGGCGTCGGTCGACCACGGTACGTCCTCCGGTGGCTCGAAGTGCGTCCACGCGATGACCTTGACCTGGGGGACCACCATCTCCGGCATTCCTCGGACTCTAGTCGCCTCCGGCGTGGTCCCGACGACCCCCCGCCCGGGTCGATGCCCGAGCCCGGATGCCGGTCCGGCAGCTCCGGAACCTCGGCTCGGAAACCCGGCGGATCGCGGTCGTGGAAGCCCGGCGGATCCCGGTCGGGTGCATCGCTGACGGCATCCGTCGTCAAGGTGACGTCATAGTGCCACTTGTTTGTGACGTCAGGTGGTGTCATAGTGACGTCATGGATCTGGCTCCCTATCTGGCCGCGCTGCGCCGCGATCTCACCGCCGCCGCCGCACCCGGCGGCCCGGAGATCAGCCGGGCGGCCGAACTGCTCGCCGGCTCGCTCGACATCTCGGCCCGGCTCTGCCTGCTGGAGGTGCTCGCCGACGCGACCGCCGAGATCACCGCCAAGCTCGACGGACCGACGGTCGAGGTGCGGCTGCGCGCCCGGGAGGCGGATCTGGTGGTGCACCGGGAGGCGCCGGAGCAGCAGCCGGCGGCCGCCCCGCCCGGCCCGCCGCCCCCGCCGACCGAACCACCCGGTGACGTCACCCGGATCACGCTCCGGCTGCCGGAGCCCCTGAAGGACGCCGTGGAGCGGGCGGCCACCGCCGAGGGCATCTCGGTGAACGCCTGGCTGGTGCGGGCGGTCACCGCCGCCGTACCGGGAGCCGCACCGCCGCCGACCGGCCGGACCGGTCGGGGGTCCAGCCGCCGGATCACCGGCTGGGCACAGGCCTGACCACCCCCGACCACTCCGGGCGGTGCCCACGGCACCCCGGCCCGGATCAGCCACCCACCCAGGACCCACCGTGGAGGAGTCATGCCCGAATTTCCCCGAACCGCACCGGTAACCGTCGTCGCCGATGTGCCGTCCGGCGCGTTCGAGATGCTCGCCGAGGAGCGCGAGTCGGCCGTCGTCGAGGTACACCCGTACGACGGCAGCGCCGAATCCCGCGAGCAGGCCGAACGCACCCAGGTCGGGCTGGACGGCGACGTGCTGTCGGTGGTGGTACCCGACCGGGCCGGCGGGCTGTTCCGGCTCCGCGCCGGCAGCGTACGCGTGCTGGTCCGGGTACCAATCGACAGCTCCGGCCGGATCAAGGTCGCCTCGGCCGACGTCCGCTGCCGGGGCCGCTACGCCGAACTGACCGTCGGCTCGGCCTCCGGTGACGTCGAGATCGAGCACGTCACCGGTGACGCCGACGTCGACACGGCAAGCGGCGACATCGAGGTGTCCCGGGTGGACGGCCGGCTGGAGGTCAAGGGAGCCTCCGGCGCGCTCGTCGCCCGACAGGTCGGCGGAGCGCTGCGGGCCCGGCTCGCCTCCGGGGACGTCGACGTCGCCGAGGCCGGCGACGCCGTCGAGATCAAGACCGCCTCCGGTGCCGTACGCGTCGGAGCGACCCGGCGGGGCCGGATCCGGATCGGGACCGCCTCCGGTGACGTGGGTGTCGGGGTACGTCCCGGCACCGGGGTCTGGCTCGACCTCAGCACCGTCTCCGGCACCACCCGCAACCGCCTCGACCCGGGGACCGCGCCCAGCTCGGCGGGCGACCCCGGGCTGAGCCTGGAGGTACGCACGGTGAGCGGCGACATCGAGGTACGCCGGGCGGCCTGAGGGGCCAGCCGCACCACCGCCGGCCCGGCGACCGGATCACCGGTCACCGGGCCGGGGCACGCCTGGCCGGGGTACGCCGGGTCGACGGCGGTGCCGCGGCGATGGCCGGCCGGACCGTCCGCCCCGGGTCGGAGGGCTCGGCCAGGATGGTTGGCCGGCTCGCGGATGCCGTCGGCGGAGCCAGGCCCGGGCGGTCGCGGTCAGCAGGGCGGTACCGAGGACCAGCAACCCGGTCCCCCACAGTCGGGCTCGATGAGGCATTCTGTCATCGACCTTCCACGATCAGTGATCTTCCTGACTGGTGGTCCCCCGCACCGATCCGGGCTTGCCGACCGGCCGGTACGGAGGACCGCGGTCCACCCGCCAGCCGGGCGGGCCGGCGAGGAACCGCAGGTACTCTCGCCGGACCGTCGACTGTCGGAAAAGAGCACCGCCGCCCTACCCCCGTGTTTCCGACAGGCACCGCGGCTGTCGGGTAACGCCCATCCGGCAAGGACGACCGACATGCCCCCCGGACCTCCCGGCATCGACGACGACACGATCCGCGCCCGCTGCGCCAGTCCCGAGGCGGCGGCGTACACGCTCTACGTCCGGCGACTGGTCGGCGGGGCGGTGCTGGCCGGTGGGCAGGCGGAAGTCCTGCGTACCGCCGCCGCCCGTGGCCTCCTGCCGGTCCGTTTCAGCCGGCAGACGCTCTCCGAGCACCTCTCCGGGCGGTACCGGCACGGGCCACCGTGGAGCACCACCGAAATGATCATTCGATGCCTGCCGGAGCACACGCCCCGGGACCGCATCCGGGCCGAGGCCGCCGCCCTGCACCGGGCCGCCGCCAGAGCGGCCGCCGCCGGACAGGCCACCGCCGGGCGGGTCACCACCGGACAGGCCGCTGTCCGACAAACGAGCGTCCGACAGGCTGTCCAAGGGGCGGCTCCGGATCGCAGCCATTCCGACATCCCGAGTCCGGACAGCCGCACCGGTCCGGACAACTCCGTCGACCGTCGCCCGCGCCGGGATCCGGCAGGCCCTCGGCCGGTACGCCGACCGAACGCCCCGGGGCCCGTCCGACGCAACACGCCCCAGCACGGGCGCAGCCCGAACAGCGCACCGGTCGCCGAGTCCCGGCCGGACGGCAACCAGCCCCGGGGGCAGTACGGGCGCGGTGCCGGCCGGGGCTGGCCCGGGCAGGACATCGCGGTCGACATCGCGGACCTGCGGGCCGACTGCGCCCGGCTGACGGTGCAGGTGCTGCTGATCCGGGAGCACGGCAGCCATCCGGAGTGGACCGCCGAACTCTCGGCGGCCCTGGAGCGGCGGCAACGCAGTCCGCTGGGGCAGCTCTCCCGGCACATCGACCCGAGCGCGGCACTGGCGCACCGCGCGCTGGCCGGCTATCTCTGCGCGTACGCCGAACTCGGTCGCAGCAGCGTCACCGAGCTGGCCATCCGGACCGGGCTGACCGCCGCCGTCGTCGCCGAGACCCTCGCCGCCCGGCGGATGCCCACCGAGGCCGAGTTGCGCGATCTGGGTGCCGTGCTCGGCGTGGACACCGTGGTTCTCCGGCAACTCGCCGCGCATGCCCGGGGCCTGCACCGTGCGGCGCCGGAGAACCGTCGGTAGCCGCGAGCGCCTCGGCGACCGACGGCTGCCCGGTCCCTGCCGACCGCCCGCGCGGCGCCTGGCAACCCAACCGCGTCGACCCCGGCCCGGAACCACAGCCGTTCTCAGCCGCTGCCGTCCCAGCCGCTGCCGTCCTGAACCACAGCCGTTCTCAGCCGCTGCGGTTCTCAGCCGCTGCCGTCCTGAACCACAGCCGTTCTCAGCCGCTGCCGTTCTCAGCCGGCACCGCCGGGCGGCGGCGTCCGCTGCCGGAGGCGGTCGACCGCTGTCCGGCGCTGGCGAGCACGGCCGCGGCACCCGCGATCGCGACGAACGCGCCGAGCAACAGACCGCGCCGGTAACCCGCCACCAACGCCGGGGCGCCCGCCGGTACCGGTTGACCGGTGGTCACCGCGACGGCCACCGCGACCAGCACGGCCACCCCGACGGCCAGCCCGACCTGCTGCGCGGTGTTGACCAACCCGGCGACGATCCCCCGATCCGCCGCCGGCACACCGCTGGTGGCCAGCACCGTCGCCGCGACGAACGCGCTACCCAGCCCGAGTCCGAAGAGGAGCAGCCCGACGAGCAGGTCCCGCAGGTAGGAACCGTCGACCGGAATCCGGGAGAGCGCCACCTGCCCGACCGCCACCAGCGCCAACCCGGCGGCCACCAGTACCCGGGCCGACCACCTTCCGGCCAGCCGGACGGCCAGGGCGCTGCCGACGAACGCGGCCAGCGCGGCCGGGGCCATCGCCAGCCCGGTGGGGACCGGGTCGTGCCCGAGTACCCGTTGCAGATAGAGCACCAGGAAGAACCCCTGGCTGCCGACCACCGCCATCAGGCAGAGGATCGCCACGTTCGCGGAAGCGACCGGGCCGACCCCGAGAAACCGCAGGGGCACCAGCGGGGCGGCGGCGCGGCGCTCGACCAGCAGGAAGGCGCCGAGCAGCGCCACCGCGCCGGCCAGGGTGCCGAGCGTGCCCGGTGTGTCGAAGCCGGTGCGTTGGCCGAGCGTCACGCCGTGGATCAGCAGTCCCAGGCCGACGGTCACCGCGACCGCCCCCGGCAGGTCGAGCCCGGCCGACCGGCCCGGGCGAATCGCCGCCGGCCCGTACGACGAACCAGCGCTTCCCGGATCCCGGTGCCGGCCCGTAGCCGGGCGGTCGTCCGGCAGCAGCCGGCCGGCCAGCGGCAGCGCCAGGGCGCAGACCGGCACGTTGACCAGGAAGACCAGTTCCCAACCGGCCAGCTCGGTCAGCACGCCGCCGAGGACGAGCCCGACGGCGGCGCCGGACGCGCCGAGCGCGCTCCAGACCCCGAGCGCCCGGTTCCGGGTGGGGCCGTTCGGAAACAGTCCCAGCAGCAGCGCGAAGCCGGTCGCGGAAACCAGTGCCGCCCCGACCCCCTGCACCGCCCGCGCGCCGAGCAGCACCGCCGCGGACCCGGCCAGGCCGCAGCCCAGCGAGGCCAGTCCGAACAGGCCGGTGCCGGCGACGAAGACCCGTCGGCGGCCGAGCTGGTCACCGGTACGGCCGCCGAGCACGAGCAGCCCGCCGAAGGTGACCGCGTAGAGCGAGAGGACGTACTGGAGGGTGCTCTCGGAGAGCGCCAGGTCCCGCCGGATCGAGTCGAGTGCGACGGTGGTGACGGTGCTGTCCAGGACGACCATGAACTGCACCGAGCAGAGCAGCGCGAGCGCGCCCCCGTGCCGCGCCCGAGCGCCCGGCGCGCCGCCGCTGACCGTCGGGATCCCACCGCCGCCCGTCGACACGCCGCCACCGCCGGTCGGCGCACCGCTGCCGGTCGTCACGCCGTGAGTCCGCCGTCCAGCGCGATGGTCACCCCGTTGAGGTAGTCGGCGCCGGGACCGGCCAGGAAGAGCGTCGCCGCCGCCACGTCGGCCGCGGTGCCGAGCCGCCGGGCCGGGATCGTCGGCAGGATGTGTGCCTCGACGTCCACCGCCGCCTGCACCGGGAACGACATCGGCCCGTCCCGCACGATGCCCGGGTTGACGCCGTTGACCCGGAGCCCCTGCGGGCCGTACTCGATCGCCCAGGTGCGGGTGAGGTTGTCCAGGGCCGCCTTCGAGGAGTTGTAGATCGAGGAACCGGCCCAGCTCCTCGTCGTACCGATGGAACTGATGTTGACGATCCGGCCGGCGCCTCCGCGCAGCAGGTGCGGCAGCGCGGCCTGGGTCAGGAAGTACGTCGACTTGTAGTTGAGCCCGACCACCCGGTCGAACTCCTCCTCGGTGCTCTCGTGGGTCGGGCCGGCCGTGTACGCGGCGGCGTTGTTCACCAGGATGTCCAACCCGCCGAACCGCCCGACCGTGGCCCGGAGCACCTCGTCGTGGCTGCGCCGTCGGCTCAGGTCGGCCGGTACGAAGAGCCCGTCGTCCAGTTCCGCCGCCACCGCCGTACCCAGGTCGGTGCGGCGGCCGACCACCGTCACGGCGGCACCCGCCGCGGCGAGTACCCGCGCGATGGCCGCGCCGATCCCACCGGTGCCCCCGGTCACCAGCGCCACCCTGCCGCTCAGTTCGCGATCACTCATGCCTCGACGCTAGGAGCCACCTTCATCACGGTCAAAGACTCAGTTGGCATGAGTTGATAACGTCAGTGCATGAACTTCGAGCTGCGCCAGCTGGCGGCGTTCGTCGCGGTCGCCGAGGAGCTGCACTTCGGCCGGGCCGCCGCCCGACTGCACATCGCGCAGCCCGCGCTCTCCCAGCAGATCCTCCGGCTGGAGGCCGCCCTCGGGGCGGACCTGCTGGTCCGGCAGCGCCGCCGGACGACGCTCAGCGAGGCAGGCCGGCTCTTCCTGGTCGAGGCCCGCCGGACCCTGCACCAGGCCCGGGTGGCGCAGACGGTGGCCGAGCGGGCCCAGCGCGGCGAGTTGGGCCGGCTGCGGATCGGCTACACCCCCACCGCCTCGTCCCAGCAGTTCCTACGGATCCTCGGCGGGTTCCAGCGGGAAGCCCCCGAGGTCGACCTGAGCCTCACGGAACTGCCGATCGGCTCGATCGCCGAGCCGCTGCGCGAGGACGTCGTCGACGTCGCCTTCGTGGTGACCCTCGGCGCGTTCGACTGCGCCTGGCTGGGCCAGGACATCACGCTGCGGCAACTCTCCCGGGAGGAGTTCCTGGCGGCGGTTCCGGCCGATCACCGGCTGGCCGGCAAGCCGGAGATCGACCTCACCGACCTGGCGGCGGAGTCCTTCGCCTTCCTGGCCCGCGACCTCTGCCCGCACTGGTACGACATGGTGCTGGAGGTCTGCCGGCAGGGCGGCTTCACTCCCCGGCCGGTGCACGAGGCCGGCGGCGTCGGCACCCAGTTGACCCTGGTGGCCGCCGGGGTCGGCGTCGCCCTGGTGCAGGAGTCGGCCCGGCTCCTGCGTGACGACGGGATCGCCTACCTGCCGATCCGCCAGTCGGTGCCGCAGGTCAGCTCCGGAGTCGCCTGGCGGGCCGACGACCCGTCTCCGGTGCTGCACCGGTTCCGCACGGCGCTCGCCGCCGACTGACCGCCCGGTCCGGCGGCCCGGACCCGCCCGCCCTGTGGTCCGGGTGGGTCCGGGCGGCGACGGCCGGGGAATCCACTCTGGACGGTCCCAGTCGCCCGACGACCATCTCAATCTATGGACGTCTATGTTGCCGCCTCTCCGGCGATGTGATTCGGTCGGTGCACAGGAGTGCCGGTATGACCGGTATCCAGGGGAGGCACACCATGAATCCAGTTAAAAGGCTTACGTGGGGAGTAACGGGTCTCGCCCTGCTGCTCACGTTCGCCGTACCGGGACCGCCGTCGGGAACGGCCGCGATGGCGGGACCGCCGGGCCTCGCCGGATATGCCGTACCGGCCCCGCCGGACGCGCCCGGATCCGACCCTGCGGCGGGTACCGGTGCCCGGACGGTGAGCCTGGTCACCGGTGACCGGGTCACCGTCACCACCGACTTCAAGGCGAGCGTCGAGCCGGGACCCGGCCGGGTCGGCATCGAGTTCCTGACCCGCAGGGTCGCCGACCGGCTGCACGTGATTCCGACCGACGCCCTCGCCCTGGTCCGCAGCGGCCGGCTGGACGAACGGCTCTTCGACGTCACCGCCCTGCTGGAGTTCGGCTACGACCGTCGCGGAGACCTCCCGCTGCTGGTGACGTACGCCGGTGCCGACGCCCGGGTGCAGGGACAGCGCGCGCTGATCGGGGCCGGCGCGCGACTGGTCCGCGACCTGCCACCCGTCGCCGGGCAGGCCGTCGCGGTGGACCGGGCCGAACTGGCCCGCTTCTGGACCGACCTGACCGGGACGGACCCGACCCGGCGCGGCATCGCCGCGACCGTGCGTACCGTCTGGCTCGACGGTCTGCGCCGGCCCGCCCTCGCCGAGAGCGTCCCGCAGGTCGGCGCGCCGGCCGCCTGGGCCGCCGGCTTCGACGGCAGCGGGGTGACCGTCGCGGTGCTGGACACCGGGATCGACGAAACCCACCCGGACCTCGCCGGACAGGTGACCGGGCAGCGCAACTTCACCGACGGCGCCGAGGACGACCGGGACGTCGCCGGACACGGCACGCACGTCGCCTCCACGGTGGCCGGTACCGGTGCGGCCCGGTTCAAGGGTGTCGCCCCCGGCGCCCGGTTGCTGGACGGCAAGGTCTGCGCGCTCGGCGGCTGCCCCGAGTCGGCGATCATCGCCGGGATGGAATGGGCGGCCGAGTCGGGCGCCCGAGTGGTCAACATGAGCCTGACCGGCATGGACAGCCCGGTGGTGGACCCGATCGAGCAGGCCCTCGGGGAGTTGACCGAGGCGCACGACACCCTCTTCGTGGTCGCGGCCGGCAACATCCCGGGCACCAGTACGATCGGCTCGCCGGCCACCGCCGACGCGGCGCTGGCGGTCGGCGCGGTCAGCAAGTCCGACGACCTGGCCGGCTTCTCCAGTCAGGGCCCCCGGCTCGGCGACGGCGCCATCAAGCCCGACCTGACCGCGCCCGGCCTCGACATCGTCGCCGCCCGCAGCCGCGACTCGGGACCGGACGTGCCCGAGGGAAGCGGGATCAGCATGTCCGGCACCTCGATGGCCGCCCCGCACGTCGCCGGCGCCGCCGCGATCCTGGTGCAGCGCCAGCCGACCCTGCCGGCGGGCAACGTGAAGGCCGCGCTGATGGCCGCCGCCCGCCCCAACCCCGAACTCAGCGTCTTCGCCCAGGGCGCCGGCCGGCTGGACGTCGCCCGGGCGCTCGACCAGCGGGTCACCGCCGACCCGCCGAGCCTGAGCTTCGGCCGGCAGGCCTGGCCGCACGACGACGACACCCCGGTCCGGCGTACGGTCAGCTACCACAACGCGGGCACCGCGCCGGTGACCCTGCAACTCGGGGTACGGGCGGTCGCGCCGGACGGCACCGCCGTGCCGACCGGAATGTTCGCGGTGACCCCGACCAGCGTCACCGTGCCGGCCGGCGGCACCGCCGAGGCGACCGTCACCGCCGACACGGCCGGCAGCGGCGGCCCGCTCGGGCAGCTCACCGGCCACCTCACCGCGACCGTGAGCGGTGGCGGGAGCGTCCCCACCCCGCTGGCGGTCGACCGCGAGGTGGAGAGCTACGAGGTCAAGGTCTCGCACCTCGGTCAGGCCGGCGAACCGACCACCGGCTACCTGACCATGCTGGCCGGGCTGGACAACGCCCACGCGATCTCGATGCCGGTCACCGGCGACGGCACCGCCACCCTCCGGGTGCCGAAGGGGCGCTACTCGGCGCTCACCGCGATCACCAGCCCGCTCGACGGCGTCTATCTGACCAGCGTCCTCGCCCAGCCCGAGCTGGACGTCAGCGGCGACCGGAGCATCGTGCTGGACGCCCGGCTCGGTCGACCGCTCTCGGTCACCGTGCCGAACACCGGCGCCCGGCAGGTCTTCTCCGAACTCGCCACCAGCGTGCTGGCCGCCGGACGCACCGTCGAGGTCGGCACCCTCGGCGCCACCTTCGAGCGGCTGCGCAGCGGCCGGGTCGGGCCGGACCAGGCGGTCGCCGGCTTCGTCTCCCGGACCACCGCCACCTTCGCCCCGGCGGACGCGGCGGACCACTCGTACGCGTACCTGCTCTGCTGGCTCGACGAGGGGCGGATGGGCAGCGGCTTCAGCCGACAGGTGACCGCCGCCGACCTGGCCACCGTCCGGGCCGACCACGGTCACGAGTCCTCGAACAGCAGTGGCCGGAAACTGGCCTGGGCGGTGCTGCCGGAGTCGGTGATGGGCGGGTTCGCGCACGCGATGACGTTCCCGCTGCCCTCGACCCGGATCGAGTACTACAACACCGACGGGCGGACCCAGTGGTTCCGGTCGGTCGACGAGACGACCGGCTCCGGGACGGAGCAGGCGTACCTGACCAGCCTGGTGGCGCCACCGATGACGTACCGGGCCGGGCAGTCGTACCAGGAGCAGTGGAGTCGCGGTGTCTTCGGGCCGACGGTGGCGGCACCGCCGTACGAGCACCAGTGGGTGACCCGGCTCGGCGACACCCTCACCGTGCAGGCCCCGCTCTACGGCGACGGCGTCGGCCGGGCCGGCTTCTCGTCGATCGCCACCGGCCGGATCACCCTGGAACGCGACGGCAAGGAACTGGCCGGGTTCGACGGTCTGAACGGGACGATCGAGCTGCCGCCCGAGACCGGCGACTACCGGCTGACGATGACGGCGGAACGGGGCGGACCGGCGACGCTCTCCACCCGGGTCAGCGTCACCTGGACGTTCCGCTCCGGACACGTCGACGGGGAGACGCCGGCCCGGCTGCCGATCTCCACGGTGCGCTTCTCCCCCCGGGTCGACAACGACAACAGCACGCCGGCCGGGCAGACCGGCACCATCCCGGTGACCGTGACGGCGCAGCCCGAGTCGGGAGCCGGCGCCAACGAGAGCCTGACCGTGGAGGTGTCGTACGACGACGGGGTCAGCTGGGCTCCGGCGGAGGTGACGGCGGGGCAGGCGGTGCTGCGGCACCCGGCCGAACCGGGGTACGTCTCGCTGCGGGCCAGCGCCACCGACACCGCCGGGAACACGGTGACCCAGACCGTGATCCGGGCGTACCGGATCGGCTAGCCCGGATACGGGTGCGGTGACCGACGGGAGTCCACCGGTCACCGCACCCGTCGGCCTGCCGGGTGCCGCGCCGGTCTCCGCCGACCGCTGTCGCCGGTCCCGGTCGACTGGCGGGAGGTGTCAGCCCGGCGCGGTACGGTCCGAGTCGGCACACCCGTCAGCGCAGCACGGATCCGAGTCGACGACGTGGAGGATCGGATGGCCGAGGAAGTCACCTTCGACCGGGTCGCCCCGGTGCTGCCCGTGCGGGACCTGGACACCGCGCTGGACCGCTACCGACGGCTGGGCTTCGCCGTGCGGGCGTACGACGGCGGTGAGCGGTACGGCTTCGTCGAGCGCGGTCCGGTCTCCCTGCACCTCACGGAGTGGGCCGAGCACGACCCGGCCCGGACGGCGTCGACCGTCTACCTCTACGTCTCCGACGCCGACGCGCTGCGGGCGAGCTGGGCCGAGTCGGGCGTCGAGGGGCGGCTGGGCGAGGTGCGGGAGACCCCCTACGGCCTGCGCGAGTTCGCCTTCGTCGACCCGGACGGCACGCTGCACCGGGTCGGCTCCCCGAGCCGGGCCCGTGCCCCGCAGGCGTAGCCGGCCGGCCCCTCAGACGTAGAACCGGCCGGCCCCTCAGACGTAGAAGATGTCGAACGGTGCCCAGGGCAGGTTGCGGAGCACCGAGAAGACTCCCCAGGCGGCGAGGAAGATGCCGATCGTCTTCGGGGTGATCTCCAAACGCGGCAGTCGCCAGCCGAAGATCTGCCGACCGGCCCAGGCGACGTAGAGGTAGAGCAGGAACGGCAGGGCGAAGACGAAGAGCAGGTGGTGCCGGGCCGCCGCCGGCAGGTCGCCGTGCAGGACGTACCAGAGCGCGCGGGTGCCGCCGCAGCCCGGGCAGTCCAGCCCGGTGAGCAGCTTGGCGATGCAGGACGGTGCCGCGTCGGGGGCGCTGCGGGTCGGGTCGGCGATGAGCGTGTAGCCGACCGCGCCGGCCAGGCAGCCGAGCGCCGCCACCGGGGCGAGCCAGCGGGGTGCCCGGGCCTGGATCCGGTTGACGAACCGGGTCAGCCGGTCGGGCTCGGGAGCCGGGTACGGCGGCGCCGGATAGCCCGGGTAGCCCGAGTAGTCCGGGTAGCCGGTCGCGGCGTCGGCCGGGTTCGGGCCGGATCCGCCGGACCGGTTCTCGTCAACGCTCGTCATTCCGCCCTACCCGTCGCCGAATCGCGTCCGCCAGGGCGTCGCGTCGCTCGCCGCCACGCACGGCGCGTCGCCCGGCCGGTCCGGCGGTCGCCGGCCGGCTCGTCTCACCGTACCGCGAGCATGCCGGCGAGGGCGGCGCCGAGCGGCCCGGCGAGGTCTCCCCCGGCGGGGGCGGCCACCGCGCCCAGGCCGAGCCAGCCGGCCAGCCGGTGCAGTTCGGCGGCGAGCGCCCCGGCGGTCTCGGCGGGATCGGTGCCGGGCTCGGCCCAGGCCGCCGGCACCAGCAGCGTGCCGGTCTTGCGGTCGGCCTTCAGGTCGACCCGGGCGACGAACCGGTCGCCGAGCAGGAACGGCAGCACGTAGTAGCCGTGCACCCGCTGCGGCGCGGGGACGTAGATCTCGATCCGGTAGCTGAACCCGAAGAGGCGCTCGGTGCGGGACCGTTCCCAGATCAGCGGGTCGAAGGGGCTGACCAGGGTGCTGGCCCGGATCCACCGGGGCAGTCGGGCCTCCCGGTGCAGATAGGCGGGCAGCCGCCAGCCCTGCACCGTGACCGGCCGCAGCTCGCCCGCCTCGACCAGCTCGGCGAGCGCGGTGCGGGCGCCCGCGACCGGCAGCCGGAAATAGTCCCGCAGCTCCGGCTCGGCCGCCACCCCGAGCGCCCGGGCGGCGATCCCGACCAGCTTGCGGTGTGCCTCCGCCGGCTCCGGGGTCGGCGCAGCCAGCACCTCCGCCGGCAGCACCCGTTCGGGTACGTCGTAGACCCGGGCGAAGGAGCTGTTCCGGGAGGCGGCCGTCAGCTCGCCGGCCCAGAACAGGAACTCGCAGGCCCGCTTGACGGCCGACCAGTTCCAGCCCCAGTTGCCGGTCTCCCGGGGCGCGTCGTGCTCGATCTCGGCGGCGGTCATCGGGCCGCCGGCCCGCACCTCGTCGAGGACCCGGGCGACCAGCGCCGGCTGCTCGACGGCGATCCGGCGCATCCCGCCCCAGGCGTCGGTGTGCGCGGCGGCCATCCGCCAGCGCAGCGCCGGTTGCAGGTCGACCCGGACCAGCGAGGCCTCGTGCCCCCAGTATTCGAAGAGGTCCCGGGGACGCCGGTAGGCGGCCCGGTCGAGCAGCTCGGCCGGATAGGGCCCGAGCCGGCTGTAGAGCGGCAGGTAGTGCGCCCGTTGCAGGACGTTGACCGAGTCCATCTGGAGCAGGCCGAGCCGGTCGAGCACCCGGCGCAGGTGCCGACGGGTCGGCACGGCTCCGGGCGCCGGATCGGCGAAGCCCTGGGCGGCCAGCGCGATCCGCCGGGCCTGGGAGAGCGACAACGATTCAGGTACGGCCATCGCCCCGGACCCTAGCCGACGGGTCCGACACGACGCGCCGGACCTGGACCTGGCCCGCAAAACGGGATAAAACAGTGCTGATGCTAGCCGTCAGCCCCGAGGGCCCCGACGACGCCCCGGCCATCGCCGAGGTGCACGTCCGGAGCTGGCAGGCGGGGTACGCAGAGATCATGCCGCCCGAGGTGCTGGCCCGGCTGAACGTCGCCGCCTGGGCGCAGCGCCGCCGCGACCTCGGCACCGCCGAACCCGACCACCCGTTCCGGACCCTGGTGGCCCGGGCCGACGACGAGACGGTGCTCGGCTTCGCCACCGTCGGGCCGTACCGCACCGACCAGGACCCGGACCGCCTCGACCACCGGTACGCCGAGATTCTCGGCCTCTACGTCCGGCCCGGGCACTGGGGCACCGGGGTGGGCCGGCAACTGCTCGCCGCCTCGGTCGGCGAGCTGACCGCGCTCGGCTGGACCGAGCTGCGGCTCTGGGTCCTCGCCGACAACCGGCGGGCCCGCCGGTTCTACGAACGGGCCGGACTAGTCGCGGATGGTGAGCGGTCGACCTACGAACTGCAACGGTCGGGGGGACGGCCGCCGCTTGGGCTGGTCGAACTCCGCTACGCCGCCCGACTCGGCGAGCTGGCCCGGTCCCCGGACCGGTAGCGCGAAGAGCAGCGCGACGCTGATCCAGACATAGACGTTGCTGCCGAGGAAGCCGAGCAGGCCGTCGAATCGACGTTCCCAGATCCAGACCAGCCGGCTGATCAGCACCAGGTACGCGAAGACCGCGAACCCCAGCAGCCAGCGTCGGCGCGTACTGCCGGCCGCGGCGGCGTACGCGTTGTCGACCAGCAGGATCAGCGCCGGGATCAGCCAGACCAGGTGATGCACCCAGGTGACCGGGCTGACCAGGCTCTGCACCACACCGGTCAGGGCCAGCCCGGTCGCCTCGTCGCCGACCGCCGCCGACGCCCGGGCCCGCCAGATCCACACCCCCACCGTCGCCGCGACCAGCAGCAGCCAGAGCAGCGTGCTCGGATGGTCCGGGTCGAGCCGGGCCACCACGCCCTGCCACGACTGGTTCGAGATGAACGACAGCGACCCGACCCGGTCGGTGTCCCAGAGCGCCGTGGTCCAGAACTCCCGGGACGCGTCCGGGGCGACCCCGGCGGCGAGCAGGGTGACCGCGGCGGCGGTGCCGCTGGCCACCAGCGCCGCCCGCCACCTCCCGGTGACCAGCAGATAGACGATGAAGATGCCCGGGGTCAGCTTGATCGCGGTGGCCAGCCCGACCCCCACCCCGGCGAAGCGACGGTAGCGCTGCGGCAGCCGGCGCCCGAACGGGGTCACCGGGGCGACCAGCCAGAGCAGGTCGGCACCGACCAGGAAGAGCAGCAGCATGTTCACCTGGCCGAAGTTGACCGTCTCGCGCATCGGCTCGAAGGCCGCCGCCAGGCAGAGCGCCACGGCGAGGGTGAACCAGCGGGTCCAGCCCGTCCGGCGGGCGATCGGGTCGACGAGCCACCAGATCAGCAGCGCGCTGGCCAGTACGGTCAGGGTGACGCTGATCACCATCGCCGCCGGCCAGCTCAGGTACGCCAGCGGCAGCATCGTCAGCGCCGCGAAGGGCGGATAGGTGAAGCCGTACTTGCTGTCCGGCTTGAGCCAGTCGTAGATCTCGCCGTCGGCGCGTACCCAGTGGTGCAGCGCGCCGTAGTAGACCCGCAGGTCGAAGAAACCGTGCCGGGCCGCCGCCACCGAGAGGAACCCGGCGACCAGCACCGCCAACGCGATCACGAATAGCACCTGGTACCGGGTACGCCAACCGGCACCCTGCGCCATTACCGCCCCCCTTGCCCTGCGTAGGCTTCCCACTCATGGCTCTCGGGTACGTCCGCCCGGCGCGTCCGTCAGACGCCGGCGAGATCGCACGCATCCAACTCGCGACCTGGCGGGTCGCCTACCGGAGGATGCTGCCCAAGCACGTGCTCGACAACCTGGACGAGGAGTGGCTCGGTCGCCGGTGGAGTGCGGCGGTCGAGGCGCCCCCCTCCGAACGGCACCGCGTCCTGGTCGCCGTCGAGCAGGCCGAACAATCGTATCTGGTCGGATTTGCCGCATCCGGCCCCCCCGACGAGCAGGCGCTGGCCCCGGAGGAACCGGCCGAGGCGCTCGGCCCCGGCGTCGTCGCCGTGACGGACCTGCTGGTCGAGCCGAGGTGGGGCCGGCGCGGGCACGGCAGCCGGCTGCTCGCCGCCAGCGTCGACCTGTGGCGTACCGACGGCTTCGACACGGCGGTGGCCTGGGCCTTCGACGGCGACGCCGCGACCCGGAAGTTCCTCGGCGCCGCCGGCTGGGAGCCGGACGGGGCGGCCCGGGCGCTGGACGTCGACGACCTGCTCGTCCCGCAGCTCCGGCTGCACGTCTCGCTCGCCGCCGAGCCGGAGCAGGGCTGACCTGCCCCGCTGCGTCCCGCGTCGCCGCCCCGGCGGCAGGACACTGCCGCCACGCCCACCCGCCCCCGGGCCGACCTCAGTCCAGCAGCGCGTCGATGCCCACGGTCAGCCCGGGGCGGTGCGGCACCGCCCGCACGGCCAGCAACACGCCGGGCATGAAGGAGGCCCGGTCGTACGAGTCGTGCCGGATCGTCAGCGTCTCACCGGCCGTACCGAACAGCACCTCCTGGTGCGCTACCAGGCCGGTGGCCCGGACCGCGTGCACGCGTACCCCGTCGACGTCGGCACCGCGCGCACCCGGCACCTCGTCCTTGGTGGCGTCCGGCACGGCGCCGAGACCGGCCTCGGCCCGGGCCTGCGCGACCAGCCGCGCGGTGTGCGTGGCGGTGCCGCTGGGCGCGTCGAGCTTCTTCGGATGGTGCTGCTCGATGATCTCCACCGACTCGAAGTAGCGGGCCGCCCGGGCCGCGAACTGCATCATCAGCACCGCCCCGATGCCGAAGTTCGGCGCGATCACCACGCCCACCCCGGGCTTGTCGGACAACCAGCCACGCACCTGGTCGAGGCGCTGCTCCGTGAAGCCGCTGGTGCCGACGACCACGTGGATGCCCTGCTCGACGCACCACCGCAGGTTGTCCATCACGACGTCGGGGTTGGTGAAGTCGACCACCACCTCGGCACCGGCGTCGGAGGCCGTGGCGAGGCTGTCGTCCTCGTCGACCGTCGCCACCAACTCGAGGTCCTCAGCGGCGTCCACCGCCCGGCACACCTCGACTCCCATCCGGCCCCGGCCGCCCAGTACGCCGACCCGCAGCGGCTCGGTCGACGCGTTCTTCCCGGGTTCACGCTCGTCGCTCACGGGCCACAACCTATCCCATGGACGTCCTGCGGATCTCCGGGTCAGAGTGCGCCGCGGTCGACCAGGCTGAAGGTCGAGCTGGGGGTGGCGTCGCCGACCATCTCGACGATCACCGCCTTGCGTTCGGTGCTCCACTGCACGAAGCCGTGCGTCTCGTTGTAGATGTGGTAGGTCGGCCTGTTCTTGTCGTCCCTGGCGCCGGTGCGGTCGAGGGAGAAGAGCGTCGCCTGCGTCGGGTGGCATGCGGCGGCGACCAGTGACGACGGCCCATCCAACGTGATCTTGACGCCGAGGCAGGTCTCCGAGTCGTCTGCCCGCCCTTCGCCGCGCAGCGACTTGATCAGATAGTCCACCCCCATCGGCACCAGGACGAACTGCGACTTCGTCCCGGTACCGTCGGACGCCTCGACCTCGGAATAGTGCAGGTCCAGCGCCAGATCGCGGTCGATCTCCGCGATATGGATCAGCGTGCGCCGGGTCCCCTGGAGGATCGGGGTGTCCGGGTCCGAGGCCACCGGCGTAGGCGGGGCACTCGTCGGGCTCGGACCGGTCGGCGCGGGCGTCACCGGAGAGCCGTCGGTGTCACCGCCGCCGAATTCGGGAGTGTGGAGAATGGCGACACCCGCGCCGAGTAGCACGACGAGGGTTGCGGCGGCCGCCCCGACACCCAGCAGCCGGCTACGGCGCCTCTTCGCGGGTCCGGCCGCGCCCTGCGCCTGACCGGGACCGCCGCCCGCCACCGGGATGCTGTCGCGGGCCTTCAGCACCGCCGAGGTGGCCACGGTGCTGGTATCTGCCGGCGAGCTCCTGCCGTCGAGCAGCGCGTCGAGCAGCGCGCGCGCCGTGGGGCGCTCGTCGGGATCCTTGACGAGGGCCCGATCCACAAGCTCACGGAGGGGTCCGGTCAGCCCGGAGAGGTCGGGCGGCTGCGTCATGATGCGCATGGCGGTGCCCGGTGCGGAGTCGGCGGCGAACGGGGTACGCCCGGTCGCCGCATACGCCACGACCACGCCCCAGGCGAAGATGTCCGCGGCGGAGGTCACCTGCCGACCGTTGCCCGGCTCGAAGCGTTCCGGTGCCATGTAGCCGACCGTGCCGACTATCTGGTCGGTACGGGTGTGCTGGCTGGTCGCCTCGAAGGCGCGGGCGATGCCGAAGTCGATCACTTTGATGCCGCCCATGGCGAACAGCACGTTGGCCGGCTTGAGATCGCGGTGGATCACCCCGGCTCCGTGGATGGCGGAGAGCGCGGTGGCGATGCCGACGGCCACGCCGTGCAGCGCGGACGGGGACAGCGGCCCCTGCTCCTTGACGACGGCGGCGAGGTTGGGGCCGTCGACGTACTCGACGACGAGGTAGGGCGGGTCGTGGTCCGGATCGGCGTCGAGGACCTCGGCGGTGGAGAACGGCGGCACCTGGCGCGCCCGGTTGACCTCGCTGCGGAACCGGCCACGGAACTCGGCGTCGTACGAGAACTCGGGCCGGACCAGCTTGATGGCCACCCTGCGCCCGTCCCGGTCCCGTCCGAGGTAGACGGTGCCCATGCCGCCCTCGCCCAGTCGCCCCAGCAGCTCGTACCTGCCGAGCCGGGTCCGTTCCCCCGGCCGCAGCGGCATGCTCATACCGATCTCTCTCCCCTCGCCGCGGCCCGCCTACGGTCACCAGACCCTAACCGGACGAGGTCCTACCGCAGATCGATGGAGAAGTCGTCGGCGTTGAACGGGCCCACCACGGCCAGCGACATCGGCCGGGCCAGCAGGTCGGCGGCGAGCACGTTCACCTCGTCCGCGCTGACCGCGTCGACCCGGGCCAGCAGCTCGTCGACCGGCAGCAGGTCACCGAAGAGCAGCTCGCCCTTTGCCAGCCGGCTCATCCGGGACCCGGTGTCCTCCAGGTTGAGCACGTAGGAGCCCTTCGCCATGCCCTTGCCCCGGGCCAGCTCGGCCTCGGTGACGCCGTGCGCGGCGACCTCGGCCAGCTCGGCCCGGACCAGCTCCAGCACCTCGTCGACCTTGCCCGGCGCGCAGCCGGCGTAGACGGCGAAGAGGCCGGTGTCGGCGTACTGGCTGGAGTAGGAGTAGACCGAGTAGGCCAGGCCGCGCCGTTCGCGGATCTCCTGGAAGAGCCGGCTGGACATGCCGCCGCCCAGCACGTTGTTGAGCACCCCGAGCGCGAACCGCCGGTCGTCGAGCCGGCCGATGCCGGGACAGCCGATCACCACGTGCGCCTGCTCGGTCTCCTTGTGCTCGACCACGCTGCCGGGCCGGCTGGTGCGTACCCGGGTCTCGGCCGGACGCAGCGGAGCCGGCGGGGCCGGCTCGCCGTCGAGTACGGTGCCGTCCAGCGCCTGCCGGACCAGCTTGACCACCTCGGCGTGTTCCAGGTTGCCGGCGGCGGCGATCACGATCGACGGCGCCGTGTAGCGACGCCGGTAGAAGCTCTGGATCTGCCGCCGGGACATCGCGGAGACGGTCTCCTCGGTGCCGGAGATCAGCCGGCCCAGCGGATGGTCGCCGTAGATCGCCCTGGCCAGCAGGTCGTGCACCTCGTCGCCGGGCTCGTCGTCGTGCATGGCGATCTCTTCGAGGATCACCCCGCGCTCGGTCTCCACGTCGGCGGCGGCCAGCACCGAGTCGGCGACCAGGTCGCACATCACGTCGATCGCCAGCGGCAGGTCCTGGTCGAGCACCCGCGCGTAGTAGCAGGTGTATTCCTTGGTGGTGAAGGCGTTCGTCTCGCCGCCCACCGCCTCGATCGCCGCCGAGATGTCCAGCGCGCTGCGCTTGCGGGTGCCCTTGAAGAGCAGGTGCTCCAGGAAGTGCGAGACCCCGGACTGCGGACCGGTCTCGTCCCGGGAGCCGACCGCCACCCAGATGCCGAACGAGACGCTGCGCATCGTCGGTATCGCCTCGGTCAGCACCCGCAGCCCGCTGGGCAGCACGGTACGGCGTACGGTGCCGCCGAGCGGGTCGCTGTCCACCACCCGGGTCACCGCCCGGGCCGGACCGGCCGTACCGCGAACGCCACCGGCGCCCGACACTCGTTTCGCCCGACTCAAGGAACCTGGCTCCTGCCTGTACGCCGACGGCGCGGCGGACACCGCCGGTGGAAACCCCCGACAGCGGACGCCGCCCCTTGAACAGTGCGGCACCCGCACCTCGTCGGGTACGGCGTGCCGCACGCGCCGCGCCGGCCGGGGCCACCCGTCAGGTGTGGCCCCGGGCCAGCGCGGCCTGGTCGATCAGCTGTGCCGGTTGCGCCGGCGACGCGGCTCTCCGCCGCCGCCCTCGCCGCCGCCTTCGCCACCCTCGCGGTCGCCCCGGCTCGGGCCACGGTCGGCCCGGTCCCGGTCACTGCGGTCGCGCGGGCCACGGTCGCCGCGGTCCCGGCCGGCCGGACGCTCGCCACCGGCCGGTTGGGCCGGTGCCTCCTCGCCCTCGGGCCGCACCTTGTCCAGGTAGATCTTGCCCCGGGCGTCGATGTCGGCGATCGACACCTCGACCTTGTCACCGACGTTGAGGAAGTCCTCGACCCGCTCGACCCGCTTGCCGTCGCCCACCTTGGAGATGTGCAGCAGGCCGTCCCGGCCGGGCAGCAGCGAGATGAACGCCCCGAAGGCGGCGGTCTTCACCACCGTGCCGAGGAACTTGTCGCCGATCTTCGGCAGCGTCGGGTTCGCGATCGCGTTGATCCGCTCGACCGCGGCCTCGGCCGACGGGCCGTTGGTCGCGCCGACGTAGATGGTGCCGTCGTCCTCGATCGAGATCTCGGCGCCGGTCTCGTCCTGGATCGCGTTGATGGTCTGGCCCTTCGGCCCGATCACCATGCCGATCTTGTCGACCGGGATCTTCACCGTGGTCACCCGCGGCGCGTAGTCCGACATCGTGGCCGGACCCTCGATCGCCTCCTGCATCACGCCCAGGATGACCTGCCGCGCCTCGTACGCCTGCGCGAGCGCCGCCGCCAGCACGTCGGACGGGATGCCGTCGAGCTTGGTGTCGAGCTGGAGCGCGGTGACGAACTCCCTGGTGCCGGCGACCTTGAAGTCCATGTCGCCGAAGGCGTCCTCGGCGCCGAGGATGTCGGTCAGCGTCACGTACTGCGTCTTGCCGTCGACCTCGTCCGAGATCAGGCCCATCGCGATTCCGGCGACCGGCGCCTTCAGCGGCACACCGGCGCTGAGCAGGGCCAGCGTGGAGGCGCAGACCGAACCCATCGAGGTGGAGCCGTTCGAGCCGAGCGCCTCGGAAACCTGGCGGATCGCGTACGGGAACTCCTCGCGGCTGGGCAGCACCGGGATCAGTGCCCGCTCGGCCAGCGCGCCGTGTCCGATCTCGCGCCGCTTCGGCGCACCGACCCGGCCGGTCTCACCGGTCGAGTACGGCGGGAAGTTGTAGTTGTGCATGTAGCGCTTGGTCTTCTCCGGGGAGAGGGTGTCCAGCGCCTGCTCCATCCGGAGCATGTTCAGCGTGGTGACGCCGAGGATCTGCGTCTCGCCGCGCTCGAAGAGCGCCGAGCCGTGCACCCGGGGCAGCACCGCGATCTCGGCGGTCAGCGGCCGGATGTCGCGCGGCCCACGACCGTCCATCCGGACCTGCTCGCGCAGCACCCGGGCGCGTACCTCGGACTTGTTCAGCGAGCGGAAGGCCGCGCCGAGCTCCTTCTCCCGGCCCTCGAAGCTGCCGGCGAGTTGCTCGACGACCCGCTCCTTGATCCGGTCCAGGGCCTCTTCGCGGTCCGCCTTGCCGGCGATCTTCAGCGCCTCGGCGACCTCGCCGCGCGCCGCACCGGCGACCGCCTCGTAGACGTCGTCGGAGTAGTCGAGGAAGACCGGGAAGTCGGCGACCGGCTTGGCGGAGACCTCGGCCAGCTCGCTCTGCGCCCGGCACAGCTCCCGGATGGCCGGCTTGGCGGCCTCCAGGCCGCTCGCCACGACCTCCTCGGTCGGCGCCGGGGCGCCACCGGCGACCAGCGCCACGGTGTGCTCGGTCGCCTCGGCCTCGACCATCATGATCGCGACGTCGCCGTCCGGCAGGGTGCGGCCGGCGACCACCATGTCGAAGGTGGCCCGGGACAGCTCCTCGATGGTCGGGAAGGCGATCCACTGGCCGTCGACGTGCGCCATCCGGGTCGCCCCGATCGGGCCGGAGAACGGCAGGCCGGAGAGCTTGGTGGAGAGCGAGGCGGCGTTGATCGCCACGACGTCGTACGGGTGCTGCGGGTCGAGCGCCAGCACGGTCTCGACGACCTGTACCTCGTTGCGCAGGCCCTTGACGAAGGAGGGGCGCAGCGGCCGGTCGATCAGCCGGCAGGTGAGGATGGCGTCCTCGCTGGGCCGACCCTCACGCCGGAAGAACGAGCCGGGGATCCGGCCCGCCGCGTACATCCGCTCCTCGACGTCGACGGTGAGCGGGAAGAAGTCGAACTGCTCCTTCGGCTGCTTGCTCGCGGTGGTCGCGGAGAGGACCACGGTCTCGCCGAGCTGGGCGAGGACGGAGCCGGCGGCCTGCCGGGCGAGCCGCCCGGTGGAGAAGGTGATCTCACGGGTGCCGAAGGACCCGTTGTCGATCACGGCGGTGCGGTGCTGGGTGCCCAGCGTGCTGCTGTTGGGGTTGGACGTTTCGGTCATAGTGCGGTAGCACTCCTTCGATCGGGGGCCCGCGGCTGCCCTCCGTGCCGGTATCCACCGGTACGAGACCGTGGCCAGAGGAGCTGCCCAGACAACCGGTCTTCGATCGAAGCGCCCGGGGCGCCGGGTGTGCCGGCCGGCCCGGGGGCCACTACCGAGGACCGGTGCGTCGACCGGCTCCCCATCGGGTGGTCGCGCTGGCCCCTGGTTACGGGTGTGGCGAGGTGGGCGGGTGGAGCGGCTGCCCGTCGGCGTCGTCGGCGACCTCGTGTCGCCGGGCCGCCGCCGGGGCGGCCGCTCCCCCGCTCAGTTCACCGCCGCAGACCGAGTCGCTCGATGAGCGACCGGTAGCGGCTGATGTCCTTCTTCTGCATGTAGTTGAGCAGCCGTCGACGGCGACCCACCAGCAGCAGCAGACCACGACGGCTGTGGTGGTCGTGCTTGTGCACCTTGAGGTGCTCGGTGAGGTCGGCGATCCGCTTGGTCAGCACCGCCACCTGCACCTCGGGCGAACCGGTGTCACCCTCGGCGGTCGCGTACTCCTGGCGGATCTTGGCCTTGCTTTCCTGGTCGAGCGCCATGTCTCCCTGTTCCTGGATTGTCGTGTCCGCCCTCGGCCGGTCGGTGGACCGGGTCGGGGCGACCTCGCACCCGCGGCGTCGTGCAGGCACGCGAGGCCACGCCGGTAACCCGACGTCCCCGTCAGATTACCAGCCTGCTCCGGTACGGCCGAGTCAAGGGCACGCCCGACCTGGCCGGATCGCTCCGGTTGGGCGGGTTTTACCTGGTCAGCGCGGGTCTGACCGCAGCCCGTCAGCGGAGCACCCGGCGGGTCTGCTCGACGTCGGCCTCGATCTGCGCGATCAGCGGCTCGATGCCGTCGTAGCTGCGCATCTCCCGCAGGTACGCCACGAAGTCCAGGGCGAGCCGTTCCCCGTAGAGATCGCCCGAGAAATCCAGCACGTACGCCTCGACCCGGCGCTCCCGGCCGGAGAACGTCGGGTTTGTGCCGATCGACACGGCGGCGGGGAGCCGCTCGGCGCCCTGACCCGCCCGGCCGCCCCGCCGGATCAGCCAGGCCGCGTAGATCCCGTCCGCCGGCACCGCCGCGTAGCGGTGGCAGAGCAGGTTGGCGGTCGGGAAGCCGATCTCCCGCCCCCGCTGGTCACCCCGGACCACCACACCCTCCAGCCGGTGCGGCCGGCCCAGCGCCGCCGCCGCCGCGCTCACGTCACCGGCGGCGACGCAGGCCCGGATGTAGGTGGACGAGAAGACCGTGTCGGCGTCGGCGACCAGCGGCGCCCCCTCCACGCCGAAGCCGAAGGTGCGACCGAGCCGCTCCAGCAGCGCCACGTCACCGGCCGCCCGGTGGCCGAACCGGAAGTTCTCCCCCACCACCACGAGCGCGGCGTGCAACTGCTCCACCAGTACGTCGTGCACGAACGCCTCCGGCGAGAGCCGGGAGAAGTCGGGGGTGAACGGCACCACGCAGAGTACGTCCACCCCGAGCGCCTCGATCAGCTCCGCCTTGCGGGCCGGCTCGGTCAGTACCGCCGGATGGGAACCGGCCCGGACCACCTCGGCGGGGTGCGGGTCGAAGGTGACCACCACCGACTGCACACCCATGTCCCGGGCGCGCTTCACCGCGTGCCCGATGATCGCCTGGTGTCCCTGGTGAATTCCGTCGAAGACCCCGATGGTGACCACCGACCGGCCCCAGCCGACCGGCGCCCCGTGGTACCCCCGCCACCGCTGCATCCCTGATCCCTTCCCCTTCCGTGCGCCTTCCCGGGCCCGAGTCGCGCGCTCAGGCCGGGGCGAGCACGATCTCCGCCCGGGCCCGGCCGTCCCGGTCGCTGACGATAGCGATCAGGCCGCCCGCCGGATCGAAGACCGCGTACGGCCCGGTGATGCCGGCCGGGTCGAGCGGACCGCCGTGCGAGAGCACCTTCGCCTCGTCGGCGCTGGCCTGGCGCTGCGGGAAGAACCGCCGGGCCGCCGCCTCGACGGTCAGGTTCACCACGTCCGGGGACCGTTCCTCCAGCTCCGGCAGGGTCGCCGCCTCGGCCAGGGTGAAGCCGCCCACGGCGGTACGCCGCAGCGCGGTCAGGTGCCCGCCGACGCCGAGCACGGCGCCGAGGTCCCGGGCCAGTGCCCGGATGTACGTCCCGGACGAGCAGTCCACCGCCACGTCCACGTCCAGCACGGCCGCCCCGTCGACGGTGTCGCGACGAAAGTCGAGCACGTCGAAGCGGAAGACGGTGACCCGACGCGCGGTCAGCTCGACCGCCTCGCCGTCGCGTACCCGCTTGTAGGCCCGCTGCCCGTCGATCTTGATCGCGCTGACCGCGCTCGGCACCTGGTCGATCTCGCCGGTCAGCGGCAGCACGGCGGCGCGTACCGCCTCCTCGGTGACCCCGGCGGCGTCGGCGGTGCCGACCACCTCGCCCTCGGCGTCGTCGGTCACCGTCGACTGGCCGAGCCGGATCGTCGCGGTGTAGCTCTTGCCGGCCCCGATCACGTACGTCAGCAGCCGGGTCGCCCTGCCCACCCCGATCACCAACACTCCGGTGGCCATCGGATCCAGCGTCCCGCCGTGCCCGACCCGGCGGGTCCGGGCCAGCCGGCGGATCCGGGCCACCACGTCGTGCGACGTCATGCCGCCGGGCTTGTCGACCACGATCAGACCGTCACTGCTCACGGGATACCAGCGTGCCAGAGGGCGGCGACGCACCGGCAGGTGCCCACACCGCAGCGCCCAGCGGCGGTCCCCGCCCGGGGCGGCGGGTGTGGGAAGCTGCCGCGACCGTCCAGACCACTCCCGGAGGAGTCGTGCCCGAAGCCGCACCGACACAGCAAAAGCCGACCTCCTCCTCCCCGCAAACCTCAACGGCTGACGAGGGAGTGACGCTCCCCGACTGGATGCGGGTGGCCAGTCCCGAGGCACCACCACCCCGCCGGTTGCGGGACTGGCTCCAGGAGCACGGGCTCAAGACGCTGGCCCTGGCGATCGTCGGCGCGATCTTCGTACCTTTCGGGATGATGATCTGGGACGTCGCTACCGCCCCGCCCGGCACGCCCGGCCAGCTGCGCGAGGTGAACGCGTTCGTCGGCACCGAGGCCGCCAGGTACCGGGAGGGCATCGCCGGGATCGATCCACCGGAGCCCCGGGCGACCGACACGTTCACCGCCGACGAGGTCCGGGCGGCGCTGGAGTCCGTCCGCCGGGCGCTGGCCGCCGCCCGGCTGGACCCGGCGATGGTGTCGGACCGGGACCCGAGCGCCTTCCTGACGCTCCTCGCCCCCGCCAGCCGGTCCCGGCTACGGCCCGACTTCACCGCCCGGTCGGCGCCGTACTACGTGACGCAGGCGCACGATCGGATCCCGTTGGCCCAGTTCGAGCCGCGCGTCGACGGGGAGATGACGTACCGGGAGATCAGGGTCGACGGGGCGCACCGGCTGGAGATCACCACCGCCTACACCTGGGTCTACCCGTTCGACGTGTCGACCGTGACCGCCGGCCGGAGCCTGGTGACGGTGACCGACGAACTGGTCTGGCACGTCGTACCGGAGACGGCCGCCGACGTCGGGTCCCGGGGCCTGCACCTGCACGACGGTACGGCGGCGGCCGAGAACGTCGCCTGCGAGCCGTTCCGGGACGGGCGCATTTCACCGGCGACCGGATCGGCCGTCGAGGTGTGTCGGTAGCCGGCTCGGCGCGCCCGGCGTGATCAACCACGGCCGGGCCGGGCGTCAGCGGGTGGCGCCGAGCACGGCCCAGCGGCCGGAGCGCATCCGGAGCAGCAGTCCGACCAGCCGGGCCACGATGAAGAGGGTGAGTCCGGCCCAGATGCCGCCGAGGCCGAGGTCGAGGGCGAAGGTGAGCCAGATCGCCGGCAGGAAGACGCCGAAGCCGCTGACCACGGTCAGGTTCCGCAGGAAACGGACGTCACCGGCGCCGATCAGCACTCCGTCTAGGGCGAAGACCACCCCGGCCAGCGGCTGCATCCCGACGAACCACGGCCAGGCGACCATGGCCTGCTCGCGTACCTGGGGATCGTCGCTGAACCAGCTCGGCACCACCTGGGCGCCGGCGCCGATGATGATCGCGAAGGCGACGCCGCAGATGCCGCCGTAGATCGCGATCCGCCGGCCCAGCAGCCGGGCGCTGGCCGCGTCGCCGGCCCCGAGCGCCGCCCCGACCAGCGCCTGTGCCGCGATGGCGAGCGCGTCGAGCAGCAGCGCGGTGAAGAACCAGAGTTGCAGGGCGATCTGGTGCGCGCCGACGGCGGCCACCCCGAACCGGGCCGCCACGGTGGTCGCGGAGAGGAAGCTGGCCTGGAAGGCGGCGCCGCGGATCAGCAGGTCCCGGCTGAGCACGAGCTGCCGGCCGATCACCCGGGGCCGGGGCGCCAGCGGCACCCGCTCGGCGACCAGCGCGGCCGCGAAGAGCAGCCCGGAGAGGGTCTGCGCGACCGCGTTCGCGATCGCCGAGCCGGGCAGGCCGAGACCGGCCGGATAGACCAGCAGCGGGCAGAGCAGCGCGGAGAGCAGGTTGGGCCCGAGCACGAACCAGAGCGGTCGTCGGGTGTCCTGGACGCCGCGCATCCAGCCGTTGCCGGCCGCCGCCAGCAGCAGGCCGGGGGCGCCGATCGCCGCGATCCGCAGCCAGAGTGCCGCGCCGTCGGCCACCTCGGGGGATCCGCCTCCGGCGACGGTACGCGCCAGCGGGCCGGCCGCGAACTGCATGGCGACCGCCAGCAGCAGGCCGGCGCCGAGGGCGAGCCAGGACGACTGGACTCCCTCGGCCACGGCGGCGGCGCGGTCGCCGTACCCGAAGCGGCGGGCCGCCCGCCCCGTGGTGCCGTACGCGGTGACGGTGCCGATCCAGACGACCAGGGTCATCACCGGCCCGCCGACGGCTAGCGCGGCCAGCGGCACCGACCCGAGGTGCCCGAGCACGGCGGTGTCGACCAGCACGTAGAGCGGTTCGGCGGCCAGCACCACCAGGGCGGGCAGGGCGAGTCCCAGGATCCGCCGCGCGGACGCGTCGACCGCCCTCGACGCCGGTGCGGCTTCCGGCATTGCCGGTGCGGCTTCCGGCGACGGCGGTGCGGTTCCCGGGGGCGGGGCGGCGGGCTGGTTCATCGGGAACGATCCTGCACGACAGTTGTAAGGAACGCAAGGCATCTCATCGCTTACCGAACCAATCGAGACCCTTCGACGGCGCGTTGTCGAGGAATCCCGACCCGGCGCCCATTTCGTGGACCGGGCGGTTGCCGCACTGGCCCGAACAGCGACCAGTGCCTATGCTCCGGAACCGTGTCGAACCACGGCGGGGGGCCGGGAGCGGGCCGATCGGGGCTGGGCGCCCGGCTGTTGGCGGTGCCACTGCGCTGGCTCGGGATCGGCACCGGCGTGGCCGGACTCGCCGCGTCCGGCCTCTTCGGCGGCCTGGACACGGTGACGAAGCCCGAGGTGCCGACGGTCGCGGTCGGCGAGGTGGTCGACGGCGGGCCCTGGAACGTCACCGTCACCGGCAGCAGGCTGGTCGGCAAGCTGCCGACGCTCTACCTGCGGGACGGCAGCCGCTGGTTCACCGTACTGGTGACGGTCGAGAACACTGCCGACGAGAGCCGTACCGACTTCCGGGACGTCATCCGGCTGAGCGGTGTCGCCGGAGTCACGGAGGAGCGGGCGAGCCAGGTCGTGCTGGTACGCGACGGCAGCAGACCGAACTATCTCAATCCCGGCCTCCCCGAAAAGCTCGCCTTCCTGTGGCAGCAGGACGACAGCACCCCGGTGCCGCAGAGCGCGACGGTGCAGGTCTGGGGTACGACGCGGCGCCTCGACACCGTCAGCGACACCTGGGAGTGGCTCGACCCCGAGCGGCGGGCCGAGGTCGAGGTGCCGGTGCAGGACCGGAGGGCCGGATGAGCGTACCGGCCGAGCACCCGGACCCCGATTCCGTCACCAGTCACCGGGCCCCGCCCGGCCCGGTACGGCGGATGGGCCTGCGCGCCGGCGCCGGCACCCTGATCGTCGCGGCGCTGGCCGTCGGCGGCGCCATCGCCAACTGGCGTCCGGTCAACGGCGGGGGCGCGGAGGCCCGGGAGCGGCCGTTCGTCCAGCCGGGCCGATTCGGCGAGACGGTGTCGACCCGGGTCTTCGACGCGACGGTGTTGGACGTCCGGGGCGCCGCCAGGGTGGCCAGTGGCGGCGAGGCGTACGACACCGCCGGGATCTGGATCGTCCTGCGGGTCCGCCTCACGACCCGGGACGAGGCGACCAGCGTCGGGTACGCGGCCCTGCGCGACCAGCGGGACCGGACGTTCCGGGCCACGACCCGGTTCACCCAGTCGCTGGTCGGTGCGGGCCGGGTCCTCCAGCCGGGGATACCCGTCGAGGGTGACCTGGCCTTCGAGGTGCCCCGGGACGCGGCGACCCGCCTCACCGCGTACTTCGGGCAGCAGCAGGTCGACATCCGGATGGACGACCTGGCCGAGGTGCCGCTGCCCACACTCGACCGGGCCCGGATCGACGAGTGGGCGAGCGCCTCGGCACCGGTACCGCTGGCCAGCGCGCGGGCGGTGACGCCGTGACCCAGCCGCCACCACCGTGGACCGGCCCGCCGACGGTGATCCTGCGGTACGCCGAGGTCGACACCGCCGTGATTCCCGTGGTCGAATCCGGCCCGCCGCCGCCCGCCGCCCCGGCCGCACAACCCGCCGCCGCACCCACCGCCTCGGCAGACCACTCCTCCGGTACCCCGGCGTCCAGCACACCGCCCGCGGAGCCTGCGCCGACCGCTCCGGCTGCTTCCGCAGGCGCGGGCACCCGGCAGGTCGGCTGGTGGCGGCGTAACCGGTGGGGGCTGCTGGCCCTGCTGCCGGCCCTCGTGCTCGCCCTCACCCCGGGGGTGAAGGACGGCTACGAGCGGTACTCCCGGGCGGAGTACCTCGAACCGGTCGGTGTCGGAGCCGACGGCTGGGCGACCTTCGCCGGTGCCCGGATCCGTCTGGTGGAACTGGTCGAGCTGCCGTCCCTACCCGGGCGGGACGATCGACCCGTCCCACTGCCCGAGGGCGTACGCCTCTGGCGGGCGGAGCTGGCGTTCGAGCTTCCCGCGCCGGAGGCGCTGATCGGCTGTCTGCCCTATCTGGAGGACCGGGAGGGTCGGCTCTTCAGCGCGAACCCGCCGGAGTTGACCGGCGCGCGGCTGCCGAGCCCGGGATGCGTCGCGGACGACCCCGCACAGCGGACGTTGCGGGTGGACGCCTATTTCCTGTTGCCCCGCCCGGCCACCCCGGTGGCGCTGCGGATCGTCAAGGCGACCCAGCGGCCGCGCTACGCCCGGCTGCCGGTCGGCTGATCCCCGGCTGATCCACCGGCCGGTCCCCCGGCTGGCCGCTCCCGGCCGGTGTGCCGGTCGCCGACGTTCCGGCGGCGGCTGCCGAGGGTGGCTGGATCCGCAGGACCCGGTCGACGGCGGCACCGAGCAGGCAGGCCAGCAGCACCGTACCGACCGCGTCGTTGAGCATGGTCAGTCGCCCGGAGAGCGGCATCCAGACCGACTCGAGGTCCTGCCCGCCGATGATCAGCCGCTCCGCCTCCCAGAGCCACTCCCGGGCGCTCTGGGCCAGCAGGAAGGCCAGGCAGAAGAAGAGCATCGGAGCCAGGCCGGCCCGTACCATCAGCCGCAGGCTGTGCACCATCGGCGCGAACCGCTCACGGAGGTCGGCACCGAGGTTCGCGCCGACGACGCGTACCGGTCGGGGCAGCGCCCGCCACCGTCGGGCGGCCCGTTCCACCAGGTCGGCCTCGGACGGCGGCGGCGGGGTGAGCCGGTGGCCGTAGACGACCGCGCCGACCGCCAGCCACGCCAGCGGTACGACGACGGCCACCTGCACCGAACCGGCCGCACCGAGCAGGAACTCGGTCGTGGCACGCACCGGCCCGGACAGCGGGCCGAGCCGGTCGACCAGCCCGTGCCAGGAGTCCAGCAGCCAGGCGACGACCCGGCGCTCCTGGAGCCATCGCAGCAGCGGATCCTGTGCCTGAGCGACCGTGGCGGCGACGACGGAGATCCAGATGACCTCGACGTACGCGCCGGGGATGCCGAGCCAGCCCATCCGGGACCGTTCCTGCCACCTGCCCAACAGCCAGCGCAGCACCACCGCGACGGCCACCACCGCCACGATGGTGCCGGTGATGTCGAGCGGCATCCGGCGCTCCGCGTTCTCGGTGACCTGTCCCGGATCGGTGAAGATGGCGGCGTCGGAGAGGTAGATGTCGACGAAGAGCTGGTAGAAGTAGTCGGTGAAATCCTCCTGGAGATATCCCCAGGAGGCGTAGACCGCGAGGAACGGCACGAGCGCGCTGCCCAGGTGGTCGAGAAGCGTCCTGCGGCGCGGCGGCCGAGATGCCCCGTCCTCCGCCAGCCCGGCCGCACCGGGCTCCGCCGGCCCGGCCGCACCGGAATCCGCCGGCTCCGTTGTGGCGGCAGCGAGCCAGGGCAGGGAGGGGCGGAGGGCGCGCAGCATGAGTACCAGTGCGGTCAGGGTGGCGATCGGCCCCAGGACGACGACCAGCAGCCCCAGTACGCCATTGATCTTGCTGACCTGCACCGCGCCGAGTACGACGAACTCCCGGGCCGCCGCTCCGGCGAAGTAGAGCGCGAACAGCACCGGCCAGTGCCGGACCAGCAGCCGCAGCGAGGTGCCGAGCACGGCGAGGGCTTCCAGCAGCGCCGCGCCGAGCGTACGGCGTCGGCGTGGCACCCGGGTCCCCGTCCGTAGAGCCACCGCCGTCACGTCCGAGGTGCCGATCACGGGCCACAGGGTACCGCCGGGTGGGGCGCGGCGCGGGTGCCTCAGCCCCCGGGCCGAAAGCTGCCGGACCACCCGCAGGACGCGATCGTGCAGGGCTGCACACACTGCCTGCCTCGGATAGTGTTCGATCGACCACGCGGGCGTGATGGCCGGCACTACTTCCGCTACGCCGATCCGGCTCTACGCCATCCCGCCCCAGCCGGTAGTCGGGAGGATCGCATGGCCAGCATCGAGGAAGTCAAAGCCGCACTTGCTCAGGCTGCTGACCAGGGCAACAGCACCCTCAACCAGATTCGGTCGGCCATCGAGAACACCGAACAGGTCCTCGCCCGGCTCCGGGCGGTCGCCGCCGGCACCGGCCACCCGAAGATCGCCGAAGCCATCAACCGCGCCGAGCAGACGAAGCAGCGCCTCACCGAAGCCGCGACCATGATCCAGGGCAGCGCCGTCGCAGCCCGCGAATACGCCAGCGTCCTCGGCTGACCACCTGGCTACTCCGGGCCGCCGCCGCACGCGCCCGGCAGCCACTCGTCCGGCCCGGTGTCGGCCCGCACCTGTTCGAGGTGCCCCAACAGCGGATCGAGCCGCTCCGGGTTTTGCAGGTACTCCAGCACCGCGTGCTGGAAGGCGTTCGCCATCTCCGCCGGCATCACGTCCGAGGCGTCGAGACACAGTGGGCTCGGGCTCGCCGTCAGCGTCTCCGCGATTCTCCTGGTCACCTCGGGCCGTTTGTCAGCGCTGCCCGGCTCGCCCCCGTCACCGGGCCGGACGTCCCGGTTGACCGAGAAGAAGCTGCCGGCGCTGCTCTCCTGCCAGATCCGCTGGGCCTCGTCGGTGGCGAGGAACTCGATCAGGCGGCGAGCGGCCGGCTTGTCGCTGAACAGCCCGGCGAAGTCGGCCGACGCCATCGAGCCGTCCCGTCGTCCGCCGCCGCCGTCATTACCGGCGCCGTCGAAGGTCGGGAAGGGGAAGTAGTCCGCGCCGAGGACATCCGCCGCCCGGATGGCGCCGCCCGGCTCGTCTTCGAGATAGCCGGCCCGCATCCCGATCACGAACGACGCCTGGTGTTCGAAGAAGCAGCCGGGCTGGTTGGTGAACATCGGCTTGCCGGCGTCGGTGAACTCGGTCAGCAGGGCGGCGGGGCTGCCGCCCCGGACCATCCCCTTGGAGCCGACCAGCTTGCCCCAGGCGTCCCAGGCCGCCCGCACCTCGGGCGAGGTCCAGCCCAGACGGCCGGCCGACCAGGCGTCGTAGGTGTCCACTCCGGAGCGGTGCAGCAGGATGTCCTCTATCCAGTCCGTTCCCGGCCAGCCGGAGCCCGGGGTGGCGCTCATCCCCAGGCACCACGGCGTCCTGCCGGCCTGCGCCAGAGACTCACTGGTCTCGACCAGCGCCTCCCAGCTCCGCGGCGGTCCCGCCGCACCGAACGGCACCCGCCCCGGTACGTACCAGACGAGGCTCTTCAGGTCTGCCTTGATCGGCACCACGTCCAGTCCGTCGCCCTCGTTGAGCTGGGCCAGCCGGCGCCACTGCGGGCTCATCGACGACCTGGGGTCGCCGTCCAGCGGTCGGAGTACGCCCCGTCGCAGGTAGGCCGCCATCTCGCTCAGGGTCGGCAGTACCGCGACGTCCGGCGCGCTGCCCTTCTGCACCTCGGCGAGGAGGATCTGCCGTACGGCCCGGGTGCCCCGGTAGTCGACCTCGACGTCGTACTGCTCCTCGAAGGCGTCCAGCACCTGCCTGAAGCTCGCCTCCTCGGCACCGGTCCAGGAGGCGAGCACGGTCACCGTCTCCGCGTCGCGCTGACCCAGGCAGCCGCCCAGGCCCAACCCGACGGCCAGCACCGGCAGCAGGGCCAGGTGGGCAAGCTTGCGTCGCATGGAAAGTCTCATCTCGACCCGTACCGGTATTCCTCGATGCGCGGGCGCAGCCCCAGCCAGACCAGGAGTGCGATCGGCGAGGCCAGGAGCAGCACGACGAACGCGCCGGACGTCGCACCGGTGGCCAGGGCTGCCTGCTCGTCGACCTCCGCCGCGTGCCGGAGTACGTCGCGGTCGGCCACCGGAATCGCGGACGGGGACGCGGCCGGCGTCCCGGCTTCGGAACTGGTCCGGAACACGTCGCTGCTCACCTGGCAGCCGTCCTGCCGGGGACAGAAGTCCGCGAGGAGTTTGTCGAGTGCGGCGATGCCCTCGCGGTCGGCGTCGGAGGACTGTTCCGCCGACAGCCGGCGGACCTCCGACAGTTCCGCGTGGGCGTCGGCCAACTGCTCCTTGGCGACCAGCACGAACGACGTGCCGGCGGCGAGCACGACGAGCAGCAGGGTGCTGGCGGCGAGGCCCCAGTTGACCGCCCGGCGGAACCGCCGGCGCAGGAAGAGTTGCGTGCCGACGAGCAGGAGGAGCAGGAGGAGTACCGGCACCGCCCAGACCACGGTCAGCCCGGGGTTGAGCCACCCGGCCGAGAGTCTCGACTCCAGCGTCTCGACCTCCGCCGCCAGCATCGTGTCGATCTGGGCGAGGATCCCGCCGTCGGAGTGCAGCAGCCGGGAGGCGTACCAGGCATAGGCGGTGGCGAGACCACCCGGCCCGCTCTGCCGGTAGTGCGCGTGTGCCTGCCCCATCAGGCCGATGTACGTGACCAGCAGCCCTTCCACGACCTGGATCTGCCGGCTGCTGGTGTCACCCGACCCGATGTCCTCGGCGGCCTGTGCCAGGCTCTGGCTGGCGGCGGCGATCTGGTTCTGGTATTCCTCGCCGGGCCCGACCAGTTCGGCCTGCCGGGTCTGGAATCTGGTGATCGCCGCCGTGTCGGCCCGGACCAGGGCGGTACGCACCGCCGCCAACTCCATCACCGAGGGCAGGCTGCGGGTGCGTACCGTCTCGGCGGTGCGATGGGTGCCCCAGATCACCGCGAGCGAGCTGGTCAGCACCAGCACGGTGGCGCCGAGCAGGCAGCCGAGCAGGCGCAGCAGGGTACGCCGGGTGGTGCTCGGCCGCGCCGCACCGCCGGCCGCCGACTCCGCCATCAGGCCCCCTCGCCAACGGCCGCCGCCTCGCCGAACGGGCGGCGGCAGGCGTCGCACGCCGCCGCTTGGGGCGGCGAGATCCGCCCGCACGGACAGACCTGGTCGACGCCGTCCGTCCCCGGCTCCGGCGACGGCGGACGCGGGAACCGGGGCGGGCGCGGGGGCTGGGGTGCCTCCCCCGGCGACTCCGCGCCGCCGACCATCACCGAGCTGACCGCGACCCGCAGCAGCGCGCTCCGGGTCCAGCTCTCCTTGAGCCGTACCGGCCGGTCGGCGTCACCGGTGACCTCCACCAGCCCGGCCAGCCGGTGCAGGACCTCGGTGTTGCCGAGCCGCTCCGCCAGCACGACGGCGATGCCGAGCTGCGCCTCGGCGGTCCTGCGGTCTCCGGTCTCCAGGGCGTCGCAGCCGGCGGCGATGGCGTCGCCCAGCTCCTCCTGGCCGAGGTGCCGGGCGAGCACCGGCTCGATCCGGGTCGGTGCCACCGGGTCGTCGGTCCAGCAGAGCAGGATCGGCCGTGGATCGGCGCACCGCTCGCCCGCCATCAGCAGGTCCACCCGGGCGGCCCGGATCTCCTCCTCCAGCGGCGGGCGGTCACCGTTCGACCCGTAGCCGATCGCCAGATCCACCAGGAAGTCGCGGCTCTCGTCGCCGGTCCAGGAACCGGTGTAGAACTCGGTGGTCCGGTCGTCCAGCACGGTCGCGTGCTCGGTGAGGTCGGCCAGCGTCGGCGTCTCCTGGCGTACCGACCGGACCCGTACGCCGGGGGCGGTGGTGAGCCGGATCCGCAGGTCGGGCACCTGCTTGCCCATCGTCCTGGCCATGATGGACTCGAAGTCGGCGACCAGCTCGTCGACGTTCCCGATCGCCTCGGCCGTGCCGCGCAGCACGGAGGTGATCCGCAACAGCTGTCGGTGGTCCCAGTCCTCGCCGATGCCCCGGGCGTCGCAGACGAAGGTGCCCGCGCAACCGGTCAGCACCTCTTCGAGCTGTTCCGGTGTCTCGTGCTCGTTGCGGCCGTCGGTCAGCAGGATCACGTGCCGTACCAGGTCGGGGTGCGGTCGCAGCAGTTGGTCCGCCAGCCGCAGCCAGCGGCCCATCGCGGTGCCGCCGCCGGCGTAGAGGTGTCCGGTGGCCCGCTTCGCCTCCGCCCGGGTGCTGTCGCTGGCCACCGCCGTGGTCGCCCGGTCCGGATAGACCATCCGGGCGGTGTCGGTGCCGGCGACGATGGCGAAGCTGCTGCCGTCCCGGATGGCGTCGATCGCGGCCCGGGTGGCCTGCTTCGCCGCCGTTATCTTCGCCTGCGGGTATCCCATCGAGCTGGAGCAGTCGACCAGCACCACCACGCCGGCCGTGGTCGGCGCCGGCATCACCGCCTGGGCCGGGGACCGCGCCGTCACCCTGAGCACGACCGCCATCCCGGTGTCCGAGGTCGACCGGTACGGGTTCTGCACGATCTCCAGCCCGAAGGGGTGTGGCGGGCCACTTCCGCCCGGTCCTGGTGTCACGCCGGCATCTCCCATCGGATCGTCACCGCCTCCCGTCCGGCCCTCGGAACGGGCCGTCGGGCCGTCACCACGGGGTCCTCGGCCGTCACCACGGGGTCCTCGGCCGTCACCACGGGATCTTCGGCCATCACCACGGGGTCCTCGGCCGTACCGCGTTGGCGAGGTCCACCAGCGCGCCGTGGTCGTCGAGCGTCCGGGCCTGCGCGGCGAGCACCCGCATGGAGCGCTCCAGCCGCCGCCGGAGGTCGTCCTCGGTCGGCTCCGGCCCGAGCACCTCGCCGCCGTCGCCGAACCCGTCCGCGCCGCCGCCCCCGCCGTCGCCGAACGCGTCCGCGCCGCGGGAAGCGTCACCCGCCTCGTCCGCGCCGCCGCCGAACCCGTTCCCCGTGCGGGTACCGGTGCGGAGCAGGCCGAGCGCTGCCGCCTGGACCAGCGCGGTCAGCCGGTCCCTGGCCTCCCCGGTCTGGTTGCCGCCGTCGAGGTGCAGCGCGGGCAGCCGGCGTACCGCCTCGGCGACGTCGGCCCGGCTCGGGCCGCCCGCCGGCAGCCGGCCGCAGAGGATGCGGACCGCCGCGACCCGGGCCCGCTCGTAGTGCAGGGTCTCTCTCGGCACCTCGTCCAGGATCCGCACCGCCCCGGCCCGGTCGCCGTCGCGCAGCCGCAGCCGGGCCAGCCCGAACGCGGCACTGCCCTCACTCCGGTCGCGCCGCCAGATCGCCTGGTAGCAGCGACCCGCCCAGTCGTAATCGGCGAGGTGCTCGGCGCAGAAGCCGATGGCGAGCTTCGGGGCGATCTCACCGGGGCAGTCGGCGTAGACGGCGTTGAACTCGGCCTCGGCCGTTGGCACGTCCGCGCGGGCCAGCCCGAGCAGGCCCCGGTGCCAGCGGATCCGCCAGTCGTGCCGGGCCCGGACGCCGAGGTCGGAGCCCGCCGCGTCCAGGGTGCCGGCCGCGCTGTCCGGATCACCCGCTTCCAGGTACGCCCGGCAGAGCGCGAGCCGGACCTCGACCGAACGCAGACCGGAGTTGGCCAGCTTCTCGATCAGTCCCCGCGGGTCCGCCGCCCCGGCGGTGGCGAGCAGTTCCACCGCCTCGTCGTCCGGGTCCACGATCGGCAGTGGCAGCCCGCCGGTCGCCCAGACCGGCGAGGGCGGCGCGACGTCGAGCACGTCTGTCGCACCCCTGATCCAGGCGTCCAACCCGGGTACGGCGCCGAGCCCGCCGTCGAGCAGTACCGGGGTCGGGGCGAAGACCGTGGACCGTACCGGGTGCGGCCGGCCGGTGCGCAGCGCCAGCAGCTCCCGGAGTACTCCCTTGAGCTGCTGGGACATCTCGGCGGCGGTGGCGAACCGGCGGTCGTGCCCGGCAACGGCCCGGTTGACCAGCCGGACGAACGACTCCACGCCGAAGGCGATCCCGTCGGCGCCGGCCGGGGCCGCCCGGCGTCCCTCGTCGCTGACCTCGAAGAGCACCTGGAGGGTCCGGCCGACGGTGTGGATGTCGGACCGGACGGTCAGGCCGTGCCGGCCGATCTCGTCCGGCGGCACCTGGAAGAAGTCGGTACCGACCCTCGGGCTCTTGTCGTCGTCGATCCGGCGTACGCCGCCGATGTCGATCACCTTGATCCGGTCGGCGCAGCGGATCACGTTCGCCGGCTTCATGTCGCAGTAGAGCAGGCCCCGGCCGTGCAGGTACTCCATCGCCGCGAGGATCTCGTGCCCGTACGCGAGCACGTGCTCGATCGGCAGCGGGGCGGTACGCCGGGCCGCGGCCTCCTGCACGTCCTGCAACGACTGCCCGTTGAGGTACTCCATCACGATGTAACCGGCCTGCTCGCCGGTACGCGGATCGCGGTGGGTGACCGAGTTGAAGATCCGGACGATGTTGGGGTGGTCGAGGGTGGTCAGGAATCGGCGTTCGGCGACCGCGAGCCGCAGCGCCGCCTCGTCGTTGCTGATCAGTCCCTTGAGGACGACCGGGTTGCCGTCGAGGTGGGTGTCCCGGGCCAGGTAGACCCAGCCGAGACCGCCTCGGGCCAGGCAGCCGTCGACCTCGTACTGGTCGGCCACCAGGTCGCCCCGACGCAGCTCGGGCACGAAGGAGTACGGGCTGCGGCACCAGCCGCAGAATCCCTTCGGCAGTGCGGGCTGGCCGGCGTAGCTGCGGCCGACCTGGGCCCCGCAGTTGCCGCAGAACCGGCTCGACTCCGGCACCTCGGTGTCGCCGCGCAGCCTGCTGACCGGGTCGGCTGGCTCCATCTCCGGCATCGGCACCAGGCCGCCGACCAGCCAGGACGAGCCGCTGGAGACTGTCGAGCCGGGGACGACGGGCGGCGGCGCGGCGGTCGGGGTCGGCAGGGGCCGGAGGTCGCAGCGGTCGCAGAATCCGGTCTCGTCCACCGTCCCGGTGCAGCCCGGGCGGTTGCAGTCGATCGTCACCGCGCCGCCCCCGGTCCATCGCCCCGACCACCGCGTGATCCCGGCTCGTCCACCCCGACGGCGTCGTCCACCCCGACGACGCGATCATCCATCCCAGTGACGGGGCGGTCGTGCACCCCGACGACGCGATCGTCCATCCCTGCGACGGGGCGGTCGTGCACCCCGCCGGCCCGCCGCCGGATCGTCGTGGCGTACCGGTCGACCAGCACCGCGCAGGCCGCCAGGTCGGCCGGGCCGCGCCAGAGCGCCTCGTGGGCCTCGCGGTACAGCGCGGTCAGCTCCGGGTCCTCCCGCAGCGGCGCCGGCACGCCCGCCCGGTAGCCGTCGAGCCGGTCCCGCATCCGGTCGCGTTCGTCGAGGAGCGCCCCCAGTTCCCGGCGCACCTGCCTGGCGGCGTCGAGCGCCCGGTCCGCCTTCCGCCGGCACGACTCGACGGCGGGCAGCAGCGGGCTGTCGCCGGGCTGCGCGGCGGCGGCCCGCAGCGCGGTCAGCCGGAGCCGCAGCCCCGGTTCGTGCGGGGTCGGGGCCGGCACCGGCCTGACCCGGGCGGCGACGTACGCGTACCGCTCCCGGGCGGCCTGTTCCGCGGCCCGTACCTCGGTGATCCGGGCGGCCAGCAGTTCGAGCGCGGCGTAGCCGAGGCTCGGCGCCCGGTCGTCGTGGAAGGCGAGCAGCAGCCGGAGGTCGCGTCCGGCCACCCGCTCGGCGATGGGTCGCACCACCTCGGCGACCAGCGCCGCCGGATCGACCGCCCGGTCCACGCCGTCGAGGACCAGGTTCATCGGCGGCGGCTCGCCGGCCATGCTGTCGGCCAGCGACTTCTCCGGGTCGGCACCCACGCTCATCCAGTTGACGATCCGGCTGGCCACCTCCGCCACCGTCCGGCCCGCCACGTCGAGCGCCAGGTCGATCCGGCCCGGCGGTGACTCCCCGGCGGCGGCCGGCGCCGGCCCGCCCCGGTCGGTGCCGGCGGGCCGGAACTCGCGGCTGGTCCGCAGGACGACGTCGCGCAGGGCGGCGTGTGCGGCCGAGCCCGGTGCGGTGACGATGATCCGGGAATCCGGCGGGGCGCCGGGGGCGAGGAAGTCGGTGAGCTGCCGGACCACCGACTCGTCGGTGGCCACCGGCCCGATCGGCACGGCGAAACTCGCGTCGACGGCCGAGTCGCCGCTGACCCAGTCGCGCACCACGGGCAGGTATCTGATGATCGTCTCGACCGGGATCATCCAGGAGAGTGCGGAACCCCGGCCGGCGAGATAGCTGACCACGATCCCCAGCACGTGATCGGTCTCCTCGTCGAAGACCGCCGTGCCGCTGAACCCGGGCTCCACGGCGGGGCCGGTCGGCTCGGAGTCGAGTTGGATCCACTCACCGCCGGGACCACCGTCCCCGGCGAGCCGGGCCCGGGCCCAGACGCCGGTCGGGACCGTCGAGGGGAACCCGAACATCCGTACCGTGCGACGCGCCCCCGACGGCAGCCGGCGCAGTACCGGACCGGTGCCGTACGGCAGCGGCTCGGCGAGCCCGAGCAGGGCCAGATCGGCCCGTTGGTCGTCCTGCGGCGGTTTCCAGCAGCCGTCGACCACCCAGCCCCGGGCCGGCGGGCCGGCGGCACGACGTCCGACCAGGTCCACCTGGAAGTCCTGCTCCGGCCGCCCGACCTCCGCGCCGGGGATCTGCGGCAGCAGAATGTGCGCACAGGTCAGCACGTGCCGGTCACCGAGGACGATGCCGGCGCCACGGATCGCGGCGCGATCGTCCCGGATGCACGCCCGCCACTGTGCGCTGCCCGAATGCGACACACGGCAACGTTATTCGCATGTGTCGGATCGGTGCCACCCGTCACAAGGTCGGAAATCAGTCCGCACCCCCGGGTTTGACCTGTAAGGAAGGGCCCCTTCTTATCGTTTTCGGTAGATGAGGGGGCCCTTCCTAACGGGTCAGTTCCGGTCGAGGCCGAGGGCGGTGAGGGCGGCCGGGAGGGTCGGTGCGGTGCAGAGCTGGCGTACGCCGTCGCGCTCCCGCACCTGGAGCTGGCAGGTGACGCCGTCGTAGTGCACGGCGACGGGCTGGCCGGCGTGGTGCCGGGCGAGCCGGCGGATCAGGGGTACGGGATCGTCGACCGCGACCGGAACCGGGGTCTGTGGCACCGGGATCGGTCGAGTGGGATCCTCGGGAACCCGCTGGGCCACGGCGAGTTCGAGATATTCGAGGCAGTTCGCGATCGCGGCCTCCGGGGTGGGCCGGGTGGGCAGGCTGTGCGGGGCGACCGGCAGCCCTGGCGGTTCGACGCCGACGTCCCAGCCCTCGCCCTGGACGAGCCGGAGGTCTCCGGCGTTGTCGATGTGGTCGGTGAGGGTGACCGTGACGGTGAGTCGTATCCCGAGGACGAGCCGGACCAGGTCGGCCAGGGGCGGCACGTCGGGCCGGCGGGCCAGCACGAACAGCCGGGCGCCGGGCCTGCCCCGGGACGCCTGGTGCAGGTGTTCGGCGAGTGGATCGGCGCCGGGATACGGCAGGGTGACGACGCCCTTGCGCAGGTCGTGCCGGACTTCGCCGCCGCCGTCGAGTTCGGTGAGGTCGTCCGGGCGTACGCCGAACCGGCCGGCCCAGGTCGCCAGCCGGAACGGATCGGGGAGCTGGTGCACCGGTTTGCCGCCGGGTTGGGTTGCCACCTGCGGCGCCGGCACCCGTTCGCCGGTGTGCCAGCCCTGCTGACCGGCCTGCCAGGTGTGCACGTCGCCGTGCCAGCCGAGGTCGCCGGCCCGCCAGCCGTGCCGGTCGACCCGCCAGTCGAGGTGGACGACCCGGCCGACCAGGTCGGTGAGGGTGACGGTCACGCTCCGGTAGACGCGGTGGGTGTCCCGGCAGGTGTCGCAGGGCAGCGCCGACGGGCTGAGGCCGGCACCGGAGCACTTCGGGCAGTCAGGGTCGGCACGTCCGGCGAGCAGGAGGCATTCGCAGCGGCGAAGTCGACTGTGCGGGTCACAGTCGGGGCAGTCGACGTACGGGACGGGTGCTCCCTGCCACGACGGTGCCGGCGGCTGCCAGCCCCGTCGCAGGATGCTGGTCTCGCGGCGGTGGATCTGCCCGGTGTCCGATTCGGTGAAGGTTTCGGTGGTGTCGGCGATCCGCAGGCTGGTGTGCCACCAGCGCCCGTCGCGCCAGATCGCCTGTGCCCCGGCAGTCGGTGCGCAGGTGCGCAGGTCGATACAGTCGGCGAGCATCCGCCGTTCGACCTGCTCCAGGTCGACGGCTGGGAGATCCGGCGGCGGCTGGTCACCGCCGGTCAGGTAGTGGGCCGGGGCGGCCCGACCGCGCGCCTGGAGGTCGTAGAGCGCTTCGAGGTCGCTGGTGCCGACGACAGCCCCGGCCAGGTCGTCGGCTCCGCCGCTCGCGTCGGTCGGCACCGGCCCGCCCGGCACCTCGTACCGGAGATGCCAGCTGAGGTCGGCGGCGGGGTGCCGGCGGCGGGCCTCCAGCACCAGGTCCAGGCGGAGCAGGGCGGCGAGCCGGCAGCGCCGGGCCAGGTCCCGGGCGGGGTCGGGGGGCGGGGCGACGACGGTACGTCCGAGGAAGAGTTGCCAGGCGTCGTGGCCGTGCGACGCGATCACCGCCGCCTCCAGCGCGGTCCGGATGTCCGGCGGCAGCTCCGGACGCCAGCGGGACGGCAGGATCAGCACCGGCCCGTCCGGCGACCCGGGTGGGTTGCGCGCCTCGGTCCAGGAGGCGGCGCCGACGCTGGCGGCCAGCTCGCGCAGCAGCGGCGTCAGCGGCAGGTACCAGCTTCCCCCGTCGCCCGGCCAGCGCGCCGGTTCCACCACTCCGGGTACGACGTTCGCCGAGGCCACCGCCCCGGTGTCGACGTTCGCCAACGTCAGCACGAGCTGGGCGCGCAGCCGGCCGGTTTGTCGGCAGCGGTGGCAGGGTCGCGGCACCGTGCCGACACCCCGGCAGAGCTGGCAGTCCTGGTATGCCTCCCCGCTCCCCCGCTGTCCGACGTCGACGAGCACCCGGTCGCCGCCGTTGGTGCAGGGGCAGACGTCGAGGGTGAAGGTGAGCCGGTCACAGGCGGGACAGTCGAGCACCGGCGGGCCGGCGTGCGGAACGGCCGCCCCGGTCACCGGTCCAGCTCCACACTCGCGTCCAGCTCCACACTCGCGCACGGCACCTCGTGTTCGGCGCGCAGCGCACAGCGTCGCCCGGGGGCGAGGAGCCGGTCGCAGAAGAGCCGCGACTGTACCGTCTGGTCGTCCTCGGCCGAGACGGTCGCCTCGGCCTGGTCGACCTGGGGCTGCCGGCCGAGCGTCCGGGCCAGCATCCTGGCCGCCTGCCGGGCCGCATCCCGGTCCGGCGCGGTGAAGGGCACGTGTACGACGTAGCGGTCGTCCATCAGCGGTCCGCCAGCTCGCGTGCCGTCGTCACCTGTCGGGACTGCCAGCGGCGCAGCGCGTCCTTGATCCGCGCGTTCTGCTCACGCACGGTCGCCAGCTCGTTGTAGGCCCGGGCCAGGTCACCGGCGACCTGGTCGAGGAAGGCTGCCACCTCGATCGGATCGACTCCCCGCCGGGCGAGGCCGACCGGGGTGAACCGGCGCAGCCTGACCTGCGACGGCAGGAGCGGCCGGTATGTCGTCGACCGGTAGGCCTGGCCGAGTCGCCGGGGCGGCCGCCTGTCCCGCCGGAACAGCCGCCGAAGCAGAACCCGCACGACACCACCAACCTTTCCGGAGCAGTTCAGAACGTGGATGGGTGGCGCCGGCCCGGTTCCCTGTCGCTCCCCCGGGCCGGCACCACCCCGCCCCGCCGACGCAGCCGGAGGCGCCGTACGGCAGCAGGGCGTGACTCGGGGCCGGGGCGGACAACCCGCAGGCCAGCCGCCCCGACCGGGAAGTGAACGTCCCGCGTGCCATGCAAGGAGCGCTCGGAAACAAAACATAGGCGCGATAGGCGCCTATGTCAACGAAAGCTTGTCGAGGTCTCGCTCTTCGTGATCAAATCGGGGTGCCATGCAAGGAGTGCCCCATGCCGACACAGCCGGACTACGTTCGGATCTCGGACGCCTACGCGTCAGCTATCGTCGAAGGGAAGCTGAAGCCTGGAGACAAGCTGCCGTCGATCGCCGAGATGACGAAGCGCTACGGCGTCGGCGCGACAACCATAAAGATGGTGCTCGTACGCCTTGAGGCCCGCCGGCTTGTCCGCCGTCACCAGGGCAAGGGAACGTTCGTCGAGCCACCCGAGAAGTGGCTGCTTCCCGAGGACGAAGACGAGCCGATCATCGAAATCTAACCCTCGGGCTCCCCACACACCTCACTGCATGCTTCCGGGCTGTACGCCTCGACTATCTCCGATAGTGTTCGAGCGGCTACGAAGGCGTGATGCAGAGACACGCCGCGCAACTCTGCCGCATCAGGACACCCGGTGGTTGGGGAGGACCCGATGGCCAACGTCAACGAGGTCAAGACAGCGCTTCAGCAGACCGCCAGGCAGGGCAAGCAGCGCCTCGACGAGGCAGCCGCGTCCAGTCAGGACGGTGCCGCCGCCCGCGAATATGTCAGCACCCTCGGCTGATCTGCGTCTGAGGGAGGCCTCCATGGACATCAGGCAGGTCAGAGCGACCATCAGCCAAGGTGGCCAGGCCGCCAAGGATGGCATTGATCTCATGCAGGAGGTGCAGGCCCGAATCGAGCAAGCTCGGACGTCGGCCGCCGCGACAGCCCACGACAGTGCGCATGTCGAGATTGAAGCGGGTCTGGGCAAGCTCAAGGAAGCCACAAAAGAGTCCTCTAGGGTCGTCGCTCTGCTCCACTCGGGCGCATCTGTTGCCGACGAGTACGCATCCAAGCTCTGATGACCGACGTATCCGTGGCGAGTGTCGTCGCCCAGTTTCGCGCCATTCTGGGGATTATCGACGAAGCTGCCGTAGGCGCCGCCCGAGCCCAGGAGGAAGCCGAGCAGAGCCGAGCCGCGTACGCAGAGGTGTCCCAGGGCACAGCGGACCGGTTGATGCGCAAGGCCGTCGAAGATTCCCGGACCGCTGCCGAGAAGGCCGGCAAGACTGCACGGCTGTTGTCGGAGGCTGCCGAGCACTTCACCACATACGTAAACATCATCGCGCCAGGCACCGTGCCGCCCCGGTCGTCAGCGCCCGAGGCAATGCCGGAAGGCGAACGTGTGGTTTCGGATGCGATGGCCCGACGCAGGCGGGCGAGCGGCTTCCTGGATAGAACGGCAAGTCGGGCCGATGACGTCAAGGATACCGTTGCCGAGATCACCAAAGCGGTCGAGGAAGGCACTAAGGTCGCTTTGAAGCAGATCAAGGGCGATCGTCCGCCCACCGGCGGCACCCCTTCGTCGACAGCCACCACGTCCGCCCCTCAGCACGCTGCTGGCTCATCCCCACCCGCACACGAGGCGATCTCCGCGCTCGTGGTCACTGCCCTCGGGGCCGCGCTGGTCGGGCGGGCTGGCGTCGACTACATCAAGAAACGGCTCAACAGAAGGAAACAGGATGGCAATCAAAAGTGATGTCGTCGAGTTCGCCCGGACTCTGATTCGAGGAGACTTCGAGGCCAACGACCGCTACGAAGAAAAGCTTGACGCGGAGGGCTGGGACGGCTGGCCTCCCTTCCTCAGCGCACTCTTCTTCCTCGCTGTCGAACGACGTTTTCAGGGCAGGTACGACGAAGCCGAGGTTATCCGCTTCGTCGCCGACCTTCGGGCTGACACTGTTGATGGCGCAGCACCGATTGACGCATCCAGTGCAGAATCAATGATCAGGGCGGTCTTCGACGAGTCGGTACAACTCAGGGTGGCACCGGAAGCGATGGGCCGGATACAGACCTTGACGGCATACAAGATCCTCGCTAACGGGAACCTGACCGACAAGGAGATTGACAGTCTCCTCGCCGAGGCCAAGGAGATTGCAGAGGAGCAGCCGAGCGGATCGTGACAGATCCTGACTCGGTCACGAGAGGTCGGACCGCCCTCGCAACGACCGAGCAGGGGCCCTGGACCAGTTGCGGGTGTCATCTCGCGCGCGGAGCCGGCACGTCGATCTCGATCGGCTCGCCGCATTCTCCCGGCCTGGCCCGTTGACGGCCGCATAGCTTCGTTGGCGCTGGCCCGGGTCGACGGCGGCGGTCCACGGCGGTCCGCAGAGACAGTTGTCCGCGCGGAGACTGCCGAGCTGGCCCATTCGTGAGTCCGATGCCGAGGCAAGCAATGTCCTGGTGTCGTGCCCCGTCTCCGCACCCAGCTCGACAGTGTCCGCGGGAGGTTATCCCTCGGCCGACGGCGTCGGTCGCGAACCAAGCGGATCCAATGTCGCGCCAGCGGCCGGGGCGGCGACCGCCGGAGTGGTCGGCTCGACCCGGTCCAGCCGGGGCGGCCGCTGCCACTGGTCGACGACGACCTCGTCACCGACGCCGAGCACCCCCGGCTCCGGCACGGCGTACTTGACGCCGAACGCGGTCGCACCGTCGATCCGGCGGTAGTCGGCAAGGGTGCGCAGCGGTTCCGGGCCGGCCTTCCGCCCGCTGCGCTGCTCGACCGTGGTCACCGCGCAGCGGGTGGCGAGCTTGGCGTAGGCCAGCCCGACGCTGCCCACCGAGATCCGCCGGGCCAGGTCCTCGGTGTGCGGCACGTCCCAGCCGTCGACCACGATGTTCGGCCGGAACCTGCTCATCGGCACCGGTACGGCACCCCGGCCGAGCAGCCGTTCGTTGAGCAGATCCAACGTGGACCGGGACAGCAGGTGCACGGCGCAACTGTCGGCGTACCCGGAGGTGCCGGCGACCTCGCCGTCGGTGACCCGGTCGTGCTCGGGCGGTACCCGGACCAGCCGGCTCGGCGCGCCGAGTACCTCCGACAGCCAACCGGCGGCCGTCTCCCCCTGGTCGATGCCCTGGAAACGGGCGCCGAAGAGCAGCACGTCGCGGCGGGCCGCGTCGAGGTCCACCGCCAGCTCCACCGGATCGGTGCCGGGCGTGCGCAGCGTCAGCCGGGTACCGTCCGTGGTGATCGCCGGGCGGACCAGCGCCAGCCGGGGGTCGCGGCGCTGGCTGCGGAAGACGCCGTCCGGGTCGACGACCATGAAGCTCCGGTCGTGGGCCAGGCCGGCCGGGGTCACCTGGCTGCGGGCGACCCGCATCCCGGCGCAACCCTTGATCGGGTACGTGACCAGTTCTCGGACGACGCCGTGCGGGGCGCGGGACGCGACGGGGTCGGACATCGGCAGCTCCTCCTCGCGGAGGCGCCCTTTCCCGATGGGATGCCGGTCGAGCGTGGCGGACACCGGTCCGTCGCAGCGCCTCTCGACCCGACGTCGACAGTCTGCGCAGCACCACCGCCCACCGTCAAGCTCCTCCCGCCCAGGCCCCGGTGGCCGGCGCGGCAGTGGCCGGCCACCGGGGTGCTGTCGGGCAGCGTGCCGGTCAGCAGCGGGGTACGCCCGGGACGAATCCGCTGTGCCCGGTGTTGACGTACGTGTCGGAGACCCAGCGGCCGGTGCCGATCCGGTTCCAGACGCTGCTCGTGCCGTAGTACCCGGTCACCGTCGTACCGTTCGTCTGGCAGTAGACGGTGACGGCGGCGCCGCTGGCCAGCGAGCCGACGACGGCGTAACCGGAGCCGGGGCCGGAGCGGACGTTGAGCGAGCCGCTGGAGGTGCGGACGGTGCCCGGGGCGGTCCCGGTCACCCCGTTGACCAGTTGCATGTAGTAGGTCCAGTTCCAGTTCACCCCGGGGTCGGTGTGGGTGGCGCCGGGCACCTCGGAGTGCGCGATGATGTGCGACCGGTCCCTGGGGATGCCGTACTTGCTGGTCAGGTTGCGGGTCAGCGCCGCCGACGCCCGGTACATGCTGTCGGTGAACCAGCTCGGGTTGTCGACGTACCCCTCGTGCTCGATCCCGATCGACTCGGTGTTGTAGGTCCAGTTGCCGGCGTGCCAGCCGACGTCCTTCTCCCGGACCGACTGGGTGACGGCGCCGTCGGAGGACCGGAACGTGTAGTGGGCGCTCACCCGCGACGCCGGGTTCTGGTACCAGCTGATCGAGCCCGCGTAGGAACCCTGGGTGACGTGGATGACCACGTAGTTGATCCGGTACTGGGTGGGCCGGTTGGCCACCGTGTAGTTGCCGGAGTAGGCCGGCACCCAGGCGGCCGGCCCGTAGTCGGTGCTCATCGTGCCGACGTCACCGCTGGTCGGGTCGGACGTGCCGAGCGCCGGCACTCGGTCCAGCGGCCCCCGTCGCGGTGCCACCGGTCGGCCGGCGACGACGACTCCGGCGGGTGAGCTGAGGCCGGCGGCGAGCAGTTCGTAGACGGTGTCGCCGTAGAGTCGGGCGACGCGCGGGTCGGTGGCACCGCCGTACCGGACCACCGGGGCCCACCAGGAGGCGAGGTCGGCGCGCTGGGTCGCGGTCAGACCGGCGTCGTCGGCGTACGACCGCAGCACCGCCGCCGCGCCGACGACGTTGGCGGCGGAGTCGGTACGCAGGACGGCGCGGTCGAGCCCGGTGAGCCGGGCGGCCTCGTCGAGGGTGCGTACGGTCGGGTTGCTGGTCAGGTGCATGACGCCGTAGCCGCCGGAGGCGCTCGGCGCTCCGGCGTGGTCGTCGAGGCGGGTCTCGGCCTGGCCGAGGGCGGCGAGCAGGTCCCTGGGGACGTCGTAGCGGGCTGCCGCGGTGGCGAAGGCGGCCGCGAGCGGGCTGGACTGCGGGATTGCGCTGGTCGAGGGGGCGGTGTCCGGGGCGGCGTAGCCGGGCTGGCCGGTCAGGCCAACGGCGAGTGCGAGGCTGGCGGCACCGAGTAGCGGGGCGAGTCGGCTTCGACGGGTCCGAGCAGTCACGGTCACTCCTTCCCAGAGTGAACGAAATGTCCCGGGGCGGGGGTTGGTGGCCGTACGGTATCCGCCGACGATCGTCTATGTCGAGACCTTGCAGGCGCGCAGCGCGCAATGAAGGAAATTTTTACAGCGGGCGCAGAGCAGCCCCGCCGACCGCTGGCGGGCCAACTCCTAGATCACTCTGGGTCGGGGGTGCCGTGCTCCCAGACGCACGGCGAGCTGCCGGTCAGATAGATGTCGACGGAGCCCGGTCCCCGGTTGTAGACGGTGATGCTGACCCGGTAGCCCTCGGCACGCTCCTCGACGGTCAACTTGGGGTCGCTGTGGTCCCGCAGGTCGTTGACGATCCGATAGTCACGCTGCTGCCAGTAGTCGGCCAGCCTCGGCATCGCCTGGTCGGTGGGCCAGTCGGCCGGGAACACCACCTCGTACTGTTGCTCGACGAAGATCCGGCCGGCCGGCCCGCCGTCGGTCGGGTCGTCGCACGGCAGCGTGCCGCTGGGACCGAACGGCTTCAACTCCGCGCCGGGCGGAAGTTGCGCGTGAGTCTCCCGCAGCAGCTCCTCCACCCGCTGGGCGGCCTGTACGGCGGTGACGGTGGGCTGCACGTCCTTGTCCTCTCCACATGCTCCGGTCATCAGTCCCGCGACCAGGACCACCGCCGCGAGTACGACGCTCCGGCGACGACGCGCATCCATCATCTGACCTTGTCTGTCTGCCCGGTCGCGATGTACGCGATGTTGCGCCGGGCCTCGTTGCCGTCGTCCCAGTACGCCGAGTGGGTCCCGGCCTCGTCGTCGGGGTTGCCGGGGGAACTGCGGAACACCTGCCCGCCGAAGTCCTCCCGGGTCGGATCGTTGCCGTGCGCGATGTCCCAGTCCGGCACCCGCTTGATGACGTCGTGCTCGGCCCGGCTGGCCCACACCTCGTGCGGGGAGACGCCCTTCAGCTCGGTCGCCGAGTTGGTGTCCACCCCGGGCGAGCCGACGAAGACCACCGCGTCGGCGTTGATACCGGCGCCGGTGGCGGCATGACCGATCACCGTAGAACCGTAGCTGTGTCCGAGCACGACGTTGCGGGAGGGTTCTCCGTCGTGGGTGGCCCGCAGGCCGTTCTGGAACTGGTTGAGTTCCGGCCCACCGCTCTCGGCGGAGCCGTCGAAGGGCGCGTTCCAGGCGATCGAGTCCGGCGCGTCGTAGCCGAGCCAGAGCAGCGAGGCGGTCTCCTGGCTCGGGTCGACCTCCTTGGCGTCCAAGGCCATCCGGTCGGCCCGGTCGATGTCGCCGCCGACCTTGGAGAGCTCGGCGCCGGTGCCGGGGACGTAGGTCAGGACGTTGTCGGCGGCGTCCGGGTTGCCGACCGAGACGATCGCCCGGCCGTCGTCGGCGGTGGAGAGCCCGATCAGGTACGCCCGCGGCTTGCCCGGATCCTCCAGCCGGTCGTCGATCTTGTTGAGCCCGCGCAGGTTGCCGTCGATCCGCTCCCGCTCTTCCTTGATCTTCTCGAGTTCCGCCAGCGCGGCCCCGGCCGGGTTGCCGGCGTCGGGATAGAGTTCCGCGCCGCGCCCCTGCTCGACCATGGCCCGGATGTGCGCCTCCCGGGCGTCCAGGTCGGACCGGCGCTGGGTCAGCCCGTCCAGCTCGCGGTCCAGCACGATCCGGTTGGCGATGTCCCGGCTCGCCACCGGCACCCCGTCAAGCGAGCCGATCAGCTCGGGATACTCCGACATGACGTACCGGCGCTGTGCCGGGGAGAGCGAGTCCCACCACTTCTTCACCTCGGCCGGATCGGTGCCCTTGGCCGGCACGCTCGCCCTGTCCACCTTGGCCGACGGAGTCCCGGAAGCGGTCGCGGTGTTTTCCGCTATCGCCTTGGCGGTCCGGGCGTCCAGTTCGGCGGCCTCCCTGAGCAGCGCGTCCCGCTGCCACACCAGGCTGGACATGGAGCGCGCGGTCCACTCGTTGGCGTGCGCCGGGTCCATCGTCATCGACCCGTCCGGGTTGATGGTGACGTGCGCGGCCCGGCCCTGCTCGACCAACTCCTCGGCCCGGACGCGCAGCTCCGCGACGTCGTTGCCGTGCTGGGCGAGCGCCTGGGCGATCAGCAGGATCGGCGGGAACGCGGAGTCGAGTTCCTTGCGCAGCGCGTCGCAGTGCGCACCCGCCGCCTGGGACGCCGAGCCGGACTCCCAGACGTCCGGCAGCCGCCGTGTCGAGAGCGCCAGCGCGTCCGCCCGCTCGTCGGTCGACCTGCCGAGCCGGTCCCAGCCGGCGGCGGCCTTCCGCCACGCCTCCGGATCGGCCTTCAGCACCATCTCGAAGGTCAGCCCCGGCACGACGCCCCCTCGCCGCACCCGGCCGGAGCCGCGCGCCAGTCGGTTCGCCCGCTCATTCCGCGCGCAGCCCGCCGTGCCGCTGCCCGGCGCGCTGGTCCGAGCCCTGGTAGTTGTTGGCGGAGTCGATCAACGACTGTCCGGCCGCCTCCGTCCGGCCGCCGAGGCCGTTGAGATATGCCTCCCAGCCGTCGGAGGCCCTGGTCGTCGCGTCCAGAGTGGTCCAGCCGTTCACCCCGGGCCCGCCCGGCGGCACAAGCTGCCCCTCGACCGCCGTGACGTTGCGTTTGAGTTCGGCGCCGTGGCCGACGATCTCGCCACCCAACGTCCGCAACCCGGGCACGTTCACCCGCACCGGCTGCGTCATCACGCCTCCCCGTCACCGCTAGGGGGCTACCACCCGGCCGACCGGGCCCCGTTGGGGAAGCAATATACCAACGTCGAGCCCTCCCGGCGGACCTTCCCGAGCGTGCACGCCCGGCCCCGGCGGCGACCCGTCAGCGGGCCGTCAGCGGGCCCTTTCCGGCGCCCTGGATCCCCCCACACCTGGTGGTCGTCGGTTGCCCACGCTCGTGGTCGTCGCGGTGCGCACCGGCCTCAGTGAAGGCGGGATCGGTCTCGCAGACACTCGGTGTCGGCTGTCCACACCCGACATGCGACCGCACCGGCTGTCCCGGACGGATCGAGGCCGTCCGGCAGACCGGTGCGGGCGGAACGGTGCGGCTCGGCGGCCGGCAGGAGGGACGATCGGAAGCGGTACGGGCGGTCCGGCCGGTGGCCGGGAGCTGGCCGCTCACGCGGCTCCGCGCTGGGTCACTGGCGGGTGTCCATCGACGTCTGGAGCGCGCGGCGAGCCTGCTCGCGGGCCTCGTCGGTGTTCTCCGGCTTGGGCTTGGTCGGCTTGCTGGCCATGGCGTGGCTCCTTCCAGGGCGGGTGGCACCGCACGGCGCGGGTCACCCCGACAGGGGTCCTGCTGATCGGCCGGGACGGCGGGTCCGGGATCTTCCGGACGAGGTGGCCGGGACGGCGTGACGCCCCGGGTCGGTTGACCCTGGGAGGCAGGCGATCTGCGACGGGTTGCCACACCCGGGCACGGGTGGGACGGGTGCGACCACAACCCTAGGTATCGTTCAGTTCCGTTACCCAAGTTATCGTTCAGGTCCATATCCTGCGCAGCATTCCCGTCATTCGGGACAGCGAGAACCGTCAGATCTTGGCTACACCCCTGGTCGGCACGGATCCGGCCGGCTCGGCGGGGCGGTGCTCGGTGGGGTCGGTGAGGGTCGGGCGGCGGCAGTGCTCAACGGGCGAAGAAGTGCTCAGCGGGCGAAGAAGTGCCAGCCCATCCACCACCAGAAGCCGAACAGGGCGATCCGGCCGACCGGTACCGGGCCGACCTCGTAACGCATGACGTAGGCGCAGACGTCGCCGAAGGTGGGGATCCGGGACCCCTCCCGGCGGGCGGCCCACTCGACCAGCACGAAGAGCAGCAGCGCCACGGTGAACCCGGCGATCGCGACGTATCTCATCGACGCACCAACCCCCAGAACGCGGAGAGCCACGCGAAGTAGCCGACCGAGCGGACCAGCGAGTCGTCCAGCAGCGGGTCGGCGATCTTGGAGAAGGTCGGGAAGTCGTCCCGGGACCCGAGCATGAAGGTGCTGGCCTCGAAGACCCCGAAGACGAGTACGGGCAGCAGCCACCAGGCCGCGCCGGACCGCAGCCGATGCGGTACGGGTCGCCGGGGCACCCGGTTGGAGAGCCCGAGCCACACCAGCGCACCGCCGGTGCCGATGGCGTAGATGTTCGCCTGCGTCGAGAACGACGGGAACTGACCGCCGATCAGGGACAGAACGGTGAGGGTCGGAACCGTGACGACCGGTCGGTCCCAAGCCCGGGGCACATCCGCAGAGAGCTCCGGCTGCTGTTCCATGAACCGATTGTCCCCGGGCCACCCCCCGGCGGAAAGCACGACGCCCTTCCCGTTACTCGAGATCTCCCGGCCCGGCGGAGGGGTGCCCGCCCTCGGCCGCACCCCGGGCCAACTCGGCCCGGATCGCGTCGACCACCTCGGGCGCCGAGCCGTGCCCGGTGAACCCGGCCGCCAGCCGGTGCCCGCCGCCGCCCAGGGCCACCGCCACCCGGCTCACGTCGCTGGCGCCCTTGCTGCGCATGGAGACCGCCCACTCCCCCTCGGCGACCTGCTTGAGCACGCAGCTCACATCCGCCTCGGCGGTGCAGCGCACCGAGTCGATCAGCGGCTCCAGGGTGTACGGGCGCTGCCCGTGCCGCTCCAGGTCGTCGAGGGTCGCGTACGTCCAGACCAGCCCCAGCCCACCAGCGGCCAACGGCTCCAACCGGGTACGCCCGAGCACGTCGCCGTAGAGCCGGACCGCGCCGAACGGCCGGGTGTCGAAGATCCGCCGGGAGATCTCCCCGGGGCGGATGCCGGTGGCCAGCAGCCGGGCGGCCATCTCGTGCACCGCCGGGGTGGTCATGTCGAACCGGAACGAGCCGGTGTCGGTGGCCAGCGCGATGTAGAGGCACTCGGCGATCCCCGCGTCCAGCGGCACACCGAGCCGGACCAGCAGCTTCTCCACCACCACGGAGGTGGCGGCGGCGTCCGGGTCGACCAGGTGGATCCCGCCGAACCGGGTGTTCGAGGCATGGTGGTCCAGCACGACGGCGGTCTCGGCCCGGTCCAGCCGGTCGGCCAGGTCGCCGAGCCGGGAGACGGCGGCGACGTCGAAGCAGATCACCAGGTCCGGATCCGGGTCGGCGGCGGTCGCCGGGACCAGCAGGTCGAGGCCGGGCATCGCCTGGAGCGGCTCCGGCACCTCCGGGCGCCCGGGGAAGGTGGCCTGGAACTGCCGTACGCCGAGCCGGCGCAGCCCGAGCCCGAAGCCGAGCATGCTGCCCAGCGCGTCCCCGTCGGGGTTCACGTGGCAGATCAGCAGGATCCGGCCGTCGGCGGGGAGTCGGGTGATGGCGGAGACCGCCGCCGCCCACTCCGCCTCGGTCGGCCCTCCGGCGGCCGGCTGGGAGACGTCGGCGAGCAGTGCCCCGCTCACCGCCGGTCTCCGCCGTCCCCGGCCGGCGGCCGGTCCTCGTCCTGATCCTCGTCGGCGTCGACCTCGTCGTCCTCGTCGGCGTCGAGCTTGTACGGCTGCGGTTCGCCCGCGTACTCGGCCTGGGCGGCCAGCCGCTGCACCTCCGCGTCGGCGGTACGCGCCGCCGCCAGCAGCTCGTCGATCTGCTTGACCTGGTCCTGCACGTCGTCGAGGACGAAGGTCAGGCTCGGCGAGTGCCGCAGCCCGAGGGCCTTGCCGACGGTGCTCCGCAGCAGTCCCTTGGCGCTCTCCAGCGCGGCACCGGTGGCCGCCTGGTCGGAGGCGTCGCCGAGCACCGTGTAGAAGACGGTGGCGTCGCGCAGGTCCGGGGTGATCCGGGCGTCGGTAATGGTGATCATGCCGAGCCGGGGGTCCTTGATCTGGGTACGCACCACCGACGCCACCAGTTCCCGCACCCGCTCCGCATGCCGACGCACCTTGGCCTGGTCCGTCATCTCCGCACCTCCACGCCCATCTGCTTCCGGGCCGGACCGGCGGCGCTGGGCGCCGCGGCCGGACCGGCCGACCTGGGAAACACTACCCGCGCATCTTGCGGCCTCGCCGCCGCCGTCGCCATTGGCCGTACCGGCTGATTACCCCCTGGCCGTCGGCCAATTCAGTCATCCGCGCCGTGCAACCGGCGCCGTACGGAGAGCAACTCGACCTCCGGTCGACCGGCGACCAGGCGCTCGCAGGCATCCAGCACCGTACCGACGTGCTCGGGTTCGGAGGCGACCAGGGCGACCGCGATCTGGGCCCGCCCGTGCAGGTCGAGCGCGCCGACCTCGGCGGCGGAGACCTCGAACTTGCGGAGCGCGGCGACGATGGGGCGGACGTAGGACCGCTTCGCCTTCAGGGAGCGCGAGTCTCCGGGCAGCAGCAGGTCGAACAGGGCGGTTCCGGTATACACGGCGGGAAGGGTACGCCATCGCACCCCCGCCGCTCACCGCCTTTCACGGGCGGCCCCGGACAGGCCGGTGGCCGGAGCCCCAGGGGGTTCCGGCCACCGGTATGGAACTCGCTCAGACGCGCGGCTTCTCGCGCATCTCGAACGTCTCGATGATGTCCCCGACCTGGACGTTGTTGAAGTTGCTCAACGTCAGACCGCACTCGAAGCCCTCGCGGACCTCGGTGGCGTCGTCCTTGAACCGCTTGAGCGAGCTGATCGTGACGTTGTCGGCCACGACCGTCCCGTCACGCAGCAGCCGCGCCTTGGCGTTGCGGCGGATGACACCGGACCGGACGATACAACCGGCGATGTTGCCGATCTTGGACGAGCGGAAGACGTCGCGGACCTCCGCGCTGCCCAGCTCGACCTCTTCGAACTCCGGCTTGAGCAGACCCTTGAGCGCGGCGTCGATCTCCTCGATGGCCTGGTAGATGACGGTGTAGTACCGGATCTCCACGCCCTCGCGGTCGGCGATCTCCCGGACCTTGTTCGAGGCCCGGACGTTGAAGCCGATGATCGTGACCGCCTCGGACGAGGCGCTGGCCAGCATGACGTCGCTCTCCGTGATGGCACCGACGCCCCGGTGGATGATCCGCAGTTGGACCTCCGCCGGAATGTCGAGCTTGAAGAGCGCGTCCTCCAGCGCTTCCACCGAGCCGGAACCGTCGCCCTTGAGCACCAGGTTGAGCGAGGTCTTCTCGCCCTCCTTGAGCTGCTCCATGATCGTCTCGAGGCTCGGCCGCCGCTGCGAGTTGGCGAAGCTCGCCGCCCGCCGCCGCGCCTGCCGCTGCTCGGCGATCTGCCGGACCGTACGGTCGTCCTCGGCCGCCAGGAAGGTGTCACCCGCTCCTGGTACCGCGGTCAGACCGAGCACCATGACCGGACGCGCGGGACCGGCCTCGGTGACCGGCTTGCCGTTCTCGTCCAGCATGGCCCGGACCCGGCCGTGCGCCCCACCGGCGACGATCGAGTCGCCGGCCCGCAGGGTGCCCTTCTGCACCAGCACCGTGGCCACCGCACCGCGACCCTTGTCCAGGTGCGCCTCGATCGCCACACCCTGGGCCGGCCCGTCGATCGGAGCGGTCAGCTCCAGCGACGCGTCGGCGGTGAGCAGGACCGCCTCGAGCAGTTCCTCGATGCCGATGCCCGGCTTGGCCGCCACGTTGACGAACATGGTGTCGCCGCCGTACTCCTCGGCGACCAGACCGTATTCGGTCAACTGCTGACGTACCTTGTCCGGGTTGGCCTCCGGCTTGTCGATCTTGTTGACCGCCACCACGATCGGCACGTCCGCCGCCTTGGCGTGGTTGAGCGCCTCGATCGTCTGCGGCATGACGCCGTCGTCGGCGGCGACCACCAGCACCACGATGTCGGTGACCTGGGCACCACGGGCACGCATGGCGGTGAACGCCTCGTGACCCGGGGTGTCGATGACGGTCAGCGCCCGGTCCTCACCCTCGTGCGGCACGTGCACCTGGTAGGCGCCGATGTGCTGGGTGATGCCGCCGGCCTCGCCCTCGACCACGTTCGCCTTGCGGATCGCGTCGAGCAGCTTGGTCTTACCGTGGTCGACGTGACCCATGACGGTCACCACCGGCGGCCGGCTGACCAGCCGGTCCGTGGCGACCTCGGCGTCAAGGTCGATGTTGAACTGGGCGAGCAGCTCGCGGTCCTCGTCCTCCGGGCTGACGATCGAGACCTCGAAGCCGAGGTGCTCGCCGAGCAGCAGGAGCGTGTCGTCGGAGACGGACTGGGTCGCGGTGACCATCTCGCCCAGGTTGAACATCTCCTGGACCAGCGAACCGGGGTTCGCGTTGATCTTGTCCGCGAAGTCCGACAGCGACGCACCGCGAGGCAGCCGAATGACCTGACCCTGGCCGCGCGGGGCGCCCGAGCTCATGGTCGGCGCCGACAGGTTGTCGAACTCCTGTCTGCGCTGCTTCTTCGACTTGCGACCACGGGTCGGCTTGCCGCCCGGACGCCCGAAGGCACCCGCGGCACCGCCGCCACGGCCACGACCGCCACCACCGGGGCGACCGGCGCCACCGGCCGGAGCACCGCCACCGGGGCCACCGCGGTAGCCGCCACCGGCACCGCCGCCACCACCGGGACCGCCTCGGTAGCCACCACCGGCACCGCCGCCACCGCCACCGGGGCCGCCACGGAATCCGCCGCCGCCACCGCCACCGGGGCCGCCACGGAATCCGCCGCCGCCGCCACCGGGACGACCGGCACCGCCACCGCCGCCGGGACGGCCGGGGCCGCCACCGGGACGACCCGGCCGCTGCGTCGGCATGGACGCCGGGCTCGGCCGGGGCGGCATCGAGGCCGGACTCGGCCTCGGCGGCATGTTGGCCGGGTTGGGCCGGGGCCCACCCGCGGCAGCCGGACGCTGCCCGCCCGGAGTGATGCCGAACGGGTTGTTACCGCCGCTGCGCGCCGGCGGACGGCCACCGGGCCGGCCGGGGCCGGGCGTCGGTGCGCCGGGCGGCGCGGGACGGGCACCCGACGGGGCGCCCGGACGCGGCGGTACGGCGTTCGGACCCGGCTTCGGCCGGTTCGTCGGGCCGCCGTCGGCCGGCGGTTCCCGCCGTACGGTGTCGTTGCGCTGCTGCCGAGCCGCCTGGGCGGCCTTGACGGTCGCCTCCTGCTCGGCCTTGAGCGCGGCCGCACGCGCCTCGGCGGCGGCCAGTTCGATGTCGTGCGCGCTCGCCGGCTTGGCGACCGGAGCCGCCGGCTGCGGCGGACCGGGCACCGGGCCCTTGGGCTTCGCCGGCGGCGTCGGCCGACGCGGCGGTCCGGGCTTCGCGGCGACCCTGGGTTCTCCCGGACCCGCCGCCGGAGCCGCCTTCGGAGCCGGCGGTGGCGTCGGGGCGGCGGCGGGTGCCGCCGGTTCCGGAGACGCGACGAAGGCGCCGCGCAGCCGACGGGCCGCCGGGGCCTCGACGGTGCTCGACGCTGATTTGACGAACTCGCCCATTTCCTTCAACTTGGCGAGAACGGTCTTGCTTTCGACCCCGAGCTCCTTAGCCAGCTCGTGTACGCGGGCCTTGCCTGCCACTGCACTCCTCACTCCGAGGTCGTGCGGGCAGCACCCGCAGCGACCTCACTCGTGCACTTGAAGCCTGGTCATTTCTGGGACTTCATCGTGTGCTCATGTCGGTCGTCCTACCTTGCTCGGGTTCCGTCGCGTCGATCCCGCCCGGCCGGATAGCCGGTCATGGTCGTCGACGCCTTGGACGTGCTCGGCCAACTCACTCGCGTCAGGTACGCCAGCGATACGCAGCGCCCGCCCGAAGGCGCGTCGCCGCACTGCCAGCGTGAAGCAGGCCGGGTCGGGATGCAGGTGCGCTCCCCTACCCGGCAGCTTACGGGTCGGATCGGGTCGGAGGCTGTGACCAGTCTCATTGCCGACCGCGACAATCCGCAGCAGCTGGCCGGCCGGCGCCCGTTGCCGACAGCCCACACAGGTGCGCTCCGGCTCCGCGCGTCGTACCACTGGGAAAGTCTACCCCTACCCGGCCGAGATCGCTCCGTCCGCCTCGGCTGCGTGATCAGGACCGCCCTGCCGACCGGCCGATGCCTGGGTCGGCATCTGCTCGGTATCGGGCCGGATGTCGATCCGCCAACCGGTCAACCGGGCCGCGAGCCGGGCATTCTGCCCCTCTCGGCCGATCGCCAGCGACAGCTGGAAGTCCGGCACGGTCACCCGTGCCGTCCGGGTCGCCGCGTCGACCACCTCGACCCGGAGCGCCTTGGCCGGCGAGAGGGCGTTGCCGACGAACTGGGCCGGATCGTCCGACCAGTCGATGATGTCGATCTTCTCACCGTGCAGCTCGCTCATCACCGCCCGGACCCGCTGCCCCATCGGGCCGATGCAGGCGCCCTTGGCGTTCACCCCGGACACGGTGGAACGAACCGCGATCTTGGTCCGGTGGCCGGCCTCGCGGGCGATCGCGGCGATCTCCACGGTGCCGTCGGCGATCTCCGGCACCTCCAGGGCGAAGAGCTTCTTCACCAGGTTCGGGTGCGACCGGGAGAGGGTGATCTGCGGGCCACGGAAGCCCTTGACCACGTGTACGACGACGCAGCGGATCCGCTGGCCGTGCTCGTACAGTTCACCGGGGACCTGCTCGGCCTGGGGCAGTACCGCCTCGACCTTGCCGAGGTCGACCGAGACGATGCCCTTCTCGCTGCGCGCCTCGTGCGCCTGCACCACCCCGGTGACCAGGTCGCCGTCCCGGCCGGCGTACTCGCCGAAGTGCACCTCGTCGGTGGCCTCCCGGAGCCGTTGCAGGATGACCTGTTTGGCGGTCATCGCGGCGATCCGGCCGAAGTCGTGCGGGGTGTCGTCGAACTCCCGGACCACCGCACCCTCGGCGTCCTGCTCCTGAGCGTAGACCAGGGCGGCCCCGGTCTTGCGGTCGATCTCGACCCGGGCGTGCGCCTGGGCCCCCTCGGTGTGCCGGTACGCCGTCAGCAACGCGGTCTCGATCGCCGCGAGAATCGTGTCGAACGGGATCTCCCGCTCGCGCTCCAGGGCGCGCAACGCCGCGAGGTCGATGTTCACCTCTCCTCGCCCTCCACATCTTCGTCGTCGCCGTTGTCGACGTCGTCATAGTCATCATCGCCGGCACCGGTCGGATCGTCGTCGGCGATCTCGTCCAGCCGGCTGAACTCCACCTGGACCCGCCCCGGCCCGAGGTCGGGGTACGCCCACCCGACCGGTCCGGCGTCGGTCTCCAGCACCACCCGCTCGTCGTCGGCGGCGACCACCCGGGCGGTCAGTTGCCGGTCCGCGGGTGCCGGCGGCCGCTCCTCGGCGCCGCCCTGCTCGGTGCGCTCACCCGGGCCGCGTACGGTCACCTTCACCAGCCGGCCCACGTTGCGCCGCCAGTGCCGGGGCTGGGTCAGCGGGCGGTCCACGCCGGGCGAACTCACCTCGAGCTGGTATTCCCCGGCGACCAGGTCACCACCGGTCTCCTCCGCCTGGTCGAGCGCCTTGGAGAGGAGGCGGGAGACGTCCGCCACGGTATCGAGGCTGACCCCGCCGTCGCCGTCCACGATCACCCGGACGACGTACCGCCGGCCGGCCCGGGACACCGAGAGGTCCTCCAGGTCGTAGCCGGCGGTGGTGACCACTGGCTCGATCACGGCACGGAGCCGGAGCCGACGCGCGGACGGGTCCTCGCGGGGACGGTCCGGAGCCCGGTGGCCCGCCCTGGGCCGACCGGTGTTCCGGCCACGCTGCGTCATCTCCGCCCCTCTCTCGTGATCGCCGGCTGCGCCCGGCAGCCATACCGGCGTGCCACCGGACTGAAGCGTCCGGCGGCTGCGCAGAGCGTAACGCGCTGGCCGCCCGAGAGCCCGATCGGCGCACCGACGACCGGCCGTGGTGACCGTGCCGACCCCGTCGGCCGCACCGATGGTGTTGACTTGCCGGGTGCGGACCGGCAACACGAACCAGACGATCGGCGCGGCGGGGCGGTCCCGGCGCGAGATGATCCGGGCGGTCGGCCTGGCGGCGCTGGTCGGTGCCACCGGCCCACTCGCCGGCTGCGGCCTCTTCGGCGGCGAGCCCGACCCGCCGCCCGAGCCGGACCCACTGGCGCCGTTGATCAGCGGCGCTCTCGACCTCGCCGCCCGGCACGAGGCCGCGATCGCCGCCTTTCCGGAGCTGGCCGACCGGCTCCGGCCGGTCGCCGAGGCGCATCGCGCGCACGCCGCCGAACTGTCCCGGGTGACCGGCACCGCGCTGCCGACCGCCACCGCCACCGCCCCGCCCCCCGGCGCCGGTGCCGGCGTCATGTCCGAGACGCTGAGGCAACTGCGGGAGGCCGAGCAGCAGGGCCGGGACGCCGCCGCGAAGGCCTGCCTCGAGGCGCCCGCCAACCGTGCCGCGCTGGTCGGTTCGGTCACCGCGGCCCGGGCGACTCATCTGGAGGTACTGCGGTGACCGGGCGCGGCGGGGCGCGGGAAGGGGTGACCTGATGTCCGAGGCACTGGCGGCCGCCCTGGCCGCCGAGCACGCGGCGGTCTACGCGTACGGGCTGATCGGGGTACGCCTCTCCGGCGCCGCCGCCGAGCAGGCCCGCTCCGCCGAGGCGGCGCATCGCGGCCGGCGGGACGGGCTGGTGCTGCTCCTCACCGAGCGGGGCGGCCCGGTACCGGTGGCCGAGCCGGCGTACGCGCTGCCGTTCGCCGTCACCGACGAGGCGGGCGCGCTGCGGCTGGCGGTCGAGGTCGAGGAGCGGACCGCGGCGGTCTGGCGGGCCGCGCTGCCGGCGACCGAGGGCGCCGAGCGGAGCCGGGCGCTGGACGGGCTGACCGACGCGGCGGTCCGGGCCACCCGGTGGCGCGGAACGGCCGGGGTCGGCCCGGCCACCGTGCCCTTCCCGGGCCGCCCGACCTGACCCGCACGCCCGACCCGCCCCGAATCGTGGTGTCGGCGGACGGCGGCGGCGCCCCAGCCGGCACACTGTACCGATGTCCGCTCTGGGAAGACCGGTCTCCGCCCTCGGCCGGGCCGTACGCCGGCTCGGCCACTCGCGCTGGTTCGCCGCCTGCACCCCGTTGCTGGTCCCGGCCGACCGGCTGGTCGCCAAGCTGACCCGGGGCCGGGTGGTGGCACTCGGGCTGGTGCCGTCACTGCTGATCACCACCACCGGGCGGCGGTCCGGGCGGCCACGCAGCAACCCGCTGCTCTACGTGCCCGACGGCGACGCCTTCGTGGTGACCGGCTCGAACTGGGGTCGCCCCGAGCAGCCCGCCTGGGCGCTCAACCTGCTCGCCGACCCGACCGCCACGGTCACCGTGGACGGCACCCGGATACCGGTCCGGGCCCGGCTGGCCCGGGGCGCCGAACGGGAGCGGCTCTGGGCGCTGCTGGTGGCCGAGTGGCCGGCGTACCGGACCTACGTACGCCGGGCCGGCGGCCGGGACATCCGCGTCTTCCGACTCGAACGGAACCCGTCCACGGAGGGGTAGCTCGGCTCCGGAGGTGGCCGTCAGCTCACGCCGACACCGATGAGCCGGCCGACCAGGTACGTCGCGGCGGTGGCCGCCGCGCCGAGCAGCAGTTGCCGGCTACCGCTGACCCACCACCGCCGCTTGGTGAACCGGGCGACGACCGCGCCCGCGACGAAGAGGCCGAGGCCGCCCACGCCGAGTGCCAGCCACAGGCTGGAGAAGCCGAGCAGATAGGTGATCAACGGCACCACGGCACCGACGGAGAAGCAGAGGAACGACGAGAAGGCGGCGGTCCACGGGCTGGGCCGCTCGTCGGCGTCGACGCCCAACTCCTCCTGGACGTGCACCCGCAGTGCCTCCTCCGGGTTGTGCCGAAGCACCTCCGCGACCTGCTCGGCCAGGTCCCGGGGCAGCCCTCGCTGCATCCACGCCTCGGCGAGTTCCCGGGCCTCACCGGCCGGGTTCCGCTCCAGCTCGCGGCGCTCCTTGGCGACCTCGGCGGCCACCTGCTCGTTCTGCGACTGCACGCTGGTGTACTCGCCGAGCCCCATCGAGATCGCCCCGGCGACCAGCCCGGCGAAGCCGGTCAGCACGATGTTGCGGGGCGCGACCCCGCCACCGCCGACACCGGCGATCAACGCGATGTTGGTGACCAGGCCGTCCATCGCGCCGAAGACGGCGGGGCGCAGCCAGCCGCCGGAGACGTCGGCGTGGTGGTGCTCGCTGACCGGGGTGGCCGCGTCCGTCACGGGTGCCCGTCCGTCACGGCAGGGTGAGGATCTCGTGGCCGTCCTCGGTGACCACGATGGTGTGCTCGAACTGCGCCGTCCAGCGCCGGTCCTTGGTCACCACGGTCCAGCCGTCGTCCCACACGTCGTACTCGTGGGTGCCGAGGGTGATCATCGGCTCGATCGTGAACGTCATGCCCGGCTCCATCACGTCGGTCGGCCGGGGGCTGTCGTAGTGCGGCACGTAGAGCCCGCTGTGGAACGCCTCGCCGATGCCGTGCCCGGTGAAGTCCCGGACCACCCCGTAGCCGAACCGCTTGGCGTACGACTCGATCACCCGGCCGATCACGTTGATCTGCCGGCCCGGTGCGACCGCCCGGATGCCGCGCATCATCGCCTCGTGCGTCCGCTCCACCAGCAGCCGGGCCGGCTCGGCCACCTCGCCGACGCAGAAGGTGGCGTCGGTGTCCCCGTGCACCCCGTCGAGGTACGCCGTCACGTCGACGTTGATGATGTCGCCGTCCATCAGCACCGTCGAGTCCGGGATGCCGTGGCAGATCACCTCGTTGAGGCTCGTGCAGCACGACTTCGGAAAGCCCTTGTAGCCGAGGGTGGAGGGGTAGGCGTTGTGGTCGACGAGGAACTCGTGCACCACCCGGTCGATCTCGTCGGTGGTGACGCCGGGCTTGCAGTGCTCACCGGCGAGCTGGGTGGCCTGGGCGGCGATCCGGCCGGCGACCCGCATCTTCTCGATCGTCTCGGCGGACTGCACGTGTGAACCGCGCCACTCCTTCGGCCGCTTCTTGCCGACGTACTCGGGGCGGACGATGTGGGGCGGCACCTGGCGCCACGGGGAGAGCGTGCCGGGGGTCAACGGCGCACGGACGGTCATGACTTCCACCCTAACGTCGCCGCCCGGAAGCACTCACGCTTCGGTGGCCCGGACGACAGCCGGCACGTCGCCGACGTTCACAGCGGGGTGACGTAGGCGCCGGTGATCCCCCCGTCGACGACGAACTGGGCGGCAGTCATGAACGAGGCGTCGTCGCTGGCCAGGAAGGCGACCGCCGCGGCGATCTCCTCGGGTTCGCCGAACCGCCCCATCGGCACGTGCACCAGCCGCCGGGCGGCCCGCTCCGGGTCCTTGGCGAAGAGTTCCCGCAGCAGCGGGGTGCCGATCGGCCCGGGGCAGAGCGCGTTGACCCGGATCCCCTGCCGGGCGAACTGCACGCCCAGCTCCCGGGTCAGCGCCAGCACCCCGCCCTTGCTCGCCGTGTAGGCGATCTGCGAGGTGGCCGCCCCCATCAGCGCCACGAAGGAGGCGGTGTTGACGATCGAGCCCCCGCCCTGGCGCAGCATGTGCGGGATGACGTACTTGCAGCAGAGATAGACGCTGGTGGTGTTGACCCGGAGCACCCGCTCCCAGGCGTCCAGGCCGGTGGTCAGGATCGAGTCGTCGTCCGGCGGGGAGATGCCGGCGTTGTTGAACGCGACGTCGATCCGGCCGCGCCGGGCCGCGACCTGGTCGAAGAGATCGCGTACCTGTGCCTCGTCGGCCACGTCGCAGGCCACGAACTCGCCGCCCACCTCGTCGGCGGCGGCCCGCCCGGCGTCGGCGGCGACGTCGACGCAGACCACGTACGCGCCCTCGGCGGCGAGCCGGCGCACCGTGGCCAGTCCGATCCCGCTGCCGGCGCCGGTCACCACCGCCACCCGCCCGGCCAGTCGGTCACTGATCACCATCGCGGCCCGTCCTTCCGTCGCTGGCCCGTTCCGGCATCCTCGCCGAACGACGGCCCCTGGTCGAGTACCGTTCGGCCGCTACGCTGCCCAGCAGGGGCACGAGAGCGGGGCGGTGCGGATGAGCGAGGATCGGGGCGAGGTCGTCCTCTACTGGCGGCCGGGCTGCCCGTACTGCATGAGGTTGCGGTTCCAACTGCTCTTCACCCGGCTGCCGGTCAGGAAGGTGAACATCTGGCGGGACCCGGACGCGGCGGCCTTCGTCCGCTCGGTGGCGGACGGCAACGAGACCGTGCCGACGGTACGCGTCGCCGGGCACGCGATGGTCAACCCGTCCCGGCGCCAACTCCTGACGGCGGTACGCGAGCACGCCCCGCACCTGCTGTCCCGGCCCACCTGAGGTTCTGCCGGTTCCACCGCCACTTCTGCCGGTGACACTCGGCTTCCACGGGACTACTCTCGGCACGGTCATTTCCGGTGCTACCCGGAGCACCGTGGAGGAAGCATGTCGAAAAAGCTCATCCTCACCGCAGACCTCATCCGGACCCAGTTGCGGCTGATGCGCGGCAACGCCGGACTGAGTCAGGACGAGTACGGCAAGCTTGCGCACTTCTCCGCCTCGATGGTCTCGGCGGTCGAACTCGGCCAGCGCCCGCTGGACGCCGACTACCTGGCCCGAGCGGACAAGATCTTCAAGACCGGAAACCTGTTCGTGTCGCTGTTGCTGCTGGCCGAGCGGGACGGCGAGCCGATCTGGTTCCGCCCCTGGCTCGACGCGGAACGAGTGGCGAAACAACTGCGCTGCTTCGAGCCCAACCTGATCCCCGGCCTCCTCCAGACCCCCGCCTACGCACGGGCGATCCTGCGCGGAGACGACACTCTCACCGAAGACGAGGTGGAGCAGCTCGTCACTGCTCGGATGACTCGACAGGCGATCCTGACCCAGGAACGCCCGCCGCAACTCGTCGCCGTGATAGAGGAGAACGCACTGCGTCGGTTCGTCAACGGCTACGAGAAGATCATGGCCGAACAGCTCCTGCATCTGGTGACGCTGGCGGAGCGACCGCACGTTCACGTGCATGTCGTGCCCGCCTCCGTCGGGCTCCACCTCGGATTGAGCGGGCCGTTCGTGCTGGCCCGTTCCACGGACGGCGGCTGGGTCGGGCATTTGGAGAACCAGCTCGGTGGCACCGTGGTGGACCGGACCGAGGACGTAGAGATCCTGCTCGCAAGGTGGGAAAGTGTCCGTAACGTCGCGCTGCCGACTGGGCAGTCACTTGACCTGATCAAGGAGATCGCGCAGCCATGGATTTGAACGCAGCCATCTGGCGAAAGTCCACCCGCAGTGGGGCCAGCGGCGGCAACTGCGTCGAGGTGGCCGACAACCTGCCGGGGGTCGTACTCGTCCGGGACAGCAAGAACCGCGACGGTGGCAGGCTCACCTTCGACGCCGACGCGTGGCGGGCGTTCGTCGGGCTGGCGAAGGGCCGTTGAGCGCGACGACGCCGCCGTGACCCGCACGGCTACCCGTCAGTGGCGAGGAAGACGTTCTTGACGTCGGTGAACGCGTGCAGGGCGTCCGGGCCCAGCTCCCGACCCAGGCCGGAGCGTTTCATCCCGCCGAACGGCGTCCAGTAGCGCACCGACGAGTGCGAGTTGACGCTGAGGTTGCCGGACTCGACACCCCGGGCCACCCGGATCGCCCGGCCCAGGTCCCGGGTCCAGATCGAGCCGGAGAGGCCGTACTCGGTGTCGTTGGCCAGCGCCACCGCCTCGGCCTCGTCGTCGAAGGGAAGTACCGAGACGACCGGCCCGAAGATCTCCTCCCGCCAGTGCCGCTCGGCCGGCGACCGGGCCAGCAGGACCGTCGGGGCGTACCAGAAGCCGGGCCCCTCGGGGCAGCCGCCGGTGAAGGCGACCTCGGCACCGTCGACGTAGGAGGAGACGGATCGGCGTTGCCCGGCCGAGATGAGCGGGCCCATCTCCGCCGTCTCCAGCGCCGGATCCTCGACCCGGAACGCCTTGACCACCGGCTCCAGCAGCTCGAGGAAGCGGTCGTACACCTGGCGTTGCACCAGGATCCGGGACCGCGCGCAGCAGTCCTGGCCGGCGTTGTCGAAGACCGCGTACGGCGCGGTCGCCGCCGCCCGCTCCAGGTCCGCGTCGGCGAAGACCAGGTTGGCGCTCTTGCCGCCTAGCTCCAGGGTCAGCCGCTTCACCTGCGCGGCACAGCCGGCCATGATCCGGGTGCCCACCTCGGTCGACCCGGTGAAGCAGATCTTCCGGACCGCCGGATGCGCCACGAACGCCTCACCCACCACACTCCCCCGGCCCGGCAGCACGGTGAGCACGTCCGGTGGCAGCCCGGCGTCGAGCGCCAGCTCGCCGAGGCGGAGCGCGGTCAGCGGGGTCAGCTCGGCCGGCTTGAGCAGCACCGTGTTGCCGGCCGCGAGCGCCGGGGCGAAGCCCCAGCCGGCGATCGGCATCGGGAAGTTCCACGGCACGATCACCCCGACCACGCCGAGCGGCTCGTGGAAGGTGACGTCCAGCCCGCCCGGTACCGGGATCTGCGCCCCGGTCAGCCGCTCCGGCGCCCCGGCGTAGTAGTCGAGCACGTCCCGGACGTTGCCCGCCTCCCAGCGGGCGTTGCCGACGGTGTGCCCCGCGTTGCGCACCTCCAGTTCGGCCAGCTCCTCGACGTGCGCGTCGACGACGGCGGCGAACCGGCGCAGCAGCCGGGCCCGGTCTCCGGGCGACACCTGCCGCCAGGAACCGAACGCCCGGGCCGCGCGGTCGATCGCCGCCGCCGTCTCGGCCGCGCTCGTCTGCGGCACCGTGGCCACCACCAACCCGGTCGCCGGATTGACCACCTCGGTGCCGGAAGGGTTGCCCACCTCGGTGCCGGGACCGGTGGCGTCAGAGTCGTTCGAAGCCACGCCGCAGCTCCCAGTCCGTCACCGCCGCGTCGAAGGCGGCCAACTCCACCCGCGCCTGGTTGGCGTAGTGCGCCACCACCTCGGCCCCGAACGCCTCGGTGGCCAGCGGCGAATCGGTCCAGCGGTCGAGGGCGTCCCGCAGCGTGCCCGGCACCCGGGGCGCGGACTCGTCGGCGTACGCGTTGCCGGCGCACTCCGGCTCCAGCTCCAGCTCCGCCTCGATCCCGTGTACCGCCCCGGCGACCAGCGCCGCGATCGCCAGGTACGGGTTGACGTCCGCCCCGGGCAGCCGGTTCTCCACCCGCATCCCCTGGCCGTGCCCGACCAGCCGCAGCGCGCAGGTGCGGTTGTCGGTGCCCCAGCGCAGCGCGGTCGGGGCGAACGAGCCGGGCTGGTAGCGCTTGTAGGAGTTGACGTTCGGCGCCAGCAGCAGGCTGAAGTCCGGGATCGTCGCCAGCAGCCCGGCCAGCGTCCGGGTGCCGGTCGGCGACAGCCGGGCCGGGCCGTCGCCGAGCATCGCCGAGCGTCCGTCGGTGCCGCGCAGCGAGAAGTGGATGTGGCAGGAGTTGCCCTCCCGCTCGTTCGGCTTCGCCATGAAGGTGATCGACATGCCCTCCTGGGCGGCGATCTCCTTGGCCCCGTTCTTGTAGACGACGTGGTTGTCGGCGCAGGTCAACGCGTCGGCGTACCGGAAGGCGATCTCGTGCTGGCCGAGGTTGCACTCGCCCTTGGCGCTCTCCGGGGTCAGCCCGGCGCCGGCCATCTCGGTGCGGATCCGCCGCAGCAGCGGCTCCACCCGGGCGGTACCGAGCAGCGAGTAGTCCACGTTGTAGAGGTTCGCCGGGGTGAGGTCCCGGTACCCCCGCTGCCAGGCGTCCTCGTACGAGTCGCGGTAGAGCACGAACTCCAGCTCGGTGCCGGCGTACGCGGTCAGCCCGTGCGCGGCGAGCCGGTCGAGTTGGCGGCGCAGGATCTGCCGGGGCGAGGCGGGCACCTCGCCGCTGCCGTCCGGCCAGCGCAGGTCGGCCAGCAGCATCGCGGTGCCGGGCTGCCAGGGGACCCGGCGCAGCGTACTCAGGTCGGGGACCATCGCCAGGTCGCCGTAGCCGCGTTCCCAGCTCGACATCGCGTACCCGTCGACGGTGTTCATCTCCACGTCCACCGCGAGCAGGTAGTCGCAGCCCTCGCTGCCGTGCCGGAGCACCTCGGCGAGGAAGTACGGCGCGTGGAACCGCTTGCCCTGGAGCCGCCCCTGCATGTCGACCAGGGCCAGCACCACGGTGTCGATGTCGCCGCTGTCGACCGCCACCCGGAGCGCCTCCAGGCTCAGCGACGGGACCCGGGCCCTCATGCCCCGTCCCCGTCCGCCGCGACCGCCCGGTCCCGAGCCGGGGCGCCGGGGGCCGGACCGTCCGGGGCCGGGTCGGGGACCTCCGGGTCGGGCTGGGCGACGGTCGGCACCACGTTCTGCCGGGGGCCGGTGAACCAGTGCCGGGCGCCGAGCAGCCACCAGAGCCCGGCCGCGCCGAGCACCACCGCGACCGCCACGATCGTGTAGTTGAAGGTCGTCGCGGTGATCGGCGCGGTGGTGGGGAGCACGAAGAGTACGCAGATCACCGCCACCCAGCCGATCGCCAGCCAGCCGACCAGCGGGCTCCACCGGCCGAGGTTCCACGGGCCGGGCCGGAAGTCCGGGCTGCGGCGGCGCAGGAAGACCGGCCCGACGTACGCGATGTAGAGGCCGATCACCGCGATCGAGGTGGCCGCCAGGTAGGCGGTGGTGTTCCACAGCGACGGCAGCACCAGCAGGCTGGAGCAGGCGACGCAGAGCCAGATCGAGTTGGTCGGGGTACCGGTGCGCGGGTTGACCCGGCGCCAGATCGCCGAGCCGGGCAGCGCGCCGTCCCGGCTGAACGCGTACGCCATCCGGGAGTTGGCGGTGACCGAGGCCATCCCGCAGAAGAACTGCGCCACCACGCAGATGAAGAGCAGGAAGGTGCCCGTGGTGTGGCCGGTGGCGTCGATGAAGATCTGGGCCGGCGGAAGCCCGAGTTCGGTCTGCCGCTGGGCGTCGTAGTCCCGGATCGACCAGGTGATCGCGACCAGCAGGAAGAAGCCGGCGACCACCGAGACCACCACCGACATCACGATGCCCCGGGGAGCCGCCCGGGCCGCGTCGTGGGTCTCCTCGGCCACGTGCGCGCTCGCGTCGTAACCGGTGTACGTGTACTGCGCCATCAGCAGCCCGATCAGTACGGCGTAGACCGCCGCGCCGGTGAAGTCGAAACCGGTGGCGTTGCGTACCTCGAAGAAGACCTCGGAGATCGGCTTGTGCTGGTCGGGCACGACCGCCAGCACCCCGACGATGACCGCCACCCCGACCAGGTGCCACCAGGCGCTGACGTCGGAGAGCAGCCGGACCAGGTTGACCCCGAAGGTGTTCAGCAGGCCGTGCGCGACGATGATCACCAGGAAGACCACGAAGGTGCGTTCCGGGGTGACCTCCAGGTCGAAGGCGAGGCTGAGGAAGGCCGAGGTGGTGATCGCCGCGCCGAAGTCGATGGCGGCGGTGACCGCCACCTCGCCGAGGAAGTTGAACCAGCCGATGAACCAGGCCCAGGCCGCCTTGTTCCGGCGGGCCAACGCCGCCGCCCACCAGTAGAGCGCCCCGGCGGTCGGGTAGACCGAGCAGATCTCCGCCATCGCGAGCGCGACCAGGGTCACCATGCCGCCGACGAAGAGCCAGCCGAGGGTGATCGCCAGCGGGCCGCCGGAGTTCATCGCGATCCCGTACGAGGTGATCGCGCCGGCCAGGATCGAGATGATCGAGAACGAGACCGCGAAGTTGGAGAAGCCGGAGAGCTTCCGGCGCAGTTCCTGCTGGTAGCCGAGTTCGGCGAGGCGCTGCTCGTCGAGGTCGACCCCGGGGTCCACCGGCGTACGGGGCGGTGGGACAGCTGTGCTCATCGGCGTCTCCTTGGTCCGGCTCCGGGGTGGACGCAGAGTGTGACCGGCGTCACGCCTCTGTCCGAGATCGTCCGCCTACCGAAGATCCACGTCAACCGATGCCGGCCGAGTGAGCGGGATCACGATTCCGCCGGGGGCATCGATCCGACCATTTGAAGAAGTCTTCAATTGCTCACATGCAGGTTCCGCTGTACCAGGCCAAGGCCGAGTTCTTCCGGATGCTGGGGCATCCGATCCGGATCCGGGTACTCGAACTCCTCGGCGACGGCCCCCGACCGGTCCGCGAGCTGCTCGCCGAGACCCAGGTGGAGGCCTCCAACCTCTCCCAGCAGCTCGCGGTGCTGCGCCGGGCCGGAATCGTCGTCTCCAGCCGGGAGGGTGCGACCGTCGTCTACGCCCTCGCCGGCCCGGACGTGGCGGACCTGATGCGAGCCGCCCGGCGGATCCTCACCGAGATGTTGCAGGGCCAGGCCGAACTGCTGGCCTCACTGACGGTGGAAACCGAGTGAGCGGTGACGGTGGCGGCCGGGCCGGACTCCTCGGCCTGCTGCCCGGCCGGGCCGACCTGGCCGCCGTACGCCGAAATCCCCGCGCCGACCTGCTGGCCGGGCTCACCGTCGCGGTGGTCGCGCTCCCCCTGGCGCTCGGCTTCGGCGTCGCCTCCGGACTCGGCGCCGCGGCCGGACTGGCCACCGCCATCGTGGCCGGCTCGCTGGCCGCCGTCTTCGGCGGCTCCAACCTCCAGGTCTCCGGGCCGACCGGGGCGATGACCGTCGTACTCGTGCCGATCGTCGCGCGGTACGGGCCCGGCGGGGTGCTCACCGTCGGGCTGCTCGCCGGCCTGATCCTGGTCGGCCTCGCCATCGCCCGCGCCGGGCGGTACGCGCGGTTCGTCCCCGCGCCGGTGGTGGAGGGCTTCACCGCCGGCATCGCGGTGATCATCTTTCTCCAGCAGGTTCCGTCCGCGCTCGGGGTGCCGGCACACGGCGAGCAGGTCCTGACGGTCGCGGTACGCGCGGTGGCGGCGTTCGCCGCGCAGCCGCACTGGCCGTCGGTGGCCTTCTCGGCCGGCGTCGCGGCCCTGGTCCTGATCGTGCTGAAGCGGTGGCCCCAGGTGCCGGCCGCCCTGCTCGCGGTCGGGGCGGCGACCGTCTGCGCCCAGGTCTGGCACGTCGACCTCGCCCGGATCGGTGCGCTGCCGGCAACCCTGCCCCAGCCCTCGCTGGCGTTCCTCCGGCTCGACGCCGTCGGCGCGCTGCTCACCTCGGCGGTCGCCGTCGCGGCGCTGGCGGCCCTGGAATCGCTGCTCTCCGCCACCGTCGCCGACGGGATGCGGCGCGGCGAGCGGCACCACCCCGACCGGGAACTCTTCGGGCAGGGCATCGCCAACATCGTCACGCCGCTCTTCGGCGGGGTACCGGCCACCGCGGCCATCGCCCGGACCGCCGTCAACGTACGGGCCGGAGCGGTGTCCCGGCTCGCCGCGCTGTCACACGCGCTCGTCCTCGCGGTGATCATGCTCGCGGCCGCCCCACTGGTCGCCGGCATCCCGATCGCGGCGCTCGCCGGGGTACTGCTGGCGACCGCCGTCCGGATGGTGCACCTGGGTACCTTGCGCGCGCTGGCCCGGGCCGGCCGGTCCGACGCGCTCGTCCTGGCGCTCACCGCCGGCGCCACGGTGCTGCTGGACCTGGTGGCCGCCGTACTCCTCGGCCTGGTCGTCGCCGGTGGCCTGGCCCTGCGCAAGGTCGCCGGCTCGATGCGGGTCGACCGGGTACCGCACGACGAGCACCTGCCGCACTTCGCCGTGTACCGGCCGAGCGGACCGCTCTTCTTCGCCGCCGCGCACCACCTGCGACAGGCGCTCGCCCGGATCGACGGGGTCGACGTGGTGCTGTTGCGGCTCTCCCGGGTCACCGCCATCGACGCCTCCGGCGCGCTGGCGCTGCGCGAGGCGGTCGAGGACCTGCACGACCGGAACATCACCGTGCACCTCTCCGGAATCCGGCCCGAGCATCGGCGGGCCCTGGCCGCGCTGGGCGTGCTGGCCCTGCTGCGGGAACGGGTGCACGCCGACGCCCCGGCCGCGATCGCCGCCGTGAAGTCCGGCTGACCACCGCCGGTCGACCAGATCGTCCTCCAGGCCCGGCACCGGCCCGGCGACCGGCCGTCCCGGCAGCGCCGTGGCGTGTCGGCACTTGATTTCGGCAATATCATCCGGGGTTTCGGCTAGGTTTTCCCACATGAGCTTGCTGGGTGACGCGGTGGCGGTGCTGGACGAGCGGGGCGTGCTGGACCGGCTGGGTCGACTCATCCAGCAGGTCTACCGGCGCGCCGCCGACCGGCACGAGCCGGAACTCGGCGACGACGCGATGAGCTTCGGCACCACCGTCTGGCGCAACCTGACCAACCTCGGCAAGGCCGAGTTCGAAGGGCTGGACGGCATCCGGGTCCGGCTGGAGGACAACTCGCTGGAGGTCCTCTGCGCCGGCTACGTCGTCCGGCTCTACTCCTTGCAGGGCGGGATCGAGTCGATCCGCTGGGAGGGCAGCGAGGCCCGGCTCGGCGGCGCGGTGGAGAACAGCCGCGACGGGCAGCTCGCCTTCGACGACGAGGGGCAGTTCCCCGAGGTCTTCGCCGAGGTGGTGCCGCCGAAACGGCACATCCGGATCGCGCACACCGGCGACATCGTCACCGGCGAGGCGGTCGCCTACATCGGGCTGCCCCGGGACAACCGGGACAGCGGCTCGCCCTGGTTCGAGGTGCGCCTCTGGTTCGGTGAGCCGGCCACCGCCGGGGCGCCGCTGCCGATCGTCGAGGGGGCGGTGCCGCAGCCCCGCACCGACGAGCTGCCGATCCCCGAACTGGACCTGCTGGCCCTCCAGCCCGGTGACCCGGGCAGCGGGTTCGGCGCCGCCGGGTCCCGGTCGTCCGGCTCCGGGTTGTTCGGCCGTCCGGCCGAGCGGTCCGCGTGACGGGCCGGCCCCGACCGCCGGTACCCGCCGCCGCAGCCGCCGCCGCATTCGCGCCGCACGCCTTCGCCCTGGCCCGCCGGTGGCGACGGATGCGCAAGAACGAGCTGGCCCGGCAGGTCGGGGTCACCGCCGCTGCGGTCAGCCAGTACGAGCTGGGCCAGGCCCGCCCGTCGGCGGCGACGCTGGCCCGGCTGGCCCTGGCGCTCTCCATGCCGGTCGAGTTCTTCGCCGCCGGCTTCGGCGTGCCGGTCACCTCCGGACAGGCGCACTTCCGCAGCCTGCGCACCACCAGCCAGGCCGAACGGGACCAGGCGGAGGCGTTCGGCGAACTCGCCTGGCGGGTGGTGGAGGTGGTCGAGCGGCAGCTCCGGCTGCCCCGGCTCCGGTTGCCGCACCTGGAGCTGGCCGAGCCGACCGGCCCGGAGGACGTACGCGCCGCCGCCGTCACCGCCCGGGACGCGTTCGCGCTCGGGGCCGCCCCGGTGCCACACATGGTGCGGCTGCTGGAGTCGGCCGGAGTGATCGTGCTCGCCCTGCCGGACGTCTCCGAGCGGGTCGACGCCTTCTCGCACTGGTACGGCCAGCGTCCGTTCGTCTTCCTCAACCCGGGCAAGGACGACCACGCCCGGTCCCGGATGGACGCCGCGCACGAGCTGGGCCACCTGCTGATGCACCACGACGCCGAACCGGGCAGCCAGCTCCTGGAACGGCAGGCCACCGCCTTCGCCTCGGAGTTCCTGGCCCCGAGCACGGCACTGCGCGACGAACTGCCGCCCCGGCTCGACTTCGACCGGCTGCACGAACTCAAGCGCCGCTGGGGGATCAGCCTGAAGGCGCTGGTCTACCGGGGCCACGAACTCGGCGTCTACCGGGAGCACACCTATCGGCGCGGGATGGCGCTGCTCGCCCAGTGGGGCTTCCCGGAGCCGGGCGACCTCGGGCCCCGCGAGCAACCGTCCCTGCTCGGCAAGGCGGTCGAACTCCTCGGCCGGCAGCAGGTCACCGTGGACCGGCTGGCGGCCCGGGCCGGGCTGCCGCCGGTGCTCGCCGCAGCGGTGCTGGCCGCCGGCACCGAGCACGTCCCCGAGCTGGAGATCGCCGCCACCTGAGCCGGTCGGAGCCGCCGCGCCGAGGGCGTCGACGCCGGTAATTGCGTTGCCCAGCTGCCCTTTCGGTCGCATGATTCAAGGCGTGACATGGCAGGAAGCACACACCGCACGCCGCCGATGTCGGCGTGCCGGGTCCCTGGCCTGACCGGACGACATCGCGCGCGATCTCGGCGCGCCGGTCCGGCGACCGCCGGACCCGAAGGGCCCCGCCCGGGGCCCGACGCCGGGTTCTCGGACAACCCGGCCTCCCGCGGCGGCGCGGGGCGCGGTCACCTCTCTCATCGGGTACGACGCAGGTCGTGCCAGCGCCCGCCCCGCGCCGCCGCACCGCACAGCACCGCACCCGGGCCGACCGACCGACCGCGACGATCCTGCCCGTCCGGCCGCGCTCAGGTGAGGACGAGGCCGACCAGCCAGACGCCGGTGATGCCGAGCGCCGCCGCCAACTCGACCAGCAGGGCGAGCCCGACCGCCGAGAGCGCGTGCCGGGTGGACGGCCACGCCTGCTTCGCGTCCCCGAGCCGGGCCAGTTCGGCGAGCCATAGCCCGAGTACGAAGCCGAGCACCAACCCGACCACCGGCACCACGAAGAACCCGACCAGCCCGAGTACGCCCCCGGCCAGCAACGACATCGTCGGCACCCCGCTGCGCTTGAGGTTCCGCCCCGGCCAGAGATACTTGATCGTCGTGCCGAGTACCGCGATCACGGTGGCCAGACCGAGCACCACCCAGCGGCCGAAGCCCTCGCCGTCGCCGAAGAACGACCAGACCACCACGCCCAGCCAGCACAGGATCAGCCCGGGGATGATCGGCACGATCACCCCGCAAACGCCGATCACGATCGTCACGCCACACAGGAGGGTCACCACTGACTCGGTGTCGGTCATATCCACCCTTCCCAGGGTGCCCTACCGGCTCGATCCACACCGATCCGCCACCCCGGCCCACGACGGCATCCTCCCGGCCTCAGACGGCATCCTCCCGGCGCCGCTCGGCGCGGGCGGTCAGCCACCTGGTGATCTCGTCCTCCGGGGCCGGCGCGGCGAAGTAGCGGCCCTGGGCGGCGTCGCAGCCCAGCGCCCGGAGCTGGTCCGCCTGGCCGAGCGTCTCCACCGCCTCGGCGGTGACGGTCAACCCGAGGGCGTGGGCCAGCCGCACCAGCGCGTCGACGATGCGGCCGTCCACCAGGCCCTGCCGGTCGCTGGACCGGATCCCCTCGACGAACGGGCCGGCGAGCTTGAGATTGTGGATCGGCAGCCGGCGCAGGTACGCCAGGTTGGAGTAGCCGGTGCCGAAGTCGTCGATCGCCAGCCGTACCCCGAGAGCGGCCAGCCGGCGCAGCGCGGGCAGCGGCTCGCCGGCGGTGGCCATCATCGCGCTCTCGGTGAGTTCGAGTTGCAGCAGGTCGGCCGGGAGTTCCGTCTGGCGCAGCACCTCCGAGACCGTGCCGACGATCACCGGGTCGCGGGCCTGCCGGGCGGCCAGGTTCACGCTGACCACCAGCCGGGCGTCGGCGAACTCCCGGTGCCACCGGCTGGCCGCCTCGCAGGCCCGGGTCAGCACCCAGCGGCCGAGTTCGACGATCAGACCGGTCTCCTCGGCCAGGCCGATGAACTCGTCCGGGCCGAGCAGTCCCAGCTCCGGATGCCGCCACCGGACCAGCGCCTCCACCGCGCAGATCGACTCGTCGGCAAGGGTCACGATCGGCTGGTAGTCCACCGTGAACTCGCCCCGGGCGAGCCCCGCCGACATGCCGGCGACCAGGGACGACCGGGTCTGCTCCCGAGCCCGCCGCGCCGGGTCGTAGCTCACCCACCGGCTCCGGCCCTCCGCCTTGGCCCAGTAGAGGGTGACGTCCGCGGCCTTCATCAACTCGGCGACCGAGGTGGTGGCGAGCGGTCCGGAGACCACGCCGATGCTGGCCGACACCGACAGCCGGTGCTCGCCGATCTGCACCGGCTCGGCGACCGCCGCCAGCGCGAGGTCGGCCACCGCCTTGACCGCCCGGCAGCCGGCGTTGTGGTCGATCAGGATCACGAACTCGTCGCCGCCCATCCGGGCGACCAGATGCCCCTGCCCGGCCACGCAGTCGGCGAGCCGCCGGGCCACCGTGACCAGCAGGTTGTCGCCGAGGTCGTGCCCGAGGCTGTCGTTGACCGCCTTGAAGCCGTCCAGGTCGAGGAAGCAGATCCCGACCCGGTCGTCCGGTCCGCCGGTGGCGAAGACCTCCCCGAGGCGCTCGAAGAAGAGGGTACGGTTCGGCAGCCCGGTCAGCGGGTCGTGTGACGCCTGGTAGCGCAGCCGCTGCTGGAGCTGGTGCCGTTCGGTGATGTCCTCCACCATCGCCACGGTGAACCGGGGCCGCCCGTCGTCGTGCCGGATCAGCGAGACCGCGAGATCGGTCCAGACCGCGCTGCCGTCCTTGCGGTAGTAGCGCTTCTCGACCCGTACGGCGTCCTGCTTGCCCTCGATCAGTTCCTGGTACAGCTCCCACATCCCGGCCGCGTCATCCTGGTGGAACAGCGCGGCCACGTTGATCTTCCGCAGCTCGGCCACGGAATAGCCGAGCAGTTCGGCGAAGGCCCGGTTGACGTCGATGATCTGCCCGTCGAGGTCGGCGATGCCGATCCCGATCGCGGCGTCGACGAAGACCGCCCGGAATCGCGCCTCGCTGTCCCGCAGCGCCTGCTCGACCCTGTCCCGGGCCTCCCAGGCGGCCTGGCCGATCCGCTCCTGCTCGCGCAGTGTGCGCTGGCGCAGCGCGGCGGCGAAACCCGCCGACAGGGCACCCTGGAGGGCGGCGACCCGGGGTGCCGCCGTCGGCTCGGGCAGGCCGGGCAGGACGACGGCCCGGAACTGCTCGCCGAGGGCGCGTACCGACCAGTCCAGCACGCCCGGCTCGGTGAGGTGGGCGTCGACCAGGGCTCGGCCGACGTCGTACCCCGGCTGCGCGGTGAACGGTTCGGCCAGTACCGCCTCGGCGAGTCGTACGCCCTGGGCCAGCAGCAGCCGCTCGTTCTCCGGCGTACTCGTCGCCACGAAACCGCACCGGGCCACCTCCCGGGCCCAGCGTTGCGCGTACAGCCGCGCGCCGGACGGGTCGAACCCCGGGTCGGCGACGGAGGCGGCCACTACTAACCCGCGCCGTGGTCGTGCCGGCCCACCCCGCCGAACGCGCCGAGCCGCTCCGGATGCTCCCCCGGGTCGGTGGGTTCGTCGGGTCGCCACAGCGGCATGTGCACCACGCCCGGTTCGAGGATGGTGAAGTCGCCGAAGAAGGCGGTGATCTCGGCCCGGGAGCGGAGTGTGATCTCGGTCGACGTGCGGGCGGAGAGCCGCTGTGCGTCGAGCATCTCCCTGGGCTGGTCCTCGTGGGTGGAGTGCGAGAGCAGCAGGTAGCTGCCGGGGACCGTGGCGGCGCGCAGGGTGGCCAGGATCTCCTGCGGATGGTCCGAGTCCGGGATGAAGTGCACCACCCCGGCCAGCAGTACGGCGACCGGGCGACTGAAGTCGATCACCCCGAGTTTCTCGGCCTCGGCGAGGATCCGCTCCGGCTCCCGCAGGTCGGCGTGGATCACCCCGGTGTACTCGTTGCCGGCCAGGATCGACCGGCTGTGCGCCACCGCCACCGGGTCGATGTCGACGTAGGCGATCCGGGCGGTCGGGTTGAGCGCCTGGGCGACCTCGTGGACGTTTCCGACGGTCGGGATGCCCGAGCCGATGTCGAGGAACTGGTCGATGCCCTCGCCGACCAGCATCCGTACGCCCCGGCGCAGGAACGCCCGGCCGGCCCGCATCGTCTCGGCCAGGTTCGGTGTCATCCCGGCGATCTGCTCGGCGAGCTGCCGGTCGATCTCGAAGTTGTGCGCGCCGCCGAGGAAGTAGTCGTAGACCCGGGCGGCGCTGGGCCTGGTCAGGTCGATGTCCGCGGGTAGCCCGTCCGGAAGTCGCATGTCCGCCTCAGCTCGTCACTCCGGCCCGTGCAGGGGCTGTCGGCCACGACCTCCACCCGGAGGAAGCGCCGACGAACCCGGCGGGGTCGTGGTGATCGACCCACACTTTAGGGCCTGCCCAGCGGATCTTCTACCGGCCGTACGGCGCCGGGATAGGTTTGGCCGCATGGCGCAGGCAGAGGTCGTCCGGGAGACCGGTATCGATGGCCCGGTCGTCCGACCGGGCGGCCGGTCACCGCACCGGATCGCCCGCCCGGCCCGGCCCTCTGCCGCCGCGCTCGCCGCGGCGGCCTGCACGCTGCCCGGTACGGTCGCCGTCGCCGTCGCCGTGCTCGGCGGCCCGGCCCCGGAACTCGCCGCGTACGTCAGCGAGGCCGGCGCCTCGGGCAGTACGACCGTCTGGACGTACCGGATCGGCCTGCTGGCCACCGCCGCCGGGCAGATACTGCTCGGCGCGGCCCTGCCCACCGTGTCGCGGCTGGCGACCGGGCTGCTGGTGGCGAGCGCGGTTGCCACGGTCCTCTCGGCCGGGGTGAGCTGCCGGTCCGCCTGCCCGCTGCCGCCCTTCGACCGGGTGACCCTGGCCGACGTGGTGCACGGCGGCGCCAGCATCGCGGCGGTGGCCGGCACGGTCTTCGCGATGCTGACGGTGGCCGGGACGGCCGGCGCGACCCGGCCGCTGCGCGGGATCTCGATGGCCGCCGCCGCGGTCGCGCTGCCGCTGGCGGCCGTCGCCGGCCTCACCCTGCTGCTGGTCGGCCGGAGCGTCCTGATGGGCACGGTCGAGCGGCTCCTCCTGCTCGACCTGGCCGCCTGGGGGGTCGCGACCGCGTTCGCCCTCGGGCTGTCCCGGAGACCGGCCGGGGTGGCGCCACCGCGCCGACCGGCGGGCGCCCCGGCCCGGGGCCGGCGTGCCGGGCCACCCGGCCGGGGAGGCCCGGGCCGGCTGTAAGGCGCCTCACGACGGTCCGTCCTTTCATTACCGGCTCGGGCGTCGTATCGTCTCCTGACGATGACCAATGTCTGGTTCCTGACCGTGCGCCTGTATGTCGACCTCCGACTACAGGCCAGCGGCTGCTGTCGCGGCTGACGCGTTCTCCGCCGACCTACAGACCGCCAATCCGGCGTACCCGGCCGTCGACCGCCCCGCCGGATCCAGACCCCTGGGACTTCCCTATGACATCGGCTCTTCGCAAAATTCCCTTCTCGGCACAGATCCTCGCCGGCCTGGTTCTCGGCATCGCGCTGGGCTACCTGGCCCGGGCCGCCGATCTCTCCTGGCTCGGCACCACCCTCGACCAGATCGGCAGCATCTTCGTCCAGCTGCTGCGGCTCGCCGTACCCCCACTGGTCTTCACCGCCCTGGTGGTCAGCGTGGTCAGCCTGCGCGGGGTGGCGAACGCCGCCCGGCTGGCGCTGAAGACCCTGCTCTGGTTCGGCATCACCGCGCTGATCGCGGTCGGCGTCGGCATCGGGCTCGGCCTGCTGGTCGACCCCGGCCGGGGCGTCACCCTGGACGTCGCCGGGGCCAAGGCGCCCGAGCGGACCGGCTCGTGGACCGACTTCCTCACCGGCATCATCCCGGAGAACCCGGTCGGTGCCTTCGTCGAGAACAACGTGCTCCAGATCGTCTTCCTGGCCGTCGTCGCCGGGATCGCGTCGCTGCTGGTCGGCGCCGCCGCCGAACCGTTCGTCAACTTCAACCGGGCACTGCTGGCGATCACCCAGAAGGCGCTGTGGTGGCTGATCCGGCTCGCCCCGATCGGCACGCTGGGCCTGATCGGCCACGCCGTCGAGGCGTACGGGTGGGACCTGCTGGCGCCGCTGGCCAAGTTCACCACCGCGGTCTACGTCGGCTGCGCGATCGTGCTGCTGGTGGTCTACCCGCTGGTGCTGCTCGTCGCCGGCAGGCTGAACCCGCTGCGTTTCTACGCCGGCACCTGGCCGGCGATCGAGCTGGCCTTCGTCTCCCGCTCGTCGGTCGGCACCATGCCGGTGACCCAGCGCTCGGTGGAGCAGATCGGCGTGCCCCGCGAGTACGCCTCGTTCGCGGTGCCGTTCGGCGCGACCACCAAGATGGACGGTTGCGCCGCGATCTACCCGGCGCTCGCCGCGATCTTCGTCGCCCAGGTCTTCGGGGTCAGCCTGAGCCCGCTGGACTACCTGCTGATCGCCTTCGTCTCGGTGGTCGGCTCGGCCGCCACCGCCGGGCTGACCGGCGCGCTGGTGATGCTCACCCTGACCCTGAGCACGCTGGGCCTGCCGCTGGCCGGGGCGGGTCTGCTGCTCGCCATCGACCCGATCCTGGACATGATCCGCACCGCCACCAACGTCGCCGGGCAGGCACTGGTGCCGACCGTGGTCGCCGCCCGGGAGGGCGTACTGGACCGGGCCGCGTACGACTCGGCCGGCCGGCGGGAGATCCTCGACGAGGAGCCTCCGGCCGAACAGCCGGTCCGGGACCGGGACCCGGCCCCGCAACCGGCCTGACGTTACGGTGATCGTGGTCCCCCACCCGCCCTTGGCAGGCGGTGGGGGGCCACGATCCGTTTCCGGCGCCCCGGACGGGCAGCAAGGAGAGAGGCGAGGATGAGTGAGCTGTTCAGCCCGTTGACGCTGCGCGGTGTGACGCTGCCGAACCGGATCGTGATGTCCCCGATGTGCCAGTACTCGGCGGGGCCGGACGGGCTGCCCACCGACTGGCACCGGGTCCACCTCGGTTCCCGGGCGGTGGGCGGGGTCGGGTTGGTGATCAGCGAGGCGACCGCGGTCGTACCCGAGGGCCGGATCAGCCCCCGGGACACCGGGCTCTGGTCGGACGCCCATGTCGACGCCTGGCGGCCGATCACGTCGTTCGTCGCCGGGGCGGGTGCGGTGCCGGCGGTGCAGCTCGCGCACGCCGGCCGCAAGGCGTCGACCTACTGGCCCTGGTCGAAGCTGAAGGGCGGGGTGCCGGACGAGGAGGGCGGCTGGACCCCGGTCGGTCCGGGCACCGAGCCGTTCGTCCCGGCGTACCGGACCCCGGCCGCCCTGGACCGGGCCGGGATCGACCGGGTGGTCGAGGCGTTCGGGCGGGCCGCCGCGCGGGCCCTGGACGCCGGTTTCCGGGCGGTCGAGATCCACGCCGCGCACGGCTACCTGCTGCACGAGTTCCTCTCCCCGCTGGTCAACACCCGCACCGACCCGTACGGCGGCGACCTTGCCGGGCGCAGCCGGCTCGCCCTGGAGGTGACGCGTACGGTCCGGGCGGCCGTCGGCGAGGACGTACCGGTGCTGGTCCGGATCTCGGCCACCGACTGGGTGCCGGGCGGCTGGACCCCGGCCGACAGCGTGCTGCTGGCCAAGCTGCTCGTCGAGGCCGGCGCCGACCTGGTGGACTGCTCCTCCGGCGGCAACGTGCCCGACGCCGAGATCCCGCTCGGCCCCGGTTACCAGGTGCCGCTCGCCGCGCAGGTGCGCCGGGATGCCGGGGTGCGGACCGGGGCGGTCGGGTTGATCAGCGAGCCGGAACACGCCGAGGCGATCGTCGCGAGCGGCGACGCCGATCTGGTGCTGCTCGGCCGGGAGCTGCTGCGCGACCCGTACTGGCCGCGCCGGGCGGCGGACCGGCTCGGCGCCGCCGTGCACACCCCGGACCAGTACCTTCGGGCCTGGTGACCAGCGTCAGAAGAGCACGGTGGCGAAGGTGCCTACCGAGCGGAACCCGCAGCGCTCGTAGACCCGGCGGGCCGGGGCGTTGTAGTCGTTGACGTAGAGGCTCACCGTGGGGGCGACCCGGGCCAGCGCGTCCCGGACCACCGCGGCCATGGCGGCGACGCCGATCCCCCGCCCCCGCCAGGCCGGGTCGACCCAGACCCCCTGGATCTGCGCGGTGCGCCGGGTGACGACCGCCAGCTCGGCCTTGAAGATCACCTGACCGTCGACGATCCGGGCGTACGCCCGGCGGGCCCGGACCAGTTCGGCCACCCGCTGCCGGTAGGCCCGCCCGCCATCCTCGGCCAGCGGCGACACGCCCACCTCCTCGGTGTACATCGCCACCGCCGCCGGAAAGAGCGCGTCGATCTCACCCGCCCGCACCGGGTGCACGTCCGGGTCGGGCGCCACCTGCGGCGCCGTCCCGGTCGCCAGCAGCGGCTGGTTCGGGCGTACGTCCCGGGCCGGTCCCCACCGGCCGGAGAGCCGCTCCCAGAGCCCGAGCACCCCGTCCGCCCGGCCGACGATCGACGAGCAGGTGCGCTCCTCGGCACCGAGCGCCTCGGCGAAGGCGGCGATCGCGGGCCGGCCGGCGCAGACCGGGGTGACCTGGCCGCCCAGCCAGCAGAGCGACTCGAGGTTGTCCCGGGTGCCGTAGCCGAGCACCCGACCGTCCGCCCGCCACCAGGACAGGCCGTTCGCGGCGACCCGCTCGGCCACCTGCGCGGCGGCGTAGGGGTCGAGGTCGAGGATCCGCTCCACCGCGCCGCGTTCGGCCTCTCCGAGCTGGCGTACCGGCACCATCAGCACGCCTACCAGCGTGCCAGATCATCGGCCGGGGGACGGGCCGGATCACCGCGCCGGCCCCGGGCGGGTCCGGACATCCCGCCCGTTACGCGGACTCCCGGATCACCAGCTCGGTGGGGAGGATGACCGCCGCGTGCGAGTCGCCGGCCAGGTGCCCGAGGAGCAGCCGGACCATCTCGGCGCTGATCCGGGCCCACGGCTGCCGGATGGTGGTCAGTCGCGGTACGGAGGTGGTGGCGACCTTGGAGTCGTCGAAGCCGCCGACCGCGACGTCGTCCGGGATCCGCTTGCCGGCCCGGCGCAGCGCGGCCATCGCGCCGGTGGCCATCAGGTCGGAGCTGACGAAGACGGCGTCCAGCTCCGGAACCTGGCGCAGCAGCCGCTCCATCGCCGCCTCGCCGGCGTCGTGCGTGTAGTCGCCGGTCACCACCAGCCGGGGGTCGACCTCGCCCAGCACGTCGTGGTAGCCGGCGAGCCGGTCCACCCCGCCGGAGGTGTCCAGCGGGCCGGTGATGGTGCCGATGCTCCGGTGCCCCCGCGAGCGCAGGTAGCTGACCATCTGCCGGGCGCCGCCCCGGTCGTCGGCGGCGACGTAGCTGACGTCGCGGTCCCGGCCGAGCGGGCGGCCGACGGCGACGAAGGGCAGGCCCCGGGAGTCGAGTTCGTCCAGCAGCGGGCTGCCGGCGTGGCTGGAGATCACCAGCGCGCCGTCCACGTGCCCGGCGGTGACGTACCGGCCGACCCGCTTGCGGTCCTCCTGGGTACCGGCGATCGTCAGCAGCAGGGTGATGTCGTGCTCGGCCAGCTCCTGGGTGCAGCACCGGAGCAGGATGTTGAAGTTCGGGTCCTCGAAGAGCCGGTCCTGCGGCTCGGAGAGGATGAAGGCGACCGAGTCCGACCGCTGGGTGACCAGGCTCCGGGCGTGCTGGTTGAGCACGTACCCGGTCTTGCGGATCGCCCGCCGGACGGCTTCCAGCGCCGGGCCGCTGACGTTGTGCCCGCCGTTGAGCACCCGGGAGACGGTGCCCCGGGAGACGCCGGCCACCGCCGCCACGTCGTCCATGGTCGGGCGGGGCCTCGTCCGGCGGGTACGGCTACGGCTGCGGTCGGGCGCGGTCACGCTGTCATTGTCCCCGGGTCGGCAGCCGGCGGCGGCACCGGAGCTTGTGACACACCTCGCCTACGCCTTGACCGAGCCGGAGATCAGGTCCACCCGCCAGTACCGCTGCAAGGAGAGGAAGAGGGCCACCAGCGGAATGATCGACAGCAGCGATCCGATGATCACCAGCCGGTACAGCGCGGGTTCGGTCGAGCCCCGGTTGAGCAACGTGTAGAGCCCGAGCGTGACCGGGAACCGGTCGTCGTCGGCGAGCATGATGAACGGCAGCAGGAAGTTGTTCCAGATGGCCACGAACTGGAAGAGGAACACGGTGATCAGTCCGGGCACCATCATCGGCATCGCCACCCGGCGGAAGATCCCGAACTCGCTCGCGCCGTCCACCCGGGCAGCCTCGATCACCGAGTCCGGCACCGCCGAGGCGGCGTAGATCCGGGCCAGGTAGATGCCGTACGGGCTGACGATGCTCGGCAGCAGCACCGACCAGTACGTGTCGGTGAGCCCGACCTTCGCCAGCAGCAGGTACTGCGGGACGGCCAGGATGATCCCCGGCACCAGCACTCCGGCGAGCAGTACGTTGAACACCGTCGACCGGCCGGCGAACCGGTACTTGGCCAGCGTGTAGCCGGTCAGCCCGGAGACCAGCGCGGAGAGCACCCCGCCGACCCCGGCGTAGAACGCGGTGTTGAGCATCCACCGCCAGAAGATCCCGTCCGCGTACGTCGACAGGTCGGTCAGGTTCGCCAGCATCGAGGTGCTCGGGGCGAAGGTGAAACTGGTGAAGAGCGTCGACCCGCTCTTCGTCGACGCCACCAGCACCCAGACCACCGGCAGCAGGCAGTACACCGCCCCGATCAGCAGTACGGCGGTGGGCACCAGTTGCGACCAGCGGGACCGGTCCGGCCCGTCGGCCGGTCCGCTCGGGGTGGCGGGCGCCCGGCCCGGGGTGACGATCTCGGCGGTTCTGGTCGCCATCTCAGCGCTCCTGTCCGAATGCCCGGTTCTGCACCAGCCGCAGGAAGCCGAAGGAGAGCACCAGGGTGACGGCCGCGATCAGCACCGAGGTGGCTGCGGCGGCGTACGGGTCGTCGGTGGCGAAGGCGTCCCGGTAGACCTTCATCAGCGGCGTCCAGGTGGACGAGATCGAGTTGGTCAGCGGGCGGAGCGCCATCGGTTCGATGAAGACCTGAAGGGTGGCGATCATGCTGAACACCGTGGTCATCACGAGCGCCGGTACCAGCAGCGGAATCTTGATCCGCAGCGCGATCTGCACCTCGGAGCAGCCGTCGAGCCGGGCCGACTCGTACAGCTCCAGCGGGATCGCCCGGAGCGCGGTGTACAGCACGATCATGTTGAAGCCGACGCCGCCCCAGAGCGCGATGTTGACCACCGCGAAGAAGACGGAGTCCCGGCCGAGCAGGTCCGGTTCGGGCAGCCCGACCCAGGCCAGCAGGTCGTTGACCGGGCTGGTCGCCGGCAGGTAGAGGAACCCCCAGAGCAGGCTGGCGATGATCGCCGGTACCGCGTACGGGAGGAAGATGGCGGTCCGGGAGAACCGGCCGAAGCGGACCCGGGGCCGGTCCAGCAGCAGGGCGAAGAGCAGGGCCAGGCCGAGCATGGTCGGCACCAGCAGTGCCCCGTAGCCGAGCACCCGCAACCCGCCGGACCAGAGTTCCGGGTCGCCGATCGCCTCGCGGTAGTTCTCCAGGCCGGCGAAGATCTCCCGCCGGGCGCCCCTGCCGAGCCCGAGGCCGCTCACCTGCACCTTTCGCAGGCTCAGGTATCCCGCGTAGCCGATCGGCAGGATGACGAAGAGGACGAAGAGGATCACCGCCGGGGCGAGGAAGGCGTACGGGGCTGCCGTACGCCTTCCCCGGCGGCCGACCCGGGTGGTGGCCGTGGACATCGACGCTCCGTTCGGTCGGCCGGTTGTCGTCATTGCACCGCACCGGCCCGACGAACGAGCCGGTGCCCTCCGGTCAGCCGGCGACGGTGAAGCCGTTCTTGCGCATGTCGGCCACCGTCGCCGCCTGCATCGCCTCGACGGCGGTGCTGAACGGTGCCCGCGCCGTGATCGCCTTGGCGAACTCGTCCTGGTAGGTCTGGTAGGTGACGTTCACGTTCGGCCCCCAGGTGACCCCGGCGGCGGTCTCGGCGATCTGCTTGGCCACCGGGTAGAAGTCGGCCTGTCCGGCGAAGAAGTCCGGCGGTTGGGCCAGGGCCGGGCCGGCCTGGGCGTCCCGGGCCGCCGGGTAGACCGCGCACTCCCGGACCAGCAGGGTGGTGGCGGCCGGGTCGGTGTTCAGCCAGCTCGCGAACTTGACCGCCGCCGCCTTGTGCTTCGACGCGGCGGTCACCCCGGTGGAGGAGCCGCCCCAGTTGCCGGTCTTGTTCTCGCCGGCACTCCACTGTGGCAGCGGGGCCATCGCCCACTTGCCCTTGGTGTCCGGCGCGTTGCCGCTCAGCACGCCGGGTCCCCAGACCGCTCCCGGCCAGGCCAGCAGGGTGCCGTCGTTGAGCGACTTGTTCCACTCCGGGGTGTACATCGGCCTGCCGTCGACGACACCCTCGGCGACCAGGCCGCTCCAGTAGTCCGCGACCTTCTTCGTCGCCGCGTCGTTGACGGTGACCCGCCAGGACTCGCCGTCGATCCCCCACCAGGAGGCTCCGGCCTGCTGGGCGAGGCCGGCAAACCATCCGGGGTCGGTGGCGGAGAACGTGGTCAGGTGGTGTTTGCTGCTCTTGCTCCGCAGCGTACGCGCGGTCTGGGCGAACTCCTCCCAGGTCTTCGGCACGGTCAGGCCGAACTGCCGGAACAGGTCGGTGCGGTAGTAGAGCATCATCGGCGCGGCGTCCTGCGGGATCGCGTAGACGGCGTCGGTGCCGAGGGTGACCTGCTGCCAGGTGCCCTCGGCGAACCTGTCCTTCAGCGGTTTGGCCTGCTCGGCGATGTCGGCGAGCACGTCGTTGCTGACCAGCGTCGGCAGGGCCTGGTATTCCACCTGGGCCAGGTCCGGCGGGTTGCCCGCCTTGGCCGCGGTGAGCAGCTTGGTGATGATGTCCGCGCCCCCGGCCTGCCGGCTCAGCGTCACCTTGATGTCCGGGTTGTCGGCGTTCCACCGGTCGACGAGCGTCTCGATCTTGGGAGCCCAGGACCAGAAGGAAAGCTCGACCGGCCCGCTGGCCTCCGGTTCGTCGTCCGAGTTCGAGGTGCAGGCGGCGAGGAGACTGGCGCCGAGCACCAACGCCAGGACCTTCGCGCCGAGCGAACGGGTCATCTCAACCTCACAGTTTTCGCTGTGTCATCTGCTGTTGATCGGACAGAAACAACTGGGAGCGCTCACAGTCTTGAACCCGCGATCGATCATGTCAAGGGACTCATTAAGGCTTGTTCTCCTTGTAGATCCGTGTGCAATCATGCGCACTACCGTTGGGAGCGCGCACAGTTCGGAGATCCCGCATGAGTCAGACCCCGCATCTGGTGGTAACCGCGACGAACGCACAGGCCGGGCCGCTGCCCCGGCTCGACCGGCTGGCGTACGGCGGCGACTACAACCCCGAGCAGTGGCCGGAGCACGTCTGGGTCGAGGACGTCGAGCTGATGCGTACCGCCGGGGTGAACCTGGTCAGCGTCGGGATCTTCTCCTGGGCTCTGCTGGAGCCCGCCGAGGGCAGCTTCGACTTCGGCTGGCTCGACCGGCTCCTCGACCGGCTGCACGCCGGCGGGATCGCCGTCGACCTGGCCACCCCTACCGCCGTACCCCCGGCCTGGTTCCGCCGGCGCCACCCGGAGGCCCGGTTGGTCGACCGGCACGGCGTACCGCTGGGCGGCGGAGCGCGGCAGTCCTTCTGCCCCAGCTCACCCGCGTACGCCCAGGCGAGCGCCCGGATCACCGAGGCGCTGGCCCGGCGCTACGCCGAGCACCCGGCGCTGGTGCTGTGGCACTCGCACAACGAGTACGGCGGGGTCAACGCACTCTGCTACTGCGCCACCTCGGCGGCCTCGTTCCGGGACTGGCTGCGCGACCGGTACGGCGACCTGACCCGCCTCAACGACGCCTGGGGCACCACCTTCTGGGGCCAGCGGTACGGCGACTGGGCCGAGATCGAGCCGCCGCTCGCCGCGCCCACCGCGGTCAACCCGGCCCAGCAGCTCGACTTCCTGCGCTTCTCCTCCGACGCGCACCTGGCCAACTTCCGCCGGGAACGGGACATCCTGCACCGCCTCTGCCCCGGCGTACCGGTGACCACCAACTTCATGCTGGCCAACTGCAAGACCATCGACTACTGGCGCTGGGCCGACGAGGTGGACGTGGTCTCCAACGACCACTACCTGCGGGCCGAGGAGCCGGACAACCACATCGAGCTGGCGATGTGCGCCGACCTGACCCGGGCGGTGGCCCGGGGCCGGCCCTGGCTGCTGATGGAACACTCCACCTCGGCGGTGAACTGGCAGCCGCGCAACATCGCCAAACGCCCCGGCGAGCTGCGCCGCAACAGCCTGATCCACCTGGCCCGGGGCGCCGAGTCGGTGCTCTTCTTCCAGTGGCGGGCCGCCCGGTTCGGTGCGGAGAAGTTCCACTCCGCGATGCTGCCGCACGGCGGCACCGAGACCCGGATCTGGCGCGAGGTGGTGGCGCTCGGCGCCGAGCTGCCCGCCCTCGAACCGCTGCGCGGGACCCGGGTGGTCGCCGACGTCGCGGTGCTCTGGGACTGGGAGTCCTGGTGGGCCGTCGAGCTGGACTGGCGCCCCTCGGTCGACCTCGACTACCGGGAGCGGATGGCGGCGTACTACGAACGACTCTGGCGGGACCGGCTCACCGTCGACTTCGCCCATCCGGAACGGCCGCTGGACGACTACCGGCTGGTCGTGGTGCCGAGCCTGTACCTGACCACCCCGGCCGCCGCCGAGAACCTGCGCCGGTACGTCGCCGGGGGCGGCACGCTGCTGGTCTCGTACTTCTCCGGGATCGCGGACGCCGACGACGCCGTACATCCGGGGGGTTATCCGGGGGCGCTGCGGGACCTGCTCGGCCTGACCGTCGAGGAGTTCCTGCCGCTGCGCTCCGGCGAGACGCTGCGCCTCGGTCCGGCCACCGGGGACGGTCCCGGGGCCGGGGGCGCCCCGCTGACCGGGGACGTCTGGGCCGAGGCGGTGGTGCCGCACGGGGCGGAGCCGGTGCTGCGCTATCTGGACGGCCCGGCCGCGGGTGGTCCCGCCGTCACCCGGCACTCCCTCGGTGCCGGCCACGCCTGGTACGTCTCCACCCGGCTGGACGCGGCCGGGCTGGGCCCGGTGCTCCGGGCGGCGTACCGGGACGCGGGCCTGGTCCCGCCGGACGGGGTGCCGGACGGGGTCGAGCTGGTCCGGCGGGCGGGTGCGGACGGCAGCCGGTTCCTGATCGCGGTCAACCACGCCGACCGGGACGCGGAGCTGCCGGCCACCGGCACCGACCTGGTCGACGGCACCGTCCACGATGGCGTGCTCCGGCTGCCGGCCGGCGGCGTACGGGTGCTGCGCACCACCTGACCGGCCGAAGCGGGCCCCGACCCGGGTGACGGCGCCGAACGGCGGGGACCTCTTGACATCGTCGGACGCGGATGGTTCTGTGAGCGCTCACAGCACCATTCGCTCACCAAACGCCTGGCTCAAGCGTTATCGCAGCTAGCACCGGTCCGATTCGAGTTGTGAGCGCTCCCAGATCCGCTGCCGGTGGGCGAGGTTGGTGCCCTGGCGGCTCCGCCCGGGCGCCTTGCACGAGTCCACCGAGGAGCGTTTGTCGATGCAGCAGAGAAGACTCGGGTCCGGGGCCGTCGCGCTGGTCGCCGCCGTCGTCGTGGCCCAGCCGACGCCGGCGGTCGCCGGGACCGACGGCGGGATCCCGGTGTCGACCGGCACCGTGACCGCCGGGGGCTTGGCCGCCGACCTGCGGAACCCCGGTTTCGAGACCGCCGGCCCGGACGGCTCACCCGCCGGCTGGTCCGAGCGCGGTCAGCGGTCCGCCAGCTACGTCGAGCCGGGCGGCCGGTCCGGCGGGAACCGGCTCACCCACTCGGCCGACCACCCGTACCGGGTGGCGACCGTCCAGCGACTCACCGGGCTGCGCCCCGGCGACCACACCCTGCGGGTGGCGGTACGCGCCAGCGGCGGCCAGCGGGACGCGTACGTGGCGCTCAGCGGCTGCGGTGGGCCGACCCGACGGGTCGAACTGCCCCGGACCGGCCCGCAGTGGTGGGTCGAGGTCGCGCTGACCACGAGGGTCGGCTCCGGGCACTGCACCGTCGAGTTGGTCTCGGACGGCAACGCCGGGGACTGGGCACACTTCGACGACCTCACGCTGCGCCCGGCCACCCGGCCGGCCGGCGCCCCCGCGCTGCGGATCGCCGGAGCCGACGTCTCGCACCTGACCAAGAACGAGCACCACGGCGCGGTCTACCGCGACCGCGGCGGACGGCCCGGCGACGCGCTGCGCATCCTCGCCGACAACGGCGTCAACTACGCCCGGGTGAAGGTCTGGGTCGACCCGGCCGACGGCTTCAGCGACAAGGCGGACGTACTGGCCAAGGCGCGCCGGGCCAAAGCGCTCGGCATGGGCCTGCTGGTCGACTTCCACTACTCCGACACCTGGGCCGACCCGGGCAAGCAGTTCAAGCCGGCCGCCTGGGCCGAACTCCCCTTCGACCAGCTCCGGCAGGCGCTCTACGACCACACCTACGACGTGGTGGCGAGCCTGCGCCGGCAGGGCACCCCGGCCGACATGGTGCAGGTCGGCAACGAGATCAACGGCGGGATGCTCTGGCCGGACGGGCGTTGGGACAACTGGGACGGGCTGGCCGCGCTGCTCACCGCCGCCAGTACCGCGGTCACCGACGCCTCGCCGCGCAGCAGGGTCGCGCTGCACCTGGCCGAGGGCGGCGACAACGGCGGCCACCGGTGGTGGTTCGACAACGCGGTCAGCCGGGGCGTGCCGTTCGACCTCATCGCCGTCTCGCACTACACGTACTGGCACGGCCCGCTCGGCTCGCTCCAGGCCAACCTCCTCGACCTGACCGCCCGGTACGGCAAGCCGGTGATGGTGGTGGAGACCGGGTACGGCTTCACGCTGGCCGAGCAGGACCACGAGGCCAACATCTTCAACGCCTCGCTGCAACAGGTCGCCGGCTATCCGGCCACCCCGGCGGGTCAGGCCGAGGCGATCCGCGACATGGTCACCACCGTCTCCGCCGTACCCGGTGCGCTCGGGATCTTCTACTGGGAACCGACCTGGACCGCGGTCGACGGGGCCGGCTGGGATCCGGCCGACCCGACCTCCGGGGACGGCTGGGAGAACCAGGCGCTCTTCGACTACTCCGGACGGGCCCTGCCCGGACTGCGGGTACTCGGCGGCGCCGCCCGATAGCTCCAGGTGGGCCGGCGTGCCGGAGGAGGGGACGACGGCCGACCTGGCTGGCCGGCGTACCAGCGCGGGTACGCCGGCCACCCATCCCCCTCGACGGAAGGAACCCCCATGAGCGGTCCGTCCCATCCGCTCCGTACGGCCGCCGCCGCTCTCGGCGCCGTACTGCTCGCCGCCGGCCTGGTCGCCGGCCCCGCACCGAGTGCGGTCCGCGCCGCCGCCACCGTCACCAACCCGGGCTTCGAGTCCTCCGGCGCCAGCCAGAGCCCGACGGGCTGGTCCGAGTCGTCCAGCTCGGGACAGCAGAGTGCCAGCTTCACCGAGGCCGGCGGGCGGTCCGGCAACTACCGCCTGTCGCACTGGGCCTCCGGCGCCTACCGGGTGGAGACCTACCAGCAGCTCACCGGGCTGGCCGCCGGGGCGTACACGTTGCGGGCCTGGGTCCGCTCCGGCGGCGGCCAGGTCGCCGCGTACCTGGCGCTGCGCGGCTGCGGTGGCGCCGAGCAGCGGGCCAGCATCCCGACCGCGTCGAGCTGGACCCAGGTGTCGGTGACCGCCCAGGTGACCGGTGGGCAGTGCACGGTCGCGGTGGTCTCCGACGCCCAGGCCGGTAACTGGATCAACGTCGACGACGTCGAGTTCACCGGCGGCGGCACCAATCCGGGCGCGGCCGTCCCGATCCGCGGTGTCGACATCTCCACCCTGCTCAAGAGCCAGGACCGGGGCGGCGTCTACCGGGACGCGGCCGGCACCCAGCGGGACCCGTTGCAACTGCTCACCGCGGGCGGGGTCAACTACGCCCGGCTGAAGGTCTGGGTCAACCCGGCCGACGGCTACAACAACAAGGCCCGGGTGCTGACCATGGCCAGCCGGATCAAGGCGCAGGGGATGCGGCTGCTGGTCGACTTCCACTACTCGGACAGCTGGGCCGACCCGGGCAAGCAGAACAAGCCCGCCGCCTGGAGCGGCTACAACTTCAACCAGCTCCGGGACGCGGTCTACAACCACACGTACGACGTGCTGAACGCCCTCAAGGCGCAGGGTACGACGGCCGACATGGTGCAGGTCGGCAACGAGATCAACGACGGCATGCTCTGGCCGGACGGGCGCAGCAACAACTGGGCGAACCTGGCCACCCTGCTCACCGCCGGCAGCAACGCGGTGAAGGCGGTGAACAGCTCGACCCAGGTGATGCTGCACCTGGCCGAGGGCGGCAACAACTCGCAGCACCGGTGGTGGTTCGACCAGGCCACCTCCCGGGGCGTGCCGTTCGACGTGATCGGGGTGTCGCACTACCTCTACTGGCACGGCTCGCTGGGCAGTCTCCAGGCGAACCTGAACGACCTCGCCTCCCGGTACGGCCGGCCGGTGGTGGTCGCCGAGACCGCGTACGGCTTCACCCTGAACGCCGACGACAGCGAGCCGAACATCTTCAACTCCTCGTTGCAGTCCGCCGGCGGGTACCCGGCCACCCCGCAGGGCCAGGCCGACGCGCTGCGGGCGGTCTTCAACGTCGTCCGGTCGGTGCCGAACGGTCGGGGCCTGGGCGTCTTCTACTGGGAGCCCACCTGGACGGCGGTGCCCGGCAACGGCTGGGATCCGACCAACCCCTCCTCAGGCAACGGCTGGGAGAACCAGGCGCTCTTCGACTACGGCGACCGGGCGCTGCCGGGCCTGGCGGTTTTCGGTTCGGTGTGACCCGGGGCTGAACCGCCCGAGGTGGCATACCGGCCGGTGTGCCACAGCCGCGGGGGGGGGGGGGGGGGCGCCCCCCCCCCCCGCGGGCCCCCCCCCCCCCCCCCCCCCCCACCCCACCCAACCCCCCCCGGCCGATCGACAGCACCCGCATAAGATTGGCAGCCGTAAATAAAACCTGTTACAAGCTGTTAGCGACAGGCATGACTCAGGATCGATGTCCTTCAATGTAATCTGGTAGTCGGCGTCCGTTTACCCACCGGCCACCGGATGTAACCAGGAGGACAGGACCCATGCCCCAACTCGCCCTCTTTGCGGCGGATATCGTCGCAGTGACCCTGCTCGTGTTCGGGCTCTACTTTCCACGCCACCGGCGCCGAGACCTGGTCGCCGCGTACCTCGGCGTCAACATCGGGGTGATGGCGGTGGCGAGTTCGCTCGGCACCAGCAGCGCCGGCACCGGCCTGGGTCTCGGTCTGGCGCTCTTCGGGGTGCTCTCCATCATCCGGCTCCGTTCCACCGAGCTCGACCAGCACGAGGTGGCGTACTACTTCTCGGCGCTGGCCCTCGGCATCCTCTCCGCCCTCGGCGGCGGTCCGGCCTGGCAGGTACCGGCCATGATGACCCTGATCCTGGTGGTGATGTTCGTCGGCGACCATCCCCGGCTGTTCCGCAGCTACCAGCGGCAGAGCATGTTCCTCGACTCGGCCTTCACCGACCACGTCGCACTGGTCGCCTACCTCGAACAGAAGCTCGGCGCCCGGGTGCACTCGGCCAGCGTCCAGCGTCTCGACCTGGTCAACGACACCACCCTGGTCGACGTGCGCTACTCGCACCCGTCGGTGCAGCGGGCGGTCCGCAACGTCACGGTCTCCACCGGTGGGGTGCCCCGATGACCAGCACCGCCGTCGACTGCGCCCTGCCCGCGCACCTGGAACCGATCGGGCTGGACGAACTCACCGAACGCGCCGCGTTGCAGACCCGGGTGGACCGCAAGTACGTGCTGCCGGTCAGCGAGGCGCGGGCCGTCGTCGCGCAGGTGGGTCCGGACACCATGGCCCTGGAGATCGACGGACGCCGCTCCTTCGAGTACCGGTCGGTCTACTTCGACACCCCGGAACTGACCAGCTATCTGCTCACCGCCCAGCGTCGGCGTCGCCGGTTCAAGGTGCGCACCCGGACCTATCTCGACTCGGCGGAGTGCTGGCTGGAGGTCAAGACGCAGGGTCCCCGGGGCAACACCGTGAAGGACCGGCTGCCGTACCGGGCGGACCACGAGACGACCCTCTCCCCCGGCCGGCAGTTCGTGGACGGCGTACTCGCGAGGGAGTCCATCGAGGTCGGCGACGGAGTCTTCGCCCCCGTCCTCGTCACCAGGTACCGGCGCAGCACCCTCTTCCTGGCCGCCACGGTGAGCCGGGTGACCATCGACACCGAGCTGACCTGGGAGAGCGACGACGGGCCGCTCCGGTTGCCGGGACTCGCGGTGGTGGAGACCAAGACGGGGTCGACCGCGTCCTGCGTGGACCGGCTGCTCTGGGCCCGGGGCCACCGGCCGGCGCGGATCTCCAAGTACGCCACCGGGCTGGCCGCGCTCCGGCCGGACCTGCCGTCCGCACCCTGGCGCCGCACCCTGCGCCGCCACTTCACCTTCATCGGGGCCACCGACGGCCACCGGTCTCACCTCGACGTCGACCGGTCCGGCCTCAGCCTCGTGGCGAGTGCGGTCCGTCCCGCGAACAGCTCTGGAACGGAGTAGGGAAGATGCGCACACTCAGTTACTACCTGGCGGGGGTCCTGGTCGCCGCGGCGATGGGCCCGGCGGCAGGACCCGCTCCGGATCGGGGTGACGGCTCCGACCGTCCGGTGTCGGTCGCGCACGACGCGGCGACGCAGAGCGGCGGCGGGGCCGCCGCCGGACCGGCGGACAGCAGTACCGACGCGGCGGCGGAGGCTCAGGCGGACCCGACAGGCGACATCACGTTCTCGGTGCCGAGCGGCACCTTCCAGGGCGAGGTCACGGTCACCCTGGGCAGCACGGTGAGCGGGGCGGAGGTTCGGTACACCACCGACGGCCAACCGCCCAGTGCCAGTTCGCCGGTCTACTCCGGCACCGCACTGCGGTTCACCCGTACCACCCAGGTGCGGGCCCAGGCGTACCTGAACGGCGCCCCGACCGGTGCGCCCGGCACCGCCATGTACGTCGCCCGCGCGGTGAACACCGCGCACGACCTGCCGGTGCTGCTGCTCGACGCGTACGGGCGGGGCGCACCGGGGCGGGACTACATCGACACCGCCGTCATGCAGTTCTCCCCGGTGAACGGGACGACCTCGCTCTCCGCCGCACCCAGCCTGGTCAGCCGGGGCGGCTTCCACCTGCGCGGACAGTCCAGCGCGATGTTCCCGAAGACGCCGTACCGGCTGGAGTTGCGGGACAACGCCGACGACGACGCCGACCTGCCGCTGCTTGGCATGCCGGCCGACTCCGACTGGGTGCTGCGCGGCCCGTACAGCGACAAGGCGCTGATCCGGGACGCCTTCATGCACGGCCTGGGCCAGGACATGGGCCTGTACGCCCCGCGCTACGCCTTCGCCGAGGTGTACGTGAACACCGACGCGAACCCGGTCGCCGCGAACGACTACCTCGGGGTCTACCTGATCGTCGAGACCATCAAGAACTCGAAGAACCGGCTCGACCTGAAGCAGCTCGACGAGGACGACGTCACGCTGCCGAAGCTGACCGGCGGATACATCTTCAAGTTCGAGTGGATGGCGGCGGAGGAGCCGACCCTGCCCTGCCAGGGTGCGGACGCGACCTGCTGGCACTACCTGGAGGTGGTCGACCCCGATCCGCTGCAACCCGCGCAGGCTGAGTGGCTGCGCCAGCACATCCAGCAGTTCCACGATCTGATGCGCAGTCCCGGGTTCGCCGATCCGGTGACCGGCTATTCGTCCTTCATCGACGTCGACTCCTTCGTCGACCAGCTCATCATCAACGAGTTCGGCCGGGGGATGGACGCCTACCTGCGGAGCGCGTACTTCCACAAGGACCGGGACAGCAAGATCGTCGCCGGTCCGCTCTGGGACTTCGACCTGACCTTCGGGGTGGGCGGCTTCTTCCAGAACGACCAGATCGCCGGCTGGCAGCACCAGCAGACCCGTACCCCGAGCGCGAACGACTGGTTCCAGCGGCTGCTCCAGGATCCGGCCTTCGTCAACCGGGTCAAGGTCCGCTGGCAGCAGCTCCGCCAGGGGGTGCTGTCCAACGCCCAGCTCCAGGCCCGGATCGACCGGTTGACCGCCCCGCTGACCGCCGCCGCGCAGCGGAACTTCCAACGCTGGCCGAACCTCAGCACCCGGATGGTCGGCCCGTTCATCACGCCGACCTCGCCGACCTGGCAGGGACAGGTGCAGTTCATGCGGGACTGGATGTTCCAGCGGGCGGCGTGGCTGGACACCACCGGCGGCTGGGGATCGGGCGGGACCAACCCGACCACTCCGCCGACCACCAGGCCGCCGACCCCGCCGGCCACCACCCCGCCGGCCACCGGCCGGACGTGTACGGCTGCCTACAGCGTCACCGGCCAGTGGACCGGCGGCTTCCAGGCCAGCGTACGGGTCACCGCCGGTTCGGCCGCGATCACCGGCTGGCGGGTCAACTGGACGTACGCCAACGGGCAGACGGTCAGCCAGTCCTGGGAGGCGACCGTGACCAGCAGCGGTACGGCGGTGACCGCGACCAACGCCGCGCACAACGGGGCGCTCGGGGCCGGGGCGAGCACCACCTTCGGGTTCCTCGGCACCTGGAACGGCACCAACAGCCTGCCCACACCCACCTGTACGGCGTCCTGACCGCCCGTCGTCCGTAGCGGTACTCCTGCCGGCGTCGGCCCCTGGGCCGGCGCCGGCAGTGTGATCCGGGTCTCCCGGAGGAATCGTTCGGATCTGCGGACGTGTTGTCGTCGATAGTTTCCCGATATATCGTTGAGCTATCAACGACAGTCTCAAGGAGGCCCACGTGGGTTTTCACCGAGGGTTCCACGCGATGCACGAGGCCCGGATGCGCGGCTTCGGCTTCCCGCCCGGCGGCTACGGTCACGGTGGCGGCCACGGCCATGGCCGGGGTGGCGGCCGGGGACGCGGCGGTGGCCGGGGACGGCGGCCGAACGTCCGTGCCGCCGTACTCGCCCTGCTGACCGAGCGGCCGATGCACGGCTACGAGATGATCCAGGAGCTGGACTCGCGTACCGGCGGCGCCTGGCGGCCGAGCCCGGGGTCGATCTACCCGACCCTGCAACTGCTGGAGGACGAGGGCCTGATCGCGGCCAGCACCGAGTCGAGCGGCGGCCGACGCCGCTTCGGGCTCACCGAGGCCGGGCAGGCGGAGGCCACCCAGGCGGCCGCGCAGCCGCCGTGGGCCGAGTTCGCCCAGGACACCATCAACAGTTGGCACGACATCCGGGAAGCCGGCTTCCAGGCGATGAACGCGCTGCGCCAGGTGATGATGACCGGCACCGACGACCAGCGCGAACGGGCCGCGCAGGTGCTCGACGAGACCCGGCGCAAGCTCTACGCGATCCTCGCCGAGTCGGATTCGGAGTCGGCAGAGTAAGCCGACGCTCGGCCGGGCCGGCGGTGCTACGCCGCGCCCGGCCGAGCGCGACGGTCAGCGCACCGTCACGACGGGCTCATCGACGGTCAGTGCACCGTCACGACGGGCTCATCGACGGTCAGTGCACCGTCACGATGGGCTTGGCGACCAGGTCGCGCAGTTCCTCGGGCAGTTCGGCACCCATCTCGTCGGCGAGCCGGACGGCCTCCTCGATCAGGGTCTCCACGATCTGACCCTCGGGCACCGTCTTGATGACCTGGCCCTTGACGAAGATCTGCCCCTTGCCGTTGCCGGAGGCCACCCCGAGATCCGCTTCCCGCGCCTCACCGGGACCGTTGACCACACAGCCCATCACCGCCACCCGCAACGGCACCGGCAGCCCTTCCAGGCCGGCGGTGACCTCCTCGGCCAGCTTGTAGACGTCGACCTGGGCCCGGCCGCAGGACGGACACGAGACGATCTCCAGGCCGCGCTCGCGCAGCCCCAGCGACTCCAGGATGGCGGCGCCGACCTTGATCTCCTCGACCGGCGGCGCGGAGAGCGAGACCCGGATGGTGTCGCCGATCCCCTCCGCGAGCAGCGCCCCGAAGGCGACCGCCGACTTGACGGTGCCCTGGAACGCCGGACCCGCCTCGGTCACCCCGAGGTGCAGCGGATAGTCGCACCGCTCGGCCAACTGCCGGTACGCCCGGATCATCACCACCGGGTCGTTGTGCTTGACCGAGATCTTGATGTCCTGGAAGCCGTGCTCCTCGAAGAGCGAGCACTCCCAGAGCGCCGACTCGACCAGCGCCTCGGCGGTGGCCTTGCCGTACTTGGCCAGCAGGCGCTTGTCCAGCGAGCCGGCGTTGACCCCGATCCGGATCGGGATCCCGGCCGCCGAGGCCGCCGCCGCGATCTCCTTGACCTTGTCGTCGAACTGCCGGATGTTGCCCGGGTTCACCCGGACCGCCGCGCAGCCGGCGTCGATCGCCGCGAAGACGTACTTCGGCTGGAAGTGGATGTCGGCGATCACCGGGATCTGCGACTTCTTGGCGATCGCCGGCAGCGCCTCCACGTCGTCCTGGGACGGCACCGCCACCCGGACGATCTGGCAGCCGGAGGCGGTCAGCTCGGCGATCTGCTGGAGCGTCGAGTTGACGTCGGCGGTCAGCGTGGTGGTCATCGACTGCACCGAGACCGGTGCGCCGCCGCCGACCAGCACCGAACCGACCTTGATCTGCCGGCTGGCACGCCGGGTCGCCAGCGGTGGCGGCGGTACGGCGGGCATGCCGAGGCTGACGGCGGTCACTCTGTCTTCACCTCTGGATCAGGGTTATCGGATTGACCACGTCGGCGGTGATGGTGAGCAGCGTGAACGCGCCGCCGATCAGGATCAAAGCGTACGTTACGGGCATCAGCTTGAAGTAGTCGACCCGCCCGGGGTCGGGCTTGCCGAGCCGGGCGAAGAGCCAGGACCGGACCCGTTCGAACCAGGCGATGGCGATGTGCCCGCCGTCCATCGGCAGCAGCGGGAGCAGGTTGAAGACGCCGATGAAGAAGTTCAGCGAGATGAAGAGGAGGACGAAGACCTCCCAGAGTCCGTGCTGGACCGCCTCGCCGCCGAGCCGGCTAGCCCCGACCACGCTGATCGGGGTGTCGATGTCCCGCTCCTCACCGGTGATCGACGCCCAGAGGGCCGGGACCTTCTGCGGGATCCGCTGGAGCGCCTTGACGGTGTTGACCGCCATGTCGCCGGTGAAGTCGGCGGTGGCGCCGAAGGCACCGATCGGGCTGTAGGTGATCGTCGGCGGGGTGCCGAGTCCGACACCGAGGGCCGCGACCGGGCCCACCGGGCCGTCCGCCTGGTCCTGCGGCGGGCGCTGCACCTCGGCCAGGTTGACCTGGGCGGTCTGGGTCGCGCCGTCCCGCAGGTAGGTCACCTCGACGGGGCCGGGCTTGGTCGCCCGGATGGCGTCCAGCATCTGGCCCCAGTTGGCCACCGGGATGGTGCCGATGCCGGTGATCACGTCGCCGTCGCGCAGGCTGGCCTGGGCCGCCGGGCTCGCCGGGTCGCCGGGCTGGCAGGCCCGGGCCGCGTTCTCCTGGACCACGCAGGGCGCAAGCTCGATCCGGGCCGGCTCGTTGCGGATCTCGGCGGTGCTGGTCGGGTAGTCGGGGTTGGGCAGTCCCATGAAGATGGCGGCGAACCAGAGGGTGACGATGGCGAGAGTGAAGTGCGCCACCGAGCCGGCGGCCATCACCGCGGTCCGCTTCCAGAGCGGGTACCGCCACATCACCCGGGGCTCGTCCGCCGGGTCGACGTCGTCGTCCTGCGGCGTCATGCCGACGATCTTGCAGAAGCCGCCCAGCGGGATCGCCTTGAGGCCGTACTCGGTCTCACCGCGTCGGAAAGACCAGACGGTGGGGCCGAAGCCGACGAAGTAGCGGGTGACCTTCATCCCGAACCGCTTGGCCACGAGCATGTGCCCGGCCTCGTGCAGGCTCACCGAGATCAGGATCCCCAGGGCGAACGCCACCACCCCGAGCAGATACAGCATCAGGCTCCTTCCACCGCTTCCGCGATGATCTCCTGGGCGTGCGCCCGCGCCCAGGACTCGGCGGCGAGCACCTCCTCGACGTTACCCGGTTCGGCAAAATCCGGGGCCGCCTCCAACACCCGCTCCAGCGTGTCGACGATGCCGAGGAACGGTAACCGGCCGGCGAGGAAGGCGGCGACGCACTCCTCGTTCGCCGCGTTGTAGATCGCCGGGCGGCAGCGGCCGGCCGCACCGGCCTGCTTCGCCAGGCGTACCGCCGGGAACGCCGCCTCGTCCAGCGGCTCGAAGAGCCAGCTCTGCGCCGCCGTCCAGTCGACCGCCGGGGCGGCCCCGGCGACCCGGTCCGGCCAGCCGAGGGCGAGCGCGATCGGCAGCCGCATGTCCGGCGGGCTGGCCTGGGCCAGCGTCGAGCCGTCGACGAACTCGACCATCGAGTGGATGATCGACTGGGGGTGCACCACCACGTCGATCCGGTCGTACGGCACGCCGAACAGCTCGTGGGTCTCGATAACCTCCAGCGCCTTGTTCACCAGGTTGGCGCAGTTGATCGTGACGACCGGTCCCATGTTCCAGGTGGGGTGCGCGAGCGCCTGCTCGGGGGTGACGGCGGTCAGCTCGTCCCGTGCCCGGCCCCGGAACGGGCCGCCGCTGGCGGTGAGGATCAGCCGGCGCACCTCGGCCCGGCCGCCGCCGCGCAGGCACTGGGCCAGCGCCGAGTGCTCGGAGTCGACCGGCACGATCTGGTCCGGTCGCTGGAGGGCGGCGCGGACCACCGGCCCCCCGGCCACCAGCGACTCCTTGTTGGCCAGCGCGAGGGTGCGCCCGGCGCGCAGCGCCGCCAGGGTGGGCGCCAGCCCCAGCGAGCCGACGACGCCGTTGAGCACGATGTCACACGGCCACTCGGCCAGCTCGGTCATCGCGGCCGGACCGGCGACGATCTTGGGAAGCTTGAAGTCGCCGCTGGCCCAGCCGCGCTTGCCGGCCTCGGCGTAGAAGGCGAGTTGCAGGTCCTGCGCGGCGGAGGCCTTGGCGACCCCGACCGCCTCCACCCCGAGTTCCAGCGCCTGGGCGGCGAGCTGGGCGACGTTGCCGCCACCGGCGCCGAGCGCGACCACCCGGAAGCGGTCCGGGTTGCGCCGGACAATGTCGATCGCCTGGGTACCGATCGAGCCGGTCGAACCGAGCAGGACGATCTCGCGGGGAGAACTCACCCCGCCATTCTCCCTGACCGGCTCCGAGCCTCCGCCGGGAGCCTCGACCCTTCACCCCCGAGGTGCCGCCGCCGGCTTCGTCGGACGACGGGGCCGATCACGTTCGGGTCAGAGCTCGTCGGTGGTGATCAGGCCGTCCTGTAGTGCCCGGGCGACGAGGGCGGCCTTCGTCGGTGCCTCGCGGCCGAGGTTGGCGTACTTGATGCGTACCCGTTCGAGGCAGGAGTTGACCCGATGGACGGTGAGGTTGAGGCGGCGGGCGACCATCTCCTTCGACTCGGAGTGGAACCACTCGATCAGCACCTGCTGCTCGCGGGGAGAGAGCCGTGGGCGGTGGGGACGCTCGTCGGTGCCGAAGGCACCGGCAAGGGCGGGTGGGGTGTACGGGGTCCCGGCCGCGGCGGCCGTGATGGCGGCCACCAGGTGCTCATCGCCCTCGGCCTTGGTGAGATAGGTGAAGGCGCCGATGTCGAGGGCGGCGAGGACGCTGTCGCGGTCGCTCCGCATGCTGTAGACGACGACCTGGCGACCCGCGTCGACGAGTCTCTTGAGGTCACCATATGCGGGGCCGGTGATGTCGAGCTGGAGGTCCAGGACGACGACGTCGGCCCTGTCACCCGGGTCGAGCCAGGCGACGGAGACGGTCGGACCGGCGGCGACGACGTCGATGGGCGGTTCAGCCAGGGCACACCAGGCGCGCACCCCGGCGATGACGACGGGGTGGTCGTCGACGACTACCGCAGTGATCATCGTTCTCCCTGCCAGGCGGCCTGAATCCACAGGCGATCTCCGACGACCGTGATGGACTGCCGGACCCCGCCGCCGTCGAGCATCGGTGGCGGGGGCGGGCAGGTGGCGACGACGCTGACGGTCACCGACTCGCGGGTGCTGGCGACCGTGAGCCGGGCCTTGCCGCGAGCGGTGGCGAGGGCGGCTATGGCCGGCTCGATGAGTCGCTGGCAGACCAGTGGTGGCAGTTCGGGGCGGTCGCCGCACTCCGCGAAGGAGACCGCGACGCCGTTGCGCTCGGCCAGCTCGATGCAGGCCCGTAGCTCGTGCGCCAACGAGTCGGCGGCGGTGTCCTCGGCGGCGATCAGCCGGCGCATCCGGGCGGCCTCGGCCGCGCACATCCTGCGCACGGACTCGTCGCCCGGATCCAGCTCGCCGGAGGCCAGGCCCGCCAGCAGGGGTACGGTGCCGGCCCCCAGCCCGGAGAGCCTGCTGGTCCGGTCCGCGTGCAGGTGCCGGGCCACCGCCTCCGAGGTCCGCACCCGTTCGGCGGCCCGCAGCGCCTGGGCGGACGAGGTCGCCATCCCCCGCAGAACGGCGGCGATCATCGCGATCGCGAGCTGGAAGGCGAGCACGGCCCAGGTCGCGCTGACCGCGCCGGCGACACTCAGGGCAGCCTGGCCGGCGACGGCGGCCTGCCCGAACGTCATGAGGTAATGGGCGGCGAGCACAGCGACGAAGGCGGGAATCCGGGTGTCCATCATGAGCAGTACGACCTGCCAGCCCGCGTCCCCCTCCGACCAGTGCGCGGCGCCGAGCAGGTACTCCGGCCGCACCGACGCGGTCGCCAGGGCGGAGAGCGCGAAGACCAACACGAGCAGTGGCGGGCGCCACCGGGCGAGCGGGCGGTCGCGCCAGGTGGCGACTGCCACGGCCAGGGTCACCGCGACCAGGCCGGCCCAGGTGACGATCTGGGGCCAGAGCACGGCGTACGCCTCGCGGCTGGACAGCAGTCGCGGCAGATCGAGAAACAGGAGGATCGCCAGGCTCATGACGACGACGGCCCAGCGCAGCCCGCGCTGGAACGAGGTGGCGATGATCTCCTGGTCGTTGCCGCTGACCTCGGGGACGGTACGGGGACAGCTGAGGGTGACGGTGGTGCCGTGCCCGGTACGGCTCTGGATGCGCGCCGCACCGCCGATCCTGATCATCCGTTCCACCAGCGATCGGGTCAGCCCGTACCGCTGGCTACCGACGCGGGTCGGGTCGAAGCCGAGGCCGCTGTCGATGATCTGCACGGTGACCTGCTCGGTGTCGTACTCCACCCGGATCTCGGCCCGGTCAGTTCCCGCGTGCCTGACGACGTTGGTCAACGCCTCGCGCACGCCGCGGCTGAGCGCGACGGCGTCCGCGGCCGGCAGTGGCAGGGAATCGGGAGTCTGCCAGGCGATGTGCGCCAGAGCGTTGTCGGCGACCTCGTGCAGCATCGGGACCAGGTCTGCCTCGCCGTGGAGCACATCCTCGGAGCGCTGTAGTTCCCGCAGGTCGCGGCGTGCCTGCTCGACGAGCCACGGCTCGGTCCGGTCGACCACACCGCTGCCCACCATCAACAGCGTGGCGGCCGCGGTGTCGTGCAGTGCCGCGAGGTACTCCCGCTCGTCGCGCCGCCGCGCCGCCGCGATCGCGGCGGCGTGCCGCAGCTCCGCGGCACGTGCGATCGTCCGGTCCGCGGCGCGGGCACCACGCCGGACGAATCGGTAGAGCCCCCACGAGAGCGCTGCCTCCGCGGCCGTCCATGGCCCGATCGACGCGTCGACCAGCCAGCCGCCCGGATCGGCCATCGTCGCGCCGACGTAGTAGGCGGTCACGATCGTGAGCGTGCCCCCGGCGAGCAGCCGCCAGTCGACCTGCCAGGGGTAGGTGACGACGACCAGGTTCACGGCGACGAAGAGCCATGTCGCACCTCCGCGCGGGTCGGAGGTGACGGTCCAGGACTGCGTCAGGCAGGCTCCGCAGACCGCCGCGACGTCGGCGAGCGGCAGCCAGCGCCGGACCGACCGAGAGCCCCGCAGCATGGCGGCGGCGTAGCAGAGGCTCCAGCCGTTGAAGGCGACCACCACCGCCACGGCAACCGCCCGCTCAGGCACCGGAGCGAGCGCGAGGTAGGCCGCACCGGACAGACCGGTCACGACGATGCGAAGACCGAGTGCGTAGCTGAGCCCCTGACGAAGAAGCCTCTGTTCGACCGCGCCCGGCACAGGGCTCACGGTAGCGCCGCGATGCCACGTTTCGGGTACCGGTGGGGGTCGAACAACCACCACCACCCACCCACCACGATCGATACGCTGCATGACGCAGGCAAAGCGGTGTGTAACCAAATGGGGGTGCCATGGTGGGAGGAGTGCCGTACCCGGCCGCCCCGGTTCCGCCCCGGCCGTCGGAGCGGTTCCGTTGGGCGAGCGGGCTGCGCTGGGCCGGCGCGGTGGGAGCGACCGCCCTCCTGATCGCGCTCACGGCAACTGTCGTCGTGCAGGCGGGACAGATCGACCAGTTGCGGAGCGACGTGGCCAGGGCGCAACGCGACGCGGGGGATGCGGCGGACGGGACCGACCAGCGACTGGACAGTTTGGACGGGCGGCTCGCCGCGATCGAGAAGCAGAACCAGAAGGCCTTCGACCCGCAGGGAGTCGCGGCCGCCGTGTTGCCCAGCGTCTTCCAGGTGATCGCGGACGATTTCACCGGCAGCGCGTTCGCCGTCGGGAAGGCCAGCGCGACCGGCCGCACCAACGTGTTGACCGCCTTCCACGTGATCGAAGCGGTCTGGTCGCGGAACGGCAAATCGGTGAGGCTCGAGCGGGACGGCAAGCGGTACACCGCCCTGATCGCTGACGTCGATCAGTCCCGGGACATCGCCCTGCTGAGGGTCGACACCGTGTTCACCGGCCTGCCCGCTGCCGGCGAGGATCCGGATCCCGGCGAGAACGTCCTGGTCGTCGGTGCGCCGCTCGGCCTCAGCCACACCGTCACGACCGGCGTGGTCAGCGCGGTTCGTGACCGCACCGACGGACCCGGGTCGATGATCCAGTTCGATGCGCCCGTCAACCCCGGCAACTCCGGGGGCCCCGTCGTCAACACGCTCAGGGAGGTCGTGGGGATCGCGGACGCGAAGGCCCGGGACGCGGAGGGCATCGGGCTCGCCATTCCGATCCAGACCGCCTGCGCAACCTTCCACGTCTGCTGATCAAACTGCGGAGGATCCCATGTCTTACCCGTCGTACGGGCCGGAGGACACCCAGTACCGCCCTCCAGCCGCGCCCCACCAGCCCTACCCGGTCACCGCCTACCCGCAGGCGCCCACGGCCCCACTCCCACCCCCGGCCCCGGCCGCGTCGTCGGCACCGCCCGCGTCGGCACCGCCGACCTCCGCGCCGCCCACGTCCGGCCCGCCCACGTCCGCACCGCCGACGCAGGCCTTTCCCGCCCAGCAGCCGTATGCCCCGGCTCTGCCGTACGCCCCCGGCATGGCAGCCGCGGAGACCCAGGCGCCGGCCAACGCGCCGGGGCCGCCACCCGCGCTCGGCGGGCGTACCACCCTGCTTCTGGCGATCCTGTCGGTCCTGCTCCTCGCCCTCGGCGGTGTCGGTTTCGGCCTGTACCTCAACGAGCGCGGCGAACTGCGCGAGACCCGATCCGACCTCAACAACCAGCTACAGGAGCAGCGCGACACCGTGACGCAGCGGGACAAGAAGATCGCCGAGACCGAGCAGAAGGTCAGCGATCTCAGCACGGAACTGAACACCACCAAGGAGAACCTGTCCGACGTCACCAAGGAACGCGACGTCCTGCTGCCGTGCATGCGGCGGGCACAGGACATGTTCGACGCTGCCCGGGACAGAAACGAAAGCAGGCTCAGCTCGGCACTGCGCCAGGCCGACACCGCGTGCAGCAAGGCCCAGGCCGGCGTCGACTCCTGAGATCCGCGCGCCGTAGAACCCGGCTGGTCCAGCGGACATACCTGTAGCGGTGGTGATGCCGCCGAGTCACCGAGCTGACTCGGCGGCATCACGCCGTGATCACCCGGTCAGCGGGCCCGGAGGGTACGCACGAAGGAGCGCCAGGCCGGCGGCGAGAAGGCCAGCACCGGACCGGCCGGGTCCTTGCTGTCCCGCACCCCGACCACGCCCGGCAGGTTCCCCGCCACCTCCACGCACTCGCCGCCGTGGCCGTTGCTGCGGCTGCTCTTGCGCCAGGGGGCACCGTTCAGTTCCATGACTCCGCCACTTCCCGGATCATCTCGATCGACTGCTGGTGGGACAGTGCCTCGGCCCGGACCGAGTCCCAGAACTGCTGGACGGTCTTGACGTCCTCGACCCGCTCGACGAACCGTCCGTCGAGCGGGTCGCGCATCACCTCGGCGCCGCCGACCGGTTGGTGCAGCACCCGTTCGTCCATCACGGCGGTGAACATCGGCGGGTCCGGCCGGGTCAGGATCTCCTGCCGGGCCAGCCTCGTCGCCACCTGCTCCTCCACCTGTTCGGCGGTGAGCAGCCCGCCGCTGGCCAGCAGCGCCCGGGCGTACGCCTCGGTCCGCAACAGACCCGGCACCACCGACAGTTGGAAGCAGCGGATGTCGGTGGCCTCCTGCTCGGCGATCACGAAGTGCCGGAACCACGGCATCACCGGCCCCGGGCCGAGCACCGCCTGGAGGCGTTCCAGCAGGCCACCGGTGCCGAGTACGCCGTCGCAGCGCTTGGCGAACTCACGGGTCGGGCGGCGCTGACACAGCTCGATCTTCGCCACCAGCGCCGAGGAGAAGTTGATCCGGTGTGCCAGGCCGTCCTGGGAGAGCCCGGCCACGCCGATGTGGTCACCGTTCCGATGCCAACCCCAACCCGTCCGGTACGCCCCGGTGCACCGGCGGAACTGGCGCCGCCTCTGGTGGCGGCACTGCCGTTGTGGTGACCGGTGGCCGTGCCCGGACCGGTTCAACCCGCCACCGCCGGTCCCGCCGTACCCGTCGGGGCCTCGAACGCACCCGTCGGAGCCTCGGACGTACCCCTCTGGGCCTCGGATCGGCGCGGACCTGCCGCCCTCGCGTCCCCGCGAGCGCCCGACGAACCGGGGACCGATCGCGAAGTCCGATCGGGTCCGGAACGTCACCGACGTCGGAGCCTCACCAGGCCGGCGTCGGCCAGGCGTCGGCCCAGCCAGAGCAGTTCCCGGAATGAACCCGGCGACCAGCCCGCCGTCACCCCGGCCGCATCTGCCGCCACGTCCACTGTGGATATGCCGGATCTGCGGCCGACCATGGCCGTGTGCGGTGGCACGGCTGACGCTGCTGGCGGACTACCGCGACGACCGGGTCGGGCTGCATGTGTACCTCGGTGCGGCGCTCTTTGCCGCCACCGCCGACCTGTACCGGCTCAACCCGCACCCCGGCCCCGATCCGGCAGCCCTGTTCGCCCGGTGCCTCGGCTGGACCGGCCACGCCGAACCTGACTCCGACCGCTCCCCCGCAGACCCGGAGCCCTCAGCCGGAACCGGTCACGGCCGGCTGATCCGGAAGGTCTCCAACTCCTCGCCGCCGTACCAGTCGGTGCGCCGGCCGATCGGGGTCAGGCCGATCCGCCGGGCGACCGCCATCGACGCCTCGTTGCCCGGGGAGACCACGGCGTAGATCTCCGGAACGCCAGCGGCGAAACCCCGCTCGACCGCGCCCCGGCCCGCCTCGGTGGCGTAGCCGTGCCCCCACGAGTCGGGGTGCAGGTGCCAGCCGACCTCGATGTCGTCGGTCAGCTTCGTCTCGTCGCGTCCGGGCAGCGGCTTCAACATCACCGTGCCGACCACCAGGCCGTCGTCCCGGCGCTGCATCGCCCAGATGCCGTACCCAGCGTCGAACTCGGCGTTGCGGGCGTGCCACCGGCGTACCGTCTCGGCGGCGTCGGCCGGCTCGCGGAGCGGGAGAGTGGGCGCGCCGAGGAACCGCACCACTGCCGGCCGGGAGTACGTGTCGAAGACCCGGGCCAGGTCGTCCGGCTCCAGGGTCCAGTCCCGGACCACCAGCCGCTCGGTCTCGTAGATCGTCACGTGCCCGGATGCTAGTTACCCGCTACCGGGTCGGCCAGCCATTTGCGGCCCCTAGCACGGGCTGAGCGTCACTCCGGTTGTTCCCGCCTGTAGTCACCGCCGGACGCACCGGTCATGCGCTCGGATCCGGCGAAGAAGAACCTCGTCGTTGCCGGACCATGAGCAGGATGCCCTGATGAACCGACACGCCGAGACCGGTGTTCGCTATGGCGAGCCCGGACGCGCCGAGCAGGCCCGGCCCGACGCTCAGCACGTCGCTTGCGACCAAGAGGACCGGCCATCCCAGACCGGCGGCGATCAGTGACAACCGCCACCAGCGCCCGAACAGGAGGCCGAACAGGATCAGTAGCGGGATCACGGCGGCGACCTCCTGTTTCACTGTTTCCAACCGGCGCTCACAGCACGTCAGCACACGTCGGCACGGGCAGCGGCGGATGTGCGCACCCGATCAGGAGTGGCACGGGGATGGCCGGTACGTCACGCACGCGTCTTGTTTGTAAGTGGTTACTAGTGTAAGGCTGCGGGCATGGGTACGCAGCGCAGCACGGCACCGCGGCGACGTGCGGACGCGGTCGACATCGGCATGCGGGTCTTCGCCGACCACGGACTGACCACGGCGTCGGTACAGAAGGTGGCCGACCAGATGGGTGTGTCACAGCCGTACGTCTTCCGACTGTTCGGCAGCAAGCGCGACTTCTTCCTGGCCTGTGTGGATGGGATGGAGGTCCGTATCCGGCAGGTGCTCCAAGAGGCGGCGACCCAGAATCGGGACGATCCGCTGCCCGCGATGCGCGCCGGCTTCCGGACGCTGATCGCCGACGGCGTCGTCACCGGAATGTGGTTGCAGGCCTGTGCGGCGGCCCGCTCCGACGAGGCGGTCGCAGCGCGCTGCCGGGCTGTGGTCGGCGGGGTTCTGGACGAGGTCGAGCAGCTGTCCACGGCGGGACCGCAGGAGTTGCGGGGCACGCTCGCGCTCGGCGCGTTGGTGGTGATGCTGCAGGCGTTGGGAATGGACCTGAGCGAGGGCAGCCAGGCCGCGATCGACTCCCTGCGGGGCGCGGAGGCGACGTTGTTGGCGGCCGGATCCCGGCACCGGGCCCGGGCGGTGGCAGCGCACATCGACCCTGACCGAGAGGAGTGAGATGGTGGACGTCTTCGGGTCGGTAGCCGACCAGTACGAGACCGCCCGGCCGGGCTACCCGCCCGAGATCGCCGACGAGATCGTCACCTACCACGGCAGCACGCCAGCGTCCGTGGTCGAGATCGGCGCCGGCACCGGCAAGGGAACCGAAGTGCTCGCCCGGATCGGCGCACCCTTGACCTGCGTCGAGCCCGATCCGCGGATGGCGGCGTTGCTGGCCACGCGCTTTCCCGACGTTCGCATCGAGGCCAGCACCTTCGAAAGGTGGCTGCCTCCCGCCGGCGGGGCCGGCGTACTGGCCTGCGCCATGGCGTGGCACTGGCTGAACCCGGCCACCCGCAACACGTACGCTCGGCGGGCACTCGCGCCCGGCGGCACACTGGCGATCTTTGGGCATCGCTACGACTACGCCGACCCCGCCCAACGGGCGGCGATCCGATCCGCGCTGCACTCCATCGACCCCACCGCGTCGGAGCGACCCGCGGACTGGTTCCACCAGGACGTCGTCGACCACGGGCAGTTCGTCGACGTCCGCAAGGAGGTCTTCCGGCGGGACCTGCCACTCGACAAGGACCGTTATCTCGGCCTGGTGCGTACCTTCGGGCCGTACCTGTCCCGCGCACCGGAGCAGCAACAGCGCGCCCTGACCGCCCTCGGCCGGCTGGTCGAGGACTTCGGCGGCACCGTCGTACTCGACCTGCGCACCACGCTGGTGCTGGGCCAGGCCGGAGGGCGGAGACATGCTCGGTGACCGGTGGGGCGTAACCGAGAGCGACGTCCTGCGTGCCTATCCGTGCGACGACTTCGTCCTCTCACCCACACTGCGGGCATGGCGAGGGGTACGAGTGAACGCGCCTGCCACAGTGGTATGGCCGTGGATCGCCCAGGTGCGGCTGGCGCCCTACTCCTATGACTGGCTCGACAATCTCGGCCGCCGCTCACCTCGGCAACTGGTCGGCCTGCCCGAACCCCGAGTGGGAGAGGCGTTCACCACCGCCGGTGGACGGAAGTGGGGCAGAATCGTCTCGGTCGAGCCCGGGAAGCAACTGACGGGGAAGATCATGAATGCCTTCATGTCCTACGTCCTGGCACCCGACGAGGACGACACCACACGCCTGCTGCTCAAGGTCGTGATGCGGACAAACCCTGTGGTCGCTCTCGGGTTGTCCGTCGGAGACCTCGTCATGGCCCGACGGCAGCTACTCACCCTCAAGCAGCTCGCCGAACGCGGTGCGGAGTGAGGATCAGAGATCCGTTCATCGGCTTGGGTGGACGACCGCGCGCGCCTCAGCTGGCCATCCGGGTGGCGCTCGGGTCACGGCACGAACGTGCACCGGCAGCCGCCGCTCGACGGCCTCACTCGACCAGTCGGGCCGCCGGGTCACCGGGTCACCGTTGAGCGGGAGGGCGCTCCCATCGCCGGGGGAAGGGGCCTGGCGCGCGCGGATCTACCGTGAGCGAGGTGCAGAGAGATGAACGGCTCGACGGTGCCGGGCCGCCGCTGGCGGTGACCGCCGAAACACGAGGATCGCGTTCAGCCGAGGTGTCGCGGGTCGCCCACGTCCCGGACACGACGACGGAGAGTTCCTGGTCGCGGGTGGGGCGCGTGGCCGCGTACGGCGCGGTGTTCGCGATGACGCCGTACTTCGTCATGAAGATCTTCTGGACGATCGACGGGCTGCGTGGCGGAGGACTGCACGAAGGTGCGTGGAGCCACTTGGATTGGGCGGTCGTCAACGGGTTGACGGTGGCGATGTCGGGGCTGGCCATGCTGCTCGGCCTCGCGCTGGCGCAGCGATGGGGCGTACGCGTGCCAGCCTGGCTGATGCTGCTGCCTGGCTGGATCGGGATGGGTCTCCTGGTGCCGATGATCCCGCTCATCCCGATTCTCGCGCTGGTGAACATGGGCACCGGCGACCCGGCTGCGGAAGCGCCGATGGCCGCCTGGGAAGTCGGTCTGCTGTCGGTGTCGTTCGCCGGGTTCGCGCTCGGCGTGGCGATCGCCGCTCCGGTCTACGCCGCACGGCGGTGGCCGGCGGCGTTCTCGCGCAGGGGTGGCGCTGAGCGGCCGGGCGTGCGGGTCACCGTGGCCCGCTTGGCGGCGGGGCTCTGCGTTGCTCTCGGCCTGCCGCAACTGTGCTGGGCGTTGGGCGGGACGCTCGGCCTGAATGAGGCGACGCTTGACAGCCGCGACGGGCAGTGGCACCTGCTCACCGCGAACAGCGGAGTGTGGGCGTTGGGCGCCGCGTGGGGCGCATGGACGTTGACCCGGCACACCGGCCGGGCGCCCCTACTGCTGTCGTGGCTGGCTTCCGGTTTCCTATTCGCGTGGGGGTCGTGGAAAGCGGTCTTCTCCTTTGCGGTGACGCCGGAGTTCCCGCCGCCGGAACCGCCGTGGGTGCTGGCGCTGCAGAACCACTTCGGCGCGGTTGCCGGGCTGCTGATCCTCGTCGTGGTTCTTCTCACGGTGGCCGACAAGGCCGGGCGGAGCCCTGCGGTCGACGGGCCGACGCCGGATGCCGGGACCACGGGGCGGGCCGGCAGCGGCACCTGCGGAAGCACACGTTTGCCGTACATTCCCGGTCATGACCGGTGATGTGCGCGCGTTGCTGGAGCAGTTGCGGGCGGCCAGCCAGGACGAGCGCACCGACGTGCTGTGGAGGTTCGATCGGAACGATCCCGCGACAGGGAAAGCGCTGGCCGAGATACGCCGGCACGGCCCGGGCAGGCTCCGCGCCGACGCGCTCCAAGCCCTCGCCCGCGTGGCCGGCGAACCCGGCCTCGACCCGGCTGACGTAGCCCTCGTCGAGCGACTGGTCCGCGTCCGCCTGCACCAGGACGACCCGAGACTGCTCTCCGGTTGCTGGCTGCGGTGGTGGTCCGTCCGCAGCGACGACCAGGCCGCCGTGATGGCGTCGATCGGCCTGCACGACGCTCGCCCGGTGACCTTCGAACTCGCCAGCACCGTCCTGGAAACGATCGAGCACTGCCGTGAAGGGCAACCACTGGTCTACGTCAGTCCGGCGAGCGACGGATGGACGACGATCACCGGGCCTTGGTGCGACGTCTTCTACGAACTGCCGGACCACCCCGGCCGCCCGGCCGAGGCCCGCGCCACGGTCGAGCGGTTGAGTGCCGAGTTCGGCGAGGCCCACGCGTTCTACCACGGCGAACGGGACGGCGGGTCAACGTGGCTGGTCGCCCGGGACGGCGCGACCGTGCGCACCTTCGACCTCAATGACGCCGAGGGTTGCACCGGCGAGCCGCTGGCGTTCGAGCAAGAGTGGATGGACGCCAACGGGCTGCCCGGCCGGCCCGAGGACCATTTCGACGACAGCGACCTGCCGGACCCGTTCTACGACTTCTTCCCGGCGCCCACCATCGCCGCCGAGATCGGCGACACCCCTCGGTGGTCCGTACCGGCCGATCACCGGCTCGGCCTGCCGGTGATCGCCACACTGCCCGGGTTCAACGGCAGCGCACCGTTCCCGCCGGCCACGTACGCGATCTGACCACCCGACACGGAGAACGGTAGGCCGTGCGCGGGCCCCAGCGCTTACGCGGACCAGCGGCTCCGGCATGACCTGGGCTACCCCGGCTTCCCGCCGAGACTGGGGCGCACTCCATTCGACACGGGCACCGTATCGGTACCTAATCGCGCCGGACAATCGGCGCCGGCGACGGCGCCGGATCGGGCTCGGCCGGGCGGCTGCTGGTGTTGTAGGCGTTCTTCGCGGCGACCACGGCCGCCTGGACGTGTTCGGGGTCGACACCATGCACGTTGAGTGGTGGGTGCAGGCGCCGGACGAGTTCGGCCTCGATGGTCGCCGGCTCCGCGTCCTCGGCCCAGGTGAGACGCAGGTGCGCGTACATCCACGCGGTCAGCCGGGCCTCGTCCTCGGGGACCAGGACAACGCGGTCGGTCCAGGTCGTCCGGTAGCCCTCGGACACGAGGAGCCCGGCCAGGGTGCGACGCAGCGTCGAACTGCCCGAGCGCCGGAGATGGTTGCGCAGGATCCGGCCCCGCAGGCTGGTCGCCCGGCCGAGGTAGAGCAGCCGTAGCGACGGGACCTTCCCGTTCGGCGGTCCGGGGAGGTCGGGAAGGGTCGAAGGAGCGGCCCACCAGGCGTAGACACCGCTGCCGCGGCTGAGTGCCTTGACGGCGACGTCGAGTCCGACCGGCGTGCCGGAAAGCAGGCGCAGGGCCTCTGCGGCGCGGGCCTCGTCGGTGCGGACGTCGTTGGGTCGCATTCCGGGAGTGCTCATCGGGACGATGCTAGGCGTCCGGTCCTGTCGGTGCCGCTGGGACCGCGGTGTGGCCGCCTTATTCGGCAGCACCGCGATCGGCGACTACGGTTAGTGACGAACCGACCAGCAGACCGCCCGTCACCTCCGTGGCGACAGCGATCCCGCCCCTCCGTGGACAGGCGGGCGCCGCCGGGTCCGCCATCCACCCCGGCTAGTCTCCGCGGATGATCGATCCGATCGAGCTTGTCATCTTCGACTGCGACGGAGTGCTGGTCGACAGCGAGCGCATCGCGGTCCGCGTCCATGTCTCGATGGGCGCGGACCTGGGCTGGCCACTTACGGAGGCGGACGTGGTCGAGCGGTTCATCGGCCGGTCCAGCGCGTCCATCCAGGAGTTGATCGCCGCCCGCCTCGGGCACGATGTGGCCGCGACCTGGGCGGAGCGGTTTGAGTTGGCGCACCGCCAGGAGGTCGACGCCGGACTGACCCCGGTCGAAGGGATCACCGACGCGCTCGACGCGATCAGCCAGGCGACGTGCGTGGCCTCCAGTGGTACGCACGAGAAGATGCGGCACACCCTGGGCCGCACTGGACTGTATCGCCGCTTCGAGGGCCGTATCTTCAGTGCGACCGAGGTCGCCCGCGGCAAGCCCGCCCCCGACCTGTTCCTGCACGCGGCGGCAACCATGGGTGTACCGCCTGCGGCGTGCGTCGTGGTCGAGGACAGCCTGTACGGCATGCAGGGGGCCCGCGCCGCCGGCATGCGCTGCCTGGGCTATGCGGGTGGACTGACTCCGGCCCGCCAACCTGAGGGCGCCGCCACGGTGATCTTCGATGACATGCGCAAACTGCCGGCTCTGCTGAAAGAGGTCTGAGAGCCCGCGACTGCGACAACCTCCACTGCCGCAGGAGCGAGGTCGAGTACGATCCGCCGTCCGCCGTCCGGTCCGAGCCGCCGGGGAAACGCCTCCGCCGAGTTCGGCGCCGACCCCCTGACCACCGACGGGGACGGGGGCAGCTACGGCTGGACAGACCTCCCCGTCCGATCCGCACTGCGCCGCGCGATGACCATCGAAGCGTGGAAGAACGCCGAGCCCGCCCGGCGAATGGCGCTCGACTTCCGTCCCCACTCCCACCACTGGCAGGTGATGCGGCAGGTCCGAGCCAGCGACAACGAGACCGGCACCATCACGATCGGCGACGCACAGATCTTGTTCGCCATGACCAGTTGGGGTGACGGGTTGTTCCCCGCACATGCGGACCGGGATGCCGCAGGGAATCTCGTCGCACTGCGTATCACCCTGGCCGGAGACTGAGCACCGAACCTGCGCCCGCCACGGATCTGCTTCACCCCCTGGGCGACTGGCGCGCCGTCGCCCGGTCAACGCCCCGCGCGGTCACCCGGTCAACGCCCCCCGCAGCCGGTCCAGTCCCAGCGAGCCGAGTTCCATCGCCCGACCGTGGAATGCCCGGCGGTCGCCGGGAAAGGACGAGCGGCCTTCCAGCCACACCCGCTCGCCTACCTTGTAGGTCAACGCCTGTCCTGGCCTGCCCAGATAACGCGCAAGCTCCAGGGACGCGTACGGCCCCTGATGGCATCGGTCCCGCAGCAGGTGCAGCGCGGCATCCGGCGTCCACGGTGCCCCGTCGCCAAACGGCACCGGCAGCCGCAGGTGCAGGCCGATGTCGAGCACGACCCGCGCCGCCCGCAGCAGCTGCATGAACAGGTACCCCAATCGTGCACCCGGCTGCCCGTAGAACCCGAGTTCGTCCATGAACCGCTCGGCGTACAGAGCCCAGCCCTCCCGGCAGCCGGAGAGCCCGCCGAGCAGGTTCAGCCGCTGCCCGAGGCCGCCCTGGCACGCCTCGTAGCCGATCTGGAGGTGGTGGCCGGGAACGCCCTCGTGGTACGCGGTGCTGTAGGCGTACCAGGTGGGGAAGCTGGCCTGGCCCTCGGGGAGGAACCACCAGACGCGGCCTGGCCGCGTCAGATCCTGCGACGGTCCGATGTAGGCGGTGCCGCCGGACACGGTCATCCGGGACTCGATGCGCCGCAGCGGCGCGGGGATGTCGAAGTGCACGCCGTGCAGCTGCTCGATGGTGGCCTCCAGCAGTTCCTGCAGCCACGCACCGAACTCGGCCCGGCTGTGCAGCGTGCCCGGCGCGTCGGGGCTCTCGAGCCGGTCGAGCACCGCAGGCACGCTCCCGCCCAGGGCCTTCGCCTCCGCGACCAGCTCCGCCTCGATCGCGGTGAACTCGTCCCAGCCCCAGTCGTGGAGTTCGCGCAGATCCGGCTCGACAGCGAGGAAGGTCCGTACCCAGAGTGGGTACCGCTGCGGCCCGAAAGCCTCCTCGCTGCGCGCCAGCGGTGCCAGGTCCGCGGTCAGCATCGCGGCAAGTCTCTGGTACGCCTCCCGCGCGCCCTGCGCCGCTGCCTGCAACGACGCCCGCTGCCGCCCGCCGCCGTAGCGCTCCACCAGGGCAACGTCGTCGTCGACCCAGTTGCGGCAGCGCTGCGACACGAGTTCCACCTGGCGTCGCGTCGGCAGGTGACCACGCTCGGCGGCGAGCAGGAGGCTGCGGGCGTACCCGTCCAGGGCCGCGGGGATCGCGGCCTGACGCGCGCCTACCCGGGCCCAGCCATCCTCGTGGTCCGCACCCTCGGCGTCGCGGGCGGGCACCGCAGCCTCGACGGACTGGCGGATGAGCTGGAGCGGACCGGTCGCCGCCGCATGCAGTTCGCGCAGGTCCTCCCCGGCGTCGTGGAAGGCGATGCGGGCGCGCAGCCGTTCGACGAGGTGAGCGTGCAGCGGACTCGTCGCGGGCAGGCTCTCCAGCTCACGCAGGGCGCGGGTGGCGAGATCGGCGCGGGCCTGGTGGCCGTCCGGACTGTAGTCGGTGAGCCCGTCGACCTCCTGTTCGCCGGCCTCGACCACTGCGGTGCAAGGATCGAGGCGGGCCACGTCACGCAGGAGCCGGTCGGCGAAGTCCTCGATCACGGAGGCGATGCTAGCGCCTGTCCTGCCTGGCGCTCAGGGGCTCGCATCGGCGTGGTGCACAGCACCGAGCAGGAAGACCATCACGAGACCAGCAATTCCGTCCGGTAGTCGGCGGCCAGCCGAGCCGCACGCTGTCGGCGCTCGTCCTGTTCCTCCGCACTCAGTAGCGGCGGCGCGGCAGTGGGCCCGTCGACCGGGTCACCCACCTTGCGGAAGTACTCGTCCTGGCCGGCGGGGCTGCACATGCAGAGCAGGCGGGCGGGCTGGTCGGTGGCGTTGCGGAAGAAGTGCGGCGCGTTGGCCGGTACGTTGACCGTCTCGCCCGCCCGCGCGACGATCTTCTCCTCGCGGAACGTGAACTCCACCGCGCCGTCGAGCACGGTGAACATCTCCTCGAAGTCGTGGCGGTGCGGCGGCGGTCCACCGCCCGGTGGCACCCGCATGTCGATCAGGCAGTACCGTCCGGCGGTCTGGTCGCCACGCACCAGCACGGTGTAGGTGCCACCGGCGATGGCGAGGTGCGCGAGGCCGGAATCATCGGGCCGCACATGGACGAGTTCGCGTGCCGGATCGTCGGGCGGTAGCGCTGACACTCGATCCTCCCCGCCGGATCAGCCGCCAAGTGGCACAAACTTCGGCTTCGCGCTGGTACCCCCGAGGGAGAACTCGAAACCCCGGGACCTGATGTGTGAGGTGGAGCTTGATCGTGAAGGTGGCTGAGCGGGCAATTCTGCCGTTCACTTCGTTGCGATCCGGTCGAGGAGGAACAGCGCCGTGGCGTCGATGACGTCGTCGAAATGCCCGCTGTCGCCGGGGTAGTGGAATCCGTGTTCGGCATCCTCGTATTCGAGTAGCGTGCACTCGTTGCCGGAGCGCACCATCGCGTCCCGGAACTGCCGCACAGAGTCGATCGGCTCGACCTCGTCGCGGGTGCCGTGGTGGATCTGCATCGGCGGATTCCCCGGCCGCACGAACTCGATCAGCGAGTAGTCGACCAATCTGCCCGCCGCGATGCCGACCTGCTGTTCGAGGCGGCGCTGCATTTCCGGCTCACAGGAGCGCAGGTTCGAACCCGCGGGATTGAGGCCCACCACGGCTGCGATGCCGGGCTCCGGTGCCGTGGCGAACGCCTCCGGGGTCATCGCCGCGACGATCGCGAGATGGGCACCGGCTGAACTGCCACCCGAGGCCAGGTGCGGCGCTTCGAGCCCGCGCACCGCTGCCAGCCGGCGGAACTGCCCGACCGCGCGCCGAACATCAGCGATGCAGTCGTCGATGCTGACAGCGCCACGACCGAGCAGCCGATACCCGGCTGACACCGCGAAGATTCCGCGCAGCGCCAACTTCCGGCAGTGCGGGGCGAGCCCGTCGGCCGATCCCTCGCGCAAGGCGCCGCCATGGAACAGGACGATGCCAGCACGCGGCCGTGTGCCGTCGTCCGGCTCGAAGACCAGCAAGGGCAACTTGCTGCCGTCAGCGGCCTGATAGAGCACCGAGGACTCCTGTCCATCCGTCATGGCCAGCGGGCTCATCCGTCAATGGCCGCCGGAGAGGCCCGCCGCCGACTCGCGGATGCCGAACCGGCGGTAGACCCCGGCCAGCGGGCCCGGCGCCCACCAGTTCCACCGGCCCAGCAGCCGCATCGTGGCCGGTACCAGCAGCGCCCGCACCAGCGTCGCGTCGACCACGATCGCCACGATCATCCCGATGCCGATCAGCTTGACGAAGACCACGCCGCCGGTGGCGAAGCCGGCGACCACGACGATGAGCAGCAACGCGGCGGCGGTGATGATCCGGCCGGTGTGCTGGAGCCCGGCGGCCACCGAGGCGGTGTTGTCACCGGTCCGATCCCACTCCTCGCGTACCCGGGAGAGCAGGAAGACCTCGTAGTCGGTGGCGAGTCCGAAGAGCACCGCCAGCATCAGGATCGGGTTGCTCGGCTCGATGAAGCCGGTCGGGGTGAAGTCGAGCCAGTCGGCGAGGTGCCCGTCCTGGAAGATCCAGACCACCACTCCGAACGACGCGCCGATCGAGATCAGGTTCATCAGCACCGCCTTGATCGGCAGCAGCACCGATCCGAAGGCGAGAAAGAGCAGCACCAGGGTTGCCGACGCCATGATCGCAGCCATCAGCGGCAGCCGCGAGGTGAGACTCTCCAACAGGTCCACGTCGAACGCGGGCCGCCCGCCGACGAGCACCTCCGCGCCGGCCGGCGGCGGGAGGTCCCGGACCAGCCGGACCACCCGCTCCGCCACCGGGCCGGTCGGCTCGCCGGGATAGGTCACCGAGAGCAGCGTGGAGTCGCCCCGGTTCGCGGTCGCCTGCACGCCGGTCACCCCGGAGACCCGGGTCAACTCGTCGGCGAACCGCTGGGTGTCGGCGGCGGAGGCGCCGGAGACGAGTACCTCGACCGGGCCGACGCTGCCGCCCGGGAATTCCGACGCGATCCGCTCGGCCACCACCCGGGGCACCGCGTCGGCCGGCAGGATCCGCTCGTCGAAACCGCCGGCCTGCATCCGTACCGAGGGGACGGCGAGGACCGCCAGCACCGCGACCACACCCAGCAGATAGAGCACCGGTCGACGCATCACGCTGCGGGCCAGCCTGGCCCACGCGCCGGAACCGCCGACGCCCGCCGTACCGGCCGGGTCGGCTCGGTCCGGTCGGCGCCGCCACGGCAGGCGTACGGCCAGGGAGTTGATCCGCGGTCCGAGCACCGCGAGCAGGGCCGGCAGCACGGTCAGCGCGGCGAGCATCGCGACCAGCACGGCGGCGATGCCACCCAGCCCCATCGAGCGGAGGAACGCCTGCGGAAAGATGAGCAGGCTGGCCAGCGCGGTCGCGATGGTGAGCCCGGAGACCATGACGGTCCGGCCGGCGGTACTCATGGTGCGCCGGATCGCCTCCGGGCTCGTACGGCCGGCGGCGAGTTCCTCCCGGAACCGGCTGACGATGAAGAGCGCGTAGTCGACGGCCATGCCGAGGCCGATCAGCGTGATGACGTTGATGGCGAAGATGGAGACGTCGGTGACCATGCCGATCAGCCGGACTGCCACGAAGGCGCCGAGGATCGCCACCCCGCCGACCAGCAGCGGCGTCGCGGCGGCGGCCAGCCCACGGAAGATCAGGATGAGCAGCACCAGCAGGACCGGCAGGGAGAGCGTCTCCGCCCGGGTGATGTCCTTCTTGGTCTGCTCGTTCGCCTCGGCCAGGAAGGCCACCGTGCCGCCGGCCTCGGTGGTGACGCCGGGCGCGTCCAGGGTCGGCCGCAGTTCCTGGTACGCCTCGGCCTGCGCGTCCGGGTCGGTCGCCCGCAACTGCACGGCGGCGTACGTGGCGTGCCGGTCGGTGGCGAGCAGAGCCGGGGCCTGGGTCTCGTACCAGCTTGTCACGCTGGCGACCTCGGGATGCTGGCGGAGCCGGTCGAGGGTGGCGGTGACCGGCTCCCGGAACGCCGGCTGGTCGACGGTGCTGGTCGGGCTGGAGTAGAGGACGAGCAGGTCGGCGCCCTGATTGCCGAGTTCGGCGGTGATCCGCTCCTCGGTGCGGACCGATTCGCTGTCCGGGTCCTCGAAGCCCCCGCCGGTCAGCGAGCCGAACACCCCGGTCCCCCAGGTCACGCCCACCGCGACCAGCACCAGGCCGGCCGCGAGCACCGCCCACCGGAGTCGGACCACCGCCCTACCCCACCACGCGAACATCGCCTGCTCCCCTGTCAGCTGGCCGGGTCTCGGTCGTACCGACGCCCTCGATCGGGTGAACATCATTCACTATTGCAACAGCGGTACTTCCCCGGTCCGGAGACCCCACACCGGCACCCGCCAAGCCGCACCGGGGGCGGCCCGATCGAACTAGGCTTCCCGAGCATGACCGCCGAGCTTCCCTCCCGGGCCGACGTCGTGATCGTCGGCGCCGGCCACAACGGCCTGGTTTCCGCGATCCTGCTGGCCCGGGCCGGCCTCGACGTGCTGGTGCTGGAGGCCGCCGACACGCTCGGCGGAGCCGCCCGCACCGAGAACCCGTTCCCGAAGGTCCCCGAGCTGCGGCACTCCACCGGCTCGTACCTGCTCGGCCTGATGCCGCCGGAGCTGATCCGGCTGCTCGACGTGAAGCTGCCGGTGCTGCGCCGCGACCCGCACTACTTCCTGCCCACCCCGGGCGGCCCCGGTTCGCCGTACCTGCTGTTCGGTGCCGACCGGGAGACGACCCGGCAGCAGATGGAACGGTTCTTCTCCCGCGCCGACGTGACGGCCGACGACGCGATGCAGGCCGAACTCGCCGCGCTCCGCGACGACCTGGCGCCGGCCTGGCTGGCCGAGCCGCTGTCGGTGCCGGAGACCGCCGACCGCTACGTCCGGCCCGCGCTGCGCCAGGTCTTCGTCGACCTGGTACGCGGCTCGGTCGCCGACTACCTCGCCCGGTTCGACTTCCGCTCCGAGCTGCTGGTCTCGATGTACGCGGTCACCGACGGCCTCTCCGGACTGAACGCCGGTCCGGACGACCCGGGTACCGGCTACAACTTCCTGGCCCACAACATGTGCCGGCTGCCCGGGGCGGGCGGCACCTGGATGATCGTGGCCGGTGGGATGGGCACCGTCAGCCGTACCTTCGCCGACGCCGCCCGGTCCGCCGGGGCGAAACTGTGCACCGGTACCCCGGTCGCCGCGATCACCCTGGACGGCGGCGCGGCCAGCGGGGTCGTACTCGACGACGGGCGGACGGTCGCCGCCGAGGTGGTGCTCGGCGCCGGTGACCCGTACCGGCTGATGGAGCTGCTGCCCGACGGCGCGCTGCCGGCCGCGCTCACCGAGCGGATGGCGGCGGTCCGGCGCACCGGCACCACCCTCAAGGTCAACCTGGCACTCGCCGGGCTGCCGGACTTCTCCTGCCTGCCCGAGGGGGCGCCGAGCCCGTTCGGCGCCACCATCCACCTGCTGCCCGGCTCGGCAGCGCTGCTGCCCGGCCCGGCCGGCTCAGCCAGCTCGGCCGGCGACTCGCCGATGACGGCGCTGCGCGGCATGTGGGCGGATGTCCAGGCCGGGCGGCTGCCGGACGAGCCGACCATCGAGTGGTATTTGCACACCACGGTCGACCCGACGCTGTCCGACCCGGCCGGACACCACTCGTCGGCGCTCTTCGTGCAGTCCGTCCCGTACGCCCCGACCGGCGGCTCCTGGGACGAGCTGCTGCCCGGGTACGTGACCCGGCTGCTGGAGATCTGCGACCGGTACGCCCCCGGCACCAGCGAACTGGTCGCCGACGCGGTGCCACTGACCCCACCCGGCATCGAGGCGCACTTCGGGATCACAGGCGGGCACATCCACCACGTCGACAACACCGTCTCGTTCACCGACCGGGTGCCGTACGCGACCGGCGTCGACGGGCTCTACGCCGGCGGTGCGGGGTGCCACCCCGCCGGCAGCGTGATCGGCGCCGCCGGCCACAACGCCGCCCGCCGCATCCTCACCGACCTCGGCCGACTCGGCCCGGCGTAAGGAAGGGCCCCCGCATATCGCTTTCCGTTGTAGAAGGGCCCCCTGTTAACACCTGACTCAGTCGTCGACCCGGTGCGCCCGGATCGAGTGCCCGACGCTGGTCAGGCAGCGCCCGCTGGCCAGGTCGAAGCGCCAGCCGTGCAACTGGCAGGTGAGCTGGTTGTCCTCGACGATGCCGAACCGGGTCAGGTCCGCCTTCAGGTGCGGGCAGCGCCGCTGCACCACCCAGTCGCCCAGGGTGATGTCCTCGGCGTCGGTGGCCCGCTCGTGCTCGTCGTACCAGCCCTCGGCGTACTGGAGGCGCTCCTCGGAGAGGCACTTGAAGAAGGCGTAGACGAACTCGTTGTACTGGCCGATCCGGGCCGCCGAGAAGCGGCAGGAGAGGAAGAGCGAGTTGACCCAGTCCACCTCCTCGATGTGCAGCAGGTGCTCGACCAGCGCCCGCTCGGTACGGAACCGGTAGCGCACCTTCTCGTCCGCGTACGGCCGGACCTCCTTACCCGGGAAGTCCACCAGGATCGATTCGACCGACTCACCGTCGTAGCCGACCAGGTCGAACCGGACCGGTCCGCCGACACCCTTGGCGAGATAGATCGACTCGTCCAGCAGCGGCTCGATCCGGCGCTTCATCTCGGCCAGTACGTCGATCTCCGGGTGCCGCCAGGACGCCTTCGCCGCCTCGATCACCGGCCGCGCCCGCTCCTGGTACTCCCGCAGGTGCTCCTCCTTGCGCGCGAAGAACTCCCGCACGTCCGGCACCGGGTGGGTGGTGTGCACGCTGTCCGTGCCGATCTCGGAGACGCTGCCGGGGAGCAGGATCACCCCGTTGTCGTAGCCGAGCCCGTTGTAGTGGTCGAGGAAGACCTGCTGGTCGGGGAAGATGTTCCCCTCGTCGCCGTGGATGTCGTTGAGCTGCCACAGCTCGTCGTCGAGGAAGCACGGCGGGCCGGCGATCGGGAAGACCCAGGACGCCTTGAGGTCGTCGATGTAGCGGATGGTCCGGTCCATCTGCCGGTCCCGCTTCTGCTTGCCGAACGCGGTCTTCGCCGCGCTGGGCAGCTCGTAGACCATCGGGTACCAGATCGCGCCGGAGAACTGGAGCAGGTGCGCGTGCACGTGCCCCAGTTCGGCGAAGACGCCGAGGTCGGTCGGGCGGGCGTCGTTCTGGTTCAGCAGCCGTACGCCGTCGTACTCCACCCAGAGCGAGGAGTCGCCGATCGGGCCGTCGGTGGGGCTGGTCAGCGCCTGGATCATCACCTTGAGGCCGCCGTCCAACTCGACGACCTCGTCACTCTTCGTCCGCAGGAAGCTGGTGAAGCCGAGTTCCCGCAGCTCGTCCTCCAGCTCCGAGGTCGGGTACTCCGGCAGCAGCACGGTCGCCTTCTTCGAGATGAAGCGCTTGAGGTGCGCCGCGTCGAAGTGGTCCCGGTGCAGGTGGGAGACGTAGAGGTAGTCGACGTCGCCGAGGGTCTCCCAGTCGAGCTGTGAATTGTCCGGGAAAGGGAACCATGAGGCGAAGTAGGCCGGGTTGACCCACGGGTCGCACAGGATGCTGCCCGCACCGGTGTCGATCCGCATGCTCGCGTGCCCCGTACCGGTCAAACGCACCGCACAGTCCCCCTCCACATAGCCAATCCCGTCCCTCGCCACAGGCGATCAAAGGCGTACCCCCAAACGCTACCGGAGGCCCCGTACCGGCCGACCCGCGACGCCGGGTTGCGCCCCCGTTCGCCCCGAGCGCGGCCTTCGGCGGCGCTCGGAGCCCCGTCCCCTCGCCCGGGTGGTCCGCCCCCGCACCACCGACGCGGCAGAACCGGCCGGACTGCCGTCCCCGGGCGGGACCAGCCGGGGTGCGGCCCCCGACGGAGCGCAGCCCGGTCCGCGGCGGAGCCGGCCTGCGACCGAAGCCCCGGCCCTGGCGCCGTACGCCGGGCGGCACATGCCAGACTTACCAGCATCCGATCGTGAGGAAGGACCGGAAAGTGGCTGGAAGCGAGCCGGTGACGTCACCCGACCAACGCAAGCCCGGAAACCGCAGGGCGGGCCAGATCGGCGCGATCATCTCCGCCGCGGCGCTGGTGCTGATGATGTTCAACAACAACGAGGTCAGCGGCATCGCGAAGATCTGGCTCGGTTCGATCGCCGCCGTGCTGGTGCTCGCGGTCGTCGGTGACGTGATCCTGCGTCGCAACGGCCTGCGCTCCTGACCTCACCCACAGCGTTTCCGCCCCTCGACGCGGCGCCGGGCGGCACCCCCGGCGCGCTTCGGCGTCCCGGCGTTCGTGCGCACCCCCGGCCGGTGGGGCCAGGTCGGGGACAGGGCCGGTAAGGCCGAGTCGAGATGGCAGCCGTCATCCGGCCCCGTGACGGGGCCGGATGGGCGTCGGCGGCGCGGCGGACCGGTTCGGGTCACTGGCCGAGCAGCAGGTCCTTGACCTCCTTGAGCGCGGCGTCGACCTCGGCCTCGAAGTAGCCGCCGGGAACCAGTCCGAACCGGGTGGTGTCGAGGTCGGACGGGTTGACCGGCATCGGCCCCCGCCCCGCCATGCTGCCGAGGATCCCCTCGAACAACCGGTCGACCTGGTCCGGGTCGTAGCCGCTGCCGAAGCGGCGGACCTGGAACGAGCGCCGGATGTGGTCGATCCGGGCCATCTCGCTTCCGGGCGGCCCCATCAACGGCGGACCGCCGAGCCCCGGGCCGCCCGCCGGTGGGCCTCCCATCGGCGGCCCACCCATCGGCGGCCCGCCGGCCGGGGCAGGCATCGGCGGGAGGGCGTCGCCCATCCCGCGTCCGGGGCCGCGAGGATCCCGGTCCGGCATCCGGATCTCGGCCGTCATGTCCGCCCGGCTGGGCCGGCCCGCGTCGAACCCGTCGAAGCGCTCGTTCGCGCCGAATCCCCCGGGCGGACCGCCCGGTCCGCCCGGCCCGCTGGGCGTACGCGGCGGAAGTGGCGCCGCCGCGCCGCGCTGCGGGTCGAACCCGCCGCGCTGAGGCTCGAAACCGCCACGCTGCGGCTCCGGCGGTCCGCCACGCTCGGGGTCGAACCCACCCCGCTGGGGCGGTTCCATCCCGCCGCGCTGCGGTTCCATCCCGCCTCGCTGCGGGTCGAAGCCACCTCGCTGCGGGTCGAAACCGCCACGCTGCGGGTCGAAACCACCGCGCTGAGGCTCGAAGCCACCCCGCTGCGGGTCGAAACCACCGCGCTGAGGCTCGAAGCCACCCCGCTGCGGGTCGAAACCACCGCGCTGAGGTTCCATCCCGCCGCGCTGAGGTTCCATCCCACCCCGCTGCGGTTCCATTCCGCCGCGCTGCGGGTCGAAGCCGCCCCGCTGGCCGCCGAAGCCGCCACCGAAGGTGCCGGTGGGCTCGTCGTACTGGCCGTAGGGGTCGTTGGGTGCACCGGCCTGGGCCGGCATCGGCCGCGCCGGAAGCTGACCGGGCGGAAGGCCCCGGTCGTCGCGCATCGGCGGACCCATCCGGTCGGGCGGTCCCATCCGATCCGGGGGGCCCATGCGATCCATCCGGTCGGGCGGACCCATCCGGTCGGGTGCGCCCCGGTCGGCCAGCCTCGGGTTCCCGCCCCGACCGCCGCCGCGTTCCTCCAGCTCGGCGATCTGCCGCTCCACCCGGTCGAGGTGCAGGTCCACCTGCCACTCGTCGTACCCGCCGAAGCGCACCCGGAAGACGACGTCGTGCACTTCCTGGGAGGCGACGGGCGCGCCCAGCGGCTCACCGGCGAGCGTGGCCTCGACACGATCCAGGAACGTGTCCACCTCATCGACCTTGTAGCCCCGCCGGAGCGCCTTGCGCCGGAAACGCTGACCCTGACTCGCCACTATGTCTCCTGGTTCGCTCGCTCGCTTCGCTCGCTCACGCCGCCGCCCCGTCACACGCGTCGGCGCCGCAAGCGGCACTACTAAGCCTGTTGACCCGGTCGCTCACCGCGTCACCGCCGCGGCGGCCAGCTGGCCGCACGCACCGTCGATTTCGCGCCCCCGGGTGTCCCGAACGGTCGTCGAGACACCGGCTGCGCGCAGCCGCCGGACGAACTCCCGCTCTACCGGCTTCGGGCTCGCGTCCCAGCGGCTCCCCGGAGTCGGGTTGAGCGGGATCAGGTTCACGTGGGTCAGTCGACCGGCCAGCAGCCGACCGAGGAGGTCGGCACGCCACGGCTGGTCGTTCACATCTCGAATCATCGCGTATTCAATGGACACGCGACGCCCCGTACGCTCCGCGTAGTGCCACGCGGCGTCCAGCACCTCGGCAACCTTCCACCGCTGGTTGACCGGAACCAGTTCGTCGCGCAGCTCATCATCGGGCGCATGCAGCGACAACGCAAGAGTCACCGAGAGTCCCTCGTCTGCCAGCCGACGCATCGCCGGTACCAGGCCGACCGTGGAGACGGTGACGTGCCGCTGCGAGAGACCGAGCCCCTCCGGGGCCGGAGCGGTCAACCGCCGGACGGCGGAGACCACCCGCGTGTAGTTGGCCAGCGGCTCGCCCATGCCCATGAAGACCACGTGGGACAGCCGGGACGGGGACCCGGCAATGGCGCCGGACGCGGCGACCCCGGCGAGGTACACGGCCTGGTCGACGATCTCGGCGGTGGAGAGGTTGCGGGTCAGCCCGGCCTGACCGGTGGCGCAGAACGGGCAGGCCATGCCGCAGCCGGCCTGACTGGAGATGCAGACGGTCACCCGGTCCGGGTAACCCATCAGCACGCTCTCCACCAGTGACCCGTCGTGCAGCCGCCACAACGCCTTGCGGGTCGCGCCGTCGTCGGTGGCGACCTCGCGTACCGGGGTGAGCAGGCTCGGCAGCAGGTCGGCAGCGATCCGGTCCCGGGCGGCGGCCGGCAGGTCGGTCATCCGCGCCGGATCCCTGACGAGCCGACCGAAGTAGTGCGTGGAGATCTGCCGGGCCCGGAACGCCGGCTCACCCAGCTCGGTGACGGCGGCCTGCCGTGCGGGCAGGTCGAGGTCGGCGAGGTGTCGGGGCGGCATCGCCGCGCGACGCGCTGGTGACCCGGTCGATTCGTCCGGCGTGATCTGGATCAAGGGCAGGCTCGTCATGGCCTGTCCAGTCTCCCACGTCGGCGCGACAACGCACCTGGCCGGAGGTGCCGAAGCCGTGACCAGGCACGCGGCTCGCGGTTGTGCGGACTCATCTCACCTCTCAGCCGGCCGGGGCGAAGATCGCCAGCAGCAGGTAGGCGGTGGGCACCGCGAAGAGGACCGAGTCCAGCCGGTCCATCAGGCCACCGTGCCCCGGCAGCAGGTTGCTCATGTCCTTGATCTTGAGATCTCTCTTGATCATGGATTCGGCGAGGTCGCCGAGGACGGCCGCGATCGAGACCGCCACCCCGAAGAGGGCGCCCCACCAGAACTCCACGTCGAGCAGGTACGCCAGCAGCAGCGAGCTGCCGACTGCGGCCGCCAGTACCGAGCCGGCAAAGCCCTCCCAGGACTTCTTCGGGCTCACCGACGGTGCCATCGGATGCTTGCCGAAGGCCACCCCGGCGGCGTACCCGCCGGTGTCGGAGAGGACCACCGCGGCGAGGGTGGCGAGCACCCGCAGGTCACCGTCGACCGGTTCGGCCGCGAGCAGCGCCGCGAACCCGCCGAGGAACGGCACGTAGACAGCGATCAGGGCGGCGGCGGTCATGTCCCGCTGGTAGCCGGCCGGCCCGTCCCCGAGCCGCCACACCATGGTGGCCAGCACGGTCACCAGCAGTCCCAGGCTGAGCGCGTCCGGCCCGGCCCACCAGGCCAGCCCGACCATCAGGAGTCCGCCGGCGATCAGCGGCACGAGCGGCGGGCGCATCCCGGCGGGGCGTACCGCCCGGGTCATCTCCCAGATGCCGACGCTGACCGCCAGGGCGACCACGACCAGGAACGCCGGTCGGAGCAGGAAGAGCGGCACGACGATCGCCGCGCCGAGCCCGAGCCCGACGCCGATGGCGGCCGGCAGGTTCCGGCCGGCCCGGGACTGCCCGGCCGGCTTGCCGGCCCGGGTCGCCCGGCGTCGGCCGCGGCCGGGGCGGGCCGGCGGCGCCGGATCGGGACCCGGTTGCGGATCCGGGTCGACGAGCGGCCAGCCGACCGGGTTGGTCGGGGCGTCCGCCGCCGGCTCGGCACCGGCCCCGACCGCCGCGCCGCCGGGGTGGTCGAGCCGATCGCGGTACGCCGCCGCGTCCTCCTCGGGACCCGCCGGACCGCCGGCCGGCTCGGGAGAACGCCACTGTGCCGTCGGATCCGGTACGTCCCCGGCGGGCTGGCCGTTGCGTTGCGCGGTCGTCCCGCCCGGCCGCCGGTCGAGACCGGAGAAGCCGTCGGCCGCCGTACCCGGGTAACCGTTCGGTGCGTCCCGGTACGCGTCCGCCGGGTGCGTCTCCGCCGGGGACGGGTACGCCGCCGAAGCGGCCGGATAGGAGTCCGCGGCGACCGGGTACGAGTCCGTCGGGGCCGAATAGGCGTCCGGGGCCGAATAGGCGTCGGGCGCGGCACCGCCGTGCCGCGCCCGAGCCCAGGCGTCGTCGTCGCCGGCCGGCCGCTGTCGGCCCGAGGGACCGTCCTGGTACCCCGGGCCACGGGACCACTCCGGGCCACGTGGTTGATCCGGCCGCTGCCGGCCACGCGGCTCCGTGGTACCGCCGTAGGGGTCGACGTGGGACATCAGACCTCGAGCAACTCGGTTTCCTTGTGTTTCACCAACTCGTCGACGTGCGAGACGTACCTGTGGGTGAGGTCGTCGAGTTCCTTCTCGGCCCGCCGGCCGTCGTCCTCGCCCGCCTCGCCGTCCTTGACGATGCGGTCGAGTTCCTCCTTGCCACGGCGACGGATGTTCCGGATCGCCACCTTGGCTTCCTCGCCCTTGTGCCGGGCCACCTTGATCATGTCCCGGCGCCGCTCCTCGGTCATCTGCGGCAGCATGATGCGTAGCTGGTTGCCCTCGTTGTTGGGGTTCACGCCGAGGTCGGAGTCGCGGATCGCCTTCTCCATGGCGTGCAGCTGCGACGCGTCGTACGGCTTGATGATCGCCATCCGCGGCTCGGGCACCCCGACGGAGGCCATCTGGGTCAGCGGGGTCGGACTGCCGTAGTAGTCAATTATGATCTTGGAGAACATCGCCGGAGTGGCCCGCCCGGTACGGATGGCGCCAAACTCCTCCTTGGCGTGCTCGACCGCGCGCTCCATCTTCTCCTCGGCCTCGAGGAGGGTGTCGTCGATCACCTGCTCCTTCGCCTCCCTCTGCTGCTACTGCTCCCGAATACTCCACCCGGCCCCCACCCGTCGGCCCGGGACCCTGCCCGACTCACGTCGTGATCAATGTGCCGATCGGCTCGCCGGTCACCGCCCGGATGATGGTGTCGTCACCCTCGGCGCCGAACACCAGCATCGGCAGGCCATTCTCCTCGCAGAGGCTGAACGCGGCAGCGTCGGCGACCCGGAGGCCGCGACGCAGCACCTCGGAGAAGGTGATCTTGTCGAGCTTGCTGGCGTCCGGGTCGGTACGCGGATCGGCGGTGTAGACGCCGTCCACCCCGTTCTTGCTCATCAGCACCACGTCGGCGCGGATCTCCAGGGCCCGCTGCGCGGCGACGGTGTCGGTGGAGAAGTACGGCATGCCGGCACCCGCGCCGAAGATCACCACGCGGCCCTTCTCCAGGTGCCGGATGGCCCGCAGCGGGATGTAGGGCTCGGCCACCTGGGCCATCGTGATCGCACTCTGCACCCGGGTCTCGATCCCCTCCTTCTCCAGGAAGTCCTGGAGCGCGAGGCAGTTCATCACGGTGCCGAGCATCCCCATGTAGTCGGCCCGGGCCCGGTCCATGCCGCGCTTCTGCAACTCGGCACCACGGAAGAAGTTCCCGCCGCCCACCACGACCGAGACCTGCACGCCCCGGCGTACCACGGTTGCGATCTGCCGGGCGATGGCCTGGACGACGTCCGGATCGACGCCGATCGCCCCACCGCCGAAAACCTCACCGGAAAGCTTGAGTACCACCCGGCGGGCCCGCCCGGGCGGCGGTGCTGTCGGATCGTCCGCCGCCAGGGTCCGGTCACTCACAACCTGCGTCATCCGACCCGCCTTTCCCGCGCCGGTGTGCCGGCGCCCAGTTCAGCCAACCTGCCGCTGCTGACCCTACGTGACGAGGAGGCCGCGGTGTCCGTCACGTACACCTGCGGCCTCCCGTCCGTGTCGACTCCGCCGCGGGCCCGGGTCGCGGCGATCCGGGCCCGTGGCGACGGCTCAGGCCTGGCCGACCTCGAACCGGACGAACCGGGTCACCTCGATGCCGGCCTCGGCCAGCACCTGCTTGACCGACTTCTTGTTGTCGGCGACCGAGGCCTGCTCGATCAGGACGTAGTCCTTGAAGAACGCGTTGACCCGACCCTCGATGATCTTCGGCAGGGCGGCCTCCGGCTTCCCCTCCTCGCGGGCGGTCTGCTCGGCGATGCGCCGCTCGGAGGCGACGGTCTCGGCCGGCACCTCGTCCCGGGTCAGGTACTTCGGACGCATCGCGGCGATCTGCATGGCGACAGCACGCGCGTCGGCGTCGCCCGCCTCGTCGGCCTTGCCGGTGTACTCCACCAGCACGCCGACCTGCGGCGGCAGGTCCTGCGCCTTGCGGTGCAGGTAGACCGCGGCGGTCCCGTCCACCGCGGCGAAGCGGTTCAGCACCAGCTTCTCGCCGATCTTGGCGGACTGCTCCTGTACGGCGTCCGCGACGGTCCGCCCGTCCGGCAGCGTGCTGCTGAGCAGCGCTTCGGCGTCGGCGACCCCGGCCTGCGCGCCGTGCTCCACGAGGAGCTGGGCGAACGCGATGAAGTCGGCGTTCTTGGCGACGAAGTCCGTCTCGCAGTTGAGTTCGAGCAGGGCCTTGCCGGAGTGCGCCACCAGGCCGTTGGCGGCCGTCCGGCCGGCCCGCTTGCCGACGTCCTTGACGCCCTTGACGCGCAGGACCTCGACAGCCTTGTCGAAGTCGCCCTCGGCCTCGGTGAGGGCCTTCTTGCAGTCCATCATGCCGGCGCCGGTGAGGTCCCGGAGCTTCTTGACGTCCGCGGCGGTGAAGTTGGACATGACTCTCTCTTCGGTGTGTAACGCGGCTGATTCGTGGTCTTCTGCGGACCAACCCGTCGGGGTCCGCCCTGCCTCGTACCGGATCGGGCCCGCCGGCTGCGACGACCAGCCGGCGGCACCCGACACAGCGGTCACTCGGCGGCGACGCCCGCCGGCTCGCCGGCCTTCTGCTCCGCCTCGCCAGCCTTCTGCTCCGCCTCGCCGGCCGCCTTCTTCTCGGTGTCCTCGATCAGCTCGCGCTCCCACTCGGCGAGCGGCTCGTCGGCGCCGACCACACCCGGCTCGGGCTTCTCGTCGGTGCCACGGCGCTTGCCGGAACGGGCGATCAGACCGTCACCGACGGCCGCCGCGATGACCTTGGTCAGCAACTCGGCGGAGCGGATCGCGTCGTCGTTACCCGGGATCGGGAAGTCGACCTCGTCCGGGTCGCAGTTGGTGTCGAGCACGGCGATCACCGGGATGCCCAGCTTGCGGGCCTCGTCGACGGCGATGTGCTCCTTCTTGGTGTCGACCACCCAGATCGCGGCCGGGACCTTCTGCATGTCCCGCAGGCCACCGAGGGTGCGGGTCAGCTTGTCCTTCTCGCGGGAGAGCTGCAGGGTCTCCTTCTTGGTGTAGCCCTGCGCGGTCCCCGACAGGTCGCCGAGGGCCTCCAGCTCCTTCATCCGCTGGAGCCGCTTGTAGACCGTCTGGAAGTTGGTCAGCATGCCGCCCAGCCAGCGGTGGTTCACGAACGGCTGGCCGACCCGGGTCGCCTGCTCGGCAATCGCCTCCTGGGCCTGCTTCTTCGTACCCACGAAGAGGATGCTGCCGCCCTCGGCGACGGTCCCGCGGACGAACTCGTAGGCCTTCTCGATGTAGTCGAGAGTCTGCCGCAGGTCGATGATGTAGATGCCGTTACGCTCCGTGAAGATGAAGCGCTTCATCTTCGGGTTCCAGCGCCGGGTCTGGTGCCCGAAGTGGACACCGCTCTCCAGCAGCTGGCGCATGGTCACTACGGCCATGGTGGGGTGCTCCTCAGTTGTCCCTGGTTGTCACGCCGGGCCGGCGGCCTGGCGTCCTGGCGCCTGATCGCCGGCCATGGCGGACCCGACGGGAATCGGGACCAGGGGGCCGTCGCCCCACGGACGGACCGTGGAGAGGGCACGCGAGGTCGACCGCGCGAGGCGGTCGCCAATCGCCAAGTGTACGCCCCGCTGCGCCCAGCAGCACACAAACCCCCACCCACCACCGTCCACCGGCAGATCCGGTCAACCCGACCCGCCCATCCGGTCAACCCGACCTGCCCGTAGCCGGGCGGTCCTCCGGTGTCCGTCGGTTGTCGGCGGAGTCCCGTCCCGGCCGGCCTTCCCGTTGCGCCCCGGCCTGTCGGGTTGCTCACCACCTGGCCGGTCGCTCGCCGCCCGGCCCGTCGGCACCGGCTGTCTCGATTCGATGCCACCGGCTGTCCCGATGCCACCGGCTGTCTCGATGGCCACCCGGCCGTCTCGATGCCACCGGCCGTCCCCTTACGGCCGGTCGTCCCTTGCCGCCGGCCGTTCCTTTGCCACCGACCTGCCACCGGTTGCCACCGGCCGTCAACGCGACGGGCCACCGAGCAGTTGTCGGTGTCCTGCGGAGCCCGCCGGTGTCCCGTCCGGCAGGCGTCAGCCGGCGGCGAGTGCCGCCGCGACGAAGAGCACCAGGCCGATGCTGAGATAGCCGGTCGGCGGGCGCAGCCAGGCCCGGGCCGGGTCGGCCAGGGCGGCGGCGCTGGTGGCGAGGCCGTACAGGCCAGTGGCGAAGATCGGCAACCCCAGCACCAGGAAGGTCCCGGAGAGCACCGCCGCCGGCAGGACCGGATCGCCGAGCGCGCCGTCGAGAAGCAACCGTACCGCCGGCACCTCGAAGATCACCGCGAGCAGCGCCAGGACCACGGCCAGGGCGGGCCGGCGGGTCCGGTACACGCCGTCGCTGGCCGGCAGGCCGAATCCCCCGGGCAGCCCCGCTGGATCTGACCCCGGCTGTCCGGGCGGCGTAGCGGGGGTCGGCGGTCGCGCCGCCGTCCGATCGATCGACTCGCCGGGCTGCCCCGACGGATCCATCCCGACCGCTACGCCACCCGTGCCGGCGCGCGGATCGACCTGTGGCACCAGGTTGGTCGGCTGGTCCAGCACGCCGCCCCGGTCGGTGCCGTGTCCCGGCTGCCCGGCCTCGCCACCACGCCCCGGCGGGACGGCCTCGCCACCGCGTCCCGCCTCGTCGCCAGGTGCCGGCTGGACGGCCTCGCCCGCATGTGCGGCCCCGATACGCGCCGGCTGGACGATCGGGTACCCGGACAGCGGCGACCGCCCCGGGTCGACGGACATGGCCGGGCGCCCGGAGTCGGTGACCGTGGCAGCCGGCTGTCCAGGTTCGGCCGCCGGGACGCTGTGTCGGCCCGTACCCCAGCCCTGGACCGAACCGGTGACGTCGGCGGGGCCCGTCGCCGTGGCGCCGTCCTGTGCGGTGGGGTCCACCGCCCACCCGCTCGGCGGATACCCGGCCCCGGTGCCGGTCGGCGCGGCGCCGCCGAAGCTCGGCAACGGGACCTCCAGGGAGGGCGGGGCCGGATCAGGAGCACCCGCCGGTACGAAACCCGGGTATCCGCCGGCCGGCGGGGTCCCGCCGGGCGGGTACTGGACCGGTCCGGCGGAACGCTCCGGCACGCCGAACCGGGTCGGATCGGCGTACCGCCCGGTGCCGGCGTCGACGGGCTGGCCGTACGGGCCGTCGGGCGCCGGGCCACCGTACTGGGCCGGTGCCGCCGGCTGCTCCGTACCGGGGTAGCGGTCTTCGCCGGCGCCGTGCCAGCGCTGGTCGGGGTAGCCACGGTCGTCGGCCCGCCAGCCGGAACCCTGCTCTTCCGGGAAGTTGCGTTGCTGCTCCACGGCCACGCACCGTATGTGACCTGCCCGGGTACCCGCCAGTTGAGCGCGTCGCCACCGGTCGGCGGGGGTGCCCGGCAGCGGACCGCCCGGAGGTGCCGGGCGATGTGTCGGCGGGACCCGACCGTCGTCGCCGCCGTGGCCCGCACCGCCTCGCCGCGCCTATGGCCGGAGCGGCTCGCATAGCAGCCGAAGGGCTTGATCGTCCGGTCGTCCACAGCACCCCCCGATATCCACAACCGTGCCATTCGGGAGTTGTCCCGGGCGTCGGCCGGGACCAGGGTCCAGCCATGACAGCGGCGAGACAGGCGGTCGGCGCGTACGGGGAGCGGTGTGCCGTACGGCACCTGGTCGAGGCGGGACTGCGAGTCGTGGTGCGGAACTGGCGATGTGCCCACGGCGAGATCGACATCATCGCGTGGGAGGGGAACGTCCTCGCCTTCTGCGAGGTCAAGACCCGGCGGAGCGACGCGTTCGGCACCCCGGCCGAGGCGGTGGTGGGCCGCAAGGCGGGCCGGTTGCGCCAGTTGGCCGCCGAATGGTTGCGGACCAGCGGGGTGCATCCGGAGCAGATCCGGTTCGACGTCGTCGAGGTGTACCCGGCGCGCAGCGGCCCGGCCCGCGTCGAGCACCTGCGAGCGGCATTCTGAGTACGTCCCCGGTCTTGTTGCCACAGATTGGCAAGAAGACCAGACTCCTTCCATGCCCTCGCCCGAGTTCCGCACCCATGCGGCCGCCACCGGCTCGTCGATCCGCCGCTCCCTGTTCCTGCACGCACCGATCCACCGGATGCCCCGGGCGGTCCTGCGGCAGATGCTCGACCAGGTCGACGACGACACCCCGCCGGGCGGCCCCGAGGCCCCGGTCGCCCAACTGGAGCGGCGGATCGCCGACCTGTTCGGTACGGAGTCGGCGCTCTTCTTCCCGACCGGCACGATGGCGCAGCAGGTGGCGTTGCGGATCCATGCCGAGCGCCGGGGCCGGCAGGCGTTCGCCGCACATCCGCAGAGCCACCTGGACGTCTGGGAGCAGCGGGGCTACCACGTCGTGCACGGGCTGCGGTTCCACCCCGCCGGGGACCGCCACGGGCTGATGACCGGCGCCGCGCTGGCGGCGATCGGGGAACCGCTGGCCGCAGTGGTCTGGGAGTTGCCGCAGCGGGACATCGGCGGGCAGCTTCCCGAGTGGGACGAGCTGCGCGAGCAGGTCACGGCCGTCCGGGACCGAGGCGCGGCGGCGCACCTCGACGGCGCCCGGATCTGGGAGGCGCAGACCTACTATCGCCGCCCGTTCGCGGAGATCGCCGGGCTGTTCGACACGGTCTACACCTCGCTCTACAAGGCTCTGCTCGGCATCCGGGGTGCCCTCCTCGCCGCCGACGCCGCGACCATCGCCGAGGCGGCGGTGTGGCGGAGCCGGCTGGGCGGAGCGATCCACGATGCCTGGCCGCTGGCGCTGGCCGGCCTCGTCGGCCTGAACCGGCTGCTGCCGCAGATGCCGGCGTTCCGGGAGCACGCGATCGCGATCGCCAACGCGATCAACAGCGACGGTGTCGCGCTGGCCTGGCCCGATCCGCCCCAGACGCCGATCTTCCACGTCCACCTGCCCGCGTCGGGACAGGATGTCGAACGGGCCGGCGCTGAGATGATCGCCGAACATGGCGTACAGCTGTTTCCACGGGTGCTCTCCGGGCCGGACCCGACGAGATGCCGCTTCGAGGTCACGGTGGGCGAGCAGGCAATGGCGTTCTCCCCGGACGAGGTGGTCGCGCTCCTGCACGAACTACTCGGTCGGGCGGTCGGGCGCGGGTAACCCCGGCGCTGAACCCGTGGACCGGCCCCGGTCCGGAAAGCCGACTCCGTCGACATGGCCGGGCAGTCGCGGCACATAGCACAGTCATCCCTTGATCGTCCGGCCGTCCACAGGGCCCCTGGTTGTCCACAGGTGAGGGTCTCGGGCCGTTGCGTCGAAGCCGTTCCGGGCACGGTCGGGAGCATGCCGATGCCGCGAGACAGCTTTGCCGGACCCCGCCGATGAGTTACGCCAAAGTGCTCTGCGTGGGACTGGTCGGGGTCACCGGGCACGTCGTCGAGGTCGAGGCCGATCTGGCCACCGGCCTGCCCACCGTCGTACTGTCCGGACTTCCCGACACCGCCCTCAACGAGGCCCGGGATCGGGTGCGTGCCGCGATCGTCAACTCCGGTCAGCGCTGGCCGAACCGCCGGATCACCGTCAACCTGCTGCCGGCGACGCTGCCGAAGCACGGATCGGCCTTCGACCTCGCCATCGCGGCGGCGTTACTCGGCGGCTCGGGCGAGATGCCGCTCGCTCCGCTGGACCGGGTCGCCGTCCTCGGCGAGTTGGGCCTCGACGGGACGGTCCGACCGGTCCGGGGCGTACTGCCGATGGTCGTGGCGGCGGCCCGGGCCGGCATCACCCGGGTGGTCGTACCACTCGACAACGCCGCCGAGGCGTCGGTCGTACCCGGCGTACGGGTCCGGGCGGTCGACACCCTGCACCGGCTGGTTGCCTTCATCCGGGACGGTGCGCCGCTGCTCGATCCGCCGTCCCCACCGGCGACGTCGCCCCGCCCCGGACCCGACCTCGCCGATGTCGCCGGGCAGGGGCTCGGTCGGCGCGCCCTGGAGGTGGCCGCCGCCGGCGGTCACCATCTGGCCCTGTTCGGGCCCCCGGGAGCCGGCAAGACGATGCTGGCCGAGCGTCTCCCCTCGATCCTGCCCGAACTGGACGACGAGGGCGCCCTGGAGGTGACCGCGCTGCACTCGATCGCCGGTCTGCTGCCTCCGGACGGGCAACTGCTGCGCCGACCGCCGTTCCAGGCCCCGCACCATACGGCGACGATCGCCTCGCTGGTCGGAGGCGGATCGGGGCTGGCCCGGCCCGGTGCGGTGTCGTTGGCGCATCGCGGGGTGCTCTTCCTCGACGAGGCCCCGGAATTTGTCCGGGGTGCGCTGGAGGCACTGCGCCAGCCGTTGGAGAGCGGCCGGATCGTGCTGGCCCGTTCCCGTGGCGGCACCGAATATCCGGCCAGGGTGCAACTGGTCGTGGCGGCGAATCCGTGCCCGTGCGCGAAACCCTCCGGCGACGTCTCGTGTGAGTGCACCCCGCTGGCACGTCGCCGCTATCTCGGCCGGCTCTCCGGGCCCCTGCTGGACCGGCTGGACGTGCAGGTCAGGGTGAGCCCGCTGCGGGCGGCGGAACTGATGGCCGCCGAGCAGAGCGTCGAGTCGTCCGCCGTGGTCGCCGAACGGGTCGGCAAGGCGCGGGCCGCCGCCGCTGCCCGGTGGGCTGCCGGCGGTTGGCGGGTCAACGCCGAGGTACCGGGTCCGCAGCTGCGCCATCCCCGGTGGCGGTTGCCGGCGGACGACACCCACGCGCTGCGCCGGCTGCTCGACAGCGGCGTCCTCTCCGCCCGTGGCTTCGACCGGGTGATCCGGCTGGCCTGGAGCATCGCCGACCTCGACGGTAGGCAGCGCCCCGACGCCGGAGACGTGGACGAAGCGACCCAACTCCGCACCGGGAGCCTCGCATGACCAGACCCGTCCGCCCCGCTCCGGCCACCCCGAGTCGTGACTCCGCATCACCGGCCACTCCGACACGACCACCGCTCCCCCATTCGACGGCGGAGGCTTCCAGCCAGCCCGACACCGGCCGCGTCCTGCCGTCGACCGACCCGATTCCCGGGCTGGAGGAGCCGGTGGCGATGGACGAGGAGAGGCTGGCACGCATCGCTCTCACCTGGCTCTTCGAGCCCGGCACCCGAGCGGTGTTCCGCCTGGTACAGCAGTTCGGGGCGGTCGGCGCGCTGCGCCGTCTGCTCGCCGGCAAGGTCTCGGACCACCGGCTGCGGGCAACGGTCGAGTCCCGGCTGGCCGCCGGGGACCCGTGGCAGGTCGCCCTCGACGCCGCCGAGCAGACCGAACGGCTCGGTGCGCGTGTGGTGACACCCAGCGACCCCGAGTGGCCGGCCCGGCTGCGGGGCCTGGACCGGCTGAACCTGCCCGGTACCGATCGCAGGGTCGACCAGGAGACGGCGCCGCCGCTCTGCTTCTGGGTGCGCGGTGCCTGGCCGCTCGGGGAGGCGTTGCAACGATCGGTGGCAGTGGTCGGGTCCCGGGCCGCCACCCCGTACGGGCTGCACGTCGCCACCGAGATCGCTTTCGGCCTGGCGGAGCGGGACTGGACCGTCGTCTCCGGCGGTGCGTTCGGCATCGACGCGGCGGCGCACCGGGGCGCCCTGAATGCCGGTGGCCTGACCGTGGCGGTACTCGCCTGCGGTGTCGACCGGCCCTATCCGGTGGGAAACACCGCCCTCTTCGACCGGATCGCCGACGTCGGCCTGCTGGTCAGCGAATGGGCGCCCGGGGCGGAGCCGCTGCGGCCCCGGTTCCTGATTCGCAACCGGGTGATCGCCGCCGCGACCGCCGGCACCCTGGTGGTCGAGGCGGCGGCCCGCAGCGGTGCGACCCAGACGCTGCGGCGGGCGATCGCGCTGAAGCGGCCCGCGATGGTGGTTCCCGGGCCGGTCACCTCCGCCATGTCGGTCGGGGCGCACGAACTTCTCCGCGAATATCCCGAGACGCGACTGGTCACCGGCGTGCCACACGTGCTCGAGGAGGTAGGGAGGATCGGTGCCGACCTCGCACCGCCGGTTCGTGGTCCACAGAGGCCACAGGACGGGCTCGATGACGACTCCGCGCTGATCCTGGAGTCGGTTCCGCGACGCGGCCCGGTCGGCCCGGACGTCCTCGCCGCGCGGACCGGGCTCGACCTGCGTACCACCCTGCGCAAGCTCTCCCTGCTGGAACAGCTCGACCTGGTGCTCCGCCGCGATGACGGGTACCTCCTCGCTCCGGCGGCGACCCGAGCCGGCCGCGCGGCATCTGCCGGGCCAGCCCGATGACCATGGCCGCGACGTGCCCGAGGCGAGCCGTCGACCTCGACCGCAATACCGGTGACGGGCAGATCTGCGGCGGGCCGGCTTGACGTACCCCAGGTTCGGGGCCCACCGTCGCAGGTGATGAGCGAGCCCAGTCGCAGCACCCGTGCCCGGCACGAGGCCCTGACACCGGCCTTCCGGGAGAGCGTCGACGATTTCGCCCAGCACCTCGCATCGGTCGAGAACCGGTCGACGCACACCGTCCGGGCGTACGTCGCGGACGTGGTGTCGCTGCTCGACCATGCCGGCCGGATGGGTTGCACCGAGCCGCGAGAGCTGGACATCACCGTGTTGCGGAGCTGGCTGGCGAAACTGCGTACCCTGGGGGCCGCCCGCGCTTCGCTGGCCCGCCGCGCCGCGTCCGCGCGTACCTTCACCGGCTGGGCGCACCGGGCCGGGCTGCTGGACGCCGACATTGGTGCGCAACTCGCCAGCCCCAGGGCACATCGGGAACTGCCTGCTGTGCTCCGGCCCGACCAGGCCAGCGAGCTGGTGGACGCGCCCGGCGGGGCCGCTTCCCCGGAATCGTCACGGGACCGGGTGGTGCTCGAACTCCTCTACGCCACCGGCATCCGGGTCGGCGAGCTGTGCGGTCTGGATCTCGGTGACGTCGACCAGGCCCGGCGGGTGCTCCGGGTCCTGGGCAAGGGGGCCAAGGAACGCACGGTGCCCTACGGGCTGCCGGCGCAGCGGGCCCTCGACGACTGGCTCCGGATCGGCCGGCCACATCTGGCCGGGCCGGAGAGCGGTACGGCCCTGCTGCTCGGGGTACGCGGCGGGCGGCTGCAGCCCACAGTGGTACGCCGGATCGTCGCAGACTACGCCCGTGTCACGGGTCTGCCCCGGATCAGCCCACACGGGCTGCGGCACTCGGCGGCCACCCATCTGCTGGAGGGCGGTGCCGACCTGCGTACGGTGCAGGAGCTTCTTGGCCACGCCACGTTGTCGAGCACACAGATCTACACCCATGTCTCCGTGGAGCGGCTGCGAGCTGCCTACCGCCAGGCACATCCTCGGGCCGACTCCCCGACCTGACGTCCGGCGACGATGCGGCGGCCACCGCCGGATCACGCGTTCCAGGTCGGTACCCGATCGATGCCGGGCTACGATCACCGAATGAGCACTGCGGGGCCGCAGCCGCCCGTGCCGATCCCCGGCGCCCGACTGCTGTTCTCGCTGGATCCCGGCGTCGCCCACCTCAACCACGGGTCGTACGGGGCGGTGCCGATCGGCGTGCAGCGCGCTCAGCAGCGGCTGCGCGACGAGACCGAAGCCAACCCGATGCGGTTCTTCAACCGGGGACTCGTCGACCGGATCACGCACGCTCGTCGACACCTGGCCGGCTTTCTCGGTGCCGACCCGGACGGGACGGCTCTGGTCGGCAACGTCACCCTCGGCGCTGCCGTCGTGCTCCAGTCGCTGCGGCTGGAACCCGGCGACGAGGTGGTCGACACCGATCACGGGTACGGCTCCTTCGCCCTCTCCATCGAGCGGGAGGCACGCCGGACCGGTGCCGTCCGGCGCACCCTGGCCGTACCGCTGACCGCCACGGACGAGGAGGTCGTCGAGATCGTCCGAGCCGGCATTCGGCCCGGCCGCACCAAACTACTCATCGTCGACCAGCTCACCTCCTCCACCGCCCGGCTGTTCCCGGCGGCGGCGATCGCGGCAGTGGCCCGGGAACGCGACATCCCGGTACTGGTCGACGGTGCGCACGCGCCCGGCATGCTGCCGACTCCGGTGCGGAGCATCGGCGCCGACTTCTGGATCGGCAACCTGCACAAGTGGGGGTACGCCCCTCGGGGTACCGCCGCACTGGTGGTCGCGCCCCGCTGGCGCAACCGGATCGAGCCGTTGGCCGTCTCCTGGGAGCAGGAGACCGGCTTCCCCAGCCGGGTCGAATGGCAGGCGACGCTCGACTACACCGCCTGGCTCGCCGCGCCGGTGGGCGTGTTCACGCTTCGTACGCTCGGGTTGGAGCGGGTCCGGGCGCACAACGCGGAACTGGCCGCGTACGGGCAGCGGGTGGTCGGGGCAGCTCTCGGGGTCGCGCCGGCCGACCTGGTCGACCCCGGCGGGCCGACGGTATCCATGCGGATCCTCCCCCTGCCGGCCGGCGTCGCGACCACCTTTCCCGACGCGGTAGCGCTGCGGCAGCGGATCAGCGACGAACTGGGCGCGGAGGTGAACGTCAACCCCTGGCGCGACCGGGGTTGGCTGCGGTTGTCCGGCCAGATCTACAACCGGGCGGAGGAGTACGACCGGCTCGCCGAGCGCCTCCCTGGCCTGCTCGGCACGCTCTCCTGACCGCCGGTCCGGACGGTGTCATCGACCGGCGGCACCGGCCGGAGGCTGTGCCGAGACCGGTAGCAGGCGGACCCGGCCGAGGCCGAGGAGCAGCAGGGGATCGAGGTACTCGTCGCCGCGCCGCAGGCCCCAGTGCAGGCACGCCGCTCCGGCGGCCGTGCAGCCTCGGTGGCCCGACTGGAGCACACCGAGTGGATCTCCGGCCCGGACCGCGTCGCCGGCCGCCAGCCCGGACCGCACCGGCTCGTAGGTGGTGCGTAGTCCGTTGGCGTGGGCGACGCTGACCAGCGGGCGGTCGGCCACCGTCCCGGCGAAGAACACCACGCCCGGCCCGGCGGCCCGCACGGTGGCGCCGGGCGGCGCGGCCAGGTCGACGCCCCGGTGGCCGGCCGCCCACGGTCGCGGCGGCGGGTCGAACCGGCGGACGACCGGGGGCACGCCGTCGAGCGGCCAGCGGAACCTTGCCGGGCTGCCGACGTCCCGGACAGACCTGCCGGTCGGGTCGGTCTCGGCCGCCGGTGGCGGTGCCAGCGCCAGCAGCAACACCGAGAGCAGGATCGCCGGTCCCGCGCCGTGCCATCTCCTCGTCATGGTCGTGCAGCGTCGCGCCACGCGTGCCCCCTCGCAACACCCCGAACCGCAGCCTGTGCACAACCAGCACACCTGTGGAAAACGCCCGCGACCCCCGATGATCTGCTATGCCCAGCCCGGCGACCGTCTCGGCGCCGCGACGGCCGAGGATTTCTGGAACCCGAACGGCAGCGGCTGCCGCTGTGCCGAGCGTCGGGACGAGCGGAAACTCCGTGGTGGGTGCCGAACCGGACATCCGGCGCCCCCAGCCACCCCCGCCGAGACCGTGTCGTCCGCCCGTGAGCTGGGCGGCTCCGTCCCCGTTCAGCCGGCTCGCCTAGGCTGGACGGCCGGAGGCGGGCCGCACCCGCCGCCCGGAACGACGGAGGAGCGGCGATGACCACAGTGGACGACGTGAGCCGGCCTTCCCGGTTGGCCGATCCCGACGAGGGCATCAGCATCGAGGAACTGGGACTCGCCGCGCGCAACCACGCGCTGCCGCTGGAAGCGCTCCGCTACGACGTCACCCCGGTGGGCCTGCACTACCTGCTCATCCACTACGACATCCCGGACCTGGACCCGGGTCGGCACGCGCTGACCATCGACGGCCGGGTCGACCGCCCGCTGGCCCTCGATCTCGCCGCCCTACGGGAGCGGCCCACGGTCACCCGGCGGGTCACCCTGGAGTGCGCCGGTAACGGTCGGGCGCTGTTGACACCCCGACCGGTCAGCCAGCCGTGGCTCTCCGAGGCGGTCGGCACCGCCGAATGGACCGGGACGCCACTCGCTCCGCTGCTCCGGGAGGCGGGGCTCGCCACGGACGCCGTCGACGTGGTGTTCACCGGCGCCGACCACGGGGTGGAACGCGGCGTCGAGCAGGACTACCAGCGCGGCCTGCCGGTGGCCGAGGCGTTGCGCGAGGAGGTGCTGCTGGCGTACGAGATGAACGGCCTCCCGCTGCTCCCCCAGCACGGCGCGCCGCTACGCCTGGTGGTGCCCGGCTGGTACGGCATGGCACACGTCAAGTGGCTGACCCGGATCACGGTGCTGGACCGGGAGTTCGACGGCTACCAGAACGCGGTGGCCTACCGGCTGCGCAGCTCCGCCGACGACCCGGGCGTCCCGGTCACCCGGATCGAGCCCCGGGCCCTGGTCCAGCCGCCCGGCTTTCCGGACTTCATGTCGCGGACCCGGGTGGTACGCCCCGGATCGTGCACGGTGCAGGGCCGGGCCTGGTCCGGGCACGCTCCGGTGACCGCCGTCGAGGTGACCACCGACGGTGGTCTCAGCTGGGCGCCCGCCACCCTCGATCCGGCCGCCGGGGCCGAGGGGCTGGGCTACGAGGCAGACCCGGTGCCGGCGGGGCAGCGGGAGCCGGCCGCGCGCGGACCGGTCGACGAGCGCTGGGCGTGGCGCCGCTGGCGGTACGAGTGGCCGGCGACCCCGGGCCGGTACACGCTCGGCGCCCGGGCCACCGACGCGTCGGGGCGTACCCAGCCGATCGAGCAGCCGTGGAACCGGGGTGGGTTCGCGAACAACCTGGTGCAGCGGGTGGAGGTCGTGGTCACCGAGGACGACTAGGCCGTCGGCTCCGCCGGTACTCCGGCGCGAGCTGCCGGTGCGGCCAGCGCTGATCGGCCCGCCGAAAGGCAGGTGATCATCAACCGCCGAATCCAGAATCAGCGGGAAGGGAGATGTCCGGCTTTTCGAGTTCTTCGACGTTGACATCCTTGAAGGTCATTACTCGGACATTTTTCACGAAGCGCGCCGGCCTGTACATATCCCAGACCCAGGCGTCGTGCATTTCCACCTCGAAGTAGACCTCGCCGTCGGAGTTGCGGACGTGTAGATCAACCTGGTTCGCCAGATAGAACCGCCGCTCGGTCTCCACCACGTAGGAGAACTGGCGAACGATGTCGCGGTACTCCCGATAGAGCTGCAGCTCCATCTCGGTCTCGTACTTCTCGAGATCTTCCGCGCTCATCCCACTCCGCCTTCCATGGCCACATCTTCCCCCACCAACGTTGACGGCCGAAGCCGCTCGCCCAACGCCACGCCGACGGTACCCCCTGCCCGGCCCCCGTGCGCCATCGACTCGATCCCACCCAGCTGCGCCGGACGCCGGGAACGCGGCGGCCGGCCGACCCGGCCGGAGACGGTCGCGACGTTGACGTACGAGAAGCGATGTTCCGGACACGGACCGTGACGTTCCAGCGCGGCGCTGTGCTCGGCGGTGATGTATCCCTTGTGCTCGGCGAAGCCGTACCCCGGGTACTGGTCGTGCAACTCCACCATGATCCGGTCTCGGGTGACCTTGGCCAGCACGCTCGCCGCCGCCACGCAGGCGGCAACCTGGTCGCCCTTCCAGACCGCCAGCCCCGGCACGCCCAGCCCGTCCACCCCGAAACCGTCGGTCAGCACGTAGTCCGGAACCACGGCGAGGGAGGCCAGCGCCCGGCGCATCGCCGCCAGGTTGCACACGTGCAACCCCCGGGCGTCCACCTCCGCCGCCGGGATGACCACCACGGCGTACGCCAGCGCCCGGGCCACCACCTCGGCGTAGATCCGCTCTCGGGTGGCCGGGGTGAGCAGCTTGGAGTCGGCCAGCCCCTCGATCTCGCCGCGCCGGCCCTCCGGCAGCACCGCCGCGGCGGCCACCAGCGGGCCGGCACAGGCTCCCCGGCCGGCCTCGTCGGCCCCGGCGACCTGCGGGAAGCCGCGTCGCCGCAGCGCGCGCTCCATGGCGTAGATGCCGCCCTCGCGGCGGATCACGGTACGGGGTGGGGTCAGCACCGCTACTCGCTCTCCAGCGCCCGGAGCAACAGCTCGGGCAGGTCGGTCGGATAGAACCGTTCCGTCGTCCGCTCCAACTCCTCGATCGACCACCAGCGGTGGGTGTCGATCGTCTCCTGCTCGACCGCGTCGAACCCGGTCGTGTCCACCGCCCAGGCCGCGACCCGGACGAGGAAGAAGTGCTGTTCCTGGCGGAACCACTGGCCACCGAAACTGAACTCGGTCGTCTCCTGCCAGACCGGCTCCCCGAACTCGGCCGGGCCCAGCCGCAGACCGGTCTCCTCGGCCAGCTCGCGGGCGGCGCCGGCCGCCGGCGTCTCGTCCGGATCCAGGCCGCCGCCAGGGGTGAACCAGTAGCAGTGTTCGGGGCGGGCCGGATCCCAACCGTGGAACAGCAGCACCCGACCGTCGGCGTCGACCAGGAGCACCCGGGCGGCCTGGCGGGGGCTGAACACGGTCACCCGGTCAGCCTAGCCTCGTCCGCGTCCGGCTCGCCGCCGGCCGCGCGGCGTCGGTCAGCCCTGCGGATCCGGAATCGCGCCGTAGGAATCGGGTACGGAGAGCCAGGTGGCCCGGCCGACCGGCCAGAAGACGGTGAAGGCCCGCCCCACCACCGACTTCTCCGGAATCGTCGCCACCTGGATGTCCTTGCGGCTCTGCTGCCAGTGCTCCAGCGAGTCGCCCGAGGCGGAGCGGTGGTCACCCATCACCCAGAGTCGCCCCTCCGGGACGGTGATGTCGAACTCCTCGTCGGCCGCCGGATCCCGCACCCCGTTCTCGGTGAAGATGTACGGCTCGTCCAGCGACTGGCCATTGATCATCAGGCGGTCCTGCGGGTCGCAGCAGACCACCCGGTCACCGCCGACCCCGATCACCCGCTTGATGAAATCCTCACCCTTCGGATTGCCGGTCCACTGGGTGGGCGCCTTGAATACGATGATCTCGCCCCGGTGCGGTGACCGGAAGTCGTAGACCAGCTTGTTGACGAGCACCCGGTCGTAGATGTCGAGAGTGTGCTCCATCGACGGCGACGGGATGTAGAAGGTCTGCAGCACGAACGCCCGGACCAGCACCGCGACCAGGATGGCCACGCCCACCAGGATGGGCAACTCCCGCCAGAACGAACTGCGGGGCTTGGACTTGTCGGTCTGCTCGTCAATCACGGGTGGAGCCTACGATGCCGAGTCCCGCGAAAGCGCCGGGAACGCGCGGTAACGAGCAGAGAGCCCAAGATTGGCATAGCAATTGCTATTTCTCCCGTGTCTGCGCTGTTTTGCGGACTGTCGACGGGCGCTTCCCCGGGGGCGGATGCCGCCGCCGGTTTCGGCAGTTTGTCGAAGCCGTCCGGCACCGGCAACGAACTCCAGTGTCCGAACGGCCAGACGACCACGAAGGCCCGGCCGATCACGTTCTCGATCGGTACCGGACCCTGGCAGCGCGCGTCCTGCGACACCAGTCGGTGGTCGCCCATCACGAAAATCTGGCCCGCCGGGACCACCACCTCGTCGAACCGCCGCGACCGGCATTCCTGACGGTTGGGCGGGACGTCCAGTGGAGAGTTCTCCAGCACGTACGGCTCGTCGATCGGGGCACCGTTGACGGTCACCCGACCCTGGTCGTCGCAGCACTGCACCCGGTCGCCGGGCAGCCCCACCACGCGCTTGATGAAGTCCTTCTCGCCGGGCCGGCTCACTCCGACCAGGTCTCCGATCGTGCGGCCGAGCTTGGCCACGAACCCCGGATCGGCCTCCTCGCGGACCTCGGGCGCCCAGGCCGCCGTACCCCGGAACACCACGATCTCGCCACGGGCCGGGTCGCGCACGTCGTAGACGATTTTGTTGACCAGGACCCGGTCGCCGATCAGCAGGGTGTCCTCCATGGACCCCGAGGGGATGAAGAACGCCTGGAGCAGGAAGGTCCGGATCAGGACCGCGAGGCAGAACGCCACGATCAGCAGTAGTGGAAGCTCCTGCCACAGTGGCATCTGCTTACGCGTACGGCGGGATCGTCGGGGCCGACGACGCCACGGTTCGACATCGTCCTCGTCGTCCACCCTACGCACCACGCAACTCCCCGGTCCCGAGATACAGCGCCATCACCACTGGTTGGTGACGGGCACCGCGAGCCGAAGCGCGGGGCGAACGAGCGACCCCGGCAGTCGCCGGGGTCGCCGCGTCTCGCGTCTGCCCGTGCGGCCAGCGTAGTCGGCGTTGGCCGGCTCGGCACCCCGCGATCGGCGTCGCTCGCGGTCAGCGGGAGGTCAGCCGACCCGCTTCTCGCGCTTCTCCTTGATCTTGGCCTTCTTGCCGCGCAGCTCACGGAGGTAGTAGAGCTTGGCCCGGCGTACGTCACCACGGACCATGACCTCGATCCGGTCGATACCCGGGCTGTTGATCGGGTACGTCCGCTCCACCCCGACCCCGAAGCTGATCTTGCGTACGGTGAAGGTCTCCCGCAGGCCCGCTCCGTGGCGCCGGATGACGACACCCTCGAAGATCTGGACCCGGGACCGGCTGCCCTCGATGACTCGGGCGTGCACCTTGACGGTGTCACCGGCCCGGAAGTCGGGCACGTCGGTCCGCTGCGACTGGGCGTCGAGGGCGTCCAGGGTGTTCATCGCTGCATCCTTGAGGACTCACGGCGCACCGGGCGTCGGCGCGCGGATGGGTGATTCTGATCTCCACGGCGGGGCCCGGCAGGGCAACCCCGGCGGAGATCCTCGCAGCCGTCCGTGGCACGGGCGACTGCGGCAACCCCCCTACTTTGCCATATCGTCGGCCGGGGGCTGAAATCCGGCCCCGGTCAGGGCGGCGACATCCCGCTTGTCCAACTGCTCCGCCGGCAGCGCGGCGAGCATGTCCGGCCGGCGCGCGGCCGTCCGGACCAGCGCCTGGTCGCGCCGCCACCGGGCGATCCGGCCGTGGTCACCCGAGCGCAGGATCTCCGGTACGTCCTGCCCGCGCCAGGTCGGCGGCTTGGTGTAGACCGGCGCCTCCAGCAGACCGTGCGCGTGCGACTCCTCGGCGAGCGAGTCGGCGTTGCCGAGTACCCCGGGGAGCAGGCGGGTCACCGCCTCCATGATCACCAGAACCGCGACCTCGCCCCCGAAGAGCACGTAGTCGCCGAGCGATATCTCGGTCACCGGCATCCGGGTGGCGGCGTGTTCGAGGACCCGCTGGTCGATCCCCTCGTAGCGGCCGCAGGCGAAGACGAGGTGCGACTCGGCCGCCAGCTCGTGCGCCACCGCCTGACTGAACCGGGCACCGGCCGGGGTGGGCACCACCAGCCGGGTCCCGGACTCGTCGCCGGCCGGCACCAGGGCATCCAGCGCCTCTCCCCAGGGCTCGGGGCGCATCACCATCCCGGGCCCGCCGCCGTACGGGGTGTCGTCGACCGTACGGTGCACGTCGTGGGTCCAGGTCCGCAGGTCGTGCACGGCGACGTCGAGTACTCCGGCCGCCCGGGCCCGCCCGATCAGGGAGAGCCCCAGCGGGGCCAGGTACTCGGGAAAGATCGACACCACGTCGACGTGCATGTAAGGAAGGGCCCCCTCTTATCGCATTCTGTATAGGAAGGGGCCCTTCCTATCAGAACTCCCCGCTCAGAGATCCAGCAGGCCCGGCGGCGCGTCCACCACCACCCGGCCGGCGGCCAGGTCCACCTCGGGAACGATCGCCTTGACGAACGGGATCAGCGCGGTCCGCCCCTCGGGGCGGCGCAGCACCAGCAGCTCCGAGGCGGGGGCATGGTCGATCCGGGCCACCTCGCCGAGCGGCTCACCGGTCGGGGTGACCACCGCCAGACCGACCAACTGGTGATCGTTGAACTCGTCCGGGTCGGCCGGGTCCGGCAGGTCGGCGGTGTCGACCCAGAGCAGGGTGCCGCGCAGCGCCTCGGCGACGTCTCGGTCGTAGACGCCGTCGAAGCTGACCAGCAGCTTGCCCTGGTGCCAGCGGGTGGCCTCGACGGTGAGCTGCTCCGGCACCCGGACCAACTCCCCGTGCTCGGTGACCGGGGGCGGCGCCGCCGGGCCGCTGCCGGAAGCCGCCGCCGGGTCGGTGCGCAACACCGCCCCGGCGGCGAACCGTGCCTCTGGATCGTCGGTCCGCACCTCCACGGTCACCTCACCGCGGATGCCGTGCGGACGGCCGATCCGGCCGACGATCAGGAGCATCGGGATCCGCGGGTCAGTACGAGTCGACGATGTCGACGCGTACGCCACGGCCGCCGATCGACCCGATCACCTGGCGCAGCGCCTTGGCGGTACGGCCGGAGCGACCGATCACCGTACCCAGGTCCTCAGGGTGCACCCGCACCTCCAGGCGCTTGCCGCGCCGGGAGTCGACCATCCGGACCCGTACGTCGTCCGGGTGGTCGACGATGCCCTTGACCAGGTGTTCGAGCGCCGGCCGGAGCGCCACGTCAGGCCTGCTCGCCGGAGTCCGCACCGGCCTGCTCCTCGGTCTTGGGGGCCTCGGCGGGTGCCGCCTTGGCCTCGGCGGGCGCCGCCTTCGCCTCGGCCGGTGCCGCCTTCGCCTCGGCGGGCGCCGCCTTGGCCGCCTTCTTCGCCGGCTTGGCCGACTCGGTCAGCCCGGCCGCCGCCTTCGCCTCGGCCTCGTAGGCCGCCGTGCGGTCGGCCCGCTCCGGCGCCACCAGCAGCGGCGGCGGGGCCGGCAGGCCCTTGAACTTCTGCCAGTCGCCGGTCTTCTCCAGCAGGCGCTGGACGGCCTCACTCGGCTGGGCGCCGACAGAGAGCCAGTACTGCACCCGGTCCGACTTGACCTCGATCACCGAAGGGTGCTCCTTCGGCTGGTAGATCCCGACGAACTCGATCGCCCGACCGTCACGCTTGGTACGCGAGTCGGCGACGACGATGCGGTATTGCGGGTTGCGGATCTTACCCATCCGCAGGAGCCGGATCTTTACGGCCACAGTGTGTTCGCTCCTGTTGCGATTCTCACCGTCCCGGACACGGGCGGTGCGCGGGTGAGAGCCGACCGGCACAGTGGGGTTGAGCCGGGGACTGCTCGATGGACTGGCGACACGCCCGGGTTAGAGGGCGCCGGACGCGCGCCGGATACCAGCGACCCATTCTGCCAGACCCGGCCCGGGAACCTCACACCGGCCGGCGAACTCGCCGACAGCCTCGCCGACGGGGCCCGCTCCGGGCGACCATGGCGGCCCACGGCCCCGGTCAGGGATGGTGGCCCTCCTCGCCCGCCCGGGGCGCGCCTAGCGGACCTCGATCACCGTCGTGCCTCTCCTTCTGGTGCCCGTACCCCGCCGCTCAGCCCTTGATCGCACCCTGGAGACCGCCGACGATCTGCTTCTCGGCGAAGGTGAAGAAGAGCAGTGCCGGCAGCATCGCCAGCGAGGTGAAGGCGAGAATTCCCGCCGTGTCGGAGGTGTACTGGCTTGAGAAGTTCTGCACGCCGAGGGGCAGGGTGTGCAGATTGGCATCGCCGAGTACGAGCAGTGGCAGCAGGAACGCGTTCCAGCTCGCCACGAACGCGAGGATCCCGACCGTGACCAGCGCGGGCCGCGACAGCGGCAGCACGATCAGCCAGAGGAAGCCGAGCCGGCCCGTACCGTCGATCGCGGCGGCGTCCTCCAGCTCGCGCGGGATGGCGGCGAGGAAGGGACGCAGGATCACGATCGTGAGCGGCAGCGCGAAGGCGATCTGCGGAAGCATCACCGCGTAGTAGGAGTTGATCAGGTTCAGGTCGCGCAGCATCAGGTAGAGCGGCAGGATCGCCGCCCCGGCCGGGAAGAGCAGGCCGAGGGTGAAGAAGGTGTAGAGCGCCTCGCGCCCGCGGAAGGTGTACCGGGCCAGCACGAACGCGGCGCAGACGCCGAACACCACGACACCGAGGGTCGTACCCAGGGCGATCACCGCGCTGTTGAAGGCCTGGCCCCAGAAGTCGCTCTGGGTCAGCACCCTGGCGTAGTTGTCGAAGACCCACGGGTCGGGCAGTCCGGCCGGGTTCGCGACGATCTGCGGGGTGGTACGGAAACCGCCGACGACCACGTAGACGACCGGGGCGATCGACACGGCCGCGACCGCGAGCGCCAGCGCGTAGGTGAGCGGGTTGCCCCAGGACACCGGTCGGCGCTTGGACGGTGGGGGCAGGACAGCGTTCGCGGCCACGGTCAGTTCACCCTTCTGGTGATGGCGCCCTGGATGTCACGGCGCAGGAGGAAACGCTGGAACAGCAGCGCCGCGACGAAGGAGATGACGAAGAGGATCACGGCCACCGCGTTGCCGTAACCCCAGAGCCGGGCGAAGAAGCCGTTGTCGACCATGTAGGTCGCCATGGTGGCGGACGCGCCGAGCGACCGCACCGAGGAAACCGAGGTCACCCAGATCACGTCGAAGACCTGCAGGGAGCCGATCATCGACAGGAACATCCAGATCCGGATCGTCGGGCCGAGCAGCGGAAGCGTGATGTGGCGCTGCACCTGCCACCAGCTCGCACCGTCGATCGCGGCGGCCTCGGTCAGCTCGTGCGGCACGTTCGACAGGCCGGCGAGCAGCAGGATGATGGCGAAGCCGACGTACTTCCAGGTGAGGACGAAGAGCAGCGTCCAGATCACGATGTCGAGGTCGGCGAGCCACGCCTGCACCAGGCTGCCCAGTCCCAGCGACCGCAGCAGCGCGTCGACCGTCCCGCCGTCGGTGAGGATCAGCTTCCACATGATGCCGACGGTGACCTCGGCGAGCACGTAGGGGACGAAGACCAGCAGGCGGAAGATGGTACGGCCGCGGAAGCGCCGGTTGAGCAGCAGCGCCACGCCGAGCGCGATGGGGCCCTGGATCAGCAGCGACCCGACCACGATGATCGCGTTGTTGCGCAGCGCGTCGAGGAAGATCGGGTCCTCGAAGGCGAGGAGGTAGTTGTCGAAGCCGACGAAGTCGGTGGGCGGTCCTACCCCGCGCCAGCGGAAGAGGCTGTAGTAGACCGCGAATCCCATCGGCACCAGCACGAACATCACGTAGACGATGACCGCCGGCGTGGTCAGCCCGATGATCTCGTACCACTTGCGTCGCTTCTCGGCCCCGCGCGAGGACGACCGCCTCCGGGCAGGCCGGACACCCGCCGGTGGCGCGGAGGCGCCACCGGCGGGGTTCAGGGTTGAGTTGGTGGAGGTCACTTTCGTGCGGCCGCCTTCATAGCTTCGACGACCTGCTCGGGGGTGCCGCTGCCGGCGAAGATGGCGACGATCGCGTTGTTCATCGCGTTGCCGACGGTGCTGCCGAAGGCCGTGTCCAGCCAGAGCTGTACGTAGGTCGCGCTGGTGGTGGCTTCGTGGAGGGACTTCAGGGCGGGGTCCGTGACGCCACCCTCGGCGCCCTTGGCGACGGGCAGGCCGACGCCGGTCTCGGCGTAGCCCTTCTGCACCTCGGGGCTGAGGATGTACTTGAGGAACTCGACGCACTCGGCCGGAGCGTTCTTCGCGCAGGCGAAGCCGTCACCACCGCCGAGGGCCGCCTTCGGGTCACCCGCCGAACCGGTGATCGCCGGTACCGGGAACCAGCCGAGGAACTTTGCCAGCGCCGCCTTGTCCTCCGCGACGGTCTCCAGGGTGCCCTTGTTCCAGTCACCCATGAGTTCCATCGCGGCCTTGCCGTTGGCGAGCAGACCGTTGGCGCTGGTCGGGTCGTTCTGGCCCGGGGTGGCGATGAAGTTGGGCTGGAACGGGTTGGTGCCGATGAAGGTCTTCAGGTCCGCGCCGGCCTTCACGAAGCACGGGTCGTCGAAGACGGCCTCCTTCGAGGCCTTCTTCAGGGTGTCGACCGAGCAGGCGCGCAGCGCGAAGTTGTACCACCAGTGCGCGGCGGGCCACTTGTCACCGGCACCGAGGGCGATCGGGACGACGTTGATCGCCTTGAGCTTGGTGACGGCGTCGTTGAGCTCGTCGAACGTGGTCGGCGGGGCGGAGATGCCCGCCCGCTCGAACATGTCCTTGTTGTACCAGATGCCCTCGACGCCCATCCGGTACGGCAGGCCGTACTGCTTGCCCTCCACGGCCCAGATCTCGGCCGCGCTGCCGATGTTCTCGATCTCGGCCTTGGCCGACTCGGTGATGTCCTTGAGGTAGTCGGCCTCCACCTGCTCGCGCATCTCGCCGCCGCCCCACGCGTTGAAGATGTCCGGCGGGTCGGCGGTCAGCAGGGCGGCGGGGAGCCGGGTCCGCTGGAGCTGGTTGGTCTCGATCGCCTCGATCTCGATCGTGACGGTCGGGTGGAGCGCGGAGAAGTCCTTGGCGACCTTCTCCCAGTAAGTCTTGCCGGGACCGTCCTGGGAGGCGTTGTGCCACCAGGTCAGGGTCACGGGGTTCTTGTAAAGTTCCTCTTCAGCGGGCGCTTCGCTCTCGCCGCCGCTACATCCGGCAGCAAGGAGTGCGCTGGTCGTAAGCAGCGCCAGGACGGTGCCCGCGCGGCCTTTCATCGCCATCGAATGTCTCCTCGACTAGTCAGTCGCGGTACTCAACCTGAACGGGGAGTTTTACAGCCGCGTAACGCGGTGTCAACCGTTGTCGATAACGTTTTCGACTCCCCTGTCATGGGGCGCTGGCAGCCCTCTATCATCGTCGGCGTGGCGTTTCCGCAGCGCGTCAAGATGTCGGACGTGGCCCGTACGGCCGGCGTCTCCGTCGCGACGGTTTCCAAGGTGGTCAATGGCAGGTACGGCGTGGCGCAGGCGACCGTGGAACGCGTCCAGCAGGTCATCCGCCAGCTCGGGTACGAAGCCAGCCTCGGTGCACAGAGCCTGCGCAGTCACCGCACCAACGTGCTGGGCATCCTGGTCGCCGAGTTCGAGCCGTTCTCGACCGAGCTGCTCAAGGGGGCGTCCCGGGAGGTCGCCGGCACCGGCTACCAACTGCTGGCCTACTCCGGCGGCGACGGCGACCACACGGCCATCGGCTGGGAGCGGCGGTCGCTGGCCCGGCTCTCCGGAACGCTCATCGACGGCGCCGTGATCGTCACCCCGACCGTGGTCGAGACCAACCAGGGCTTCCACGTCGTGGCCGTCGACCCGCACACCGGCCCCTCCGGCCTACCCACCGTCGACTCCGACAACTTCGCCGGCGCCGTACTCGCGACCAACTACCTGCTCTCGCTCGGTCACCGCCGGATCGGGCACATCAGCGGACGCTACGACCTCGAGTCCGCCCGGCTGCGCGAGGCCGGGTTCCGCAAGGCGATGGCCGACGCCGACGTCCCGGTCGACGAGCGGTTGGTGCGGGTCGGCGGATTCCGGATCGAGAGCGCCGCCGGTACGGCCGCGGAGCTGCTCGCCCTCCCCGACCGGCCGACCGCGGTCTTCGCCGGGAACGACCTCTCCGCGATCTCCACCCTCGACGTCGCCCAGAGCATGGGCCTGCGGGTGCCCGAGGACCTCTCGGTGATCGGGTTCGACAACGTACCGGAGTCGGCACTGGTCAACCCGCCGCTGACGACGATCATGCAACCGCTCCAGCGGATGGGCGCCGAGGCGTTGCGCCTGCTCATCGACCTGATCGGCGGCGTCGAACGCGACACGCACATCCGGCTACCCACCGAGCTGGTCGTGCGGGCGTCCTGTCGCCCCTACGCCGCCGACCGGCTGCCGCAGGTTCCGCTGCCCGCCAGCGTCACCCCGACCGCCGGCTGACCCCGGCGCGGGCGCACCTCAGCTCGCCGCCGGGTCAGCGCACCGGCGGGCGGTCCCAGCCGGGTGGCAGCTCCGGCGCGGTCCAGGCCGGGTCGGGGACGAAGTCGCACCAGGTGCCGTCGAACGGGAACTGCGCCGCCTCGGCAATCTTGATCACCCGCTCCCCCTCGGCCCGTACCGCCGCCGCGTCCGGCACCCAGTAGTGCTCCGGGAGGGCGAGCCGCTCGGCGAACTCCTCCTCGTCCTTCCACTCCCAGGTATGGTCCGGCCAGACCACCACGTCGAGGTCCTGGTCCACCATGTCGACCCCGGCCAGGTCGCCGTCGTCCCAGCGGACGCCGTGCTCCTCCAGGTTGACGTACCAGCTGGCGAAGCGGTCCGAGGCGTCCCGGAAGAACCAGACCGAGTGGTCCGCGCCGGCCGGCAGGAACTTCAGCACCGGCGGGCCGTTCCAGGTCCCGACGTGCAGCCGGTGGTCCGAGGTGACCCACTCGCGGAACGGCAGCGCCCGCATGCCCCGGCCGTCCGCGGTGACCTCGCTGGCCACCCGGGTGCCCCGGGCGACCCAGAGCAGCAGACCACGGTCGTCGTCGCCGACCACCCGGGCCGGACGGACCCAACCGATCCGGCCCCGCCGCACGTTGCGGTGCACGATGACGCGGCCCGGTGCGAAGCGCATCCTGATCCCGGTCCGGCCGGTCAGTAGGAGCGGGCGAGGATGGCGGTCAGCTCCGGCTCGTCCTCCGAGTCCGGCACCGAGCCGTCGGCCCGGCGCAGGCAGCGGACGGTCACACCCTGGGCGTTCGCCTCCGCCTCCCCCTGGGCACCGACGACCGACCACGGCACCCGGGCGAAGCCGGTGCCGGCCGCCTCGATCGCCTCGGCCAGCGAGTCCACCGAGACGGTGTGCGACTCGCGCCGGGCCAGCGCCTCGTCGTAGAGCGCCTTCTGGTCGGCGTCGAGCGCGGCGAGCACCCCCGCCACCACGTCCGGCACCGGAACCGGAGTCTTGGCACCGGTGGTCCGGCGGACCAGCACCGCGTTGCCGGCGGCCAGGTCGCGGGGACCGAGCTCGATGCGTACCGGATAGCCCTTGAGCTCGGCGTCGACGGCCCGGCGGCCGAACGGGGTGTCCACCCGGTCGTCGAGGGCCACCCGGACCCCGGCGTCGCGCAGCGCGTCGCAGAGCTTCGCGGCGGCCTCGGCGACGCCGTCGCCGGCCTTCACCACCATCACGTACGCCTGCACCGGCGCCAGCTTCGGCGGCACCCGCAGCCCGTTGTCGTCGCCGTGGCACATGATCAGCCCGCCGAGCATCCGGGTGGAGCTGCCCCAGGAGGTGGTCCAGGCGTGCTCGACGCTGCGCTCGGCCGAGGTGTAGGTGATGTCGAAGGCGCGGGCGAAATTCTGCCCCAGCTCGTGCGAGGTGCCCATCTGGAGCGCCTTGCCGTCGCCCATCATGCCTTCGAGGGTGTAGGTGCGGGTGGCACCGGCGAAGCGTTCCCGGGCGGTCTTCAGCCCGACCAGCACCGGGATGCCGAGCACCCCGACCATGAAGTCCTCGTAGACCTCGTGCAGGATCTTCCGGGCGTACGCCCGCGCGTCGGCCTCGTCGGCGTGCGCGGTGTGCCCCTCCTGCCAGAGGAACTCGCTGGTCCGCAGGAAGATCCGCGGCCGCAGCTCCCAGCGCACCACGTTGGCCCACTGGTTGAGCAGCAGCGGCAGGTCCCGGTAGGAGTCGACCCACTTCGCCATGAACTCGCCGATCACCGTCTCGCTGGTCGGCCGGACCACGACCGGCTCGGCGAGCTGCTTGCCGCCACCGTGGGTGACCACCGCCAGTTCGGGCGAGAAGCCCTCGACGTGCTGTGCCTCGCGGCGCAGGTAGCTCTCCGGGATGAAGAGCGGGAAGTACGCGTTCTCGGCGCCGGCCAGCTTGATCCGGGCGTCCATCTCGGCCTGCATGCGCTCCCAGATGGCGTAGCCGGCCGGTCGGATGACCATGGTCCCCCGCACCGGCCCGTTGTCGGCGAGCTGCGCCTTGGCGATCAGGTCCTGGTACCAGCGGGGAAAGTCCTCCGCACGGGGAGTGAGCACGCGTGCCATGAGGGCACATCCTATGCGCCGACACCGGAGCCGACGCGCCCGGCCCTGCGAAGGAAGGGCCCCGCGTTATCGCTTTCTGTCGTAGCAGGGCCCCCGCCTAACACCTTCCGGGGCGGCGCGGCCGGTACGGGCCGGATCAGCGCACCACCCGGCCGCGCAGCACGATGCGCTCCGGTGCGCGTACGACCCGCAGGTCGGTCCGGGGGTCGGTGGGGTACACCACCAGGTCGGCGAGGCCCCCCTCGACCAGGCCGGGGAAGCCGAGCCAGTCCCGGGCCCGCCAGGAGGCGGCGGCGAGCACGTCGACGCTGGACATGCCGGCCCGCTCGTGCAGCAGCAGCATCTCCTCGGCGGCCAGCCCGTGGTCGATCCCGCCGCCCGCGTCGGTGCCGACGTAGATCGGCACCCCGGCCTCGTACGCCGCGCCGACCACGGTGGGAAAGTTGTCGCGGAGCGCGAGCATGTGCTTGGCGTACCCGGGGAACTTCGCGGCGGCCCGCTCGGCGATCTCGCCGAAGGTGGCAATGTTGATCATCGTCGGCACCAGGGCCGTGCCGCGCCGGGCCATCTCGTCCACGAGGTCGAGGCTGACCCCGGTGCCGTGCTCGACCGAGTCGACCCCGGCCCGGACCATCACCTCGACCGCCGACTCCGAGAAGGTGTGCACCGCGGCCCGCGCTCCGGCCGCGTGCGCGGCGGCCACCGCCGCGGCCACGGTCTGCGGATCCCAGGACGGCGCCAGGTCGCCGACGTTCCGGTCGATCCAGTCGCCGACCAGCTTGACCCAGCCGTTGCCGGCCCGGGCCTGCTCGGCCACTGCCGCCGGCACGTCGGCGGCCTCGACCTCCACCGCGATGCCCCGCAGGTACCGCTTCGGCGGCGCGACGTGCCGCCCGGCGCGGGCCAGTCGGGGCAGGTCCGGCTCGTCCTCCAACTCCGGGTACGGGAACGGCGAGCCGGCGTCCCGGATCGCCAGTACCCCGGCGTCCCGGTCGATCCGGGCCAGCTCGCGAGCCTGGTCGAGCGAGGTGATCGGCACCGCGCCGGGTGCGATGCCCGGGTGACAGTGCGCGTCGACCAGACCGGGCAGCACGAAGCCGCGATCGGCCACCGTCACCGCGTCCGGCACCGGGGTGAAGGTGACCCGGTCACCGACCAGCCACAGGTCGCGGACCTCGTCGTCCGGGAGCACGACCCCTCGTACGTGCAGCGCCATGCGCACATTCCTACCTGATGCGGCCCCGGTGCACCGCCGCGCCCCGGCGTGCCCCGCCGACGAGGTCGTCGGTGTGCACGGCCGGCTCGTACTCGCCGGACGGCCCGAGCACGAACTCGGTGAGCGTCATCCGCCCGGGCAGCGGGTCGACCACCCGGTAGGTCGGCACCTGCCGACGTCGCCGTCACCCTTTGCGGTCAGGCTATGGCCCGCTGTGCCTGGCGACGAATATCCCGTCCGTCCCCGGTCACTTCTCGTTCGGGCGCTTGCCGAGCTTGTTGAAGTCGATCTTCGGCAGCTTGAAGCCGGGCGGCAGGCCCTGACCGCCCTGCAACGCGTTCGGGTCCAGCCCCGGCGGCAACTGCGGCATGCCGCCCGGGAAGCCGCCGGCCGGGCCGCCGACCCGGGGCCGGCCGCCGCCCTTGGTGCCCTTGCGCTTGTTCTTCGGCGACTTGGTCGCCTTGCGCCGGCCGCCGGGCAGGCCCATCATGCCGCCCATCTGCTTCATCATCTTCTGCGCCTCGGAGAAGCGGTTGAGCAGCTGGTTCACGTCCATCACGGTGACGCCGGAACCGTTCGCGATCCGGGCCCGCCGCGAGCCGTTGATGATCTTCGGGTTGGTCCGCTCGCCGGGGGTCATCGACCGGATGATCGCGGTGACCTTGTCGAAGTGCTTGTCGTCGACCTCGGCCAGCTGGTCCTTCATCTGCCCCATCCCGGGCATCATGGCCAGGACGTTGGCGATCGGTCCCATCCGGCGTACCGCGATGAGCTGGTCGAGGAAGTCCTCCAGGGTGAACTGCTCGCCGCCCATCAGCTTGGCGGTCATCTTCTCTTTCTGATCGGCGTCGAAGGCCTGCTCGGCCTGCTCGATCAGCGTGAGCACGTCACCCATGCCGAGGATCCGGCTCGCCATCCGGTCCGGGTGGAAGACGTCGAAGTCGGTCAGCTTCTCGCCGGTGGAGGCGAAGAGGATCGGCTGACCGGTGACCTGCCGTACGGAGAGCGCGGCACCGCCGCGCGCGTCACCGTCGAGCTTGGAGAGGACCACGCCGGTGATCCCGACGCCGTCCCGGAACGCCTCGGCGGTGCGTACCGCGTCCTGACCGACCATCGCGTCGATCACGAAGATGACCTCGTCCGGGTCGACCGCGTCCCGGATCGCGGCGGCCTGCGCCATCATCTCGGCGTCGATACCGAGCCGGCCGGCGGTGTCGACGATGACGATGTCCCGGGCGGCCCGCCGGGCGTGCTCGAGCGACGCCTTGGCGACCTGGACCGGGTCGCCGACCCCGTTGCCGGGCTCCGGCGCGAAGACCTCGACCCCGGCCCTGCCGCCGAGCACCTGCAACTGGTTGACCGCGTTGGGCCGCTGGAGGTCGGCGGCGACCAGCAGCGGCTGGTGCCCCTGCCCCTTCAGCCAGCCGGCCAGCTTGCCGGCCAGGGTCGTCTTACCGGAGCCCTGGAGACCGGCCAGCATGATCACTGTCGGGGGCTGCTTGGCGAACTGCAACCGGCGGCCCTCGCCGCCGAGCACCGCGACGAGTTCCTCGTGGACGATCTTGATTACCTGCTGGGCCGGGTTGAGCGCCTGGGAGACCTCGGCGCCCCGGGCCCGCTCCTTCATGCTGGCGATGAAGGACTTGACCACGGGCAGGGCGACGTCCGCCTCCAGCAGCGCCAGCCGGATCTCCCGGGCGGTGGCGTCGATGTCGGCGTCGGTGAGACGACCCTTGCCACGCAGCTTGGTGAAGATCCCGGACAGGCGGTCACTCAAAGTGTCAAACACGGCGCAGCATCCCGTTTGTCGTATTTACCCGAGCATGGCATGGCCGAGGCACGGGTGCCCGGCCACCGCAAGGGTAGCCGCCCGCATCTCCCGCCGCCTCGACCCCGCCCGAGCCGGGCCAGGGCGGGCCGAACCGGGCCGGCCGGGCCGAGCCGGGCGCTGAACGCACCGGCGGGGCAGCTCGACAGTCTCGCCGGGCCAAGCACCCGCCCGGCCGCCGGGCCACACGCTCCGGCGGTCAGGGCTCGACCAGGCCGGACTGGTAGGCGTACACCACCAACTGGGCCCGGTCCCGGGCGCCGAGCTTGACCATGGCCCGGCTGACGTGGGTACGCGCGGTCGCCGGACTGACCAGCAGCCGGCTGCCGATCTCGTCGTTGCTCAACCCCTCGCCGACCAGCCCGACCACCTGCCGCTCCCGCTCGGTCAGCATGTCCAGCCGGGGATGCGGCCGGAGCACCCGGGACGGCCGGGTGGCGAACTCCCGGACCACCCGCCGGGTCACCGACGGGGAGAGCAGCGCCTCGCCGCTGGCGACCAGCCGGATCGCCCGGAGCAGCTCGACCGGTTTGGTGTCCTTGGTCAGGAAGCCGCTGGCACCGTGCCGGAGCGCCTCGAAGACGTACGAGTCGAGTTCGAAGGTGGTCAGCACCACCACCCGGGTACCGGCCAGCTCCGGGTCGGCGACGATCCGCCGGGTCGCCTCGATGCCGTCGATCCCGGGCATCCGGACGTCCATCAGCACCACGTCGGGACGCTCCCGCCGGGCCACCGCCAGCGCGTCCAACCCGTCGGCCGCCTCGCCGACCACCCGCAGGTCGGACTCGCTCTCCACCAGGGCGCGCAGCCCCAGCCGGACCAGGTCCTGGTCGTCCGCGATCAGTACCCCGATCGGCGCGCTCCGCCCGGTCATCCCGCCCTCCTCGGTCATCCCCGCTCCCCCGTCAGTCCCGCGCCCGCGCGGGCAGCCGGGCGAAGACCCGGAACCCGCCGCCGGGACGCGGTCCGACCTCCAGCACCCCGCCGAGCGCGTCGATCCGCTCCCGCATCCCGGTCAACCCGTGCCCGTCACCCGGACCGGCCGCCCCCGAACCGCCGTGCCCGGTGTCGACCACCTCCACCGTCACCTCGTCCGGCAGGTACCCGACCCGGACCGTCGCGGCGGCGGTGCCGGCGTGCCGCAACACGTTGGTCAGCGACTCCTGCACCACCCGGTACGCGGCCAGGTCGACCGCCACCGGCAGCGGCCGGCGGTCGCCGTCGCACTCCAGGGTGACCGTCAGCCCGGTCTGGCGCAGCCGGGCGGTCAACGCCGCCACCTGGTCCAGTCCGGGCACCGGAGCGCGGTCGACGGCGGCGTCCCGGCGGACCACCGAGAGGGTGACCCGGAGCTCGTCCAGCGCCTCCCGGCTGGTCCGGCTGATCGCGGTCAGCGCCGTCTCCGCCTGCTCCGGGCGCTTCGCCAACAGGTGCAGGGCGATCTCGGCCTGCATGTTGATCGCGGCCAACCCGTGCCCGACCACGTCGTGCACCTCCTGGGCGATCCGCAGCCGCTCGTCGTCGGCGAGCCGGCGGGCCTGCTCGATCCGGTCCCGGGCGGCGGCCTCCCGGTTGTTGCGCACGGTGACCCCGACCGCGAACGGTACGACGATCCACGCCGCGCCCGGCAGCAGACCGGGCAGCCCCACCGGTTCGTGCAGGGAGACGAAGACGTGCACCAGCATCGCCGCCAGGGCCGGGACGCAGCCCAGCACCGCCCGGCGGATCGGCAGGTGGCGGGCGACCGTGTAGACCGCGACGAAGAACGAGACCAGGATCGGCCCGTACGGATAGCCGGCCACCAGGTACGCCGAGGCGGCCACGGTGCCGAACGCCAGCGTGACCAGCGGCCAGCGGCGGCGTACCACCAGCGCCAGCGCCGCCACCGTGACCAGCAGGTCGGCCGTACCGTCGATCGGTGCGGCGTCCGGGAAGTTCTGCGCCGCGCCGCGGGTGCCGACATAACCGAAGAGCAGCAGCACCAGCGCGAGCGCGGCGTCGGCCAGCAGGCTGCGCCACCGCCCGTCAGCCCGGCGCAGCCCGCCGTCCGCCTCCCGTTCCCGCGTCGCCATCCGTGCCGAGGATGTCATGCCGGTACCCCTGTCTGGCGGCCGTGCACCCGTCGACGCGCCCGTCGAATGCTCAGAGGATGTCCCGGCGGTGCAGGTACGCCCCGGCCAGCAGGACGAAGCCGAGCAGGTACCCGGCGAGCACGACCGCCGCCTGGCCACCGCCGACGACGGCGGCGACGCCCGGCTTCTCCGGGCCGGCACCGAGCGCCGCCGCCAACGCCCCCGCGTTCGGGCCGGGCAGCCCCTTCTGGAGTTCCGCCACCCAGGCCAGGATCGGCGCGGCGACGGCCGCCAGCAGGTTCTGCACGGCGAGCAGCCAGACCAGGCCGAGACCGATCGGCAGCGCCACCCCGCGCAACAGCACCGCCAGCATCACGCCGAAGCCGGCCCAGACCATGCTGATCAGCCAGCCGGCGCCGATCCCGAGCGCGAGGTCACCGACCGCCGGCCAGTGCACCGGCTGCGCCTGCGCCACCGCGATCAGCAGGCTGGTCAGCGCGCCGACCGCGAAGAGGGTCAGCACCAGCACCAGGGTGGCGGCGGCCAGCACCAGCAGCTTGCCCAGATAGACCGACAGCCGGGACGGCCCCTGGATGAGCAGCGTCTTCCAGGTCCCCCAGGCGTACTCGCTGCCGACGGTGAGCACCGCCAGGATCAGACAGATCGCGCCGAGGAAGACCGGCAGTCCGCCGATCGAGTTGCCGACCAGTTGGGCCGGCAGCAGCGCGTCCAGCGCCCGGTCGCTCCGCACCCCGGCGGAACCGTCGGCGTAGGCGGCGTACGGGACGAGATAGGTGAAGACCAGGCTGAGTACGACCGCGACGGCGAGCAGCAGCCAGGTCCCCGGTCGGCGGAGCATCTTGGTCGCCTCCGCCGCACAGCTAGCCCACATGGTCCGCCCCTCCGGTCAGCTCGAAGAACACCTGCTCCAGGTCACGTTCCAGCGGCCGCAGTTCGCGTACCGCCACTCCGGCGCCGACCAGCTCGGTGTTGAGCCAGGCGGCCCGGTCCGGGTCGACCGACAGGTCCAGCCCACCGTCGACCACCCGCACCCGGTCGGGGCCGAGCAGGGCGCGTACCCGCTCCTCGGCGCCGCCCAGCGGCTCGGCCAGGACCCGCAGGCCGGCCGTACCGCGCAGCTGCGCGACCGTGCTCTCGGCGACCAGCCGGCCCCGGGACACCACCCCGACCCGGTCGCAGACCTGCTGCACCTCGCCGAGCAGGTGACTGGAGAGCAGCACGGTGCAGCCGGCCGCCGCCAGCCGGCGGATCAGTGCCCGCATGTCCGCCATCCCGGCCGGGTCGAGCCCGTTCGTCGGCTCGTCCAGGATCAGCAGCCGGGGATCCTTCAGCAGCGCGGCGGCGACACCGAGCCGCTGCTTCATCCCGAGCGAGTAGCTGGCGTACCGGTCGCCGGCCCGGTCGGCCAGGTCGACCAGTTCCAGCACGGTCCGGATCCGGACCGGCGGGGTGCCGGTGAGCCTGGCCAGCACCCGCAGGTTGTCCCGGCCGGAGAGGTGGGGGTAGCAGGCCGGCCCCTCGATCAGGGCACCGACCCGGGCGAGTTGACCGGGGGCGCCGGGCGGCCGGCCGAACAGCCGGACCGTGCCGGCGGTGGGCCGGACGAGGCCGAGCAGCATCCGCAGGGTACTGGTCTTGCCGGCGCCGTTCGGGCCGAGGAACCCGTACACCTCGCCGGTCCGTACGGTGAGGTCGAGCGCGTCGACGGCGACGAGGTCGCCGTACCGCTTGGTCAGGCCGCTGGTCTGCACCGGATGCGGCGGCCCGGCCGGGCTGGGTGGCGTTTCCGTCATGCTCCGACGATCCCGCCCGGTGGGTTCGGCGGCGTCGCCCGGCGGGCGGCCTTCCGGCTACGTCCGCTGACGTAGTCGGCGGCGCCGGTTCAGCCGGCGGCGGCGAGCACCGCGGCCTCGACCCGGTCCCGCTCGGCCTGGTCGGGCCAGCTCCCTACCAGGTAGAAGGCGTCGACGACGTCGCCGCCGAGGGTGGAGATCCGGGCCGCCCGCACCTGGGCGCCGGCCTCGTCGAGCGCACTGCTGACCCGGTAGAGCAGCCCGCCGGCGTCCGCGGCCCGCAACTCCAGCACCACGGCGTCGGTGGCGGCGGCCCGGTGCCAGACCACCCGGGGTGGCGACCCGCCGCCCCGGGCCGCCAGGGCGCGCCCGCGCAGCCGCTGGGTCACCGAGACGTCGCCGGTGACCGCCCGGCGCAGGTCGGCGGCGAGCGCGACCGGGTCCGGCGGGGTGCCGTAGCGCGGCTGGACCAGGAACTCGACCAGGGCGGTCTCGCCGACCATGCTGGCGTCGGCGGCGAGCACCTCCAGCCGGTGCAGGGCCAGGCAGCCGGCGACCGCGGTGAGCAGGCCCCGCCGGTCCGCCGCGGCCACCGCCACCCGGTCCCCCTCCAGGTGTACGGCCGGCAGCGGCCCCGCCACCAGCGCCGGGTCCGGGGTCGGCGGCTCGGGAAGCCGGCCGGTGTCGAGCCTGGTGTGCACCCGGCGGACCAGTTCGGCGATCAGCCGGGCCTTCCAGTCCGACCAGGCGGCCGGCCCGGTGGCGTGTGCGTCGGCCCGGGCCAGCGCGTGCAGCAGGCTCAGCGTGCCGGTGTCCCGCACCGCCTCGGCCACGCCTGCGATGGTGACCGGATCGGCGAGGTCCCGCCGGGTCGCCACCTCGGGCAGCAGCAGGTGCAGCCGGACGAGCCGCTCGATCAGGTCGACCTCGGCCGGCGGCAGTCCGATCCGGGCGGCGATCCGGGCCGCGATCGGCGCCCCGACGAGGCTGTGGTCACCGCCCAGCCCTTTGCCGACGTCGTGCAGGAAGGCGGCGAGCAGCAGCAGGTCGGGCCGGCCCACCTCGCGGGCGTAGCCGGTCGCCTCGGCGGCGGCCTGCACGAGGTGCCGGTCGAGCGTGTAGCGGTGTACCGGGTTGTGCTGCGGCAGGCTGCGCATCCGGGGCCACTCCGGCAGCCAGCCGTCGACCAGGCCGTACCGGTCACAGGTCTCCCAGGTGCCGACCAGTCCGGGGCCGGCGCCGAGCAGGGTGATCAGTGCCGTCCGGGCGGCCGGCGGCCAGGGCGTCGGCAGCGGCGGGCAGTACGCGGCGAGCCATTCGCAGGTGGCCCGGGCGATCGGCAGTCGGGCGCTGGCCGCGGCGGCGGCCACCCGCAGCGACAGGCTCGGGTCGGGGCGGGCCCCGATGGCGGTCCGGGCGAGGACCAGTTCGCCGTCCTGTTCCACCACGTCCCGGGCGACCGGGCGGCGCAGCGGCCGGCCGTCGGCGCCCCGGCGCCGCCCGGAGCGGAGCCGGTCGGCGGCCCGCCAGGCGTCGTCCAGGGCGTGGCTGATGGTACGGGCGTCCCCGGCGACCTGGCGCAGCAGCGCGTCGCCCGGCTCGGCGGCGCCGTCGGCCGGTCCGTCGGCGTCCGGCGGAAGCTGTCGAGGGGTGGGGCCGACGCTGCCGCGCCGGAGTTGACGGAGCCCGAGCAGGCCGGCCACGGCGGCCCGTTCCTGGGCGAGCAGCCGGTCGACGCGGCGGCCGACCGAGGTGTGCAGGGCGTCCCGGGTGTCCAGCATCCGCAGGTGCGCGGCCCGGACCGCCGGGCGGAGCGTGTCGCTGATCCCGGCGAAGGCGATGGCCCGGAGCAGCGCGACGTCCCGCAGGCCGCCGGCCGCCTCCTTCAGGTCGCCCTCCAGCAGGAACGCCAGCTCGCCGTGCGCCTGCCAGCGGGTCGCGGTGACCTCGCGCAGCGCCGGCAGTGCGCGTACGGCGGTCCGCCGCCACTGGTCGGCGGCGGCCTCGACCAGCCGGGCGGAGAGTGCCCGCTCCCCGGCCACGTGCCGGGCGTCGAGCAGGCCGAGCGCGACCTTGACGTCGTCGTGTGCGACGGAGAGCGCCTCGGGGATGGTCCGTACCGAGTGGTCGAGGCCGAGCCGGGCGTCCCAGATCGGATACCAGAGCGCGGCGGCCAACTCGTCCATCCCGGGCACCCCGGAGTGCAGCAGGACCAGGTCCAGGTCGCCGCAGGGTGCGCACTGCCGGCGGCCGAGTCCACCGACCGCGACCAGGGCGACCCCCTCGACGGAGGTCGGGTCCGCGCCGCCCCGGCCGGCGCTCTCCCGTAGCCCGGCGGCGAGCAGCCCGGTCAGCCAGGTGTCCAGCGCCGCCGCCCCCGGCTCGCGGGCGGCGGCGCCGATGCCGGGGGCGCCCCCGGGGCCCGGGGCGGCCGGGCCCGGGGGGGTCGGCGCGGGGGCCCGGGGCCACACCCCCGGCGCCTAGAGCGCGTCGAGGCCGCGCTCGCCGGTACGGACCCGGATGACGTCCTCGACGCCGGTCACCCAGACCTTCCCGTCACCGATCTTGCCGGTCCGGGCGGCGGTGACCACCGCGTCGACCACCTTGTCGACGTCGATCTCGTCGGTCAGCACCTCGACCCTGATCTTGGGCAGGAACTCGACGGTGTACTCGGCACCCCGGTACACCTCCGTGTGGCCCTTCTGCCGTCCGTACCCCTGGACCTCGCTGACGGTCAGGCCGGCCACGCCCAGGGCGTGCAGCGCCTCCTTCACCGCGTCCAGCTGGTACGGCTTGATGACCGCGGTCACCAGCTTCATATCCAACCCCTCCATCGCAGAAACGTTAGCCGGCGACCTTCTCGCTGACCGGGGCGGCGGGCTCGGCCGCCGGGGTGCTGCTGTTCGGCGTGCCGATTCCGGCCATGGCGAACGCGCTGCCGCTGCCACTGCCGGAAGCCGTGGAGAGGTCGTACCCGCTCTCCGCGTGCTCCGCGATGTCGATGCTGCCGACCTCGGCCTCCTGGGAGATCCGGAAGCCGATGGTCTTCTGGATCACGAAGGCCAGCAGCGCGGCGACGGCGAAGGACCAGACGGTGACGATCAGGCCGGCCAGCGCCTGTCGGCCGAGCTGGGTCACCCCGCCGCCGTAGAAGAGGCCGTCGGAGGCACCCACCACGTCGGTGATCGCCCCGTTGACGCTGTTGGTGGCGAAGAGGCCGAGCCAGAGCGAGCCGATCCAGCCGCCGACGAAGTGCACCCCGACCACGTCGAGCGAGTCGTCGTAGCCGAGCTTGTACTTCAGGCTGACCGCGAGCGCGCAGACCGCACCGGCGACCAGGCCGAGCAGCACCGCCGCCCAGGGCGCGACGAAGCCACAGGCCGGGGTGATCGCCACCAGGCCGGCGATGGCGCCGGAGGAGGCACCGACCAGGGTCGGCTTGCCGCCCTTGATCCACTCGACGATGATCCAGCCGAGTACGGCGGCGGCGGTGGCGAGCTGGGTGTTGATGAAGGCCAGGCCGGCGACGGAGTCGACGGTCAGCTCCGAGCCGGCGTTGAAGCCGAACCAGCCGAACCAGAGCAGGCCGGCGCCGAGGGCCACCAGCGGGATGTTGTGCGGCTTCATGACCTCCCGGGGCCAGCCGAGCCGCTTGCCGAGCACCAGCACCAGACCGAGCGCGGCGGCACCGGCGTTGATGTGCACCGCCGTACCGCCGGCGAAGTCGAGCGCGTGGATGTCGGCGCCGATGAACCCGCCGCCCCAGACCCAGTGCGCGACCGGGAAGTAGACCAGGGTCGCCCAGCCGAACGCGAAGAGCAGCCAGCCGGCGAACCTGGCCCGGTCGGAGATGGCGCCGCTGATCAGCGCGACGGTGATCACCGCGAAGACCATCTGGAACGCCATGAAGACGTAGAGCGGGACGCCGATGCCGCTGGGGTTCTCGGCCGTCGCACCCCACAGGTCCGTCTCGGCCAGGAAGGTCTTGGTGCCGAAATACTGCGCCGGGTCGCCCCAGAAGCCGTTCACGTCCGTCCCGAACGCCACGCTGAAACCGTAGAACCACCACAGAACAGAGATGAGCCCGATCGCGGAGAAGCTCATCATCATCATGTTGAGCACGCCCTTGGACCGGTTCAGGCCGCCGTAGAACAGCGCCAGACCGGGCGTCATGAGCAACACGAGCGCCGTCGACACCAGCAGCCACACGGTGTTGCCGGAGTCGATCGTCGGTGCTTCAGGCACGCTGGCCTCCTAAAGTTGGTTACCCTCCTTCCCGGCCCACGAAAGGCAGCATCGCCCGTACGCCGGTTGCGCGGAAGCTTCCTGGCTGGAGGTTTCACGCGTGGTGCCCGCCCGGTTTCCACGGCGTCACGGGTTGTTTCCAACGTGTGAAGAAGCTCGCACTATCGATGGAACGGACAGGGGCATATCAGCCGAATAGCCCGCCGTCGATGTACGGACAGCGACAGTGGCTACCGGAGCGCGTACTCCAGGGTGTGCCGTTCGTAGTCGAGCAGCCGGAGATCGCGCATCGGGCGCCGGAGGTGACCCTTGTGCACGATCCGGACGAACGCCGGGTCACCGGCCGCCGCCATCCGGCGGATCCCCTCGACGTGGTCCACGATCCGCTTCCGGATGGTCCGGACCAGCCGGTGCCGGTCCCGGGGGATCAGCCCGTACGCGTCGGCGAAGAGCCGCAGCCGGCGCGGCCGGTTGGGCCGCTGCCAGCCGAGGGTGTAGGAGTCCCGGTCGGAGAAGAGCGGCACCCAGGTCCAGGCCGCGTACGCCACGTCGTAGATCCGGGCACCCGGCGAGGCGAGGTCGAAGTCGATCAGGGCGAGGGTGCCGTCCGGCCGCCAGATCACGTTGTGCGGGGCGGCGTCGTGGTGGCAGATCACCTCGGTGTCCGGGGGCGGCGGCCCGAACGACCGCCAGACCGCGTTCGGCGGCGGCTGGAAACCGTATTGCGCGTCGTGGAACATCCGCAGCATGGTGGCGACGGTGACCAGTGCCTCGTCGGTGACCCAGTGCGGGGCGAGCGGGTACTCCCCGCACTCCCCCTCCAGGTAGGAGAGCACCTCGCGGTTGCGCGAGTCCATCCCGAGGGCCCGGGGCGAGCCGGTGAAGCCGACGTATTCCAGGTGCCGGAGCAGGGCGTGCACCGACGGGGTCCACGGCCCGGCGTTGCGCCGGACCGTGTCGCCCACCCGCACGACGGTGCTGACGTTCCCGCCGTGCAGCGGGATCTCCTGCGAAGTCACGTACGTCTCTCCTGAAGGAGCGGCGCTGGAACAGCGTCACCAGGCCCGCGCCCGGGAGCGGGGCGGGGTTTGCGATCAGTCCCCCGAGATTACGCGTCCACGCCAAGTGGCTCGGTGCCGAGGAGCGCGTCGACGAACTGCGCCGGATCGAACGGCGCAAGATCGTCGGGGCCTTCGCCGAGCCCCACCAGCTTCACCGGGATGCCGAGCTTGCGCTGTACCGCGATCACGATGCCGCCCTTGGCGGTGCCGTCGAGCTTGGTCAGCACGACGCCGGTGACGTCCACCACCTCGGTGAAGACCCGGGCCTGCTCCAGGCCGTTCTGCCCGGTGGTGGCGTCCAGCACCAGCAGGGTCTCGTCCACCGGACCGTGCCGGGAGACCACCCGCTTGATCTTGCCCAGTTCGTCCATCAGGCCGACCTTGTTCTGCAACCGGCCGGCGGTGTCGATCAGCACGGTGTCGACGGACGCCTCGATGCCGCGCTGCACCGCGTCGAAGGCGACGCTGGCCGGGTCCGCCCCCTCCGGGCCCCTGACCACCTCGGCGCCGACCCGGCCGGCCCAGGTGGTGAGCTGCTCGGCGGCGGCCGCCCGGAACGTGTCGGCGGCACCGAGCAGCACCGTACGGCCGTCGGCGATCAGCACCCGGGCCACCTTGCCGCAGGTGGTGGTCTTGCCCGCGCCGTTCACCCCGACCACCAGCAGCACCGCCGGGGTGGCACCGTCCCGGGTCGCCCGCAGCGACCGGTCCAGCGTCGGGTCCAGTACCCCCACCAGCTCGGCGGCGAGCAGCGCCCGCAGCTCGGTCGCGCTGCGGGTGCCGAGTACGGCGGTCCGCTCCCGCAGCCGGTCGACGATCTCCCGGGTCGCCTCCACCCCGACGTCGGCGCCGATCAGGCTGTCCTCGATCTCCTCCCAGACCTCCTCGTCCAGGTGGTCCCGGGCGAGCAGGCTGAGCAGGCCCTTGCCGAAGACGTTCTGCGACCGGGAGAGCCGGGCCCGCAACCGGACCATCCGCCCGGCGGTCGGCTCCGGCCGCTCCACCACCACCGGCGCCTCGACCTCGGTCGGTGCCGGCGGCGCCGGGGCGGGTGGGGTCAGCACGTCTGTCGGCGGTGCCGCCGTGGGGCTGGGTGGCACCGGTGGCACCGGTGGGGCGGGCGGGATCGGCGGCAGCGGCGGGGCGGCCCGGCCACCCCGGCGGGTCACCACCAGACCGATCGTCAGGCCCACCGCGAGGAGCACCAGCACGCCGGCCACGACCAGCATGACGACGAGGTTGTCCATACGGGGGATCCTGTCAGACGCCGGACGGGTTGGCGCGGCCGCCGCACCTGTGCCCGGGTGTTACACCCGAGTAGGCTCGCCGCGAAGCTCCGGTAAGCACCGCGGGCAACCGGGTGTCCACCACCCCCTAACCCTCGCTCGGAGGTCGTCGCATGCCCACCGCCCGGCTCCTGATCGGCCCGGTCCTGCGCCGGGTCGTCGGCTCCAGGGCCACCGTCTGGGTGGAGACCAGCGCTCCGGCCCTGGTCCGGGTCCACACCCCGGACGGCGCGGCCGGCGAGGCGGTCACCTTCAGCGCGTTCGACCACCACTACGCACTGGTCGTGGTGGAGGGGCTGGAGCCGGGGCGGAGCACGCCCTACCAGGTCTCCCTGGACGGCGAGCAGGTCTGGCCGGAGCCCGGGGGGAAGTTCCCGCCGAGTGTGATCCGGACCCGGCCGGCCGACGACCTCGGGGCACGGCTGGTCTTCGGCTCGTGCCGGGAGACCACCCAGCACTCCACGGCGCGGAAGCTGCCGCCGGACGCGCTCGACGCGTACGCCCGGCGGTTGATGGCGTCGGTCGCGGCCGGGCGGTCGGGCGAGCGGAGCGGGCCCGCGGACGCGGCCGACGGCTGGCCGGACCTGCTGGTGCTCCTCGGCGACCAGGTCTACGCCGACCAGACCTCCCCGACGGTACGCAAGCTGCTGCGCCGCCGCCGCGACCGCAGTGCCGGCGCCCCGGCCGACCAGGTGGTCAGCTTCGACGAGTACACCAAGCTCTATCTGGAGTCGTGGCGGGATCCGGAGATCCGCTGGCTCTTCTCCACCGTGCCGAGCGTGATGATCTTCGACGACCACGAGATCATCGACGACTGGAACACCTCGAACCCGTGGCGGACCGAGACGCACCAGGAGCCCTGGTGGTCGGAGCGGATCTCCAGCGGGCTCGCGTCGTACTGGGTCTACCAGCACCTCGGCAACCTCGAACCGGACGAGATCGCGGCCGACCCCGTCTACGCCAAGGTCGTCGCCGCCGAGGACGCGACCTCGGTACTGCGCGAGTTCGGCGCCCGGGTCAACGCGGAGGCGACCGGCTACGACACCGCGCTGGGCCGGGGCGAGACCCCGGCCCAGGCCGCCCCGCCCGGCCGCTACCAGTGGAGCTACTCCCTCGACGTCGGCCGCACCCGACTCGTGGTGCTGGACAACCGGTGCAGCCGGGTACTCGACCCGACACACCGGGCGATGCTGCCGCCGACCGAGTGGTCCTGGTTCACCGACCAGGTGCACGGCGAGTACGACCACCTGGTGGTCGGCTCGTCGCTGCCCTGGCTGCTGCCGCCCGGCATCCACCACCTGGAGTCCTGGAACGAGCGGCTGGCCGACTCGGACCGACCCCGGGTGGCCGCGTTCGCCGAACGGCTGCGCCGGGCGCTCGACCTGGAGCACTGGGCGGCGTTCCGGCGGTCGTTCGACGCGCTCGCCCAGGTCTTCGTCTGGCTCGGCAGTGGGCCGGCCGGGCAGCCGGGCGACCGGGTGGGTGCCGGACCGGCGTACCCGCCACCGGCGTCGATCAGCGTCCTCTCCGGCGACGTGCACCACTCCTACGTCGCCCGGGCCCGGTTCCCGGGCGGCCCGACCACCACCCCGGTGCACCAGTTGACCTGCTCGCCGATCCACAACCAGATCCCCGGGCCGATGCGGCCGCTGCTCCGGCTCGGCTGGTGGCGCGGCCCGTCGGTGGCGGCCCGGGCGCTGGCCCGGACGGCCGGGGTCCGGCGCCCGCCGGTGCGCTGGCGCAAGCTCGACGGCCCGTACTTCGGCAACGCGGTCAGCACGCTGCGGCACGAGGGCCGCTCCGCCGAGGTGACCATCGAGGGCACCGCGCCGGACGGCACCCTGCGCACGGTGGCCCGGCGTTCCCTCACCCGGTGACCGTCATGCGATCATGGGCCGATGACCTGGACCGCACCCCACGTTGACCGGCAGCAGGCACCACTGGTCGCGGACGAGCGCACCATGCTCGACGGCTGGCTCGACTTCCACCGGCAGACCCTGCTGACCAAGTGCGCCGGGCTGACCGCCGAGCAGCTCCGCACCGCCAGCGTCGAACCCTCCGGGCTGACCCTGCTCGGCCTGGTCCGGCACTGTGCCGACAACGAGCGGTACTGGTTCCGCCAGCAGTTCGCCAGGCTCGACGTGCCGTGGCTGTACTACACCCCGGAACAGCCGGACCGCGACCTCGACGGCGTCGCCGACGCGGACCCGGCGACCGAACTCGACACCCTGCGGGAGGAGATCGAACTCGCCCGCCAGACCGTCGCCGGCCGTGCCCTGGACGAGACCTTCGTCAGCTCGCGCGGCAACGACATCAACCTGCGCTGGGTCTACCTGCACATGATCGAGGAGTACGCCCGGCACAACGGCCACGCCGACCTGATCCGGGAACGCCTCGACGGCACCACCGGCGAATAGCGCGGCTCCGCCGGCCGGCGGTCAGTACGCCAACGCGGCGCGCAGGTAGCGCAGATCCGCCGCCCCGTTCCACCGGTACGCCGACAACCCGGCCGCCCGGGCCCCCCGCACCGACCGGTCCGAGTCGTCGACGAAGAGCACCTGGGCCGGCGGGGCGCCGATGGCCCGGCACGCCTCGTGGAAGTACTCCTTGGCCGGCTTGGGTACGCCCAGCTTCGAGGAGTTGACCACCACGTCCACCTCGTCGGTCAGGCCGAGCAGCGCCAGGTCCGCGTCGAGCAGGTCGGTGGCGTTGGTGGCCAGCCCGACGCGGATCCCGGCGGCCCGCACCTGGCGGACGAAGTCGAGGACGTCCTGGTCCACCGTGCCCCGGTCGGCCTGCCACTCCTCCACCGCGGCCCGCGCCCGGTCCGGCCCACCGGCCGGCTCGGCGAGCGCGTCGACGATCGCGGCCAGCCAGTCGGCGTGACTGAGCTGCCCGGTCACCGCCGGTTGCAGCAGTGACCAGCGCATCGCGGTGTCGTAGAGCGCGCCGGCCGGCAGCCCGTACCGGCGCTCGACGGCGGCGGTGCTCTCCGGATCCCACCGCCGCAGCACCCCGTCGAGGTCCACCAGCAGGGCGGTCGCCCGTTCCCGGGGCATCAGTCCTCCTCGTTGCTGAGCCGCTGGCTGATCACCTGGGTCACGCCGCTGCGCATGGTCACGCCGTACAAGGCGTCGGCCACCTCCATCGTCCGCTTCTGGTGGGTGATGACGATGAGCTGGCTCTTCTCCCGCAACTGCGCCATCAGGGTGATCAGCCGGCCCAGGTTGACGTCGTCCAGCGCCGCCTCGACCTCGTCCATGATGTAGAACGGGCTGGGCCGGGCCCGGAAGATCGCCACCAGCATCGCGACGGCGGTCAGCGACCGCTCGCCGCCGGAGAGCAGCGACAGCCGCTTGATCTTCTTGCCGGGCGGACGCGCCTCGACCTCGACGCCGGTGGTGAGCAGGTCCTCCGGGTCGGTGAGCACCAACCGCCCCTCGCCGCCGGGGAAGAGCACCGTGAAGACCTGCTCGAACTCCCGGGCGGTGTCGTGGTAGGCGCTGGCGAAGACCTCCAGGATCCGGTCGTCCACGTCCTTGACCACGGTCAGCAGGTCCCTGCGGGTCGCCTTGAGGTCCTCGAGCTGCTCGGAGAGGAACTTGTAGCGCTCCTCCAGGGCGGCGAACTCCTCCAGTGCCAGTGGGTTGACCTTGCCGAGCAGGGCCAGCTCGCGTTCCGCCTTGGCGGCCCGCTTCTCCTGCACCGGCCGTTCGAACGGCACCGGCTCCGGCACCGGCCGGTCGTCCCGTTCGGCGGCGGCGATCTCGGCCTGGCTGGGCGGGACCGGCTGCTGCGGGCCGTACTCGGCGACCAGCGTCTCCACGTCCAGCCCGAAGTCCTCGGCCGCCTTCGCCTCCAACTGCTCGATCCGCAGCCGCTGCTCGGCCCGGGCCACCTCGTCCCGGTGCACCGCGCTGGTCAGCCGCTCCAGGTCGGCGCCGAGCCGCTTGGCCGCGCCGCGTACCTCCTGGAGTTCGGCCTCCCGCGCGGACCGGGCCGCCGCGACCTCGTCCCGGGTCTGCTCGGCCGTGGCCAGCGAGACGGCGAGCCGGGTCAGCGCCTCCCGGGCGCCGAACTCGACGGCGCGGGCGATGCCGGCGCCTCGGGCCCGGGCGGCCCGCCGGGCGGCGGCCCGCTCCCGGGCGGCCCGTTCGGCGGCGGCCTGCCGGGCCAGCGAGTCGGCCCGGCCTGCGATCGAGGCGACCCGCTCCTCGGCGGTACGCACCGCGAGCCGGACCTCCATCTCGTTCTGCCGGGCCTGCGGCAGGTACGCGGCCAGCTCGTCCCGTTCCTCGGTGGACGGGTCGGCGTCGATCGGGGTCGCCTCGGCGAGCCGGAGCCGTTCCTCCAGCTCGGCCAGGCCGGCGAGGTCCCGTTCCCGGGCCTGCTCGGCGCGGCCCCGCGACTCGGCGAGCCGGTCCATCTCGGCCTTGGCCGACCGTGCGGCGGCGCCCAGCTCGGCCAGCCGGCGGGCGGCGGCGTTGCGCTGCCCCTCCGCGTCCCGTTTCACCGCCGCGGCGGCGGCCACCACCTGCTTGCGCTCCGCCACCTCCTCGCGGGCCTCGCCGAGCTGTTCACGCAGCTCGGCGATGGCCTGCTCGGCGGCGACCCGGTTCGCCCGGGCCTCCTCGACCGCGGCCTGCACCTCCAGGAAGCTCGGTGCCTTGGCCGAGCCGCCGGCCGCCGCGTAGCCGCCGACCACGTCGCCGTCGGCGGTCACCGCGCGCAGTTCCGGGTTGCCGGCCACCAGCTTGGTCGCGGTTTCCAGCGTGTCGACGAGTACCACGTCGCGCAGCGCCCGGTGCACCGCCGGGCGTACCCCGTCGGGGCAGCCGACCAGGTCCGGCGCCCATTGCGCACCGGCCGGCAGGGCGGGGCGGAGCGCGTCCGGTGAGCCGATCATGCCCGGCCCGGCGTGGCCGCCGACCAGCAGCTCGGCCCGGCCGGCGTCCTGGATCTTCAGCCACCGCATCGCCTCGGCCGCCTCGTCGACCCCGGCCACCGCGACCGCGTCGGCGAGCGAGCCGAGCGCGGCGGCGAGCGCGGCCTCGTGTCCGGGCGCGACGGTCAGCAGCCCGGCCAGGCTGCCCAGCAGCCCCGGGACCTGGTCGGCGCGGGCCAGCAGCGCTCCGGCGCCGTCCTTGCGGCGCAGCCCCATCGCCAGCGCCTCTTCCCGGGCCTTCCAGCTCGCCGCGTCCTTCTCCGCCGCCCGTTCGGCGTCGGAGAGGGTACGCACCCGGGCCGCCGCCTCCTCCTGGGCGGCGACCGCCTCGGCGTGCCGGGCGTCCAGCTCGGCGTTGTCCCGGTCCGCCTCCGAGGACTGCTCGGCGACGGCGTCCAGCTCGTTCTGGGTCTGCTCCGCCCGCAGTTGCGCGTCGGCGTGCGCGGCGGCGAGCCGTTCGATCTCCTCGGCCGCCGACCCGGTACGCGCCCGCGCCGAGTTGACCTGCCCGGTCAGCTTGGCCAGCCCCTCCCGCCGGTCCGCGATCGCCTTCGCCGCCGCCACGAGTGCGCGTTCCGCCTCGGCGAGCTGGCGTTCGAGCTGCTGGCGGCTCTCCACCGCCTCGGCCAGCCGGATCTGGTCCTCGGTGAGGGCGGCGCGCAGCTCCTCCTCGTGCGCGCGGACCTCCTCGGCCTCGGCTTCGAGGCGGTCGGGGTCGCGGCCGGGGCGCTCGTCGTCCGGGGTGGTGCTCAGGTGCCGCAGCCGCTCCCGGGCCAACTGCTCGGTGGAGCGGAACCGCTCGGTGAGCGCGGAGAGCTTGTACCAGGTCTCCTGGGCCCGGGCGAGCAGCGGCGCGTCCTCGGCGAGCGCCTCCTCCAGCTCGGCGAGCCGGGACTGCACCTCGGCGTGCTCCGCCTCGACCTGCTCGCGCCGCTGCCGCAGGGCCGCCTCGTCGGCGATCTCCTTGTCCAGGGTCGAGCGGAGCGTGGCCAGGTCGTCGGCGAGCAGCCGGAGCCGGGCGTCCCGCAGGTCGGCCTGGATCCCCTGCGCCCGCCGGGCCACCTCGGCCTGGCGGCCCAACGGCTTGAGCTGGCGGCGCAGCTCGGCGGTGAGGTCGGTCAGCCGGTTCAGGTTGACCTGCATCGCGTCGAGCTTGCGCAGGGCCTTCTCCTTGCGCTTGCGATGCTTGAGTACCCCGGCCGCCTCCTCGATGAAGGCCCGCCGGTCCTCCGGCTTCGCGTGCAGTACGGCGTCGAGCTGGCCCTGCCCGACGATGACGTGCATCTCCCGGCCGATACCGGAGTCGGAGAGGAGTTCCTGGATGTCGAGGAGCCGGCAGGAGTCGCCGTTGATCTCGTATTCGCTCTCGCCGGACCGGAACATCCGGCGGGTGATCGACACCTCCGTGTAGTCGATCGGCAGCGCCCCGTCGGTGTTGTCGATCGTCAGGGTGACCTCGGCCCGTCCCAGCGGCGCCCGGCCGGCCGTACCGGCGAAGATCACGTCCTCCATCTTGCCGCCGCGCAGCGCCTTCGCGCTGTGCTCGCCGAGCACCCAGGCGATCGCGTCGACGACGTTCGACTTGCCCGAGCCGTTCGGGCCCACCACGCAGGTGATCCCCGGCTCCAGCTTGAAGGTCGTGCTGGAGGCGAAGGACTTGAAGCCCTTCACCGTCAGGCTTTTGAGATACACGTTTCCGATCCTCGTCCGGCGCGACCGCCGGGCAGACTCAGCGCTTCCCGGTCCGTCCCGCTCCCGGTCCGGCACCGCCGGCGACCGGGTCGTCGGCCGCTCGGCCGCGCCCCGGACTCGAGCGGAGACTGCTTGCCCCCGGCGGTGGGAGCCTGGTCAACCCGCAGGGTAACCCGGAGGCGGTCGTCCTGCGCGACGCGGCACGCGCCGACCAGCGTATCGGATCACCCGAGCCCGCCTGCCGGGCAGCGGGCGCAGCGGCGTACCCGGAAACAGAACTGCGCGCCGCCACGGATGTGTCGGCGCGCTTTTTCTGTGCGATTCAGTTGTCAGGCAGGGCGCCGGTTGCCCGACGCCCGGAGCTCACGTCAGCGCGGGCTCGGCCAGCCGCAGCAGGTCGTCTGCCTCGGCGACCGCCGCAGCGAGCCGATCGTTCTCGGCACGCAACCGCGTCGTCTCGAACTCCAGTGCCTGAACCCTGGCACGCAGTCGGGTGACCTCGTCGAGGAGGCGCCGGTCAGGCGCCGCACCAACGTGGCCGTAGAGGGCCTTCGCCATATCGTCTCCTTGTAATGCGCTGCCGGAAAGGCCGGCCAACGCGCGCCCAACTCGTACGCGACTTCCTGCCCGCAGGAAAACGCAGGCATGGTCGGGCGCGACTGGCGACACTTACATAGTGTGCCGATGTCCCGGCTGAGTCAAGTTTCCCCGGGCACACGGCAGCTGTGCTGTCAACCACTCGCTCGGGCGAGGGCTTGCCGCGCAGGCGCGAACCAGGTCGCTGTCCGGACGACGGCAGTCTATCTCTCGTCGATGTCCCGGCGGACGTCGGCCCTGGCCAACCGCACGATCCCACCGGCGGGTCCCCCCTTATATCTTCCTTAGCCACGTTGCCCCCCGCTGGCGGGCCCGCGTAGCGTCCGCACGGTCAGCGACCAGGCGATAACCGGATTCCGGAAGCAACGGAGGCGCAGCGTGCAGGGGTGGAACGAGCAGACCGACTGGGAGGACGGCGGCGACTGGCCCGGCCGGCCCGACAACGGTGCTGCCTACCCGGCCGTCCGCGCCGGTCATCCGGATGACCGGTCCCGGTCGTCCTGGCACCCCACCGGAGCAGGCCGGATCGACGAGCCGGACGAGCAGCACGGCGACGCCCGCTGGGCCGACGAACCGGACGATCTCCCGCCCTCCACCGCAGCCGGCTGGAGCGAGGAGCCGGCCCGCGACACCGGCTGGAGCGAGGAGCCGGCCCGGGGCCCGGATCCCGGCGAAGCGGGCTGGGTGGACGGGGTCACCGAACGCTGGCGACGGGCCGGGCTCGACCGGGTGGACGAACCGACCGGGCGGCGACAGCAGGCCGCTGCGCGCTGGGCTGACGAGCCGGCGGACCTCGGCGCGTTCGAGCTGGGCCGGAACGCCAGGGCGGTCCCGGACCGGCGGGTACGCTCCGGCGACCACCAGCCCGGCGGCGGACTTTCCGACCGGGGCAACGCCGACCGGGACGACTCCGACCGGGGCAGCTCCGGGCGACACCGCCGGCCGACCCCGCTGCGTGGCCCGATCGGCCTGGGCGTCGCGGTGACCGCGCTGCTCGGCGTCTTCGGTGTCGGCGCGGCCCTGCTCCCGCCAAGCCTCGCCGACGCACCGGCCGGCAACCGGGGCGGCCAGCCGGCGGTCGAGGCCGCCGGCCCCGAGGAGACCGCGGATCCGGGGACACCGGATCCGACCGGGACCGCCGAGCAGACCGCCGCACCGGAGCCGACCGCGACCGCCACCCGGCCGGCTCCGAAGCCCAGGGCCACCACGACCAAACCGAAGCCGTCCCGGACGACCAGCCCGGCCGCGCGGCGTACGCCGGCCCGGTCGGGATCCGGGGCCGGCGCCGCCGGCAGCAGCCAGGAGGCACAGGTACTCGCGATCGTCAACCAGGAGCGCTCCGCCAACGGCTGCGGCGCGGTGGTGATCAACAGCGACCTGGCCGAGGCGGCCCGGCTGCACAGCCAGGACCAGGGCGAGCACACCAACATGTCGCACACCGGCAGCGACGGCAGCGACTTCGTCGAACGTGCCCGCCGGGCCGGCTACGACCGGCCGATCGGTGAGAACGTCGCCATGGGTTACCAGACCGCCGCCGCCGTGATGGACGGCTGGATGAACAGCTCCGGGCACCGGGCGAACATCCTCAACTGCGACGCGAAGGCAATGGGGGTCGGGGTGGCCACCGGGGCCGACGGGCGGCTCTACTGGACCCAGGTGTTCGGCGCGGTCGCCTGAGCCGTCCGCCCCGGGCGGGCGGGGGCTCTGCCGCGCCCGGCTGCCTGAGCCGACGGCTCCGGACGACACCCCCCGGCCGCCGTGCCCGACCTGCCGGCTGGCTCGTTGGCCGGTACGAGGGGGTGCGCAGCCGTGTTCCGCGCTGCTCGATGAGGTGCCCGGGGTACGCCGGCTCGCCGGCCTGGTCCTCGCGGTCACGCTGCTGACGCCGGTACAGGGCTGTCGCCTCCCGCCGGACCGGTCCGCCCCGGTGCCACCGTGGCCGGGTGGCCCCACCCCGAGCTGGCAGTGGCAGGTCAGCGGTCAGCTCGATCCCACCGTCGACGCCCAGGTGTACGTGCTCGACGGCTTCCGGATGTCGCTGGAGACCACCCGACGGCTGCGGGCCGAGGGGCGGCGCCTGGTCTGCCACGTCGAGGTCGGGATCTACCAGGAATCCCGGCCCGACGCGGGAAGGTTTCCGGCCACCCTGCTCGGTGCGCCGGCCCGGCTGCCCGGCCAGCCCACCGGTGCCCCGCGCGGCCGCTGGCTGGACATCCGGCAGTGGTCGGCCCTGGAACCGGTACTCGCCGACCGGTTCCGGCTCTGCCGGGGCAAGGGCTTCGTCGGCGTACTGCCGGTCGGGATGGACGGCTACGCACACCGGTCCGGCTTCCCGCTGACCTTCGACGACCAGCTCGGCTTCAACCGGCGCGTCGCCGAGCTGGCCCGGCGGGCACACCTCGCCCCGGGGCTCGCAGGCGACATCGACCAGGTACTCGCGCTGGAGCCGTACTTCGACTTCGCGGTCAACGAGGAGTGCGTCCGGCGTGGCGAGTGTGCCCGGCTGGTGCCGTTCACCGAGGCCGGTAAGCCGGTGTTCCACGTCGAGTACCAGGGGTCGATTGCGGACTTCTGCACCACCTCGGTCGGCTACGGCCTCAGCTCGATCCGCAAGGACCGCGACCTCGGGGTACGCCGGGACGTCTGCCCGCCCTGACCCGGAGCCGGCCCGGCTGTGGCACCGGGCCCGGCACCAGACCGGCCGGGTCTCAGCGGGCCGGCCGCGCCGCCGTCCGGGGCCGGGTCTGGCAGCGGGGGCAACTGAACGACGACCGGTTCATGAACGCCTCGCGGCGGATCGGCGTGCCACAGCGACGGCAGGGCAGGCCCTCCCGGCCGTACACGTTCAGTTCGCGGTCGAAGTAGCCACTCTCGCCGTTGACGTTGACGTAGAGCGCGTCGAAGCTGGTGCCGCCCTCTTTGATCGCCTCGCCGAGCACGTCCCGGACGTGGCCGAGCAGCCGGGTGACCGCCGGTCCGGTGAGCGTCTCCGTCGGCCGGGCGCCGTGCAGGCCGGCTCGCCACAGCGCCTCGTCGGCGTAGATGTTGCCGACACCGGAGATCAGGGTCTGGTCGAGCAGCGCCCGCTTCACCTCGGTACGCCGTCGCCGCAGCGCGGCCACGAAGTCGGTGTCGGAGAACTCCGGATCCATCGGGTCCCGGGCGATGTGCGCGATCTCGGCCGGCAGGGTCGCACCACCCTCCGAGACCGCCAGCCCGCCGAAGGTGCGCTGGTCGACGAAGCGCAGGTCGGTGCCGCCGTCGTCGAAGGTGAACCGGATCCGCAGGTGGATCTCGTCGGCCGCCTCGGTGGGCCGGACCAGCAGTTGCCCGGACATCCCGAGGTGTCCCACCACCGCGTCACCGCTGTCCAGCGGCAGCCACAGGTATTTGCCGCGACGACGAGCGTCCAGGATCGTCCGTCCGGCGAGTACCGCGGCGAAGTGCTCGGCGCCGGGCAGGTGCCGGCGTACGGCGCGCGGATGGCGTACCTCGACGGCCGCGATCCGCCGACCGGTCACCCAGCGGGACAGCCCCTCCCGGACCGTCTCCACCTCGGGCAGCTCAGGCATGTACCACCCCTTCAGTTCGGGACGGCGTCGCCGGCCGTACCCGGGTTGCCTCGGTCGGTGTCGGCCGGCCCGCCGGAGGCCGCGACGACCGACCGATTGGCGTCGGCCCGGTCGACCGGCCCGGCCCCGTCGGAGGTCGGCCCGACCAGGTCGGAGACCGGCCCGGCCCCGTCGGAGACCGGATCGACCGTGGAGATCGCGGGAGCGGTGGGAGCCGAGGGTTCGTCCTGCTGCTCGGAGAGGGTCCGCCAGGCGGCCTCGGCGGCCCGCTGCTCGGCCTCCTTCTTGCTGCGGCCGTCGGCCCCGCCGTACTTGCGGCCGGCCACCACGACCCAGGCGGTGAAGGTCTTGGCGTGATCGGGCCCGGCCTCGTCGATCCGGTATTCCGGAACGCCCAGCCCGAGCGCGGCGGTCAGCTCCTGGAGGCTGGTCTTCCAGTCCAGCGCGGCGCCCCGGCCGGCCGACTCCGCCATCAGCGGGTCGAAGAGCCGGTGGATGACGATGGCGACCGTGTCCAGGCCGTACTGGAGGTAGATCGCGCCGAGCAGCGCCTCCAGGGTGTCGGCGAGGATGCTCGCCTTGTCCCGCCCCCCGGTGCTCTCCTCGCCCTTGCCCAGCAGCAGGTACGGCCCCAGACCGCCCGGACCGAGCCGCCGGGCGACGTCGGCCAGCGCCCGCATGTTGACCACGCTGGCCCGCAGCTTCGCCAACTGCCCCTCGGGCAGGTCCGGATGGTTGTGGAACAGCGCCGTGGTGATGACCACGCCGAGCACCGAGTCGCCGAGGAACTCCAGCCGCTCGTTGGTCGGCAGGCCACCGTTCTCGTAGGCGAACGACCGGTGGGTGAGGGCCCGCTCCAGCAGCTCCGGGTCCAGGGCCACCCCGAACGCCGCCTCCAGATGCGTGATCGGTGGCCGCCGCCGCTTGTCCTTGGTCATGCCGTCTCCTCGGTTCGCCCGCCGCCGCCACGACCCGGGCGGCTGGGCTGGCTGATTCGCTCGTTGCGCTCGTTCTGCTCGCCCACGCCGTCTCCCCCGCCCCGCCGGTCGACGTGCCGGGGCCCGGCGGTGCGCTGGCTGATGGATGCGCGCTGGCTGAGGTGTGCGCTCATGCCGTCACCTCGGTGTCGGTGACCCGACCGGTCGCGGTGGACTCGGCCAGCAGCGCGGAGACCGCCGGGATGGTCCGGCGGCGGTGCAGGTGGGCGGCGAGCGCGATGCCCGAGGCGATGTCGTCGTCCCGGGCGGCGCCGTGGCAGACCACCACGGCGCCGGTGACCCCGAGCAGGGTGGCCGCCCGGGGCGGTCCACCGTTGGCGGGCGGGCCGCCGGCCATCGCGTACGCGCCTTCGATGCCCTTGAGCAGGATGTTTCCGGTGAACCCGTCGGTGACGACGACGTCGGCGCGGTTGCCGAGCGCCACGTCGTACCCCTCGACCAGCCCGACGTAGCGGGCGCCGGCCGGCAGGTCCTGCTCGGCCAGGGCCGGGTCGGCCGCCCGGCGGATCCGGTCGCCCTTGCCCGGCTCGGTACCGATCGAGAGCAGTCCCACCCGGGGCTCCGCTACCCCGTGGGTGACCGCCGCGTAGGCCGCGCCGAGTACGGCGTGCCGGGCCAGGGTGGCCGCCCGGGCCTCCAGGGAGCCGCCGACGTCGAGCAGCACCACCGGCCCGTCCAGGGCGGGCAGGGTGGCGACCAGCGCCGGCCGGCGCACGCCGGGCCAGCGGCCGAAGCCGAGCACGGCGGCGGTGACGGTCGCACCGGTCGCACCGGCCGAGACGACGGCGTCGGCCGCACCCTCGACCACGGCCGCCACGGCGGCCTTGATGGTGTTGTCCGAGCGGACGATCGCGGTGACGTCCTCGTTCACCGCGACAGCGTCGCGGACCGGGCGGACGGCGACCCGGTCCCGGTCGGCCGGGCCGAGCACGGCGATCAGCTCGTCGGCCACCTCCACGGGGCCGACGAGCAGGAGACACAGGTCCGGATCAGCGCGGAACGCCCGCAGAGCGCCGTCAACCACGACGGCGGGAGCTTCGTCCCCGCCGAGGAGGTCGACGGCGATCCGCACGGTGCCCGGCTCCACGGGAACGCCGGCCGTCCATTTTCGGTCGGCGTCGGCGGGAGCCGGTGCACCGGGCAGTCGCCAGGGCGGGTGCGCCGTCCGACCGGAGGTCGGTGGCGTCACTCGGTGTCCAGGAGGTCAGACCTCGATGACCTGGCGGCCGTTGTAGGTGCCGCAGACGCTGCAGGCCGCGTGCGGCAGCTTCGGCGACTTGCACTGCGGGCAGGCCACGGTCGCGACCGCCGTGGTCTTCCACTGCGCCCGGCGGGACCGGGTGTTGCTGCGCGACATCTTGCGCTTGGGGACGGCCACGGTTCTTTCCTACTCCTCTTGACGGGTCAGTTGCGACAGGCCCGCCCAGCGCGGGTCGACCTGCTGGTGGCTGTGCTCAGCCGGCAGCTCGTCCCACTGCACCCCGCACTCGGGGCACAGTCCTGGGCAGTCCTCCCGGCACACCGGGTTGGTCGGCAGTGCGAGCACCACCGCGTCCCGCAGTGCCGGTTCCAGGTCGATCAGGTCGCCCTGCATCCGGCCGACCTCGTCCTCGTCGGTCGTCTCGTCCGTGGTGCTGTGCGCGTAGGCGTACAGCTCCTGGATCGTGACGACCAGCGAGTCCGTGATCGGGCGCAGGCAACGGCCGCACTCGCCCTTGATCGGACCGGTGACGGTCCCCGAGACGAGCACGCCCTCGGACACCGACTCGAGCCTCAGATCGAGGCTCAGGTCCGCGCCCTCCGGCACGCCGATCAGCTCCACGCCGAGGTCCGCCGGTGCCGCCACCGTCCGACTGACCGCACGCAACACTCCAGGTCGGCGCGGCAGTTCCCTCGTGTCGAGGACCAGCGGCGACCTGGGGTTGAGATGGGTCGGCAGATGTTTGGGCATAATCAGACTCCGGCCTGTGCGGGGCCGACGAAACAGGTTACCTGAGCAGGGGGCTTAGCGTCGAACCGGGGCGAGCCGGCCGGCCCGCGAGGGCACGGCAGCCCGCCCCGACGATCCGGACAGTACGCTCAGAACGGCAGGGGGCGCTCGTTCTCCTCCCCCACGAACGTGCCGATCTCGCGCAGCGCGTGCATCTTGTCCCGCCCGCGCTCGATCGAGGCGAGTGCCCGGGTCAGGAACTGCTCGAAGTTGGCCAGCGCGGTGTCGACGTAGTCGTCGACCTCCTCGCGCAGCCGCTGTGCCTCGGCCCTGGCCTCGGCGATGATCCGGGCGCCCTCGTGCTCGGCGGAGACGGTGATCTCGTTGACCGAGACCAGCCGGGCGTGCTCCGCCTCGCCCTCGCTGATGATCCGGTCCGCCTCACGCTTGCCGGCGTCCATGATCTTGTCGCGCTCTTCCAGCAGCGCCGCCGCCCGGCGCAGTTCGACAGGCAGCTCGACACGCAGTTCCTCAAGGGCGCCGATCATCTCGGCGCGGTCGACCATGGCGTTGTTGCGGGACATCGGGACGGATCGCGCCGTCTCCACCATGCCGATGATCTCGTCTATGCGATCGAGCGGGTCCACCGGTACCTCACTCCCGTCGTTACTTCGGTCGACATACATGATGGGGCGTCGGACCGGATTACTGCTCAACCAATGATGCGGTGCGCTCCGTACCCGATCGGCGATCGACCCGGGACCGGCGCGTCGCAGGCCTGCGGAGCTGGGCCGGAGCGCGGTCGTCGCCGGTTTTCCACCGGCGGGGCCGCTGTCGGCCGGCACCCGGGCGGGCGCGGCCGCTGTGACGCCGGTCGGTCAGGAGCCGGGGCGGACCAGCCGCTCCCGCAGCCGCTCGCGGACCACGTCCGGTACGTGCGGCGAGACGTCGCCGCCCCACTTGGCCACGTCCTTGACCAGGCTCGACGACAGGAACGAGTACAGCGGGCTGGTGGGCATGAAGAGGGTCTCGACGCCGGCCAGCCCGATGTTCATCTGGGCCATCTGCAACTCGTAGTCGAAGTCGCTGACCGCACGCAGTCCGCGCACCACGACGCCGGCCTGCTGGGCCCGGCAGAAGTCGACCAGCAGCCCCTGGAACGACGCCACCCGGACGTTGCCGTAGGAGCCGGTCACCTCGCGGAGCATCTCGATCCGCTCTTCGACGGTGAACAGCCCCCGCTTGGACTCGTTGATCAGCACGCCGACGATCACCTCGTCGAAGAGCCGGCTGGCCCGGCCGATGATGTCGAGGTGACCGTTGGTGACCGGGTCGAAGGAGCCGGGACAGACCGCACGTCTCACGATCGGCGACCGTACCAAAGAGTGGTCTCGCCGTAACGGCGGCTGCGCTGCGCAGTGATTCCCTGCACCCAGTCGACCTCGCCGGTCCGGCTGGACCGTTCGATCACCAGCAGGGCGTCCGGGGCCAGCCAACCCTGGTCGCGCAGCGCGGTCTGCACCACCGCCAGCTCCGCGTCGGGTACGGCGTAGGGCGGGTCGGCGAAGACGACGTCGTAGGGGCCGCCCTCGGGCGGGGTACCGAGCACCTGGGCGACCTTGCCGGTCACCAGCCGGGCGGCGCCGGCCACCGGGCTCGCCGGGGTCGGGCGCAGCGCGGCCAGGTTCTCCCGGATGGTCCGGGCGGCCCGGGGATCGGACTCGACCAGCAGCACCTGGGCGGCGCCCCGGGAGAGCGCCTCCAGGCCCACCGCGCCCGACCCGGCGTAGAGGTCGGCGAAGCGCGCGCCGGCCAGCTCGGTGGTCGCCTCGATGGCGCTGAACAACGCCTCCCGGACCCGGTCGCTGGTCGGCCGGGTCCGCCCGCCGGGCGGGGCGGAGATGCGGCGCCCGCCGAGTACGCCGGCCACGATCCGGGTCATCCCGACGCCTCCGGCATGGACCTCTCGTGCATGACAGCGACGCTACGCGACCGGCCGGTCGTGCCGGTTCGGGCGGTGACAACACCCTTCCTGATGAACGGCAACGGACAAACAGGCACGGCGCGCACACCGAGTGAAATAGGTTCACTACCGCCCGTGGATCAATAATCTCGAATTGACAACATCATCGTTAGAGGACCCTGAAGGCTGTTTCTGTACCACGCCAATCGCTAAGGTCGTGCGCTGTGCCGGCTGCGTCTTGCCGGTGCCTACGACGTCGGGGAGGCGGTTCTCGCAGGTCGAGCGCCACCCCATGGCGCCCCCGCTCGCCTCCCACCCGCGTCGTACCATGACGCCCTCATCTCTCAGGAGTACGCGTGATCCGTCCTAAGCTGTCGCTCCGGCGATCGGCTGCCGTCCTCGGGGCCGCCTTCCTCGGCCTCGGCGCGGCAGTCGCGATTGCGGCACCGGCCAGCGCCCACCACCCCGAGATCTACGGCAAGTACTGCAAGGTCGAGGGGAGCAACAACTACGAGTTCCAGTGGACGGTCGGCAACAGCGAGAACATCAAGGGTGAGGTCATCCGGGTTGAGCCCGGCCCGGTCGGTGACATCAAGGTCGGCGCCGAGATGAACCCGAAGGGTGGCGCACCACTCACCGGCACCGAGACCCGTACCCGGTCGAACGGAAAGCTCGACAAGAGCCTGCTCGTCGAGGCCAAGTGGAAGCGCCCCGACCGCGTTCTCAAGGAGCACCGCAAGGTCGACGCCCAGGACATGGGCAAGTGCAAGACCCCGCCCACCACGCCGCCGACCACCCCGCCGACGACTCCGCCGGCCACCCCGACCCCGGAGCCGACGCCGTCCGCGACGCCGACCCCGGAGCCGACCCCGTCGACCACCCCCACCCCGGAGCCGACCCCGACGGTCACCCCGGAGCCGGTCGAGCCGGTGGGCACCTACGAGTCCACCTGTGACGAGCTGATCATCACGCTCGAGAACACCACCGACGCGGAGATCAGCGTCGTCCTCACCCCCAACAAGGGCGAGGCCAAGACCCTGACCGTGGCCCCTGGCGAGACCGGCAGCGTGAAGTTCCCGGCCGAAGAGGGCCTGACCGTCACCCCCAGTGGTGAGGGCCTTGAGGGCGAGCCGATCGTCTACGAGCAGCCCGAGGACTGCGGTGGCGGCGGTGGTGGCGAGCTGCCGCTGACCGGTGCCGCTGCCGGTGGCATCGCGGGTGGCGCGGTGCTGCTGCTCGCCGCCGGTGTGGTGCTCTACATCGTGGCCCGCCGCCGTCGGGTGACCTTCACCGCCTGATCGGTAGCGACCGCACCAACTGAACCAACCGCCTGAGGGCGCGTCGACCGGAAACGGTCGGCGCGCCCTCAGCGTCTTTCCGGGTACTCGGACAGGGGTTGCCGGATGGGGCCGTCAACGTCGAGGTACCCAGTACAGGAGCTGACCTGCCAGCAGCGCCGGATGCACGTCGGGAAGCTCCTGCATGGCGCGGGCCAGGTGGGCGCCGAGATAGACCATCAACCCCAGCCGGTCACCTCGGAACGAGGTCAGCAGCGCCAACCGGGCTGGCTGACAGGGCCAGTTGCAGCCGCAGGCTCGGCAGCGGTAGGAGCGGCGTACGGGGGTGTGCACGCGCCAGCGTTCCTCCGGGCCGATCACCGCTATCCCCGAACGACGCGCTCGGGGCACCCGGCACGGCGCTCCTGGACTGAATCCGGCCTACCCAACCCGCCAACCTGTTTCCTGCCGGGCAGCGATCTCGGAAGCCACTGGCGACTGTCCCGAACCCGGGGACGACTCGACGGGTGCGGACCAGCCGGGGACACCGCGACAGCAGCCTGAGCACGAGCGGCAACCCGATACTGCGCAGTGGTAAGCGGCGGGACCGTCGGTGCGTACGGCATCGGGACCAGCACTGTGGAGTCGGGACAGCGCCAGCGATAGCCGCGACGGCAGTACCGCCAAAGTCGCCGCCAATCCCTGCGGTGGGTGGCGCGCGGCCTACGGGAAAAGATCATGTTGCCTCCCTTGAGTGGAATGGGCGACGTGGTGACTCGTCGTCGTCGAACGACGCTCGTGAGCGGCCTCTGCCGTCCTCCCCGAACTGTGGTGATCGGGGCGGGAGCGCCTGCTTGTGAGCGTGCGCGCTGTCACTGGATAATCACACCGCGCTTCGATTCGTACTTCTGACCTTTGGCACGTCCGCTTTGGAGGCGGTATGAACCGCGAGTTCCAGCGAGCGATGGTCGAGAGCGGCCAAACCGCTGAATCGTCAGCAGGAAAAATCGGTGTAGACCCGAAGACGGCAGCGCGATGGGTGACGCACGGACGGATACCGCAGACCCGGCACCGGTCCAAGTTCGCCGAACTGGTCGGCCGGGACGTAATGGACCTTTGGCCGGACGTCTTGAAGAGGCGGGAACCCGTATGGTTGCGCGGCTGGATCGAATGGGAGCGCGAGGCGACCGCACTGCGGTGGTACGAACTGGCGTGGGTTCCCGGCCTACTCCAGACCGAGGCGTACGCGCGGGCGACCCTGGCGGGCGAGTCACTGACCGCCGACGAGACCGATCGGCTCGTCTCCTCCCGGATCGGCCGGCAGGCAATCCTCCAGCGCGACCGGCCACCGCTCTTCGTCGCGGTGATGGACGAATCGGTCCTGCACCGGCACGTGAACGGCAACAAAGCCTTGATGCGCGAGCAGGTGGAACGGATTATCGCCTGCGCAGATCTCCCCGCCGTCCAGGTGCACATCGTGCCGGCCGGCGTCGGCAGGTATCCCGGCTCGGCGGGCCGTTCATCCTCGCGGACCTTCCCGACGGCCTGCGCGCGGCGCACGTCGACAGTCAGGTCCGTGCGCAGATCGTGGACGGGACCGCCGACATTGCTACGCTTGCCCGACGATGGGAACGCATCCGGGGGAAGGCCCTCTCGGAGGAGCAGTCCCTGGACCTCCTTAGGGAAGTGGCACAGTCATGGACGTGACCGGGGCTCAGTGGCGGAAGAGCACGCGCAGCGGCAACAACGGCGGTTCCTGCGTCGAAGTCGCCGACAACCTGCCCGGCGTCGTCCTGGTCCGCGACACCAAGGACCGTGACGGCGGCACCCTCACCTTTGGACCGACCGCCTGGCGCGCCTTTGTCAGCGAGCTGGCTCGGCGGCCGTAGGGTCACCACCGAGAGGGCAACAGGGATCTAGCGACACCGACCACACGGCGCGGCGGGGTGCGTCTCGCCGTACGCGTCGGCCGGCATCGGTCCCCCAGACGGATCGCGAGCGGCTGACCGTCAGCCCTTCTCCAGGTACTCGGCGCGTTCCTCGTCGACCAGGGCGGCGACCGAGGCAGCCAACGCCGGATGCCGGTCCAGCTCCGGATCCTCCTCGACCAGGGCGATCGCCTCGACCCGGGCGTCCCGGATCAGTTCGGCGTCCCGCAGCAGCGAGAGCAGCCGCAGGTGCGAGCGCCGGCCCGACTGGGTCGCCCCGAGCACGTCCCCCTCCCGCCGCTGTTCCAGGTCGAGTTCGGCCAGCCGGAACCCGTCGGTGGTGGAGGCGACCGCGTCCAGCCGCTCCCGGGCCGGCGACTCCTCGACGGCCTCGGTGACCAGCAGGCAGAGCCCGGCCGCCGAACCCCGGCCCACCCGCCCCCGCAACTGGTGCAGTTGGGAGACCCCGAACCGGTCCGCGTCGAGCACGATCATCACGGTCGCGTTCGGCACGTCGACCCCGACCTCGATCACCGTCGTCGCCACCAGTACGTCCAGGTCGCCGGCCGCGAAGGTCCGCATCACCGTGTCCTTCTCGTCGGCCGGCAGCCGGCCGTGCAGTACGCCGATCCGCAGCCCGTGCAGCGGGCCCTCGGCGAGCAGTGGGGCCACCTCGGCCACCGCCAGCGGGGGACGCCGGCCGTCCTCGCCGACCGCACCGACCTCCTCGGCGGTCGCCGCCTGGTCGCCGATGCGCGGGCAGACGACGTACGCCTGGTGGCCGGCGGCGACCTCCTCGCGCAGCCGGCGCCAGGCCCGGTCCAGATAGGCCGGCTTCTCCGCCGCCGGTACGACGTGCGAGGCGATCGGCGACCGGCCGCGCGGCAACTGGGAGAGGGTGGAGATCTCCAGGTCGCCGTAGACGGTCATCGCCACGGTGCGCGGGATCGGTGTCGCCGTCATCACCAGCACGTGCGGCGGCTGCTCGGCCTTGGCCCGCAGCGCGTCCCGCTGCTCGACACCGAACCGGTGCTGCTCGTCCACCACCACCAGCCCGAGGTCGGCGAAGTCGACGCCCTCGTAGAGCAGGGCGTGGGTGCCGACCACGATTCCGGCCTCCCCGGCGGCGACGGTCTCCAGGGCACGCCGCCGGGCCGCCGCGCCGAGCGAGCCGGTGACCAGGGCCAGCCGGGTGCCGTCCGGGTCACCGTCCAGCTCGCCACGTCGACCGAGCGGGCCGAGCAGGTCGAGCATGCCCCGGTAGTGCTGCGCCGCGAGTACCTCGGTCGGGGCCAGCAGCGCGGCCTGGCCACCCGCGTCGACCACCTGGAGCATCGCGCGCAGTGCGCAGACGGTCTTGCCGGAGCCGACCTCGCCCTGGAGCAGCCGGTGCATCGGATGCGCGGTGCCGAGGTCGGCCGCGACCTCCTCGCCGACCGCGCGTTGCCCGGCGGTCAGCTCGTACGGCAGCCGGGCGTCGAAGGCGGTCAGCAGCCCGCCCTCGCGGCGCGGCCGGGGCCTGGCCGGCCAGGCAGCCGCCCGGTGCTTGCGCTGCACCAGGGTCAGTTGCAGCGCGAACGCCTCGTCCCACTTCAACCGGTGCCGGGCCCGGTACAGCTCCTCCTTGCTCGCCGGCCGGTGGATCTCGCGCAGCGCGGTGCCGAGCCCGACCAGGTTGCGGGTGGCCCGCAGCGTCGCCGGCAGCGGGTCCTCCGGCGGGGTGACGGTGTCCAGCACCACCCGGACGCAGCGGGCGATCACCCAGGTCGGCACCGCCGCCGCGGCCGGGTAGACCGGGATCAGCGCACCGGCGAACTCCTCGATCTCCTCGCCCACCTCGCCGGTGCCGGGTTCGGCGCCGCCGCTGCCGTCGCCGAGCAGGACGTATTCCGGGCCGTTGAGCTGGCGCTTGCCCCGGAACTCGGTGACCTTGCCGGCGAACATGCCCCAGCGGCCGGGTTTGAGGTCCCGCTCCCGCCACGCCTGGTTGCCGAAGAAGGTGAGCGTGAGTACTCCGCCGGAGCCGTCCCCGACGGTCACCTCCAGCAGGTTTCCCCGGCGCTGGCGCATCGGCCGGACCGCCGTACGCTGCACCTGGCCGAGCACGGTGACCTGCTCCCCCACCTCCAGGGAGCGGATGTCGGTGTGCTCGCCCCGCTCGTCGTAGCGGCGCGGGAAGTGGTAGAGCAGATCGCCGGCCGTGTGCAGGTCGAGATGGCTGGCGAGCGCCTTCGCGGTCTTCTCGCCGACCAGCTTGCGCAGCGGCGTCTCCAGGTCGGCCGAGGTCGCTTCCGCGCCGGCCGGGGTCGGTCGGTTCGCTGTCATCGGTCCCCCACGAGCACTCTCATCCTGCCCCCACCACCGCCGTCACCCGATCCTCCCGGCACGCTCGTCCGGCTTCCCCGGCAGCGTCATTCGACTCCCACCAGCAAGGGATAGAACGGCTGGCCGCCGGAGTAGTGGTGCACCTCGACGAAGGGCCAGCGCCGGGCCAGGTGGGCCCGGAGGACCTCGGCCAGACCCTCCGGGGCGTCGGCGCCGAGCAGCAGGGTGACCAGCTCACCGCCGCCGCCGAGCAGCCGGTCGAGCAGCGCCGCGCAGGTCTGCACCAGCTCGCCGCCGATCAGGTGCACCTCGCCGTCCACCAGCCCGAGCACGTCGCCCGGCTGGCAGCGGCCGGCCACCGTCAGCGCCTCCCGGGAGGCGTGGCAGACCTCGGCGTACCGGCAGGCGCCGGCCGCCTCGGCCATCGCGATCACGTCGTCGGCGAACCGGCGGGCCGGATCCCGGACCGCGAGCGCGGCCAGCGCCTGCACCGGGGAGCGGGTCGGCACCACGCTCACCGATATCCCGAACTGCTGCGCCTCCTCCGCCGCCACCCGGGCCACCGCCTGGGCGTTCGGGTCGTTCGGCAGCACCACCACCCGGGACGCGCCGGTCGACCGGACCGCCGCGAGCAGCTCTCCGGCGGACGGGTTGCCGTCCACCACGGTCGCACCCTCGGCCGCGAAGATCGCGGCCAGGCCGGGACCGGACGCCACCACCACCGCCGCCCGTTCCGGTGCGTCCGGCCCGGAGGGCTCCGCCGGGGCCGGCTCCGGGAGCTGGTCCTCGAACCGGGTGACCGAGATCTGGTACGGCCGGCCGGCCACCACGCCGGCCTCGATCGCCGCCCCGACGTCGTTGACGTGTACGTGCACGTTCCAGGTCGAGGTGCCGGTGGGATCCGCCTCGTCCCCGACGACCACCAGCGAGTCGCCCAGCCGGGCGAGTTCGGCCCGCAGCCGGCGTACGGCCGGAAGGTCGGCGTCGAGCAGGAACTGCACCTCGTAGGCGTACTCGGTCGAGCCGGTCTCCCGGGCGGCCGCCAGCGGCCGGCGCGGCGGTGCCGGTGCGGACTCCGGCCGCTCCGGTGCGGCACCGGTGACCACCTCGACCAGTGCGTCCAGCAGGACGCAGAAGCCGCGTCCGCCCGCGTCCACGACACCGGCCCGGGCCAGCGCCGGCAACTGCTCCGGGGTACGCGCCAGCGCCTCGTCGGCGGCGGTCGCGGCGGCCCGGGTCACCGCCGCGAGATCGTCGGTGCCGGCCCGCTCGGCGGCGGTCGCGGCGGCGGCCGCGACGGTGAGCAGCGTCCCCTCGACCGGCTCGGCGACCGCGCCGTACGCCGCCGTGCTGGCCGCCCGCAGCGCTGCCGCGAGCGCCCGGCCGCGGACCTCCGGGGTGCCGGCGAGGGCGTCGGCCAGACCGCGCAGGATCTGCGAGACGATCACTCCCGAGTTGCCCCGGGCGCCCAGCAGCGCGCCCCGGGCCAGCAGCCGCAGCACCCGGACGTGCGCCGGCTGTCCCTGAACGCCCGGATCGTCCCGCGCCATCCGCAGCGCCTGCTCGGCGGAGGTCATCGTGAGCACCAGGTTGGTGCCGGTGTCGCCGTCGGGAACCGGATAGACGTTGAGCTGGTTGATCTCGTCCTGGTGCCGCCTGAGCGCGGCCAACCCGCCCGCACACCATCGGCGCAGGGCCGCGGCGTCGAGGGTCTCCAGCACGGCCAGAAGCCTACTGGCGTACCCTGACGCCTCGCTGGCACCGCCGCACCGCCGCGGGCACCGGGCAGCGGCCCGGCCGCGATTCCCGGCGCCTCCGGGGCGGCGCGCGGCGGCCGGTCGGGACCGGTGGAGCCGATTCGCACGGCGACCGACGTATCGGGTACCCTGGCCAGGTTGCCCGGGCAGCACCCTGCCGGCAACCTGACGACGATCAATCCCAGGAGTATCCCGTGGCTAGCGTGTGCGACATCTGTGGCAAGGGGCCTGGCTTCGGCCACAACGTGTCCCACTCGCACCGGCGGACCAACCGTCGCTGGAACCCCAACATCCAGTCGGTGCGTACCCCGGCGGGTGGCGGCACGACCCGCAAGCTCAAGGTCTGCACCTCGTGCATCAAGGCCGGCAAGGTCGCCCGCGCCTGACCCGATCCTGGGCAGACCCTGAAGCACAGACAGCCGCCGGAGCAGCGCTCCGGCGGCTGTCGCTGTGTGTACCGGCCGCTGCCGTGCGAGGTCACGGCGCGCCACCGAACGATCAGAGCGGGCGACCGAACGATCAGAGCGGGTGACCGAGCGATCAGAGCGGGCGGCCGAACGAGAGGACTCCCGGTTCGTTCCGGTAGTAGCCGAAGTCCGGAATCCGCTGGTAGCCGCTGCCCTGGTAGAGGGCGATCGCCTCGGGTTGCCGGTCGCCGCACTCCAGGATCAGCCGGCTCCGCCCGTACTCCCGGGCGGAGCCCTCGACCGCCGACAGCACCCGGCGGGCCACGCCGCGACCGCGAGCCGCCGGAGAGACGTACATCCGCTTGAGTTCGGCGACGTCGCCGGTGCCGCCGTGGGTACGCCAACCGGCGCAGCCGACCGGCACCTCGCCCAGGTACGCCACCAGGAACGCCCCGGCGGGCGGCTCGAACTCGGTCGCCGCCACGGGGGTCTCGTCGCCCCCGCCGCCGTACCGCTGCGCCAGGTCGGCCAGCGCGGCGTCGATCATCTCTCGGGCGACCGGGGAGTCGTAGGGAACGACGCGGATGTCCAGCTCACTCACCCGGTGAAGGGTACGACCCGCGCCCGCCCCTTACCGATCGGCCCCTGGCGTGATCACCGACACAGGCGTCGGCGCACCGGGCGGCGCGATCGGAGCCGGTCAGCGGAAGTGGTCCCAGCCACCCGATCCCTTGTAGGCCCGCCCGTCCACGGTCACCCCGGCGCCGTGCACGACGTGCCCGATCAGCCGGAAACCGCCCGGCAGCGGCAGGTCCTCCGGAAACGTCGCCACCAGCGCGTGGTCGTCGCCACCGCCGAGAACCCAGGCCAGCGGATCCACCCCGAGCGCGTGCGCGGCGTCCCGCATCTGCTCCGGCACCTCGAACGCGCCGCCGAGCAGGTCGATGCCGACCCGGCTGGCCGTCGCCACGTGGCCGAGGTCGGCCAGCAGCCCGTCCGAGACGTCGATCATGGCCGTGGCGCCGAACCGGGCCGCCGACGGCCCCGCCGCGTACGGCACCTCGGGCCGCCGGTACGCCTCGACCAGTACCTTCGGGGTGCGGAATCCGCGCGACAGCACGGTGTAGCCGGCGGCGGCGTAGCCGAGCCGGCCGGCGAGCGCGACGACGTCGCCGGCCCGCGCCCCGCTGCGCACCACCGGGGCCTGCCCGCCCAGGTCGCCGAGGGCGGTCACCGCGATGGTCAGGGTGGGGCTGGCCGACATGTCCCCGCCGACCACGCTCGCCCCGACCCGGGCCGCCTCCGCCGCCAGACCGTCGGCGAGTTCCTCCGCCCACCGCGCCTCCAGGTCGGGCGGCATGCAGAGCGCGACGAGCAGCGCGGTCGGCACCGCGCCCATCGCCGCCACGTCGGCCAGGTTCGCCGCGGCGGCCCGATGCCCGATGTCCACCGCGCTCGCCCAATCCCGGCGGAAGTGCCGACCCTCGACGAGTACGTCCGTGGAGGCGACCACCCGGCCGTCGGGTGCGTGCACCACCGCCGCGTCGTCGCCGGGGCCGAGCAGCGTGGCGTGCCCGCTGCCCAGCCGGGCGGTGACCCGGGCGATCAGGCCGAACTCGCCGGCCCGCGCGACGCTCACACCGACCTCCGGGCACGCTCGGCAGCCGGACCGGCCGGGCCCGTCGCCGGTCGCGGCCACCGGTCTGCGGGTACCCCCGGAGCCGGTGCCGCGCCCACACCCAGCCGGCCGATTCGATCGCTCATCGTGTCTCCTCCGACCACCGATCGGGATCCGACCTGCTCCGTACGGTATTTTCACGGTCTAGCCGCTCGGCGGCGGACGGGAGGCGGGTCGTGGTCCAGGCGTACATCCTCATCCAGACTGAGGTCGGAAGGGCACGTGACGTGGCCGCGCACATCTCGGATATTCCCGGAGTCGTCCGCGTCGACGCCGTCACCGGCCCGTACGACGTGGTCGTGCTCACCGAGGCACACACCGTCGACGAGCTGGGCAAAATGATCGTCAGCAAGGTGCAGTTGGTGCCCGGCATCACCCGCACGCTGACCTGCTCCGTGGTCCGGTTGTAGATGGCACCGAGCACCAAACCCAGCGAGCCGGAGGCGGCGACCAGCGGGACGGCGGACCGGCCGGCCGAGGCCGGACGCGACCGGACCACCCGGCAGGCGGCGCTCTGGGCGACAGTGGTCGCCCTGCCGCTGACCGCCCTCGTCGCGGTGCTGGTCTTCGGCCAGCTCAGCCCGGATCCGGTCGCGAAGCCCGCGCCGACGCCGACCTCGGCGGCACCGCAGGCGACCACGCCGGTGCAGATGGCCGCCCCGGTCCTGGCCGAGCGGCCGGCGACGGTCTGCCGGGCCCTGTTGTCGCGGCTGCCGGCCACCCTCCGCAGCCTCGGCCAGCGACCGGTCACCGCCGGCCCGGAGCAGAACGCCGCGTACGGCGACCCGGCCATCACCCTCGCCTGCGGCGTCGCCGCCCCGGCCGTTCCGGACGTACCCGACCTGTGGATGGTCAACAACGTCTGCTGGCTCACCGAACACCGCGACGGCGGCCTGGTGCTGACCACTGTGGACCGTGAGGTGCCGGTCCGGCTCAGCGTGCCGGCGGGGCAGGAGCAGACGGTGCAGTGGGCGGCACCGGTGTCGGAGTCCCTGGTCGCCTCCGTGCCGTCGCTGCCGCAGATTCCCAGCGGCTGCACCGGGGGCTGACCACCGCCACGATCCGGCCGCCCCGGGCCGGGCGGCGAACAGACGCTGGTCAATGCAGACCGGTGCCTCGACGCAACGCGGTCCGGATCAGCCGGTTCACCAGCTTGGGGTACTCCAGCCCGGTCGCCGCCCACATCTGCGGGAACATCGAGGTGGGGGTGAACCCCGGCATGGTGTTGATCTCGTTGAGGTAGACGTCCAGTTCCGGTGTGACGAAGAAGTCGACCCGGGCCAGACCGGCGCAGTCCAGCGCGCTGAACGTACGGCAGGCGTACTCCTGCACCTGCCGGGTCACCCGGTCCGGCAGCTCGGCCGGGATGTCGTAGTCGCTGGCGTCGAGGTATTTTGCCTCGAAGTCGTAGAAGTCGTGCTCGGCCACCCGGATCTCGGCCAGCAGTGACGCCTCCGGGCCGCCACCGGCCTCGGCCTCCAGCACCCCGCACTCGATCTCCCGGCCGACGATCGCGGCCTCGACCAGCACCTTCGGGTCGACCTGCCGAGCCAGCGCGACGGCTTCGTCGAGGTCGGCCCAGTCGGAGACCTTGCTGATCCCGACCGACGAACCCGCCCGGGACGGCTTGACGAAGACGGGCAGCCCGAGCCGCTCCTTGTCCTCCTCGGTCAGGCTGACCCCGCTGCGCAGCACCACGTACGGCCCCACCGGAATGCCCTCGGCGATCGCCAGCTTCTTGGTGAACTCCTTGTCCATCGCCGCCGCCGAGGCGAAGACGTTGGCGCCGACGTACGGGATGCCGGCCATCTCCAGCAGTCCCTGGATGGTGCCGTCCTCGCCGTACGCGCCGTGCAGCGCCGGGAAGACCACGTCGACCCCGGCTAGTGCCTGGGGCCCCTGGGCCGGGTCCAGCACCATCAGGCCGTCGCCGGTCGGGTCGGCCGGCAACACCACGGTCGATCCGGCGGCGGCGGTGATCTCCGGCAGTCGCCGGTCGGTGATGGCGAACTGGGTCGGATCACCGTCGGTCAGCACCCATTGACCGGCCCGGGTGATGCCCACCGGGACCACGTCGAATTCGTCCGGGTCGAGGGCGGCGAGGATGCTGCCGGCGCTGACGCAGGAGATGGCGTGTTCCGTGCTGCGGCCGCCGAAGACGAGGGCCACACGGGTCTTGCCTGGGGTGGTCACTCCGGTCACCTTTCGTTCGCGTCACCGCTGTCGTTTCCCGTCACCGCTGTCGCTCACGTCACCGCTGGCGTTCGCGTCACCGCTGGCGCTCACGTCACCGCTGATCGCTGTCATCGCTGGTCGCGGTCGCCGCCCGAGGGGGCCACGGACCGACTCGACTCCGGTCGAACCGTGACAGCATTCCATCCTGACCGACGGTGCCCGCCCGGTGGGAGACCCAACGGTGCTGCCGTCGCTCCTCGTGCGCTCACCGGGTGACCCTACTCTGCGTGGCCAACTCCCGGGTCCACACCCCTTTTCACCGCCGGGAAACCTTCACCGGGGTGAACGTGCCGAGCACAACGGGTAACTGGTGGCGTACCGACCCGTGCGGGTTGGCAGGGACCGGAGTTGCGGGTGTGTCGCCGCGATGACGGGCGCCGTCTAGGCTGCTCGTCTTGTGACTTCCGATTCGGTTATCGACAGCCTGAGCGCGGCGGTCGGGGCGAGCCCGGACGACGTCCCGCTGCGGCTGCACCTCGCCGGGCTGCTCCTCGACGCCGGACGTCCCGCCGAGGCGATCGCGCACGTCGGGCAGGCCCTCGCCCGTAACCCCGCCGATCCCCAGGCACAGGCGCTGATGCAGCGGGCCCTGGGCGGCGGCGCACCCGCGCCCGCCGCCGGCAGGCCGGTCTCCGGTACGCCCGTCTCCGATACGGCCTCGCCGGGGGCGGCGGCCGGTCCGGACGCCGCCGCCGGAGCGGTGGGCGGCACCGGGCCGGCAGCCGATCCGCCGCACCCCGGCCGGCCGGGCACACCGGGCCAGTCGGGCGACGATCCGCTCGCTGCCTACGAACGGGAACTCGCCGACGTCGTGCCGCCGCGCTTCTCACCGGCCGGAGACGAGCCCGAGCCGGTGACCGGGGACGCCGACCGGATGTTCGACGTCGAGGTCTCCACGATCCGGCTCGGTGACGTGGGCGGGATGAACGAGGTCAAGGAGCGGTTGGAGCTGGCCTTCCTCGGCCCGCTGCGCAACCCGGAACTGCGCAAGCTGTACGGCAAGAGCCTGCGCGGCGGCCTGATGCTGTACGGCCCGCCCGGTTGCGGCAAGACGTTCCTGGCCAAGGCGATCGCGGGCGAGATGGGTGCCAAGTTCATCTCGCTCTCCATCGTGGACGTCCTGGACATGTGGATCGGCAACTCCGAACGCAACCTGCACGAGCTGTTCCAGACGGCCCGGCGCAGCGCGCCCTGCGTACTCTTCCTCGACGAGGTCGACGCGCTCGGGCACAAGCGCTCCAAGGTCACCTCCAGCGGGATGCGGACGATCGGCAACCAGCTGCTCGCCGAACTCGACGGCGTGGAGGGCAACAACGAGGGCGTCTTCGTGCTGGCCGCCACCAACACACCGTGGGACGTGGACCCGGCGCTGCGCCGCCCCGGGCGCCTCGACCGGGTGGTCCTGGTACTCCCGCCGGACGCGCCGGCCCGGACCTCGATCCTCGAGTACCACCTGCGGGAACGGCCGATCGCCAACATCGACGTACGCCGGATCGTCGCCGCCACCGACGACTTCTCCGGCGCCGACCTGGCGCACCTGTGCGAGTCCGCCGCCGAGTACGCGATGGCCGACTCGATCCGGCGCGGCGAGGTACGGATGATCGAGCAGCGCGACTTCGACCGGGCGCTCAAGGACATCCGCCCCTCCACCAAGCCGTGGTTCGCCACCGCCCGCAACGTGGCGATGTTCGCCAACGAGGGCGGCATGTACGACGACCTCGTCGGCTATCTGAAGCGGCGGAAGCTGCTCTGATGACCGCCGGGGTCGACACCGGGGAGGGTGCGGCCGGAGCCGGCCCGGGTGCCGGCCCCGGGACGTCGGTGCTGGAGCGGGCGTTGCACCTCGCCCAGATCGGCCGGGTCAGGGCGGCGTACCCGCTGATCGCGGAGGCGCTCCGGGTTGACCCGGCCGACAGCTACGCGCTACAGGTGCTCGGCTACTGCTACCAGCGGGAGGGCCGCTGGGGGGACATGCTGACCGTGCTCGACATGGCGGCCCGGCTCCTCCCGGCCAGTCCGCAGGTGCAGCGCAACCGCTCGCTGGCGCTGCGCCAGCTGGGCCGGATTCCCGAGGCGCTCACCGCCGCCGAGCTGGCCCGTACCCTCGATCCGGACGACGCCCGCAGCGAACTCGCCCGGGCCGAGGCACTGCTGCGCGGTCGCGGTACCCGCACGGTGCTCGCCGCGCTGGCCGCGACCAGACGGGCCAGGGAACTCGACCCGCAGAGTGTCTGGGCACACGTCACCGAGGGCAGGGTCCAGCGCCGGATGGCCGAGTTCGGGCGGGCCCGGGCGGCGTACCTGGAGGCGCTGCGGCTCGCCCCCGACGACCCGCAGGCCCTGCACGCGCTGGCCACACTGGACAGCGATCGGGGCCGGGCGGTGCGCGCCGCGCCGGTGATGGCCGGGATGCTCCAGACGGTACCCACCGATCCGGTCGCGATCCAGGCCGCCACCCGGAACGCGCGCCGGGCGCTCTGGCTCCTGACCGATCTCGGCTGTGTCGTACTCCTGCTCGTCACCCTCCTGGTGGGGACCTTGCAGGATGTGATCGACCCCCGACCGGTGGCAGCGGCCAGCGGGGTACTGGTGGCGCTGGCCGGTGCGGCTGGCGTCTTCGCGCTGCTGCGCTGGCGGTTCGGCCGGCTCGCCGCGCCGATCCGCGCGCTGGTCCTGGCGAACCGCTACCGGATCTCCTTCGTCACCGCACCGCTGCGACTCGTCGCCGTGCTGCTCGGGATGCTGCTGATCACGCTCGGCCCGTATCCGCCGACCGCGGTCGAGGTCGTCGGCGGGGCGGCGCTGGTCGTGCCGCTGGTGACACTGATCATCCGGTGGCGCAGCCGGGCCGCCGTCGAGGTGGGTCTGCTGGTCCGCCGCTACTGGTTCCGGCTCCGCCGCCGCACCTCCGGCACCTGACCGGCGGTCGGTCGGTGGCTCAGCCGGCCAGTGATCGCCGTCGGCCGACCGCGAGTACCTTGACCCGCTGCCGGCCCGCCCGCACCATGCCCAGTGCCGCGAAGGCGGCGGCGATCCGGTCCGCGGCCTCCCTGCTGGTGGCGCCGACGACCTGGCGGCGCCGCTCCGGCTCGATCCGCTCGTCCCGGCCCTCCTTGGTCAGCGGCCGCACGTCGGTGAGCACCACGAGGAACCGGGTCACCGTGACCGCCCCGGCCACCATCGCGGATGGCTGCGCCACCATCGCGGTTGGCTGCGCTGCCCGCGGCCACGCCGAAGTCCGTGCCGGTCAGAGGCCACGACGAGCCGCCTCCGGCTCGGCCGTCGTGCCGGCCAGCCCACCCCACCGGTCCCGGCACACGTAGGCCAGGTCGGCGTGGATCCACGCGCCCTCGTTGTCCCGCAACACTGGTCGCGCACACCAGCGGCATCGGGAGACCCGAGGCCAGCACGGGGTCGCGGTCATCTGTCACCTCCAGGTCCGCTTGCTGGCGGGAGGGACACGGCGATCGGGTACGGGAAGGTCCGATCGCCGTGCGCCTCATTCCCCTTCGGTCACCCACAGCCACCGTCGACACGACCACCGGCGGTGAGGACGTGATGACAGATTGCCAGTTGTGAACGCGTGAATGCAACTCTCACGTACCTTCTCTCATGCACGCATTCCCGGTTCCATGTGACAGGATCGATGCATGGCTCCGAAGTCGTTCCGCGCCCGCCGCCTCGGCATCGCCCTGCGCCACGCCCGCGAGGCAGCCGGGCTCACCCTCGAACAGGCCGCCGACGAGATCAACAGCACCCGCAGCACGCTCTCGCGGTACGAGAACGCGCAGACGATGGTCAGCCCGGCCTCGGTACGCGCCCTGCTCACCCTCTACAAGCGGCCGGAGAGCGAACTGGAGGACATGGTGGCGCTCGCCAAGGAGGCCAGGAAGCAGGGTTGGTGGGTTCCGTACTCCTACATCCTGGACCGCCGCACCATCGACTTCATAGCGGTCGAGGCCGAGGCCACCGCGATCGCGAACTTCGAGCCATCGGTCGTGCCGGGACTGCTCCAGACCACGGAGTACATCCGGGCGATCATGCGCGGCGGCCCGCACACCCTCGGCGACGAGGAGGTGGAGCAGCGGGTGCAGATCCGGATCGGCCGGCAGGAGAGGCTGAAGGAGAGCGACCCCCCGATCTACGAGGCCATCGTCGACGAGGGCGCCCTGCTCCGCCCGGTCGGCGGGGAGGCCGTGATGGCAGCCCAGCTCAAGAGCCTGCTCAAGATGTCCGAGCTGCCGAACGTGACCGTCCAGGTCATCCCGCTCAGGGCGGGCTACCACCGGGGTACCCGTGGCTCGCTGCACCTGCTCGAGTTCGCCGACCCGGAGGATCCGATCCTCGCCTCGGTGGAGACCGTCGCCGGGCAGCTGATCCTCGACCGGCCGCACGAGCTGCGCACCTGCACGAAGATCATGGAACACCTGCGGGCCGTCGCACTGAGTCCCGCGGAAAGCCGCGACACCATCAACCGCCTCCTGAAAGGACTGTGACATGTCACCGGAGACGACCGACCTGCTCGGCAGGGCACCCTGGCGCAAGAGCAGCCACAGCGGAGACCAGGGCGCCTGTGTCGAGTTCGCCCTGCTCGCCGGGGCCGCCGACGACGTCGTGGCCGTCCGCGACTCCAAGGACACCACCGGGCCGGTGCTGATCTTCGCACCGACCGCCTGGACCGCATTCACCACCGCGCTGCACGCCTCCCCCGTTCTCCCCTGACCTGGGGGGAGGTCGGCGGTCACCGAGCTGCGTCCCCCCGGCAAAGCTCGGCCCGCCCAGCTCCGGTGCCCCACGCCCCCTGCTCCGCCGGTCCGGGTCGGCGGTCAGGGGGCGTGGCGGTCAGCTGGTTACCCTTGACCGTCGTGACCGCCGCCCTGCACCGCGCCCTCGCCGACCCCGGCCCGCCGCCGCTGCGGCCGCTCCCGCCGGAGGCCGTCGAGCTGCTGATCACGTCGAACGCCCCGGCCCGACTGGCCGCGCACCTGCGCGCGGTGCACGACGTCGCGGCCCAGTTGCTCGACTGGCTCGGCCAGGAATATCCCGACCTCACCGTCGAGCACCGGGAGGTGCGCTTCGGCGCGGCCACCCACGACATCGGCAAGACCCGCCATCCCGAGGAACTCTCCGGGCCCGGGTCGCGACACGAGCCCGCCGGGCGCGAACTCCTGATCGGGTACGGAGTCCAGCCGGCCCTGGCCCGGTTCGCCGCCAGCCACGCCCGCTGGGACTCCCCCGGGACGACGACCGAGGAGTTGCTGGTCAGCCTCGCCGACAAGGTCTGGAAGGGTCGACGCGAAGCCGACCTCGAAGACCGGGTCGTGGACCGGCTGACCGCCGTCGGTGGCCAGCAGCGCTGGGCCGCGTTCCTGGCCCTCGACGACGTACTGAGCCGGATCGCCGAGGACGCCGACGCGCGCCTCGACTTCCAGGCCCGCTACCCCGTCGACTGACGGAGCGACGATCGGCCCGCGCTCGGCCGAACCGCCTCGTTCGTCAGCACGGAACAGACCGCCGACCGGCAGGGTGTGGTCTGCCGCAGTTGCCGGACTGCGGCCGGCCGTCCCGGGGCGGATGGTGCGCCTCATGGTGGCCCCCGGGCCGGATTCCTAACGTCGGAGCAGACCCGAGACGGGTCCTGGATCACCCGACAGCATTGAGGACTCCGGCCTGTGAAACGTATTCCCCTGAGCGTGCGGATCGGCCGGTGGAGCGCCACCCGCCCGCGGCTCGCCATCCTCGGCTGGCTGCTCTTCGTCGCCGCCTGTGTCGTCGGAGGATCCGCCGTCGGCACCGTACCGGCAACCGGGGCGAACAGCCTGCACGGTGAACTGGCCCGGGCCGACCGGATCGAGCGGGCCGGCCAGTTCGCCGAGCCGCCCGTGACGGAGAACGTCCTGATCACGCCGTTGACCGGTCCGCTCGACCGGGACCGGGCCGATGCGGCGGCGGCCGAGGTCGGCGCCCGGATGCGTACCCTGCCGGAGGTCGCGGAGGTGCGGGCGCCGCTGCACGCGCCGGACCGCACCGCAGTGCTGGTCGAGGTGGTGCTCGCCGACCCGCCCGACGGGGAGGCGGACGCCGCCGAACGGCAGGTGCCGGCGCTGCTGGCCAGCACCGCCGAGATCCAGCGGGAGTTTCCGGACCTGCGGATCGAGCAGATCGGGACCGCCTCGCTCGGCAAGGCCCTGACCGAGACGCTGGGCGCGGACTTCCTGCGGGCCGAACTGATCAGCGTGCCGGTGGCGCTGGGCATCCTGGTGGTCAGCTTCGGCGCGCTGATCGCGGCGGGGGTACCCGTGCTGCTGGCGCTCTCGGCGGTCGCCGCCGCGTTCGGGCTGGCCGCCTTCGCGTCGCACGTCTTCCCCGCCGGAGAACTGGTGAACAGCATCATCCTGCTGATCGGCATGGCGGTCGGGGTCGACTACTCCCTGTTCTACCTGCGACGGGAGCGCGAGGAGCGGGCCCGGGGGCGGGACCATCGCAGTGCGGTCGAGATCGCCGCCGCCACCTCCGGGCACGCGGTACTCGTCTCCGGGCTGGCGGTGATGGTGGCGATGGCCGGGCTCTACCTGGTCGGTGACAACACCTTCAGCTCGATGGCGACCGGCTCGATCCTGGTGGTCGGGGTCGCGATGCTCGGCTCGCTGACCGTGCTGCCGGCCGTACTGGTCACGCTGGGGCGGTGGGTGGACCGTCCCCGGGTGCCGTTCCTCGGCCGCAGGATCGAACGGGCCGGCCGGAGCCGGTTCTGGTCGGCGGTACTCCGGCCGGCGCTGCGCTGGCCGGCACCGACGCTGCTGGTCGCCGTACTCGCGTTGCTGGCCCTCGCCGTCCCGGCCCTGGACATGCGGCTCGCCCGGCCGACCTCCGCGGACCTGCCGCGTTCCATCCCGATCCTCCGTGGCTACGACCGGCTGGCGGCGGCCTTCCCCAGCAACGATCTCGGCACCAGCCACACCGTCGCGATCCGCACCGCCGCCGGGCACGGCGCCGAACTGGACCGGGCGCTGACCGAACTCGGCGCCCGGCTGGGCGACGCCGCCGGCTTCGCCCACGACCGGCAGCCCACGGTACGGCGGTCCGCCGACGGCCTGGTCCGGCTCGTCTCGGTGTACGTGGCCGGTCCAGCCGGCAGCGGCGACGCGGTCCAGACGCTGCGCCGGCTCCGGGCCGAGCTGTTGCCGGCCACCGTCGGTCAGGTCCCCGGCACCGAGTACGCGGTCGCCGGCCGCACCGCCAGCAGCCAGGACTTCCTGGACCAGATGTCGGACTCGCTGCCGTCGGTCCTCGGCTTCGTCCTCGCCGTCACCTTCCTGGTCATGCTCGGCAGCTTCCGGTCCGTACCGGTGGCGCTGACCTCGATCCTGCTCAACGCCCTCTCCGTCGCCGCGTCGTACGGGCTGCTGGTGCTGGTGTTCCAGCACTCCTGGGCGGAGGGCCTGCTCGGCTTCCAGAGCAACGGCGCGGTCGTCTCCTGGCTGCCGCTGATGCTCTTCGTCATCCTCTTCGGACTCTCGATGGACTACCACGTCTTCGTGGTCAGCCGGATCCGCGAGGCGGTACTGCACGGCGTGCCGACCCGGTACGCCATCGAACGCGGAATCGTCTCGTCCGCCGGCGTGGTGAGCAGCGCCGCGATCATCATGGTGGCGGTCTTCGCGGTCTTCGCGACCCTGTCGATCCTGGAGTACAAGCAGCTCGGGGTCGGCCTCGCCGCCGCAATCCTGATCGACGCCACCGTCATCCGCGGACTCGTGCTCCCCGCCCTGATGCGGCTGCTCGGCGAGGCGAACTGGTGGGCACCGCGCTGGCTGCGGGGGAACCGGCGGCCGCCGGTCGGCCCGGCGGAGGTACCGACGATGGAGCTGACGGTGATCGGGCCACGACGCTGATCCAACCGCCGGCCGCGCCAGCCGCATGGCGCGGCCGGCTCCCGATGCGGTTGCTCCGAAACCACCCCTGCCGGGCCTGACCGTTCGGCAGGGGTCCGGCACCGCCGTGTTGCTACGGTGGTCCCCGTGCCGGACCGGACCGAAGCGAGGCTGGACGAACCGACCAACTCCTGGCTCACGCACTGGCTGACCATCCGTGCGGAAAGGTTTCCCGAGTGGTCCGCCGCCACCGGCCGGGCCGACGAGCTGGACTTCAGCCCGGAGTCGCTGCTGACACTGGAGCAGCTCGTACGACGCCGGATTCCGACCAGGGACGCCCTGCACGAACCGGTGGACGACGACTTCGTCCAGGGAGCGATCTGGTACGTCGGCGAGATCGCCCGGCGCCACCGCGACGCACACTGGCGTTACCACCCCAACCGCACCGGCACCAGCAGGAACCCGTACGTGGGCAGGCCGTTCGTCCAACAGGGTGGCGGCGGGAACGACGCGATACCGCTGCTCGAACTCCAGGCCGCCGTCCTGTCCGACGAGACCGGCGTGCTCCTGGACCGGTTCGAGGTGTTCGACTAGCAGCAGGACGGACCCCGACGCGCGCTCCTAGCGGGCCGGGACCGCCCGGGACCGGTTGCCGGCGACCCGGTGCAGCCGGGCCACCAGCACGGCGAGCAGGGCCAGCTCGACCACCACCAGGATCCGCTCGACCAGCCCCATCATCACCCGGCCGCCGGGAAACGCGACGTAGTAGAGCGCGATCAGCGCGAGCACGCTGGTCACGGCCAGCGCCCGCAACCGGCGTACGGCGTCCCGCCAGCGCACGTCGGCGGCGAGCCGGCGGATCGCCAGCAGCGCCGCGAGCGGCAGGGCGACGAAGGCGGCGACCGAGACGTACCGGTGCACGTAGCCCTGGGTGGTCAGCTCGACCGTTCCGAGCGGATCGGTCGGAACCAGTGCCGAGGTGATCAACCCCAGGCACCAGACCAGCAGCAGCGCCTCGGCGAGGCGTCCCACCCTGACCCGGGCGGCCCGTAACGCCAGCGGTACGGCCAGCGAGGTGACCCCGAGGATCAGGATGGCGAGGTTCATCGGCCAGCCGTTGTTCGACACGGCGTAGTCGCTGATGGTGAGCGACAGCGGGCTCATCCCGGGGTCGGGGGCGAGGTGCGCCACGACGCCCAGGGTCGCCGTCAGGCACATGCCAAGCGCCGCGAGCAGGGTCAGCGGTCGGGCGGTCCATGGCTGCGGTAGGGATCCGGACATCATGTGACCAGCGTCGTCGCGCCAGCGTGGCGCCGAATCCGGCGCGATCCCGGACCGATCCCGGGCTTCCGCGACCCTGAGTCGATCAGGGTCGGGTTGCCCCTACCTCCGGAACTACCCCCAGCACCATCGACAACGTAGGGCGGTCAGTGGACGGGCGGGGTGGCGGCCGTACCGTCGAGCAGCTTCAGCGCGGCGATGGCGGCACCCCGGGCCCCGGCCATGTCGAGATCCGGCACCAGCGCGAACCGGGCCCGTTCCGCCTGCTCGGTCCGGAGCGTGGTGTGTTCCCGGACGGTGGCCAGGAACCAGTCCCGGAACTCCGGTGTCGCCTCCACCACGCCGCCGCCGACGAAGTACCCGTCCGGGTCGGTGAAGTTGGCGGCGATGGTGAAGAGCCGGCCCAGGGCCATCGCCTGCTGTTCGAAGATCCGCAGCGCCATCGGGTCGCCGTCCACCCCGTACGACCGGACCTGCCTGGCGGCGTTCACCGGGTCGAGTTCGGCCAGCGGGTGCCCGGCGAACCGGCCCAGCCAGTACGGCAACAGGTTGCGCCGGATGCCGGTCAGCGAGGCGACGCTCTCCACGTCACCGACGAACCCGCAGTTGCAGGCCGGCACCGGCTGCCCCTCGGCGAGCAGGCCGAACATCGGGATGTGCACGTGCCCGAGTTCCCCGGCCATCCCGGCGGTACCGGTCAGCACCTGCCCGCGTACGACCACACCGCCGCCGAGTCCGGTCCCCACGATGGCGGAGACCGACGACCGCTGCGCGGCGTCGGCGCCGAAGTAGGAGTGGTGGGCGTAGAGCGCCGCCGCGTTGCCGTCGTTGTGGTAGACGACCGGCAGGCCGAGCCGGCGTTCGAGGGCGCCGCGGATGTCGTAGCCGCGCCAGGCCGGCTGGGAGAAGTTCGTCGAGCCCTTCGACGAGATGACCCCGGTGGCGCTGGCCGGCCCCGGGGTGTCCAACCCGACGGCCCGGACCCGCTCCGGCCGGGTGCCGGTGCGCGCCAGCACCTGTGCCATCGCCGCCGCCAGCGCCTCGACCGCCGCCTCCGGCCCCTCCAGCACCTGGCAGGGGGTTTCGACCAACTCGTCGACCAGGAACCGCCCGGTCGCGTCCAGCACGGTGGCGTTGTTGCTGTTACCGCCGTTGTCGAGCCCGACCACGACCGGTACTTCGGAATTCGTCATGGTGCGCCTCCCGGGTACCCCGGCCGGCCCCCCGGACCCCGATCCCGGCGTCGCCAGCCGACCGATGTGCATACCCTGCCGCACCCGAACCAGTCCCGCACCCCCCGGCCGCCCGACTCGTGACCGGAGCGGGCTATGCGGCGCCGGCCGCGTCCAGCGCGGCGGTCAGGTCGGCGACCAGGTCGGCGGTGTCCTCGACCCCGCAGGAGAGCCGGACGAATCCGGCGGAGACGTCGTCGCCCCACTGGGCCCGCCGGTCGGCGCTGGTGTGCAGGCCGCCGAAGGAGGTCGCCGCGAAGACCAGCCGGCTCGCCGCCAGGAACCGCGCCACCCGGTCGGCGTCGCCGAGGTCGAAGGCGACGATCCCCGGCACCCGCCGGAGCTGCCGGCTGGCGATCGGGTAGGCGGGGTCGTCGCCGAGCCCCGGCCAGCGCAGGCCGGCCACGTCGGAGCGGGCCCGCAGAGCCGCCGCCACCGCCGCCGCGTTGGCGCTCTGCCGGGCCAGCCGCAGGTCCAGTGTGGCCAGTGACCGGTGCGCCAGCCAGGCGTCGAAGGCACCCGGGATCGAGCCGGTGGTGGTCCGCCAGCCGAGGATCGTCTCCAGCAGCCCGGCCGTCCGGCTGGCCACGTAGCCGAGCAGCAGGTCCGAGTGCCCGGTCAACGCCTTGGTGCCGGAGGCGACCACCAGGTCGGCGCCCAGGTCCAGCGGTCGCTGGCCGAGCGGTGTCGCGGTGGTGTTGTCGACCGCGAGCAGCGCACCGGCGGCGTGTGCCCGGGCGGCCAGCTCGGCGATGTCGCAGACGTCCAGGCCCGGGTTGGCCGGCGTCTCGACCAGCACCAGGCGTACGCCGTCGAACGACGGGTACGGGCCGGCGGTCGGCACGAAGTCGACGCGTACCCCGATCCCGCGCAGTGTCTCGGCGGCGAACGCCCGCACCGGGAAGTACCCGTCGGTGGGGAGCAGCACGGTGTCGCCGGGGCGCAGCACCGAGAGCAGCACCGCCGTGATCGCGGCCTGCCCGCTGGAGAAGGCGAGACACTCCCCGCCCTCCAGCTCACCGATGGCCGCCTCCAGCAGGCGCCGGGTCGGGTTGTCCGGCCGGCCGTACCCGTTCGGGCTCGCCTCCGGGCCGACCGCCGGGTCCAGGTGGTAGGGGGCGGCGAAGACCGGCCCGGGCAGGAACGGCTGCCCCGGCGCCGGCTCCGGCAGACCGGCGTGCACGCTCCGGGTGCCGTCGCCGTAGTTCCGCTGGTCGGGCATCGCGTCCCCCCGTGGATCGGTCTCGGTCACTCGGGCCTCGGCTTCCGGCTCATCAGTACGGCCATCGCGGTGTGCGGGTCGGCGCCCTCGTGGCAGACCCGCTCGACCTGCTCGGTGATCGGCATCTCCACACCGTGCGCCCGGGAGAGGTCCCGGATCGCCAGGCAGCTCTTCACCCCTTCGGCGGTCTGCCGGGTCGCGGCCTGCGCCTGCTCCAGGGTCTCGCCCCGGCCCAGGTGCTCGCCGAAGGTCCGGTTCCGGGACAGCGGCGACGAGCAGGTCGCGACCAGGTCACCGAGGCCGGCCAGGCCGGCGAAGGTGAGCGGGTCGGCGCCGAGCGCCACGCCGAGCCGAGCCGTCTCGGCCAGCCCCCGGGTGATCAGGGTCGCCCGGGTGTTGTCGCCCAGCCCCATCGCGGTGGTGATGCCGTAGGCGAGCGCGATCACGTTCTTGACCGCCCCGCCCAACTCGCAGCCGATCACGTCGTCGTTGGTGTACGGCCGCAGGTACGGCGTGGTGACCGACGCCTGCACCAGGGTCGCCCGGTCGGTGTCGGTGCAGGCGACCACGGTCGCGGCCGGCTGCTCGGCGGCGATCTCGGCGGCCAGGTTGGGGCCGGAGACCACGACGACCCGGTCCGCCGCCACCCCGGCGGTCTCCACGATCACCTCGCTCATCCGCTTGGTGGTGCCGAGTTCGATCCCCTTCATCAGGGAGACCAGCGTGGAGTCGGGTGCGAGGTGCCGGGCCCACTCGGCGAGGTTGCCGCGCAGTGTCTGCGCCGGCACCGCCAGCACCACCAGGTCGGCGCCGGTGATCGCCTCGGTGGCGTCGGCGGTGCCGCGTACCGCCGCCGGCAGCCGCAGTCCGGGCAGGTAGTCGGGGTTGGTCCGGGTGGTCCGGACCGCCTCGGCCACCGCCGGGCGGCGGGCCCAGAGGACCACGTCCCGGCCGGCGTCGGCGAGCACCTTGGCGAAGGCGGTACCCCAGGAGCCGGCGCCGAGCACGGCGACGTGGCTCATGCCCGGTCCTCGGCACGGCGGTTCGCCTGCGCCGACCAGAGCGGCGGCGGTGTCTCGGCACGGATCTCGGCCAGCATGTCGCGCAGCCGCAGCATGATGGTGTCGGTCATCTCGTCGAGTACCGGCTTGCTCGGCACCGCGCCGGCCCACCGGCTCAGGTCCACCGGCGGACCGGCGACCACCGTCACCGGGGTACGCGGCCGGAAGCTGACCTTCTTCGTCCGCGGGTCGAAGATCCGCTGCGGTCCCCAGGTCACGACCGGCACCACCGGGGCACCGGTGGCCAGGGCGAGCCGGGCGGCGCCGGTCTTGCCGCGCATCGGCCACAGCTCGGGCTCCCGGGTGGTGGTCCCCTCCGGGTAGATCACGACGGCGGCACCGGAGCGGACCGCCCGGTCCAGCGCGTCCAGCGACCTGGCCGCGTCGACGGTGCCCCGCTCCACCGGGATCTGCCGGCACTTCAGCAGAATCTTGCCGATCACCGGCACCTTGAAGACGCTCGCCTTGCCCAGATAGCTGGGCCAGCGGCCGGAGTCGTAGATGAAGTGGGCCGAGACCAGCGGGTCGAAGTGGGAGAGGTGGTTCACCACGATGATCAGGCCACCGGACGACGGCATGTGCTCCATGCCGCGCCAGTCGCGGCGCGTCCAGACGGTCAGCACCGGCTTGACCACCGAGACGGCGAACCGTCGCCAGAACCCGAGCCTGCGCCGTGTCACTGTGCCTCCTCGTCGTCCAACCCTGGCGCGGCCCGGCCGGGGCGCCACCCGGGCGCCCCGGCTCGGGTGGCGAGGTGGCACCGCCCGTGCCCACCCCGGTCCGGCCCGCCACCGGCCCGGGCCCGGGGTGCCGCCGCCCGCAGCGAAATCATGCCTGTTCGCCCCGGGTACGGCCAGCCAGGGGTGTCCGGCCGGCGGGCTGGGCCACACGCCGGGCAGCCGCTGGCGAACTGGCAGGATTGTCGCGTGGCAGAGCGGAACTGGACCGTGGTGGTGCCGGTCAAGCGCCTCGGGTCGGCGAAGAGCCGGCTGCGCGGGGCGCTCGACGGCGTACCGCACGAACTGCTCGCCCTGGCGCTGGCGCAGGACACCGTCGAGGCGGTACTCGGCTGCCCGGCCGTCCGGGAGGTACTCGTGGTGACCGGCGACCCGGAGGTGACCCGTACCCTGGGTCGGCTCGGCGCCCGGATCGTGCCGGAGCCGCCGACCGCCGGGCTCAACGCCGCGTTCGCCCGGGGTGCGGCGGTCGCCTCCGGCGGTCCGGTCGCGGCGCTCACCGCCGACCTGCCGGCACTGCGCCCGACCGAGCTGGCCGAGGCGCTGCGGGCCGCCGCCGGACCGCCCGGGGTACGCAGCTTCGTCGCGGACGCCCCCGGCACCGGCACCGTGCTCCTCACCGCCGCCCCCGGCACGACGCTGGACCCCCGGTTCGGTCCGCACTCGGCGGCGGCGCACGCGGCCTCCGGGGCCCGTCCGCTCACCGCCGCCTGGCCGACGCTGCGCCGCGACGTCGACACCCCGGCGGACCTGCGGGCCGCGGTCGCGCTCGGCCTCGGCCGGCACACCGCCGCGGTGACCCGGCGGGCGACACCGGCCGGCGCCCAGCGCTGACGTGCCGTCCGACCGGCGGTGCCGGTGCCGCCGTCCGAGGCCGACCCACCGCCCGGCCGACCGGTGTACGGTGCTGGGCATGCAGGGCACGGTGGCCGACTACGACCCGCAGACCCGGACCGGCACGCTGCTGCTCGACGACGGCTCCCGGGTCACCTTCCCGGCGGCCGCGTTCGACGCCTCCGGGCTGCGCCTGCTCCGGTTGGGCCAACGGGTCCGGCTGGAGCACGACGACACCGGCACGCTGGTCCGGATCACGCTGCCGACCTTCCCCTGAGCCGCTCAGGCAAAGTTCATTTTCGGTTAACCACCGCCGGGGAATGATGGGGTGGTGAGCACCCCACCGTCCCGACGCCCCCGCCCCGAGCGCAAGACGCGGGCCGCCGGGCACACCGACCGCGAGCCGGCGGGCGAGCCGGACGGCACCGTCGAACCGGACACCGCCGCCGAACCGGACCGGTCGGCGGCGCTGGACCAGGCGGCCGACTCGGCGCGCGCCTCGGCCGGCGGCCCGGACCGGAGCCCGGCGACCGGTCTGGCCGGCAACCCGGAACAGGGCCGCCGCGGCGTGCCGGCCACCGGCCCTGGCAGCGCCGTCCCGGAGAGCGGCCTGGCCGCCCGCCCCGAGGCCACCGAGCCGGCCGCCGAACCCGCCGGGGGACCGGCGGAGCCGCTGCCGCCGGACCGCTTCCTCAACCGGGAACTCTCCTGGCTGGATTTCAACGCCCGGGTGCTGGCCCTGGCCGAGGACCCGGACACCCCGCTGCTGGAGCGGGCCAAGTTCCTCGCCATCTTCGCCAACAACCTGGACGAGTTCTACATGGTCCGGGTCGCCGGGCTGAAGCGACGGTTGCAGGCCGGTCTGCCGGTCCGGGGCGGCGACCGGATGCCGCTGAGCACCCAGCTCGAACGGGTCTCCCAGCACGCCGCCGAACTGGTCGCCCGGCACGCCGCGTGCTTCGTCGACGAGGTACGGCCGAAGCTCGCCACCGAGGACATCGCGGTACTGCACTGGGGCGAGCTGCCGGTGGCGGAGCGGCAGCGGCTGCGGACGTACTTCCGGGAGCAGATCTTCCCGGTGCTCACCCCGCTCGCCGTCGACCCGGCGCACCCGTTCCCGTACATCTCCAGCCGGTCGCTCAACCTGGCGGTGGTGGTACGCGACTCCGACGCCGGCTCGGAACTCTTCGCCCGGGTGAAGGTGCCGAACAACGTACCCCGGTTCGTCCGGGTCGAGCGGGACGTGCCCGGTTACCGGTTCCTGCCGGTGGAGGACCTGATCGCGGCCCACCTCGACCAGCTCTTCTCCGGCATGCAGGTGGTGGAGTGCCACCTGTTCCGGGTCACCCGCAACGCCGAGGTGGAGGTCGACGAGGACCGGGACGAGGACCTGCTGCAAGCCCTGGAACGGGAACTCGCCCGGCGCCGCTTCGGACCGCCGGTACGCCTGGAGGTCGCCGCCTCCGTCTCCGACCACGTCCTCGACCTGCTGGTCCGGGAACTCGACATGGACAGCCAGGACGTGCTCCGGGTGCCGGGGCTGCTCGACCTGACCGCGCTCTGGCAGGTCTACGGCGAGTCCAACCGGCCGGAGCTGAAGGACCCGCCGTTCGTGCCGGCCACCCATCCCCGGCTCGTCGAGGGTGAGGTGCCGCGCAGCGTCTTCGCCACCCTGCGCGACGGCGACATCCTGGTGCACCACCCCTACCATTCCTTCTCGACCAGCGTGCAGCGCTTCATCGAGCAGGCCGCCGCCGACCCGAACGTGCTGGCCATCAAGCAGACCCTCTACCGCACCAGCGGGGACTCCCCGATCGTCGACGCGCTGATCGACGCCGCCGCCGCCGGCAAGCAGGTGGTGGTGCTGGTGGAGATCAAGGCGCGCTTCGACGAGGTGGCGAACATCGGCTGGGCCCGGGTGCTGGAGCGGGCCGGCTGTCACGTGGTCTACGGCCTGGTCGGGCTCAAGACGCACTGCAAGACCGCGTTGGTGGTCCGGCAGGAGGGCAACCAGATCCGCCGGTACTGCCACATCGGCACCGGCAACTACCACCCGAAGACCGCCCGGCTCTACGAGGACTTCGGGATGCTCACCGCCGATCCGGAGATCGGGGCGGACCTGACCGACCTGTTCAACGTGCTGACCGGGTACAGCCGGCAGACGTCGTACCGGCGGCTGCTGGTGGCGCCGCAGGGGATCCGGCGCGGTCTGATCGAGCGGATCGAGGGTGAGATCGACCGGGCCCGCCAGGGCCGGCAGGCCCTGGTCCAGTTCAAGGTCAACGCGTTGGTGGACGAGGCGATCGTGGACGCGCTCTACCGGGCATCCCGGGCCGGGGTCCGCGTCGACCTGCTGATCCGGGGGATGTGCACGCTGCGGCCGGGCGTACCGGGACTGTCGGAGAACATCCGGGTCCGCTCGATCCTCGGCCGCTTCCTCGAACACTCCCGGGTGTTCCGGTTCGGCAGCGGCGGCGCCGGGGCCGGCGGCTCGGACGGCGCCGTCGAGTTCTGGATCGGCTCCGCCGACCTGATGCACCGCAACCTGGACCGCCGGGTGGAGGCGCTGGTGCAGGTGACCGATCGGGCCGCCCGGACCGCGCTGGACGAGTTGCTGACCGCCGCGATGAGCCCGGAGGTCGAGGCGTTCGACCTGGCCGGGGATGGCTGCTGGACCCGGCGCAAGGGCAGCCCCGAGGCACCACTGGTGAACCTCCAGGAGGCGTTGCTGGGCCGGGTCGCCGGAGCCGCCAAGTGACCGGCCGGCCGATTCGACGGCAGCGGCGGACGGTCGGCCGAGCCGACATTCCGGACTAGGCTTGGCCGATGCTGGAGGAGGAACGGAAGTACGACGTCGATCCGGGGTTCACCCTGCCTGACCTCTCCGGAATCGTCCCGGACGGCGTACGGGTGGTGGAACTGCCCCCGGTGACGCTGACCGCGACCTATCTCGACACCACCGACCTGCGGCTGGCCCGGGCCGGGGTGTCGCTGCGGCACCGCAGGGGTGACGAGCTGCCCTGGACGGTCAAACTTCCGGCCGACAGTCCCGGCGTACGCCACGAGATCTCTCGTGCGGGCCGGCCGAAGAGGGCACCGGCCGACCTGCTGGCACTGGTCACCGCGTACTCCCGGGGCGCGGAACTGCGGCCGGCCGCCGTGGTCCGCACCGTGCGCCGGGCGTACGAGCTGCGCGACGAGACCGACCGGGTACTGGTGGAGATCGCCGACGACTCGGTGCGGGTGCTGGACGGCAAGCGGGTCCGGTCGACGTTCCGCGAGGTCGAGGTGGAACGCAAGGACGGCGGGCGGGAGTTGCTCGAGGTGCTGGAGCCGGCGCTGACCGGCGCCGGTGCCCGGCGCGGTGACTTCACCCCGAAGCACGTCCGGGCGCTCGGCCCGGCGGCCGAGGCCCCGCCCGACCTGGTGCCGCCGGGCGAGCTGCCCGAGCGACCCAGCGCCGGTGACGTGGTCGCCGCGGCGGTCCGTCGCGGCGCCGGCCGGGTGCTCGCGCACGACCCGCTGGTCCGGTTGCGGGCGCCGGTGGGCGACGACGACACCGCCGTGCACCAGATGCGGGTCGGCTGCCGGCGGCTCCGCAGCGACCTGCGGACGTTCGGGCCGCTGGTCCGCAAGGCGTGGGCCACGTCGCTCCGGGACGAGCTGAAGTGGCTGGCGGGAGTGCTGGGACAGGCCAGGGACGCCGAGGTGCTGCGGGCCCGGCTCACCAGTACGGCCGCCGCCGACCCGCTCAGCCCGCTCGACCCGGCGGCGGTGGCCCGGATGGACCGGGTACTCGCCGACCGGCACGCCGAGGCGCTGGCCGCCGTCGACGAGGCGCTCGGCTCGGCGCGCTACCACGCCCTGGTCGAGGCGCTGGTCGACGCCACCCGAAGCCCGAAACTGACCGCCCGGGCCGACGGACCGGCCGCCGAGGTGCTGCCCCGGCTGGTCGCCCGGCCCTGGCACCGGCTGACCGACGGCGACGACGAGGTCGACGGCGCCGCCGACCTCGACCCGGGCGCCCCGGACGAGCGCTGGCATGCGGTACGCATCAACGGCAAGCGGGCCAGGTACGCCGTCGACGCGGTCGCCGGGGTGCTCGGCGGCGACGCGGCGAAGCTGGCCAGGGCGTTGGCGAAGGTGCAGAACCTGCTCGGCGAGCACCAGGACGCGGCGGTCGCCGCGCAGACCTGGCTGTCGATCGCCGAGCGGAACCCGGGCGACCACGGCGTCGCCGTCACCGCCGGCCGGTTGGCGGAACGGGAACGGGCCGCCGTCCGCGCCGCCCGGGCGGCCTTCCCCGACGCGTGGCGCCGGGCGAGCCGTAAACGGCGGTCGGGATGGCTGAGGTGACCCCGGTCCGGGCGGCGGGCGGCGTGGTCTGGCGCCACCGCGACGACGGCGTACAGGTCTGCGTGGTGCACCGCCCCCGCTACGACGACTGGTCACTGCCGAAGGGCAAGCTGGACCCGGGGGAACATCCGCTGACCGCCGCGGTACGCGAGGTCGCCGAGGAGGCCGACGCGCGCGGGGTGCCGGAGGTGCGGCTGCCCCCGGTGCACTACCGGATGCGCGACGGCGCGCCGAAGACTGTCGAGTTCTGGTCGATGCGGGCCGTCGGCAGCGGCGGTTTCCAGCCGGAGACCGAGGTCGACAACGTACGCTGGCTGCCGCTGTCCGACGCCCTCCGGCTGGTCAGCTATCCGCACGACGTCCGGGTGCTGGAGGACTTCGCCGCCCTGCCGCCGGTGAGTGCGGTGCTGGGGCTGGTCCGGCACGCCCCGGCGGGCAAGCGGGGCACCTGGTCCGGGCCGGACACCGGCCGGCCGCTGGACGGCGTCGGCCTGGCCCAGGCCCGGGAGCTGGCCGGACTGCTCGCGCTGATCCGCCCGGTACGCCTGCGTTCGGCGGCGCCCCGGCGCTGTGTGCAGACGCTGCAACCCCTGGCCGAGCTGCTCGACCGGCCGATCGAGGTGGACTCCGCGTACGACGAGCCGAAGCCGGGGCAGGACGCCGAGGAGAACGCCCTGGCCGCCGCCGGGGCCCTGCTCGAACTGGCCCGGGCCGGCGAGCCGGCGGTGGTCTGTAGCCAGGGGAAGGTGATTCCGGAGGCGCTGGCGTGGCTGGCCGCCGCATCGGCCGCCCCGACCGGGCCGACCGGTGCCGGCGTGCTGCCCGGTTCGGTGCGGGACTTCCGGACCCCGAAAGGCACCGGCTGGCTGCTCGCCTTCAGCGGTGACCGGCTGGTCGCCGCCAGCCGGCTGGACGGCGCGGAGCGCCTCGCCGCCATCGCACCCTGATCGGCCCGCCGCCCGGCCCGGCCAGCATGGGCTCTGCGGGAACGATCCCTCCACGGGTACTGTGCGGGGCCGGTCTCGGGGTTTCGGGCCGTCCACGGGCCGCTGAGCGGCGCTAACGCCCTGTCGGCGCCGCAGGGTCGCCCCCGCCCGGCCCGGATTTCCGTGCGGGACAACGTGAAGGGCGCCTCCGGACGAGCCGGAGGCGCCCTGGCGGTACCCGATTCTCAGCGCTTGGCGGCTTTCTTGGCCGGGGCCTTCTTGGCCGTGCTGGCCTTCTTGCTCGCCGTGGCGCGGGTGGACGTGCTCTTGGCCGCCGCCGACTTCTTCGCCGCCGTCGTCTTCTTGGCCGTGGTGGCCTTGGTGCCGCCGGTGGCCTTCTTCGCCGGAGCCGTCTTCTTCGCCGCCGCCTTGGTGGCGGTCGTCTTGGCGGGCGCCGCCTTCTTGGTCGTCGTCTTCTTGGCAACGGTCGACTTGGCCGTCGACCCCGTGGCGGACTTCTTCGCCGCCACGGTGTTCTTCGGGGCCTTGCCGCTGGCCACCATCTCCTTGAAACCGGCGCCCGGCCGGAAGGCCGGAACCGATGTCTTCTTCACCTTCACCGATTCACCGGTGCGGGGGTTGCGGGCTGTTCGAGCACCGCGCACGCGCTTTTCGAACACCCCGAACCCGGTGATGGCGACCCGGTCCCCCTTGGTGACCGCCGCCTGGACCTCCGCGAGGACCGCGTCGAGCGCCGACGTCGCCGTCTTCCGGTCTCCCAGACGAGCGGCGAGAGCCTCGATGAGCTCGGCCTTGTTCACGACTTCCCTCCCAATGTGCAACTGGACTCAACGCGAGCCATTCTGCGCGCACGGTATGCCCTGTGCCACCGGGACACAAACATCTGCTCGAAAAAACCCATTGTGTCGCAACGGATTCGCCCCCGCCGGACGAACCGGCGGGGGCGAAAACGACTGTGCGGTCGGCGGTTCGGCCTATGCCACCACAGGCCGGAAGGTGGATCGCCGGCCCTCGTACGCGGTGATGTCAGCCTCGTGCCGGAGGGTCAGTCCAATGTCGTCCAAGCCCTCCATCAGCCGCCACCGGCTGAAGTCGTCCATCGGGAAGGACCAGGTGTCCTCCCCTGCCCGGACCTCCCGGGCGGTCAGGTCGACCGTGATCCGGGCCGTCGGGTCGGACTCCGTCAACTCCCACAAAGCCTCGACGGCCTTCAATTCAAGCTCGACCGGCAGGAGCCCTTCCTTGAGCGCGTTCCCCCGGAAGATGTCCCCGAAGCGGGGGGCGATGACGGACCGGAACCCCCAGTCGCGCAGCGCCCACACGGCGTGCTCCCGTGAGGAGCCCGTGCCGAACTCGGGGCCGGCCACGAGAATCGACGCCCCGGAATATGAAGAATCGTTGAGCACGAATGTCGGGTCCTCCCGCCAGGCGCTGAAGAGGCCGTCGGCGAAGCCCGTCCGGGTCACCCGCTTGAGGTACACGGCGGGGATGATCTGATCGGTATCCACGTTGGACCGGCGCAGCGGAACCGCCGTACCGGTGTGCACGGTGAACTTCTCCATCTCAGGTCAGCCCCTTCACAGGTCGGCCGGCGCGGCCAGCCGGCCCACCACGGCGGTGGCGGCGGCGACCGGTGGCGAGACCAGGTGGGTACGCCCGCCCCGGCCCTGCCGGCCCTCGAAGTTACGGTTGGAGGTCGAGGCCGAGCGTTGGCCCGGCTTGAGGGTGTCCGGGTTCATGCCGAGGCACATCGAGCAGCCGGCGAACCGCCACTCGGCGCCGGCCTCGGTGAAGACCTTGTCCAGCCCCTCGTGTTCGGCGGCCTCCCGGACCGCTGCCGACCCGGGTACGACGAGCATCCGGACCCCGTCGGCGACCTTGTGCCCGCGCAGCACGTCGGCGGCGGCCCGGAGGTCCTCCAGCCGGCCGTTGGTGCAGGAGCCGACGAAGACCACGTCCACCGGTACGTCCCGGAGCCGGGTGCCGGGCCTGAGGTCCATGTATTCCAGGGCCCGCCGGGCGGCGGTCTGCTCGGCGTCGGTGACGAAGTCCTCCGGGTCGGGCACGGCGGCGTCCAGCGCGGTGCCCTGGCCCGGGTTGGTGCCCCAGGTGACGAACGGGCTGATCCGGCCGGCGTCGAGCACCACCTCGCTGTCGAAGGTCGCGCCCTCGTCGGTCGGCAGGGTGCGCCAGTATTCCAGCGCCGCGTCCCAGTCCGCGCCCTGCGGGGCGTTCGGCCGCCCCTTCAGGTACGCGAAGGTGGTCTCGTCCGGGGCGATCATCCCGGCCTTGGCGCCCCACTCGATGGACATGTTGGCGATGGTCATCCGGCCCTCCATGGAGAGCCCGCTGATCGCCTCGCCCCGGTATTCCACGATGTGGCCCCGACCGCCGCCGGTGCCGACCTGGGCGATCAGCGCCAGCACCAGGTCCTTGGCGGTGACCCCGGGGGCCAGCTCGCCGACCACGGTCACCGCCATGGTCCTGGGGCGGATCTGCGGCAGGGTCTGGGTCGCGAGGACGTGTTCGACCTCACTGGTCCCGATCCCGAAGGCCAGCGCGCCGAACGCGCCGTGGGTGGCCGTGTGTGAGTCGCCGCACACGATGGTCAGGCCCGGCTGGGTCAGCCCGAGCTGCGGCCCGATCACGTGCACGATGCCCTGGTTGTCGTCGCCGAGCGGGTGCAGCTTGACGCCGAACTCGGCGCAGTTGCGGCGCAGCGTCTCGATCTGGGTCCGCGAGGTCGGGTCGGCGATGGTGAGCAGGTCACCGCGCCGGGACCGGAAGGACGGATCGTCGTACCCGGTCGGGGTGTTGTGGTCCTCGGTCGCGAGCGTGAGGTCGGGCCGGCGGACCTTGCGGTTCGCCATCCGCAGCCCGTCGAAGGCCTGCGGGCTGGTCACCTCGTGCAGCAGGTGCAGGTCGATATAGAGCAGATCCGGCTCACCGTCAGCGGATCGCACCACGTGAGCATCCCAGACCTTCTCGGCCAAGGTCCTGGGCGAGGACGGCTCTGGAGTGACTCCCACCATCTGGACATCCTAAATTCTGGGAGGTAGGTTTCGGCTTGTGGGACACAGTATGAGCGGTGTCGGCGTTCTCGACAAGGCGGTGGTCATCCTGGCCGCCTGCGTCGACGGCGCCAGCCTGGCCGAACTCGTCGATCGCACCAAGCTGCCCCGGGCCACGGCCCACCGCCTGGCCCAGGCCCTGGAGATCCACCGGATGCTGGTCCGGGACACCCAGGGACGCTGGCGTCCCGGGCCGCGCCTGGGCGAGCTGGCGAACGCCGCCCCCGACGTACTGCTGACCGCGGCCGAGCCGCTGCTGTCGGCGCTCCGGGACGCGACGGGCGAGAGCGCCCAGCTCTATCTGCGCCGGGCCGACGAGCGGATCTGCGTCGCCGCCGCCGAGCGGGCCAGCGGGCTGCGCGACACCGTGCCGGTCGGCTCGGTACTGCCGATGACGGCCGGTTCCGCCGCGCAGATCCTGCTCGCCTGGGAGCCGCCGGAGGCGGTCATGCCGCTCCTCCCCCGCTGCAAGTTCACCGGCCGCACCCTGGCCGAGGTACGCCGCCGGGGCTGGGCGCAGAGCGTCGCCGAACGGGAGGCCGGAGTGGCGAGCGTCTCCTCGCCGATCCGGGACCGCACCGGACGGGTGATCGCGGCGATCAGCATCTCCGGGCCGATCGAGCGGCTCGGCCGGCGTCCCGGCGACCGGCACGCGATGGCCGTGGTACGGGCCGGCCAACGCCTCAGCGGCCTGTAGGCAGCCGCCGTCGACGCACCCAGCCCCAAGGGCGCCCCGCCTGCGCACCCGGCCCGACAGCTGCGCGTGGCAGGCGGGCGTCGTCCGAGCGGTCGGGCAGGCGCAACCGACGGCCTGCCCGAGAGTCCGCCGACCGCAAGTGGTTCGTTTCGGTTACCAGGTCGGGGCTGGTGTGCCATGCTCGACATCGGGAACTGACCGGCCCGGTCCGGCCGGACGAGCGCGGAACGGCCCCGAGTAGCGTGCGTGCCGGCAACGACGGAAACGGCCCGCGCCACCTGAGGTGACGCGGGCCGTCGGTCGTAGCCCCGACCGGATTCGAACCGGCGCTACCGCCTTGAGAGGGCGGCGTCCTAGGCCGCTAGACGACGGGGCCAGGACTTTTCCCTTTGTTGACCTTGCGATCAACGCTGCTGAACTCTACCAGAGACCAGCTACCGTTGCCCTTTCGGGCTTCGGTGGCTGGGGTACCAGGACTCGAACCTAGACTAACTGAACCAGAATCAGTCGGGCTGCCAATTACCCCATACCCCATCGGTGCTCGTCGCACCGAAAGCGAACTTTACCGGACCCGGTGGTGGAGACCAAATCGGGTCGGTACCGGGCGGCGACGTGCCGCCGCCGCCCGCACCGGACCTCAGTCGAGGGTCACCACCGGGTTCGACAGTTCGCCGATACCGCCGACGCGGACCGTGACGGTATCCCCGTCCACGATCGGACTAACCCCCGCCGGAGTACCGGTCAGCACCACGTCGCCCGGGAGCAGCGTCATCACGTGGGAGATGTAGGACACCAGGGTCGCGGCGTCGAAGACCATGTCCCTGGTCCGGCCGAGCTGGCGTACCTCCATCTCGTCGGCACCCACCTCGCAGCGGACCTCGACGTCGCTGACGTCGATCCCGGTCGAGATCCACGGGCCGAGCGGGCAGAACGAGTCGAAGCCCTTCGCCCGGGTCCACTGGCCGTCCGAGCGTTGCAGGTCCCGCGCGGTGACGTCGTTGGCGCAGGTGTACCCGAAGATCGCCTGGGCGGCGGCGGCCCGGTCCGCCCGACGCGCCCCCGGCGGCCCGATCACCACGGCCAACTCGGCCTCGTGCTCGACCTGCTTGGACTGGGCCGGCAACCGGATCGCGTCCCGGGGCCCGATCACCGAGGTCGACGGCTTGAGGAAGAGCAGCGGCTCGGCCGGTACCTCGTTGCCCAGCTCGGCGGCGTGCTCGGAGTAGTTGCGTCCGACACACACCACCTTGCTCGGCAGGATGGGCGAGAGCAGCCGGACGTCCGCCAGCGCCCAGCGGGCGGTGGTGAACCGGATCTCGCCGAACGGGTGGCCGTCGATCTCGGCCACCGTCAGGCCCTCGGGGCCGCCCTCCGGGTCACCCTCGACCACGCCGAACGACATTCCCTTTGCATGAGCGAAACGAGCGATACGCACGCCGCCAATCTATCCCCACCAGGAGCCTCCACCGGGAGCCGGCGCCGGTGGGCATGCGGCGGGGCGGCACCATACCGCAGCGGGCCGGCCGCCGACCGGGGTTCGATCCTTCCCCGCCGGCCGGCCACCCGTCCGGCTTAGCGTCGGGACGGGAGGAGACTTCGTGATGCCTGCATCGATCCGACTACGTGCGGTGGGGGCGGTGATCGCGGGTTGCCTGCTGTTCGCCACCGCGCCCGGCGCCCCCGCCCAGGCGGCCGGCGCCCCCGCCCAGGCGGCCGGCGCCCCCGCGCCGACCAGTCCGCTGATCACCGTCGCGATGGCCACGTCCGGCGATCCGGCGCCCCGCTACGAGATCCGGGTACGCAACGGTACCGACGGCATGGTGAAGACGACCGTACGGCAGGAACTGCCACCGGGCGCCACCCCGTCCATGATCAGCCAGGGCGGTACGGCCAGCGCGCCCGGCACCATGCCGGGACAGCTCGGTACCGAGGTGGTCTGGCAGGTCCAGCTCGGCGGCCGCAGCACCGCGCTGCTCAGCACCACCCTCGTACCGCCGGCGCGCGGTGCCGACGTCACCGCCCCGGCCTGCGCCTTCGTCGCGGGCGGCAACATGCCGTACGACTGCGCGACCGCGACCTGGAACCGGGCCCGGGCGGCCGCCGCCGGCCCCGGCCCGGACGACGCGGCACAGGCCCAGGGAGCCGCCGCCGCCCCACCCTGGTGGCGCCGGGGCACTCTGCTGGGTACCGCCCTCGCGGTACTGGCGCTGCTCGCCGCGGCCGGCGGCGCACTCTGGTGGCGGCGACTGCGGCGGCGGCGCGCCGCCGGCCAGGTCAACAAGGCACCCGTGACCGGTGCGGACCGGCGGGCCGCCAACCGGGCCGCGAAGCGCGAGGCCGCGGAGCGGCGCGCCGCCGAGCGGCAGGCCGCCGCCGCGGAACGGCGGATCCGCCGTTCCGGCAACCCGATCGCCCGGGCCCGGGCGCGGGTACGCGGAGACCACAAGATCCCGGTACCGGAGAGCGTGCGGCGGGCCACCGGCCACCCCCGGATCGGCGGTGCGGCGGAGCGTGCGGCGGCTGGCGATCTCGGTGCGACCGCCCACCGGACCGGGGACGAGACCGTGGGCGCGACCACCGGCGGCGTACCGCTGGAGCAGCGGCGACCGGCCGACGACGCGATGACCGGCAACCCGCTCGACGGCGCCGGGCTGGCCGACAGCGTGGCCGACGGCGGCGGGCTGCTCCGGGACGGCGGGCTGGCCAGGGCGGAGGGACCGGTCGAACCCGGTGCTGACGAACCGGGCGGTCTGGTCGGGATCGCCGGCGGCGCCCGTTACGTCGGGCGGGCACCGGTACCGCCCCGCACGCCCGCGCCGATCGACGTCGGGGAGCCGGCCGAGGACCCCGTACCGGAGCCGCCGGAGCCGACCGCCGAGGACCTCGCCCCGGTGGTCGGACGGGCCCGCCCCGCACCGCACCCGGCCACCACCTACCGGCCGCCCCGACGGCGTCCGAGGCCCCCGGCGTGGGCCGCGGTCGGCTCGGCCGCCCTGCTGGCGGTGGCCCTGGCCGCGCTCACCGCCTGGACCGGCTCGAGCCAGGTGAGCGCGATCAACGCCAACCGCCAGCCGTCCAGCGGGGCGTGGGTGGGCAGGACCGTGGCCGGGCCGGTCGGTACGAGCCTGCGGGAGAGCGCCTTCGAGTTCACCGTCTACCGGCTGGTCTGCCCGCCGGCACCCGGCGGCTGCCAGGCGATCCTCGGGGTACGCAACCTGACCGACAAGAGCCAGCAGTGGCACGGCACCCTGCAACGGGCGTACCTGCCCAGCGGGGACTGGGTCGGCGCCGACGTACCCGCGACCCAGATCGCCAACGCCGGAAAGGACCCGTTCGCCGAGCCGGTACCGGCCGGTCGACGCATGATCATGCCGCTCGTCTTCGCCTCGACCGGTGCGGTCGAACCGACCCGGATCGAGCTGCGCAGCGCCGTCTTCTCCGCCGGGGTCAGCATCGACGTGCCGCACTAGGTCGGCGGGCCGGACGAGGTCGACACCGCGTCGAGCTGCCGCGCTGGCCAGGGGCGTCCCGGCCCGCCGTACCCTGGAGCGGTGACCGCCGCTCTCGCCCGTACCGTCGTGCTCGACGCGGCGGACTGGCGCACCCGGCGGGCGGCCCACGAGCGGCGGGTGGACGAGTGGCTGGCGCCGCACCTGGCCCGGCGCGGCAGCGGCACCCGGCACCCGGTGGAAGACTTCCTCTTCACCTACTACTCGCACCGGCCGGCACAGTTGCGCCGGTGGCATCCCGGCGCCGGAGTAACGCTCCGCGACGCCGACCCGGCCGAGTTCGGCCGGGACTACCGTGCCGGGGACGCCGGCCTCACCCTGGACACCGAGGCGGTACGCGGGCGCCGGGGCGACTCCGTCGGCTGGATCCGCACCCTGCTGACCCGGACCGCCGGCCGGACCGGCCAGTTCGGCTGCTTCGGGATGCACGAATGGGCAATGGTCTACCGGCAGACCCAGACGGAGGTGCGGCACAACGCCTGGCCGCTGCGGCTCTCGCCCGAGCGGACCGCCCGGGTGGTGGAGGAGAACCGGATCCGGTGCAGCCACTTCGACGCGTACCGGTTCTTCACCGCGCCGGCCCGGCCGCTGAACCTGCTCGCCCCGAGCCGCGAGACGCAAGCCGACAACGAGCAGCCGGGCTGCCTGCACGCCAACATGGACCTCTACAAGTGGGCGTACAAGCTCTCCCCGCTGGTGCCCAGCGAACTGGTCGCCGACGCGTTCGCGCTCGCCCGGGAGATCCGCGCCCTGGACATGCGGGCCAGCCCCTACGACCTGGCCGCGCTCGGCTACCCGCCGGTCCGGGTGGAGACGCCCGAGGGCCGGGCCGAGTACGCCGCCGCCCAGCGCGGTTTCGCCGAGCGGGCCGCCCCGCTCCGGGCCCGACTGCTCACCGCGCTGGCGGCGGCCGGCGTCGACTGACGGCCGGGCGCCGCCCGGGTCAGATGATGCCGCCGTTGGCCCGCAGCACCTGGCCGTTGACCCAGTGCCCGGCCGGACTGACCAGGAAGGCCACCACCTCGGCGATGTCGTCGGGAGTGCCGAGCCGCTCCAGCGGTGGCTGGGCCGCCAGCTGGGCGATCCGCTCCTCGCTGTTGGCCCCCAGGAACAGGTCGGTGGCGGTCGGCCCGGGTGCGACGACGTTGACGGTGATGTCCCGGCCGCGCATCTCCCGGGCCAGCACCAGGGTCATCGCCTCGACCGCGCCCTTGCTGGCGGCGTAGGCGCTGTAGTTCGGGAAGGCGAGGCCGACGACCGAGGAGGAGAAGTTGACCAGCGCGCCGCCGGGGCGGAGCCGGCGTACCGCCTGCTGGTCGACGACGAAGGTGCCCCGGATGTTGGTCCGGTGCAGACTGTCCAGGTCGGCCAGGTCGAGTTCGGCGAGCGGGGCGAGCGGCATCCGGGCGGCCACGTGCACGACCACGTCGATGCCGCCGAAGGTCCGCTCGGCGGTGTCGAAGAGTCCGGCGACGGCGTGCTCGTCGGCCACGTCGGCCCGTACGGCGATCGCCCGGCCACCGGCCGCCTCGACCTCCTTGACCGCGGCCTCGGCCTCGGCCTGGTTTCCGACGTAGCCGACCACGACGGCGAAGCCGTCGGCGGCGAGCCGGGTGACGACCCGGCGGCCGATCCCGCGCGAGCCGCCGGTGACGACGGCGGTGCGAGCGTTCGGGGTGGCGGGGACGGACGGGATGGACACAGGAGTCTCCTTGCTGTTCGTACGGTTTCGCTGTCTGCGCCGTTTCGGGGGTGGGGGCGGGTCAGCCGCCGACGGGCCGGTCGGCGAGTCGGGTCAGCCACTCCAGCAGCAGGCCGGTCTCGGCCGGCGAGAGCGGGCTGTCCGGCAGCGCCGGCAGCAGCGCGCCGAGGTTCGCGGCGGCCACCGCGACCTCGGCACCCGGTTCGGCGCTGCGCTGCGGTCCGGCGGAAGGGTCCGGGGTGACGATGGCGGTGACGATCGCCTCGCGTACCCGGGCCGACACCTGGGCGGCGTCGGTGTAGATGGTCGGGCGGGTGATCAGCAGCAGTGCCACCCCCACGGTCGCCGGCATCACCATCTGGGCGGCGGTCTGTGGACTGATCCGGAGCCGGCCGGCCGCGGCGCAGCGTTCGAGCACGCCGAGCAGGAGTTGGTGCGCCTCGGTCGCGGCGGCCGGTGGGGTGGTGAGCCCCGGCGAGTACATCAGCCGGTAGAAGTTCGGGTTCTCCAGCGCGAACGAGACGTGGTTGTCCCAGCCGTTGCGGAGATCCTGCACCGGGTCGTCGGACGGGACGGCGGCCCGCTTGTCGGAGAGGTACTGCTCGTAGCCGTAGTCGACCACGGCGGCGAGCAGCCCCTCCTTGTCACCGAACTGGCGGTAGAGCACCGGAGCGCCCACCCCGGCTGCCTCGCAGACCGCCCGGGTGAGCAGGTCCGCCTCCGGGGAGCGGGACAGCAGGTCGGCCGCAGCCCGCAGAATCCGCGTTCTCGTATCCACGTAAACGACGATAACACGGTGGCCGTACCACTGCTACCGTGGACGTGTAATCGTCGTTACAGCCACCCGGCACGGCCGTACTACGCTGGCCGAGTGGATCTGGCCGAGGCGCGACAGTTGTGGAAACCAGAGCCGGGCTGGCTGAACACCGCCAGCTACGGGCTGCCCCCGGAGCCGGCCTGGGAGGCGCTCCAGGCCGCCCTCGCCGACTGGCGCACCGGGCATACCTCCTGGGAGGGCTGGGACTCCTCGACCGCCCGGTCCCGGGCCGCCTTCGCCCGGCTGGTCGGCGTACCGGTTGCGGACGTGACCGTCGGGGCGACCGTCTCCCAACTGCTCGCCCCGGTCGGTGCCGCGCTGCCCGCCGGAGCCACCGTGCTGGTGCCGGAGGTGGAGTTCACCTCCAACCTCTTCCCCTGGCTGGTGCAGGCCGAGCGCGGCGTACGGGTCCGCACCGTGCCGGCGGACCGGCTCGCCGAGGCGGTCGACGCCGACACCGACCTCGTCGCGTTCAGCCTGGTCCAGTCGGCGGACGGCGCCGTCGCCCGCTACGACGAGATCCTGGCCGCCGCCGAGGCGCACGACGCGCTGGTGGTGGTCGACGCCACCCAGGGCTGCGGCTGGCTGCCGTTCGACGCCGGCCGGGCCGACGTGGTCGCCGTGGGCGCGTACAAGTGGCTGATGGCGCCGCGCGGGGCCGCGTTCGGCTACCTGGCCCCCCGGATCCGGGACCGGATCACCCCGCTCGCCGCCAACTGGTACGCCGGCTCCGACCCGCACGCCTCCTACTACGGGCCGCCGCTGCGGCTGGCCGACGACGCCCGCCGGTTCGACCTCTCCCCCGCCTGGTTCTGCTTCGTCGGCGCGGCTCCGGCCCTGGAACTCCTCGTCGAGGTGGGCCTGCCGGCGATCCGGGAGCACAACGTCAGGTTGGCCAACCGGTTCCTGGCCGGGCTCGGCCAGCCGCCCCGGGACAGCGCGATCGTCACCGTCGACGTGCCCGGTGCGGCGGAGAAGCTGGCGGCGGCGGGGGTCCGGGCGGCGGTCCGGGCCGGCCGGGTACGCGCCTCGTTCCACCTCTACTCGAGCGAGCACGACGTCGACCTGGCCCTGGCCGCCCTGACCTCCTGACCCCGCTGACGTCCAGACCGCCCTGACGTCACGTCGCGGGGGTGGCAGCCGCCGGGAGGTCAGTCCCCGTCGCGGCGGCGTAGCTGCTTGATCTGGCCCCGGCGCTTCTTCTCGGCGAGCCGGCGCTCCTTGGCGCCGCGACTCGGTTTGGTGGGTCGCCTCGGCGGCGGTGGCGGCGCGACCGCGTCCGCCAGCAGCGCGGCGAGCCGGGCCAGTGCGGCCTCCCGGTTGCGGAGCTGGGCCCGGTGTTCCGACGCCGAGATCGTCAGTACCCCGTCGACGAGCCGACCCTCCAGCCGGTCCAGCGCCCGAGTCTTGAGCCGCTCCGGCAGCGCCGTCGAGTTCACCACGTCGAAGGAGAGTTCCGCCCGGGAGTCGGTGGTGTTCACGCCCTGTCCACCCGGGCCGCTGGACCGGGAGAACCGCCAGTTCAGTTCCGCCTCCGGGATGACGAGGCCCGGTCGGATGGTCAGGGGTGCCATGACGTCAACCGTACGGCTCAGCCGCCCTTGCCGATGATGGTGTCCGCCGTCTGCTGCACCTGCTCGATCGGGATGGCGAAGCCGATCCCGATCGACCCGCTGCCGTCGATGGTGGCGATCGCGGTGTTCACCCCGACGACCTCGCCCCGGGCGTTGACCAGCGGACCACCCGAGTTGCCCGGATTGATGGAGGCGTCGGTCTGCACCGCGCTGTGCCGGTTGTCGCCGAGCTTCACCTGCCGGTCCAGCGCGCTGACGATGCCGGCGGTCACCGTGCCGGCGAGCCCGAGCGGGGAGCCGACCGCGAGGACCGGCTCACCGACCCGGGTGGCCCCGGGCTTGGCCAGTGGCAGCGCCGTCAGTCCGGCCGACGGCGGCACCCGGAGCACCGCGATGTCGCTACTGGAGTCCCGGCCGACGAGCCGGGCCGGGAACTGCCGGCCGTCCGACGTTTCCACCATCACCGCGCCGTCGGGCTCCCCGCCACCGCCCCGAGCCACGATGTGGTCGTTGGTGACGATGTGCTGCAGGTCGTCGATGGCGAACCCGGAACCGCTGGCCGACTTGCCGCCCCCGGCCACCATCACCGAGACGACGCCGGGCACCACCTGCGCGGCGGCGGCCACCAGGTCGGCCGGAATCGCGGCCTGCGCCGCCCTGCCCGGCTGCCCCGAGGGCTCCTGGCTGGCCACCCAGCCGCCGGCCAGGCCGCCGGAGCCGATGGAGAGCGCGACCACGGCCAGCGCGGCGAGCAGCGCCCGCCGCCGCCGGGTCGCCCGGTCGACCGCCAGCGCCGCACCGGGTACGCCCGGAACACCGCGCCCGTCCGGTTCCAGGTCGGGTGAGATGAACCATGGACCGCGGGGTTCGCCGAGTCCGGTCTGCGTTGCCATAGCTCACTCCTCGTCAGTCCGTCGTCGGATCAGGCCGGCGGGTGTGCCGGTTCCGCCTCGGCGGGGCCGAGCCGGGCCGGGCCGGTCTACGGCAGCCGGGAGAACCACGCCATCGAGCCACCCGCCGCCGCCAGCGCCAGCAACAGCCCGATGCCGATGAACCGGGCGGAGACGTCCTGCTTCTCCGTGCGGTAGCCGACCGAGGTCCCGATGTCCTCGTACACGGCACGCAACTCGGCACTGGTGCCCGCCTCGTGGTAGCCGCCCTTGGTCTGCTCGGCCACCGCCCGCAGGGTCTGACCGTCCACCGGTACCCGGATCGGCCGGCCACCCCGGGCGACATAGCCGGAGGCGGTGCCGAACGAGATGGTGTGCACCGGTACGCCCACCTGCACCGCCTCGTCGGCCGCGTCCATCGGGTCCCGTCCGGAGGTGTTCGCCCCGTCGGAGAGCAACACGATCCGGGCCGGCGGCGGGTTCTTCGCGGCCTGGGTGTCGAAGGTCTTGATCGCCTCCAGCGAGGTGCCGATCGCCTCGCCGATCGCGGTGCCCTGCACCCCGGTACTCCCCTCGGCGAGCCGCCTGATCCCGGAGTGCAGCACCGAACGGTCGGTGCCGGGCGGCACGAGTACCGCCGCGCTGCCGGCGAAGGCGACCAGCCCGACGTTGAACTCGTCCGGCAGCGTCTCGGCGAACCGGTGCGCCGCCGACTTCGCCGCGGCCAGCCGGTCCGGCTCGACGTCGGTGGCGAGCATCGAGGTCGAGACGTCCACCGCCACCATCACGGTGGCCCGCTCCCGGGGCACCCTGACCTCCGCCTCCGGCCGGGCGAAGCCGACCACCAGCAGCGCCATCATGGCCAGGAACAACCCGGCCGGCAGGTGCCGGCGCCAGGACGGCCGGTCCGGCGCGACCCGGTCCAGCAGCCGCAGGTTGGTGAAGCGGACGGCGTACCGGCTGCGGCGCCGTTGCAGCACCACGTACCAGATGCCGAGTCCGAGCACACCGAGCAGCAGCAACAGCCGCTCCGGAGACTGCCACGTCATGCCGCGCCTCCCCGTACCGGTGGTGCCACGGGCGGCCGGGCCGTGCCGGCCAGCCGCCGCTGGGTGTGTACGTGCCGGACGATGTCCGCGACCCAGTCCCGGTCGGTACGCAGCGACAGGTGCGCGGCACCGGCGCGGCGCAACGCCTGCCGGACCAGTTCGCGCTGGCCGGCCGCCGCGTCGGCGTACCGCTGGCGGAGCCGACGGTCCGCGGTGGACACGTCGCGCCGCCGGCCCGTCTCCGGGTCGACCAGCGTGACCAGCCCGACGTCCGGCAGTTCCAGTTCGCGCGGGTCGACGATCTCGACCGCCAGCACCTGGTGGCGTACCCCGAGCCGCCGCACGGCCCGCTCCCAGGCCGGCGTGCCGCCCTCGGTCTCGGGCAGCCCGTCGAGGAAGTCGGAGACCAGCACCGCCAGCCCCCGCCCGGTGGTGGCCCGGTGCAGTGTGGTCACCGCGTCGGCGAACGACGGGGCCGTCCCGGAGGTGTCCCGCCGGTGCGCCGCGAGCAGCATGTTGAGCAGGCCCAGCAGGTGGGTCCGGCCGGTCCGGGCCGGAAAGCGGCGGATCCCGGTGCCGTCGAGCAGGTGGGCGCCGAGCCGGTTGCCCACCCCGGCGGTGAGGAAGCCGACCGCCGCCGTCGCGGCCACCGCGAGTTCCCGCTTGTCCAGCTCGGCGGTGCCGAAGTCCATACTGGGCGTCGAGTCGACCAGCAGCCAGGTGGTCAGTTCCCGGTCGGCGTCCACCTCGCGTACGTGCGGCAGGGTGGTCCGGGCGGTCACCGCCCAGTCCATCCGGCGTACCTCGTCCTCGCCGGGCCGGTATTCCCGGGCGCCGGTGAACTCGCTGCCGGGGCCGGGGAGCAGGCCGAGGTGCTGGCCGTGCAACAGCCCGTCGAGCCGCCGGGTGACCAGCAGTTCCAGCCGGCGCAACCGGTGCTCGGGGGCGAGCTGTGCCAGGGTGGGGTCGCCACTGCCCGCAGGCACGCCGTCCCGGCCCGGCCGGGCATCCCGGCCCGGCGGGCTGTCCCGACCGATCCGGCCGACCCGGCGACCGATCCGGCTGACCCGGCGACCGATCCGGCTGACCCGGCTCACGCGACCGCCAGGCCGCGCCGCTGTTCCTCACGGCTCGGCGCGATCCGGGGCGGCGGGACCGCCTCGACCAGCCGGCGTACCACCGACTCGGCCGGTACGCCGTCGGCGATCGCGTCGAAGGAGAGCACCAGCCGGTGCGCGATCACGTCGCAGGCGAGTTCGCGTACGTCATCCGGGAGCACGTAGTCCCGGCCGCGCAGCAGCGCCTGTGCCCGGGCGGCGGCGACCAGTCCGAGGGTGGCCCGGGGACTCGCCCCGTACGCGAGCAGCGGCGCCACCTCCGGCACCCCGAACCGGGCCGGGTCGCGGGTGGCCAGGATCAGCCGTACGACGTATTCGGCGAGTGCGTGGTGCACGAAGACCCGGGAGGCCCGGTCCTGGAGCGCGCGCAACCGCTCCGCGTCGAGTACGGGCCGTGCGGTCGGCCGCTCCGCGCTCATCCGGTAGAGGATGGCGAGTTCGTCGGCGTCGGTGGGGTAGTCGACGAGTACCTTCAGCAGGAACCGGTCGCGTTGTGCCTCGGGTAGCTGGTAGACGCCCTCGGACTCGATCGGGTTCTGGGTGGCCAGGACCAGGAACGGTTCCGGCACGGGATAGCTGCGCCCGCCGATCGAGACCTGCCGCTCGGCCATCGCCTCCAGCAGCGCCGACTGCACCTTGGCCGGCGCCCGGTTGATCTCGTCGGCGAGGACCAGGTTCGCCATCACCGGGCCCAGTTCCACGTCGAAGCTCTCGGACGAGGCGCGGTAGATCCGGGTACCGACGATGTCCGACGGCACCAGGTCCGGGGTGAACTGGATCCGGGAGAAGGTCCCGCCGACGGCGACGGCCAGGGTCTGCGCGGCGAGGGTCTTCGCCACCCCCGGTACGCCCTCCAGCAGGCAGTGCCCGTCGGCCAGCAACGCGGTGAAGAGCCGCTCCACGAGCCTGTCCTGCCCGACGATCACCCGCTTGACCTCGAAGAGGGCCTGTTCCAGCTCGGGGCCGGCGGAAGCCGTCTCGACCGGCCTGGGGCGGGTGGCCACGGTGTCTGACATGTCCGTCACGGTGCGGGCTTCCCGACCTCGTCGGCGGCAAACCCGCGGTCACCGCGGGGTCGTGACAAGTTCCGTCACAGGCACACCTCAGGACGTACAAAACCTCCGGTGTACCAATAGGATCGGCGGCACCCAAACCCGTCAGCCGAGCCGGGACGGGACGAAACGCAGGAGGCACTGGTGTTGCTGCGACGGTGCGGAGCGATGCTGCTGGCGGTGGCCTCGGTGCTGGTCCTCGCGGCACCGGCGGCGGCGGCCCCCGATCCGCTTCCGCCGCCGAGCTACGCGGGGTTCCGGCTGGTGAAGGCGATCCCCGGCGAGCCCGGCACGCCGCGGATCACCCTGCCGGTCGGCTACGAACTCGTCACCGGCGCCTCGACCCAGGTGGCCAGCCGGGCCGAGTACTACTCCTTCGTCCGGGGCCCGCGCAGCGAGGCGGTCACGGTCACCGTCGACTGGCCGGGCACCTGGGTCGGCTCGGTGGTGGCCACCGACACCCGGCTGGCGATCCACCGGCACGCGGGTGCGCCGTACCGGATCAGCTTCACCCTGCCGGTGACCTGGTCGTCGGTGAACGCCAACCAGGCGACCGTGCAGGTCTGGAGCATGCTCAGCCCGGAGACGTCGAGCGGGCTGCACTGGCGGATCGAGCACAACGACCCGGACCGGGTGGCCGGGCCGTGGACCACCGTCGCCTGGCCGGCGACGCAGGCCGCCTCGGTGATCAACTACATGATCGCCACCGAGGCCGTGCTCCAGGACTCCGGCCTGGTCGCCGAGGCCCGCCGCAAGGGACACTTCTTCTCGCTGATGGGCTTCGAGACCAACAACGTGCTACACCCGGACAACCCGCCACACTGGCACCTCGCCTACTACCCCGGCCTCACCTACAGCGCGCCAGGGGCGCACGTGCCGCACTTCTGGGTCGACGCACAGGGCAGGACCTACTACAACGGGATGGACATCCAGGGCCAGGGCCGCAGCCGCTTCTACGCCGGGGACCCGGCGCAGATCCACGATCCCGAGAACAACCTGGTCGTCACCCTCACCATCCGGGCCGACGGTGGGTTGGACATCGACCCGCCGGCCGGGCCGCGCTACTCGGTCACCGCACCGGACGGGGACTTCTCGCACCAGGTCGACGTCGCCCGGGACGGCGTACCGTGGCGCTCGGTGGTCAGCCGGGACCACGTGAAGATCGGCGTACTGGTCACCCAGGTGAAGGAGCACCAGTCGGCCCGGCCGCACCGGACCACTGTCTACCAGTACGACGCGCTGACCGGGGTGCTGACCAACACCTGGCCCGGCCCGCACTAGCTCCGCACCCCGCACACGATCTTCACCGGCTCTCCACAACCGACGGTTAGCGTGCCGGTGTGGATGTCGATCTCGCCCCGGAGCCGCCGCTCCCGGCCGCACCGAACCGGACCCGTCGACGGCTGCTGACCGGGTTCTGCTGGCTGCTGGTGCTGCCCGCGCTCGGTGTCGCGGCGGTACGCCTCACCGGGCTGGAGCGGGGCCCGCTGGTGCAACTGCTGGCGTTCACGCCGTACCTGGCGGCCTGGGCGCCGGTGCCCCTCGGGCTGGCCCTGGCCGTCCGGCGCCGGTGGGCGGCGGGCGCCGCGGCCGTCGCCGCGCTGGTCCTGGTCGCGCTGGTCGCCCCCCGCGCGCTGCCGGACCGGCAGCCGGCCGCCGGCGGTACCGCGCTGCGGGTGCTCACCGCCAACCTGCTCGCCGGGGCGGCCGACCCGGAAGCGCTGGTCACGCTCGTCCGGACCGAACGGGTCGACGTACTCGCCACCCAGGAGTTCACCCCGGCGGCCGAGGCGGAACTGGACCGGCTCGGCCTGGCCGGGCTGCTGCCGCACCGGCAGGTCAACCCGGAGGTCGGCACGACCGGGTCGGCACTGTATTCCCGCCACCCGCTCCGCGAGGCCGGTACCCGGCGCAACGGGGGCGGCTTCTCCCAGGCGTACGCGACGGTCCAGCCCCCGGACGGCCCGGCGGTACTCGTGGAGTCGGCGCATCCGATGGCGCCCGCCACGCTGGCCTGGCTGGCGGACTGGCGTGCGGACCTGCGGGCCCAGCCACCGGCCACCCCGGACGGGCCGCTGCGGATCCTGGCCGGGGACTTCAACGCCACCCTCGACCACGCCCCGCTGCGCGACCTGCTCGACACCGGGTACGTCGACGCCGCCGACTCGGTCGGGGCCGGGCTCACCGGCACCTGGGGCCCGTACGACGGCGATCCGATCCCGCCGGTGACCATCGACCACGTCCTGGTGGACCGGCGGATCGCGGTCGGCCGGGTGGCGGTGTTCCGGCTGCCCGGCTCCGACCACCGCCCGGTACTGGCCGAGCTGACCCTGCCGGCGCGCTGAGGCCGAGGCGCCGGAGTACGGGTCCGACCGCGACCGCGCGGCCCCGGGCACCACCGCCCCGTCGCCGCGCGCCCCCACCAAGACGCCGCCGGCCTCCGTGTCCGTTCGGGGGGACACGGAGGCCGGCGGGCACCGGGGGTCAGGGCAGGAACACCGCCAGGTGGAAACTGCGGTTCGCCGGCTGGTTGGCCGCGTTCCAGGTCTGCACGAAGACGCCCTGGGACAGGTTGGTCCGGCCGACCACCGAGATGAGACCGGACGGTGAGGTGCCGACGCTGCCGGTCAACCCGATCGTGGCGACGAACGCCCCACTGGCCACCGGCACGTTGAAGACCACCTGGTAGAGGCCGAGTCCCAGCGAGGTCGCCGAGACGGCCTGACTGCCCCGGATCAGACCGCCGTTGGCGCTGACCACGGCGAAGAGCTGCGCGCTCGACGCCTGGACGGCCGCGTCGCCCTTGAGCAGCGCCGCCTTGGCCAGGTCGATGTCGGCCTGGGTGACCGCCGGTTGCTGGACCACCTTGCCGTTCACCCGTACCGCGTCGGGGTCGGCGCGGTGACTCGGGCCGGCGACGGCGATGCCGCCACCGGCGAGGGTCAGCGCGAGTGCTCCGACGGCTAGCAGGATCGTCTTACGTCCAAAAATTCTGGCCATGACGTCATCTCTTTCTTTCTACCCAGGATGGTGATGGTCTCTCCGACGGTGGAGATGGGTCCGAACTGTCGACCTGCTGTTCCGGGTATGCCCCTTGCCCGTCCAGACTCGCGACCGAAATAGCCAGCCCGACAATTGCCGTGGGCGCTTTCAACGACGAGCCACCGGACAATGAGGGCTGCGTCAGTGCTTGACGCACGATTGTTTCTCGTGCTGAACGCCCGACCGACACCGATCGTCGCCCCGCGCTCAGCAGCAGATACTACTTAGAGTGGCCACTCAACAACCATGAGCGAACATAGCATTCGGCAAAGCAGCAGGTCAATAGCGGTTTCATCTGCCCGGGACCGTCCACTTCGGCAGCCGACAACGGGCCGTCATCCGGAGCGCGATTTTCGAGAATGCGTGCGACTCTCGGATCTCACATTCATTTTTCGCCTTTTCCCCGAAACGGCCGCGAGCGGACCGGAGAAACGGAACGGCCCCGCTCGCGGTCGTCACCGCGGCGGGGCCGTGCGTCGGGTCGTCGGCTCAGACCTCGGCCGGGGTACGCGCCACCCCGTACGTCAGCGCGTCGACCAGCGCGTGCCAGCTCGCCTCCACCACGTTCGGGTGTACGCCCACCGTGGTCCAGTCCCGGCCGCCGCTGTCGGCGGTCTCCACCAGTACCCGGGTGATCGCGCCGGTGCCGTGGCTCCCCTCCAGGATCCGTACCTTGTAGTCGGCCAGCTCGAACCCGCGCAGCTCCGGGTAGTGCCGCAGCAGCGCCACCCGCAGCGCCTCGTCGAGGGCGTTGATCGGACCGTTCCCCTCGGCGGTGGCGATCACGCGCTCGCCGCGTACCCGGAGTTTCACCGTCGCCTCGGAAACCACCGCACCGTCCTCGCGGTGCTCGACCAGCACCCGGTACGACTCCAGCGCGAACGGCCGGGGCGCGCTCATCCCGGGCAGCTCGGCGCGGACCAGCAGCTCGAACGAGGCGTCGGCGGCTTCGAAGGACCAGCCGCCGGCCTCCATCTCCTTGACCCGCTTGGTGACCCGCGCGGCGGCGTCGGGATGGTCGGCCAGGTCCAGACCGAGTTCGCGGCTCTTCAGCTCGATGCTGGCCCGGCCGGCCATCTCCGTCACCAGGATCCGCATGTCGTTCCCCACCACGGCGGGGTCCACATGGTTGTAGAGCAGCGGATCCACCTTGATCGCACTCGCGTGCAGCCCCGCCTTGTGGGCGAAGGCGGCGGCCCCGACGTAGGCCTGGTGGGTGTCGGGGGCGATGTTGGCGATCTCCGCGATGGCGTGCGAGACGCGCACCATCTGCTCCAGGCACCCGTCCGGTAGGACCGGTAGCCCGAGCTTGAGTTGCAGGTTGGCGACCACCGCGAAGAGGTCGGCGTTGCCCGGCCGCTCGCCGTAGCCGTTGGCGGTGCCCTGGAAGTGGCGTACCCCGGCCTCGACGGCGGCGATGGTGTTCGCCACCGCGCAGCCGGTGTCGTTCTGGGTGTGGATACCGAGCCGGGCCGGCGAGATCCCGAGCCGCTCGGTCAGCTCGCCGATCGCGGCCGTCACCTGGGAGGGCAGCATCCCGCCGTTGGTGTCGCACATCACCACGACCTCGGCGCCGGCTTCGAGGGCGGTCTCGACCACCGAGGAGGTGTACGCCGGGTCGTGCCGGAAGCCGTCGAAGAAGTGCTCGCAGTCGAGGAAGGCCCGCCGCCCCTGCGCGACCAGGTGCCCGACGCTGTCCCGGACCATCGCCAGGTTCTCCGCCGGAGTGGTCCGCAGCGCCCGCTCCACGTGCCGGATGTCGGACTTGGCGACCAGGCAGACCGCCGGGGTCTCGGCGTCCAGCAGCGCACGCAGCTGCGGGTCGGCGTCGACGGCCACGCCCGCCTTCCGGGTCGCGCCGAAGGCGACCAGTACGGCGTGCTTGAGATCCAGCTCCGCCCGGGCCCGGCGGAAGAACTCGGTGTCCTTCGGCATCGCCCCCGGCCAGCCCCCCTCGATGAATCCGACGCCGAACTCGTCGAGCAGCCGGGCCACGGCCAGCTTGTCGACGACCGAGTAGCTGATCCCCTCGCGCTGCGCGCCGTCGCGCAACGTCGTGTCGAACACCTGGTACGTCATGTGATCTCCTTCGAGACGGGCGCGCACCCCGCTCCGCTGTCTTCCTGGCCCGACAAACAAAATGACCCCCCGCGGATGCGGGAGGTCTGCGCGCTCGGCGGGAAGGATGCCGGCGCGCTAGTTGCCAATAATGAGTGCGGAGCAGGTCACGGACCGTACTCTGCCACGCCGTCGCAGACGTGGGAGGGAAAATCCACATCGCGGGACTGGCCACCGGTTCACGGGTCACCGAATTCTCCTGGTGTAGGGATCGACCACCCTGGGTAGGTGTCTTCGGGACAGCGGAGAACGTCGAGACAGTCGAGAAGAGGAGTGATAGCCAGTGGACAGGCTCGATCCTCAGACGACCCCGCAGCAGGCGCCGGATCCCCTGATCCATGGTGGCGGCGGCGCGTTCGCGGGCGGCACGCCCGCGGGCGACTTCGACCCGTGGCGCTACCGGGACGACGCCGGGGTGACCGGTGCCGACCTGGTGGGCTACAAGGTGGAGGCGACCGACGGCAGCATTGGCAAGATCGACAGTGCCAGTCACGAGGTCAACGCCAGCTACCTGGTGGTGGACACCGGCCCGTGGATCTTCGGCAAGAAGGTCATGTTGCCGGCCGGCGTGGTGAACCACGTCGACCACGACGACCAGAAGGTGTACGTCGACCGGAGCAAGGACCAGATCAAGGCCGCTCCGGAGTTCGACGGCGCCACGCACGAGGATCCGGCCTACCGGGACAAGCTCGGTGGCTACTACGGCGGCACGTACGGCCCGTCGGGCTGGACCGTTCCGCCGGGCCGCGCCATGTGACACGCGACCCGCAGTCGACTGGCCGGTGGGGCCTTGGCCCCGCCGGCCAGCGGCGTCTCCGGGGCCGCGCTCCCGGCCTCCCGGTGCCCGCACTCCCCGGCCCCGGGCGCGCCTCCCGCAGCGGAAAACCACCGGCGGGGCGGTCCCGCACAGGCACTACGGTGGTCGGGTGGACGGAACTCCGACGCGTACGGCGACCTTCGAAACCCTCTTCAACTTCCGGGACGTCGGCGGCGTCACCGGGCTCGACGGCCGGCTGGTACGCCGGCAGCGGTTGTACCGGTCGGACTCACCGCACCGGATCGACGGCATCGACCGGGAGGCGTTCGAGGCACTCGGCATCCGCACCGTGGTCGACCTGCGCCGGCCGGCCGAGGTACGCCGGCACGGCCGGGTGCCCGCCTACGACGGCCTGGTCTACCAGCACATCCACCCCGAGCACGCGCTCTGGCAGGAGTCGGCGTACGCCGAGGAGATCGGGCTGGCCCGCTGGCTGGCCGACCGCTACCACGACCTGGCCAGCACCGGCTCGGCCGGCCTGGTGGCGGCGCTGGAGGTGATCGCCGACGCCGAGGCCGCCCCGGTACTGGTGCACTGCGTGGCCGGCAAGGACCGGACCGGTGTGGTCTGCGCGCTGGCCCTGTCGGTGCTCGGGGTCGCCGACGCCGACATCGCCGAGGACTACGCCCGGAGCACCGCCGCCTCGGCCCGGTTCAGCGAGTGGCTGGCCAGCACCATGCCGGACGAGCCGCCGCTGCCGGCGCCGTACCTCGCCTCGCCGGCCGAGGCGATGGCCCTGTTCCTGACGGAGTTGCGCGACCGCCACGGCTCGGTACCGGACTACCTGGTCGGCGCCGGCCTGGCCCCGTCCCGGATCGACGCCCTCCGCACCCACCTGCTGACCTGAGCCTCGCCGGGGGTGGGGGTGCTCAGGAGATGCGGTGGATCCAGCCGTTGCGGTCCTCGGTGCGGCCCCGCTGGATGTCGACGAGCTGCTGCCGCAGTCGCATGGTGACCTCGCCGGGGCTGCCGTCGGCGATCGGGAACTCCCCGTCCGGGTAGCGGACCTGGCCGATCGGGGTGATCACGGCGGCGGTACCGCAGGCGAAGACCTCACGCAGCCGGCCGCTGGCCGCGTCGGCCCGCCACTCGTCGAACGCCACCGGCCGCTCCAGCACCGTACCGCCGGACTGCCCGATCAACGTGATCAGCGACTCCCGGGTGATGCCGCGCAGGATCGTACCGCCGAGCGGCGGGGTGACGATGCTCCCGTCGTCGTAGACGAAGAAGATGTTCATGCCACCGAGTTCGTCGACGTAGCGGCGCTGCACGGCGTCGAGGAAGACCACCTGGTCGCAGCCGTGCTCCATCGCCTCCGCCTGGGCCGCCAGCGAGGCGGCGTAGTTGCCGCCGAACTTCGCCTCGCCGGTGCCACCGGGCGCGGCCCGGGTGTAGGTGGGCGAGACCCAGACGTCGACCGGCTGCACGCCCCGGGCGAAGTACGAGCCGACCGGCGAGGCGATCACCACGAACAGGTATTCGTTGGACGGGCGCACCCCGAGGAAGACCTCGTTGGCGAACATGAACGGCCGCAGGTAGAGGCTGGCCTCCTCGGTGGTGGGCAGCCAGGCGCGGTCGATCTCGATCAGGTGCCGCAGCGAGTCCAGGAACGCCGCCTCCGGCAGCTCGGGCATGGCCATCCGCCGGGCCGAGTCGTTGAACCGGGCGGCGTTCGCGTCCGGCCGGAACATCGTCACCGAGCCGTCCGCCGCCGAGTACGCCTTCAGCCCCTCGAAGATCTCCTGGGCGTAGTGCAGCACCGCGCTCGCCGGGTCCATCGGGATCGGCGCCCGGGCCTCCACCCGGGCGTCGTACCAGCCCTTGCCCTCGGCGTACCGGATCGTGACCATGTGGTCGGTGAAGACCCGACCGAATCCCGGGTTGGCCATCAGCGCCGCGCGCTCGGCGGCGGCTACCGGCTGAGGATTCGGACGGATCTCGAAGTCGAGCTTGTCACCACCGCTCATCGTGCTGACCTCCAGAGAGTGGACCGGCGCCCGGGGACGGGCGGCCGGGAACGTGGGAGTTGTGCCTGAAACTTACCCGAACGGTCGTTCAAGCTCGACCCTCCGGGCGACCGGTGGACCGCACCACCCGCGCCTTCGCGCAGATCCGGCGGTCTGCCGGGCCTGCGGGCGGAGTGGGTCGGGCGGCTCAGGAGGCCGCGTGGGCGGCGAGCCGGTCTCCGATGTCGGCGGTGCGCCGCGGCGAGCCGGGGCCCCGGGAGGCCAGCTCGGCGGCGACCGCCTCGGTTACTCGGCGGGCCGCCTCGGGGTGGCCCAGGTGGTCGAGGAGCAGTGCGGTGGAGAGCACCGCGGCGGCCGGGTCGGCGACGCCCTGGCCGGCGATGTCCGGCGCCGAGCCGTGCACCGGCTCGAACATCGACGGGTACGCCCGCTCGGGGTTGATGCTGCCGCTGGCGGCGAGCCCGATCCCGCCGGTGACGGCGGCGGCGATGTCGGTGAGGATGTCCCCGAAGAGGTTGTCGGTGACCACCACGTCGTAGCGCTGCGGCTGGGTGACCAGGAACATCGCGGCGGCGTCGACGTGCTGGTATTCGGTCTCGATGTCCGGGTGCTCGGCGGCGACCGAGGCGAAGGCCCGGGCCCAGAGCGAGCCGGCGTGGGTCAGCACGTTGGTCTTGTGCACCAGGGTGACCTTGCGGCGCTCCCGGCGCCCCGCCCGGGCGAACGCGTCCCGGATCACCCGCTCGACCCCGTGCCGGGTGTTCAGGCTCTCCTCGGTGGCGATCTCGGCCGGGGTGTCCCGGTGCAGGCTGCCGCCGGCCCCGGCGTAGAGACCCTCGGTGCCCTCCCGGACGACCACCAGGTCGATCTCGTTCGGCTTGACGCTGGCCAGCGGGCCGGTGGTGCCCGGCCAGAGCCGGGACGGCCGGAGGTTGACGTACTGGTCGAACTCGAAGCGGAGCTTGAGCAGCAGGCCGCGCTCCAGGACACCGGGCGGCACGGTGGGGTCGCCGACCGCGCCGAGCAGGATCGCGTCGTGCCCGGCCAGCTCGGTGAGCACGGAGTCGGGCAGCACCTCGCCGGTCCGGTGGTAGCGGGCGGCCCCGAGATCGTATTCGGTGGCCTCGACCCCGGGGAGTACGGCGTCGAGCACCTTGCGGGCCTGCGCGACCACCTCCGGGCCGATGCCGTCGCCAGCCACCACCGCGATCCGCGCCACCGCCACGTCCCAGCTCCCTTGCCTCCGTCGTATCTAGGGAACGTTAAGGGACCGTCCCGGCTCCCGGTACGCCGCTCCCAACATCTGGAATGTCAACTGCACAGGAGCTTCTCAGCCAGTACTCATGCTCTGGCCATCTTCGCTTCCTAGGGTGAGCGCGAAGAACGGCTCGCGGGGCTGGCGACGGTGACCGGGCCGCAACGGCAGGCAAGACGCGGATCCAGGGGGCGAACGTGCGGATCCAGGGGGCGAACATGCGAATCCCGGGCGGCCGGAGTTGGGGACAGCGTAGCCGGAGCCTGCCGCCGGTGCCCGCCGTAGGCCGGGGACGGCCGGACCTGCGGTTGGGCGCCGGCTGGCGCAACGTCCGGCCCGGCGCGACCCTGACCGACCGGGTGGTGGCCCGGCACACCGTGCAGACCTCGATCGCCGAATACACCCTGGTGCTGAACGGCATGGGTGCCCTCGGCTGGCGCGGCGTCGGGGACGCGCTGCGGGACGCCGTCGCCGAGCTGCGGGCGATCGACCTCACCTACAGCCCGGCCCGGCCGGCGAGCCTGGTCTCCCGGCTGCGCCGGGGCGAGATCTCCGCGGACGCGTACCCGCCGCTGGCCGACATCGTCGCCCGGTGCGCCGCGATGCGGGCCGCCACCGACGGCTGGTTCGACGCCTGGGCGGTGCCCGGCGGCTTCGACCCGGGCGGCCTGCTGGTCGGCTGGGCGGTGGAGCGGGCCGCCGCCCGGCTGCGGGCCGCCGGCATCGAGGACTACGCCGTGATCAGCGGTGCCGACCTGGTGGTACGCGGCCACGCGCCGCACGGCGGCCCGTGGCGGGTCGCGGTGCACCACCCGACGCAGGGCAGCCGACCGCCGATGATGCTGGAGATGACCTCCGGGGCGATCGGCACCTCCGGCGTCGCCGGCCGGCGCGACCACGTGGTCGACCCGCACACCGGGCAGCCGGCCGCCAAGCTGGTCGCGGCCACGGTCACCGGCCCGGACCTGGCGGTCGCCGACGGGTACGCCACCGCCCTCTTCGCCGCCGGACGCCCCGGCCTGGACTGGTTCCCCACCCGGGACGGTTACCGGGCCCTCTTCGCCACCGCCCGCTGACCCTGCCCGGCGGCCCTGACTCCGCCCGGCAGCTCTTTGCCGAACCCCGGTCACCGCAGTCCACGAGCACCTAGGCGATCCTCGGGCACTCGGGCGATCCTCGGGCACTCGGGTGACCTGACTGCGGCGCGACGGTGGGCGGGCGTGAGCGCGATCGGCCCCCGCGATCTCGGCAACGATCGCGGGGGCCGATCAGCGACGAGTGCGCGTGGCTCGCGCACACGGGGGTGCTGGCTACCCGGCCGGCGCGACGCCTCATCACCCGAAGACGAGCCCACGCCTAGGAACTCACCGGGTATCCGCGTCAATACGCTATAGACCCGACGCGAGTCCCCGCAAGAGTCGCCCTTCCGCGTGTCGGCGGGGTATCCGAGAAAAGGTCGGCGACTCAGTGGCACCCTGTACCCCCGTGAGTTCTGATCTGTCAACACTCTTGGGACACGGGAGCCCGGCGTGAGCTTCGATCTGATCGTATGGGCGCTCGGGGCCGGCGCCGCCGACGAGGACGTACGCGCGGCCCACGGCCGGTGCCGGCAGGGTGTCCATGCCGAGGGGAGTCCGGACCGGCGGATCTCGGCGTTCTACCGGGCGATCACCGCGGGCTATCCCGACCGGCCGGGGCCGGGTACGCCGTGGGCGGTGACCCCGCTGCACGTCGCCGCCGACCACGTCGAGATGAAGCTCGACGAGTCCTGTGCCGACCAGGTGCTGCTCGACATCGAACGGTTGGCCGCGCAGCACGGGCTGATGCTGCTCGACCCGCAGGACGGCTCGGTCTATCCGCCGCCGACCCCGGTGACCGGCTGACCCGGACGGGGCGACCGTACGCCGATCGCCCCGTCCGGACCGCAGGTGTCAGCCGTCGGTCACACCTCGTCGCGCAGGTCGGCGGCGCTCGCCGCGACCGCGCCGATCGAGTCGGCGGCCGAGCTGAGCAGCTCGGCCGCGGTCGCCGAGTCCACGGTCAGGGTCATCAGCGCCTCGCCGCCGGCCTCCCGGCGGGCCACCTGCATCGCCGCGATGTTGACGCCCGCCTCGCCGAGGATCGAGCCGATGCTGCCGACCACGCCGGGCTTGTCGACATAGCGGAAGAAGAGCAGGATGCCGTCGACGCCGAGTTCCAGGTCGAAGCCGTCCACTTCGGTCAGCTTGAGCACGTCGCGGTTGCCGGTGTGCACCGCGGTGCCGGAGACCGAGACGGTCCGGCCGTCCGGCAGCGCGCCGTGCACGGTGACCAGGTTCGGGTGGTCGATGGTCTCCGCGTGCGTGGTCAGGGCCACCGTGACGCCCCGGTCGGCGGCGAGCAGCGGCGCGTTGACGTAGCTCACCTGCTCCTCGACGATCGAGGTGAAGATGCCCTTCGTGGCGGCCAGCTTCAGCACGGAGACGTCGTTGGCGACGATCTCGCCGCGCACCTCCACGGTGACGCTGGCGGCGACCCCGCCGGCCACCGCCGTGAAGACCTTGCCCAGCTTCTCGGCCAGCGGCAGCAGCGGCCGGACGTCCTCGGCGACGACACCGCCGGCCTGGACGTTCACCGCGTCCGGCACGAACTCGCCCTGGAGGGCGAGCTTGACGCTGCGAGCCACCGCGAGGCCCGCCTTGTCCTGCGCCTCGGCGGTGGAGGCACCCAGGTGCGGGGTGGCCACCACGTTGTCGAAGGCGAACAGCGGCGAGGCGGTGCAGGGCTCCTTGGAGTACACGTCGATGCCGGCGCCGCCGACCCGCCCCTCGGCGATCGCATCGGCCAGCGCCTGCTCGTCGATCAGCCCGCCCCGGGCCGCGTTGACGATCCGGACACCCGGCTTGACGAGGGCGAGTTCCTTCTCACCGATCAGGCCGACCGTCTCCGGCGTCTTCGGCAGGTGGATCGAGATGAAGTCGCTCTCCCGGAGCAGCTCCTCCAGCCCGACCAGGCGTACGCCGAGCTGCGCCGCCCGGGCCGGCTGCACGTACGGGTCGTACGCGATCAGCCGGGTGCCGAACGCCGCGATGCGCTGCGCGAAGAGCACACCGATCCGGCCGAGCCCGACCACGCCCACGGTCTTGCCCTGGATCTCCACGCCGGTGTACTTGGACCGCTTCCACTCCCCCGCCTTCAGCGCGGCGCTGGCGCTCGCGGTGTTCCGGGCGACGGCCAGCAGCAGCGCGAGCGCCTGCTCGGCGGCGGAGACGATGTTGGAGGTCGGCGCGTTGACCACCATCACGCCCCGAGCGGTCGCGGCCGGCACCTCGACGTTGTCCAGCCCGACGCCGGCCCGGGCGACGACCTTGAGCCGGGGGGCGGCGGCGATCGCCTCGGCGTCGACCTGGGTGGCGCTGCGTACGATGACCGCGTCCGCCTCGGCGAGCGCGCTGAGCAGGGCAGGGCGGTCGGTGCCGTCGACGTGGCGTACGTCGAAGTCGTGCGCGAGTACGTCGATTGCGGCGGGGGCGAGCTCTTCAGCGATCAGTACGACGGGAGTCATTGGTCCTCGTATATGTCGTCCGGGCGAGGTCTGCGGCCACGTGGGCGCCGCACTGCGTCCCGCGCTTCCGGCCATTCGGGTGCTTCCCTGCGGTGCGGACGCACCTGTCTGCCGATCGTAGGCGCCCTGCTGCGCACGGTGCGGCGCAGAACCGCGTGAGTGCCCTCACAAGCACCCGGACCGGGTGTTCCACCCCACCCTCGACGGCCTGAACGGGACACCCTCCGGACGGGCCTGACCTGCCCGGTGCCGACGGCTCAGGCCGAGGTGAAGACCTCGGGTCCGGGCAGTGCGGAGCGGGGCCGCAGCGAGGTCAGCAGTGACCGGGTACCGAGCTGGCGGAAGGTTCCCGCCTCGGTTTCCAGTACGTCGCGGAGCAGTTCCAGGTCGAGCGAGCCGACCGGCGGGTAGATCCGCTCCCGGGGCGGCTCCTCGCCCGGCGCGACCGCCCGCTGGGCGAGCATGAAGTCGAGGATCGCCTCGCGGACCGGCGGCAGCGCGACCGGCGAGTGGTAGAGCACGTTCAGCGCCTGCATCCGCATGCCCTGCACGTGGTCCTCGCCCTTGTTGTCGTGGAAGTGCGGGTTGCGGGTCTCGATCTGGAGTACCGGGACGGAACTCGCCATCACCTCGGGATGGGCGGTGTCGAGCACCCCGCCGAACTGTTCGAAGAGTTCCACGAACTCGAACGGCTCCACCGCGAAGCCGCCGGCCAGCCGCATCCGCAGCCCGAGGTCGAGACTGAGCGCGTGTTCGCCGGCATTGCCGGTGGCGATCACCTCGGTGCCGAAGCCGGAATATTCGGCCACCAGCCGGTTCAGGAACTCGTTGGTGATCTCGGAACTCCGGCCGCGCCGGCTGAAGAAGAGTCGGCCGTCCCGCAGTTTCGGCTTCGAGTGCCAGGAGATCCGGACCATCGCGTACGGATTGGCGGCGAGGTGCAGGCCGGCGGCGTACACCTTGACGTACTCGTGCACGGCACCCGGTACGTAGTTGTCGGCGTCGATGTAGCCGAGGTACCTCCGGCCGGTCAGCGCGGCGACCGCCATGCCGATCAGCATCGCCTCGCCCTTGCCGGCCCGGACCAGCCCCTCGTCGTCGATCAGCTCGGGCATGCCGGCGGCCTTGAAGGCGGCGGCCAGCCCCGGATCCCGCTGGTGCACCATGATCGCCGGCCGCTCGGTCGCCCGGCAGTACTGCTCCAGCGTCTGGGCCTCCATGTCGTAGCGATCGACCGGATGCCGGGCGCTGTTCGAGACCAGCACGATCAGACAGTCATGTGGAATCCCCGAGAGCACACCCTCGATTACTCTGCGTGTCTCGTTCATGCAGGGAATAACGATGACCATCTGCCGCTCGATCGCGCGCATCGCCGCGTGCGAGACGATCCCCTCGCCGGTGGTCCCCGTGGCGTCTCCCGAGTCCAGCTGTATGACACGCTGGAGTTCGTGGATACGGACGGCGCCGAAACGCTCGGTGCGGTGCGATTGCTCCAGACGCATGCGGCGACAGTACCCGAGCGGACGCATTAACCGCCCGTAACCGCCGGCCATTTCCTGACGCCACCGCTGCGGATGGCGATTGGACGTCTATTGGCAATGATCCGGAAACTCGGCGGAGGAAGATCGGGTAACGGGACGCCTCTTCCATCGGATGTGGCCACCGCCCCGGACCGGTACGCGCACCGGCCCGGGGCCATCGCCGTGTCAGGCGGTCTCGGTGATCGGCCGGTCGACCCAGCTCATCATGCCGCGCAGCTTCTTGCCGGTCTCCTCGATCGGGTGCGCCGCGCCCTCGGCCCGCCACTTGGTGAAGTTGGGCCGGCCCGCGTCGTCCTCGGCGATCCACTCCCGGGCGAACTCGCCGGACTGGATCTCGGAGAGGATCTTCCGCATCTCGTCCTTGACCCGGGCGTCGACCACCCGCGGGCCGCGCGAGTAGTCGCCGTACTCGGCGGTGTCGGAGACGCTGTAACGCATCCGGGCGATGCCGCCCTCGTACATCAGGTCGACGATCAGCTTCAGCTCGTGCAGGCACTCGAAGTACGCCACCTCGGGCGCGTACCCGGCCTCGGTGAGCACCTCGAAACCGGTCTGCACCAGCGCGGTGGCGCCGCCGCAGAGCACCGCCTGCTCGCCGAAGAGGTCGGTCTCGGTCTCCTCCTTGAAGGTGGTGCGGATCGCACCGGCCCGGGTCCCGCCGATCGCCTTGGTGTAGGCGAGGGCGAGCGGGAAGGCGGTGCCGGTGGCGTCCTGCTCCACCGCGACCAGGCAGGGCACGCCCTTGCCGTCGACGTACTGCCGGCGGACCAGGTGACCCGGGCCCTTCGGGGCGACCATCGCCACGTCGACGTCGGCCGGCGGCGTGATGAAGCCGTACCGGATGTTCAGGCCGTGGCCGAAGAACAGCGCCTTGCCGGCGCTCAGGTGCGGCGCGATGGCGTCGGCGTAGAGCGACCGCTGCGCGGTGTCCGGCGCCAACACCATGATCACGTCGGCCTCGGCCGACGCCTCGGCCGGAGTCAGCACCCGAAGGCCCTGCTCCTGCGCCTTGGCCCGGCTCTTCGAACCCTCCGGCAGACCGATCACCACGTCGACGCCCGAGTCGCGCAGCGACAGCGCGTGGGCGTGGCCCTGGCTGCCGTACCCGAGCACCGCGACCTTCTTGCTCTGGATGAGCCCCAGGTCGGCGTCGTCGTCGTAGAACACCTCAACGGACATGACTTTCCTCTCCTGCGGCGCGACCCGGCCGGGCCCGCCGTTGCCAATCGTTATCCGGGGTCGCCGTGCTCAGGCGGCCCGCAGCGCCGAACCGGTGGTGATCGAACGGGAGCCCCGCCCGATCGCCACCAGACCCGACTGCACCATTTCCTTGATTCCGAACGGTTCGAGATCGCGCAGCAGCGCGTCCAGCTTGTCAGCGGTGCCGGTCGCCTCGATCGTGAGGGTGTCCGGCGCGACGTCCACCACCCTGGCCCGGAACAGGTTCACCGTCTCCAGCACCTGGGCCCGCTGCGAGCGGTCGGCCCGGACCTTGACCAGGACCAGTTCCCGGGCCACCGAGACGCCCGGATCCAGCTCCACGATCTTGAGTACGTTGACCAGCTTGTTGAGCTGCTTGGTGACCTGCTCCAGCGGCGAGGTCTCGGCGTTGACCACAATGGTGATCCGGGAGACGTCCGGGTTCTCCGTCTCACCGACCGCCAGCGAGTCGATGTTGAAGCCCCGGCGGGAGAAGAGCCCGCTCACCCGGGCCAGGACACCGGGCTTGTTCTCCACCAGCACGGACAGCGTGTGCTTGCTCATCTTTCCGGCCTCACAGCTCGTCGTCGTCGAAGGCGGGGCGGACCCCACGGGCGAACATGATCTCGTCGTTGCTGGTGCCGGCGGCCACCATCGGCCAGACCATGGCGTCCTTGCCGACCACGAAGTCGACCACCACCGGCGCGTCGTTGATCTCCATCGCGGCCTTGATGGTCTTGTCCACGTCGGCCTTGCTCTCGCAACGCAGCCCGACGCAGCCCAGCGCCTCGGCCAGCTTGACGAAGTCCGGGATGCGGTGCTTGTGGGTGCCCAGCTCGGTGTTGGAGTAACGCTCGCCGTAGAAGAGCGTCTGCCACTGCCGGACCATCCCCAGATTGCCGTTGTTGATCACGGCGATCTTGACCGGGATCCCCTCCAGGGCGCAGGTCGCCAGCTCCTGGTTGGTCATCTGGAAGCAGCCATCGCCGTCGATCCCCCAGACCGTCGTGTCCGGCTTGCCGACCTTGGCACCCATCGCGGCCGGCACCGCGTACCCCATGGTGCCCAGGCCGCCGGAGTTGAGCCAGGTGTACGGCTTCTCGTACGAGACGAACTGCGCCGCCCACATCTGGTGCTGGCCGACCCCGGCCACGTAGATCGCCTCCGGCCCGGCGATCGCGCCCAGCCGCTCGATCACGTACTGCGGGGCCAGGGTGCCGTCGGTCGGCTCGTCGTAGCCGAGCGGGTAGCGGTCGCGCAGGTCGTCCAGCTGCGCCCACCACTCGGTCCGGTCGATTGCCGCGGTCTGCCCGGCGGTGGCGGCCCGGACCGCCTCGATCAGCTCGTCGATGACGTACTTCGCGTCCCCGACGATCGGCACGTCGGCGGCGCGGTTCTTGCCGATCTCCGCCGGGTCGATGTCGGCGTGCACGATCGCCGCCCCCGGGGCGAACGAGTCCAGCTTGCCGGTCACCCGGTCGTCGAACCGGGCCCCCAGCGCCACGATCAGGTCCGACTTCTGTAGGGCGTAGACCGCGGCGACCGTACCGTGCATGCCCGGCATGCCGAGGTGCTGCGGGTGCGAGTCCGGGAAGGCGCCCCGGGCCATCAGCGTCGTCAGCACCGGGATGCCGGTCAGCTCGGCCAGCTTGCGCAGCCCCTCGGTGGCGCCGGCCTTGAGCACGCCGCCGCCGACGTAGAGCACCGGGCGGCGCGCCGTGGTCATCAGCCGGGCCGCCTCGCGGATCTGCTTGCCGTGCGGGTGCAGGGTCGGCCGGTAGCCGGGCAGGTCCAGGACGGGCGGCCAGGCGAAGGTGGTCTGCGCCTGGAGGACGTCCTTGGGGATGTCGACCAGCACCGGGCCGGGCCGGCCGGTGGCGGCCAGGTGGAACGCCTCGGCCAGGATCCGCGGGATCTCCTCGGCGGTCTGCACCAGGAAGTTGTGCTTGGTGATCGGCAGGGTGATGCCCTGGATGTCCGCCTCCTGGAAGGCGTCCGTGCCGATCGCCGGCCGGGCCACCTGGCCGGTGATCGCCACCATCGGCACCGAGTCCATGTACGCGTCCGCGATCGGCGTGACCAGGTTCGTCGCGCCCGGCCCCGAGGTGGCGATGCAGACGCCGACCCGGCCGGTGGCCTGCGCGTACCCGGTGGCGGCGTGCCCGGCGCCCTGCTCGTGCCGGACCAGGATGTGCCGCACCGACGAGTCGTAGAGCGGGTCGTACGCCGGCAGGATCGCCCCACCCGGGATACCGAACGCGACCTCGACGCCGAGCGCCTCCAGCGACTTCACCAGCGAACCGGCCCCGGAGACCTGGACCGGTGCTACCACCTGCCCGCCGGCCGCCCCCCGGCTCGGCTCGGCGAGCGGACCGGACTGGTCGCCGGCCGGCTGGGCGCCCGGACGGAGTCGGCGGGGAAACTGGTCGGCGGGGTCGTTGCCCCCCTCGGCGGCGGACCGGTGGCGCCGCGCGCTGTTGGCCAGGGTCTCGGGTGTGGGTCTCGTCATGGCTATTCAGGCCTTCGGCTCGGAGCAGTGATCTTTCGAGATGTACGGCGGTGCGGGCGGGCCGCCTCGGCCGGCGGCCGATCCACCCAAACCGGCAGGAGTGGTACGCCAACCGGGGCGAGCACACTGCGGGCGCGGGATGCGTGGCCAATAAAAACGGCCCTCGTGCTGATGCACGGGGCCTGCGCACTCTCGGGAGTCGAGAGTGCGCTCAGATAAGTACTCGGAAGGACCTGGTCGCAGACATGCGGCTAAGCCTGACGCATCTCACGCGATGAGTCAACTGATCCCGCATTCTGGGCAGTGTCGGTTTTCGGGTCCACCGGCCCGTCGCTGGGCCTGCGCTGCCGGGGTGCGCTCCGGCCGTTGCCGGCCGTACGGGGGGTGGACTTGCCGGCGTCGCCCTTCTGCCGGGGCTTCGACCCGCTCCCCTCGGGCGGGCTGGCCGCCTCCAGCATCGCCTCCAGGTGCTCGGCCGGCACCCCCCAGCCGAAGAGCTGGCCCTGCCCGAACCGGCAGCCGGCCTCGACCACGGCGGCGAGCTCCGTCGGGTTGGTCACCCCCTCGGCGATCACCTCCAGCCCGAGCTGGTGGCCGAGCCGCATCACCACGTCCACCATCGGGGCGAAGGCCCGGCCCTGCGGCGGCCGGATCGGCTCCGGCCCGGCCACCAGGCTGTGGTCGATCTTGAGGATGTCGATCGGCAGCCGGCGGAGCTGGCCGAGGGAGGAGTATCCGGCGCCGAAGTCGTCCAGCGCGATGCGTACCCCGGTCAGCCGCAGCGCCCGGAGCCGGCGGATCAGCTCGTCCAGGTCGGTCGCCACGGCGTGCTCGGTCACCTCCAGCACCAGCCGCTGCGGCGGCACCCGGTGCGCGCGCAGCGCCTCGGTGACCTGGACGACGTACTCCGGGGCGTGCAGCTCGCGGGGCGAAACGTTGACCGAGACCCAGACGTCGTGCCCGGCGGCGAGCCAGAGGGAGAGCTGGTGGCAGGCCCGGTGCAGCACCCAGGCGCCGAGTTTGGCGATCATCCCGCACTCCTCGGCGAGCGGAATGAACTCGTCCGGCCCGACATTGCCCAGCTCGGGATGGTGCCAACGCAGCAGCGCCTCCGCGCCGACCGGCCGCACCGACGGGACCGACACCACCGGCTGGAACGCCAGGTGCAGCTCGTCGCGCTCGATCGCGCCACGCAGCTCGTGCTCCAGCGTCGTGCGCCGGCGCAGCAGGTTGTCGTAGGCCACGTCGTACCGCTCGACGCGGTTCTTGCCGCGCTGCTTGGCGTACCGCAGGGCCAGGTCGGCGTTGCGCAGCAGGGTCTCCACGTCGGCGGCGTCGGCGCTGTCCGCCACCCCGATGCTGACCGACAGGAAGACCGACCCGGCCTCGTGCCGGTACGCCGAGCCGACCACCCCGAGCAGCCGCTGCGCGATCCGCTGCGCCTCGGCGGGACGGGCCCGCATCAGTACGGCGAACTCGTCGCCGCCGAGCCGCGCGGCCAGGTCGCCGGGGCGCAGGTTGCTCTTCAGCCGCCGGCCCACCTCGACCAGCACCGCGTCGCCGACGTCGTGCCCCCGCATGTCGTTGACGTTCTTGAAGCCGTCCAGGTCGAGCCCGAGCAGCACCCAGGGGGTCTCCGAGTCGGCCTGCTGCTGCACCGCCCGGAGCAGCCCCCGGCGGTTGGCCAGCCCGGTCAGCGGATCGGTGTGCGCCAGCTCCCGGAAGTGCGCCTCCCGCTCGGCGAGCCGACCGGCATAGGCGCGTACGTCGGCCAGGGCGAGGTATTGCCGGGCGACCAGGCCGAACCCCTCGACGATGCCGGCCACCACCGCGTAGATCGTGAAGTCGCCGCCGACCAGCAGGTGGTAGACGGCGGAGACGGCCATCGCCACCATCGGCAGCACGGCGTAGGTGCCGCGCCGGATGACGTCGCCGTCCGGCCCGCCGGCCAGCTCGGGTGCCCGGCCGGCCAGGGCGACCAACAGCAGGCCGAACGGCAGCAGCACCGCCCCGACCAGCGCGACCGTCGGGCCGGCCTGGCAGATCCCGGCGGAGATGGCCAGCCCGGAGCCGGTCACCAGGTTCACGCCGGCGCCGGCCAGCAACAGCCCGCGCCGGGGCGCCCCGGCCCCGGCGCCCCCGGCCCCCGTGCCCCCCCCCCCCCCCCCCCCCGGGTCGGGGGGCCCCCCGTGGGCCAGGCAGCCGCTCGGGGTGCGTTCGCCGAGCACCCGGGTCGGTTCGGCGAGCAGCACCCAGCCGACGAACCACAGCGCCGCCCCGATCACCAACCCGTCCAGCACCAGCCGGAGCGCCGCGCCGGGCGTCTCGGCCACGCCGGGCAACCGGAGCAGGCCGGCGCAGAGCAGCGCCCCGCTGCCCGCCATCCCGGCCGCGATCAGCGTGGCCAGACCGGTCCGCTGGGCCTGCTCGTGCTGCCAGTGCTCGGCCATGGTGACCAGCGCGAAGAGCCCCAGTGCGGCGCTGGCCGCCGCGAGCGCGCCGCCGACGGCAAGCAGCCAGTGCCCGATCCGGCGCGCACCGGTGTGCCGGTGTGCCGACAGCGCCAGCATGACCGGCCCGCAGCAGGAGGCGAGGCCGGTCGCCACGGCGAGGGCCGGCGCACCGGAGGCGAGTTGCACGGGTTCACTCTGCCGGATCGACCGCGCTCCATGGGGGAGCCCGCGCCGGTTCCTCGATCAGAGGCACAGACCGCCCATTCGGGCATGGCTGTAAGGAAGGGCCCCCGCTTATCGTTTTCTGTTGTAGCGGGGGCCCTTCCTTACACGCTTCGCGTCTCGGTGGGTGGGCTCGGTGGGGTTGGGGGGCGGCAGGGGGCTGCCGGGAGTGCCACACTGGTCGGATGCCTGACCTGCGGTCGAAGACCTCCACACATGGCCGGACGATGGCCGGCGCCCGCGCGCTGTGGCGGGCCACCGGGATGACCGACGACGACTTCGGCAAGCCGATCGTCGCCATCGCGAACAGCTTCACCCAGTTCGTACCCGGGCACGTGCACCTCAAGGACCTCGGCGGCCTGGTCGCGGATTCGGTGGCCGAGGCCGGCGGCGTCGGGCGGGAGTTCAACACCATCGCCGTCGACGACGGCATCGCGATGGGGCACGGCGGCATGCTCTACTCGCTGCCGAGCCGGGAACTGATCGCCGACGCGGTCGAATACATGGTCAACGCGCACTGCGCGGACGCCCTGGTCTGCATCTCCAACTGCGACAAGATCACCCCGGGCATGCTGCTCGCCGCGCTCCGGCTGAACATCCCGACCGTCTTCGTCTCCGGCGGCCCGATGGAGGCCGGCAAGACGGTGGCGATCGAGGGAATCGTGCACGACAAGATCGATCTGATCGACGCGATGATCGCCTCGTCCAACGACGCGGTCACCGACGACCAGCTCGGCGCGATCGAACGCTCCGCCTGCCCCACCTGCGGCTCCTGCTCCGGCATGTTCACCGCCAACTCGATGAACTGCCTCACCGAGGCGATCGGGCTGGCGCTGCCCGGCAACGGGTCGGTGCTGGCCACCCACGCCGCCCGCAAGGCGCTCTTCGAGGAGGCCGGCCGGGTCGTCGTGGAGATCGCCAACCGGTGGTACGCCGACGACGACGCCTCGGTGCTGCCCCGGTCGATCGCCTCCCGGGCCGCGTTCGAGAACGCGGTCGCGCTGGACGTGGCGATGGGCGGCTCCACCAACACGGTGCTGCACCTGCTGGCCGCCGCCCGCGAGGCGGAACTCGACTTCGGCGTCGCCGACATCGACGAGATCTCCCGCCGGGTGCCCTGCCTCGCCAAGGTCGCCCCCAACTCGCCGAAATACCACATGGAGGACGTGCACCGGGCCGGCGGCATCCCGGCGATCCTCGGCGAGCTGGACCGGGCCGGACTGCTCCGCCGGGACGTGCACGCGGTGCACTCGGCCGACCTGGACGGCTGGCTGGCCGACTGGGACGTCCGGGGTGGCAAGGCCAGCCCGGAGGCGATCGAGCTGTTCCACGCCGCCCCCGGCGGGGTACGCACCACCGAGCCGTTCTCCACCAGCAACCGCTGGTCCACCCTTGACACCGACGCCGCTGAGGGCTGCATCCGAGACCGGGAACACGCCTACACCGCCGACGGCGGGCTGGCGATCCTGCACGGCAACCTGGCTCCGGACGGCGCGGTGGTGAAGACCGCCGGGGTGCCGGCCGAGTGCCTCACCTTCCGGGGCCCGGCCAAGGTCTACGAGTCGCAGGAGGCGGCTGTCGAGGCGATCCTCGGCAAGCAGGTCGTCGCCGGTGACGTGGTGGTGATCCGCTACGAGGGTCCGAAGGGCGGGCCGGGGATGCAGGAGATGCTCTACCCCACCTCGTTCCTGAAGGGACGCGGTCTCGGCCGGGAGTGCGCGCTGATCACCGACGGCCGGTTCTCCGGCGGCACCTCCGGGCTCTCCATCGGACACGTTTCCCCGGAGGCGGCCGGCGGCGGGCTGATCGCGCTGGTCGAGCCCGGTGACGAAATCGTCATCGACATCCCCAACCGGAGCGTGGAACTGGCGGTGGCACCCGAGGTGCTCCAGGCGCGCCGGATCGCGCAGGAGAAGCGGGAGCGGCCGTACACGCCGGTGGACCGGGAGCGGCCGGTCTCCGCCGCGCTGCGCGCGTACGCCTCGATGGCGACCTCGGCCAGCGACGGCGCCTACCGACGCGTCCCGGAGTGAGCGCGACGCCGGGCGTGGGGTCTTCCGACGCATGACGCCACGCCCGGCGCTCCGGTCAGCTCAGGCGGGCCCGCAGGGTGTTCACCATCGCCACCGCGGTCGGCACGTCCCGGCAGGTGACCAGCTGGCGGCTCCCGTCGGTCAGCCGGAGCGCCAGCGCCGGACCGGGCAGCAGCGGCACCTCGGCGGCGGTGGAGCCGCGCAGGAACGAGCGGAGCAGCCAGTCCTCCACCGCCAGGTGGTCCGGCTCGGCGGCGGCGATGGCCGAGATCGGCACCCTTCGGCGCAGCGGGCCGACCGCCACCCGGACCGCCTCGCCGTCGATGACCAGTCGGTAGCGGGTGAACGGCAGCATCGCCAGGGCCGACACCGTCGGCGCGGCACCCGCCCAGCCGACGACGCCGACCAGTGGCACCAGGACGGCGACCATCAGCACCCCGGTCAGGGCCAGCGCCCCGGTCGTCCAGAGCACCGGGCGGAGCGCCCGGAACTCCCACCAGAGCAGCCGCTCGTCGGCACCGGCCGCCAGCACCGGCCCGACCGCCGGCTCCGGGACGTCGGGCCCGGCCGCCGCCCGGGTCGGTGTCGGCGTCCCGGCGCCGGGTGACGCCGGGGGTGCCGCGCCGGCCAGCAGGTACGCCAGCAGCCCGGCGACCGCCGCCGCTACCATCGGCAGCCCCATCATCGCGGCGAAGTAACCCCAGGAGAGGTGTACGTCGGCGGCCGTCGGCGCGTCCAGCGCGGCGGCCAGCGCCATCAGCAGCACCGTGCCGGCCGCCGCGGCGGTGCCGTTCACCGCGACCTGGGCGCCGAGCCGGAGCCAGTGCCGCCCGGTGCCGGGGAGTTGGCGGGCCAGCGCGAAGACCAGCAGCCCGGCCAGCCAGACGGTGAGCGCGGCGCCGAGCAACACCCCGGCCAGGGTGTCGACGCCGATGGTGCTGACCATCGGCCGGTCACCGACACCGCCGGAGTTGGGCAGGCTCTCCGGGAGGCGGCTGCGCCAGGCGAGGGTCACCGCCACCGCGCCGCCGATCAGGGCCGCCGGCAGCAGTCCGCTGCCGATCGTCCACCGGGCACTCCTCATGCGCTCACCTCTCTCGAATACTGCTGCCGCACCAGTGCGACGGCCTCGTCGAGACCGACGCCGGCCCGGCGGGCAACCGTCACCAACTCCCGTACCGACTCGATCACCCGGGCCCGTTCGTGCGGGACCTCCCCGGTCACCACCGCGCCCCGGCCCCGGCGAAGCTCGATCAGCCCCTCCTCGCGCAGTGCCGCGTACGCCCGGAGCACGGTGTGCATGTTCACGTCGAGCGTGCCGGCGAGTTCCCGGGCGGCCGGCAGCCGGTCTCCCCGGCCGATCGCTCCGTCGGCCAGTGCCCGGCGCACGCTGCCGGCGATCTGCTCGGCCAGCGGTACGCCGCTTCCCGGTGACACCCGAAACAACATGTTCGCATTCTACTAGAACAACGAGCACTATTCGCAAGCCCGTCGCGCCGATCCGGGCATCCGCACCCAGGCTCCTAGCGGGAGAGGAACTCCGTGACCAGGTCGGCCAGTTGGCGCGGGCGTTCGGCCACCATGGCGTGGCTGGCGCCGTCCAGCGGTACCACCTCCAGCCACGGGTTGTCCCGGACTGTCGCCAGCCGCTCCAGGACCCGACGCCGGTGTGCGGCGTAGAGGTCGTGGAAGGGCCGCTGTTCCGGCATGTCCACGGTGGCCAGTACCAGCAGCAGCGGGCAGCGGACGGCACGGTAGGCGGGTACGAGGTCCAGCGACTCCATGGCCAGCCGCAGTTCCTCGGTCAGCTCCGGATCGGGGCGCAGCCGGCTCGTCCCGTCCGCCGCCGGCACCAGGTTGCGCCGGAACGCCTCCACCCAGACCTCCTCGGCGGAGCCGTACCGCCGGGCCGTGTCCCGCTGCCCGGCGAGCGCCGCCGCGACCTGCTCGGCGTCCAGCGGTCGGGCCAGCGCGGCGGACATCCCGGCGAAGACCTCGCGGAGCCGGGCGAGTTCGGTCGCCACCCGGTCCGGGTCGAGGCCGGCGAGGTCCTCCGGCCGGCTCGGGGTGGGATTGCCGTCCAGGCTGACCGCGCCCGGGCAGTCCGGGTGACGGGCCGCCCAGAGGCTGGCGAGCATGCCGCCCAGCGACATGCCGACCACCGCCGGGCGGGTCAGCTCCAGCTCGTCGGCGACGGCGCCGAGGTCGTCGAGCACCTCGTCCCACTTCCACGGGCCGTCGCCGGAGCGGCCGTGGCCGCGCAGGTCGACCGCGACCACCCGGTGCGCCGGTCGCAGCGCCTCGGCCAGCGCGGTCATGGTGACCAGGTTGCCGCCCGCGCCGTGCAGCAGCAGCATCGGGGCGCCGGAGCCGCCGAAGTCCCGGGCGACGATCGGCACCGGGCCGGAGTCGATGGAAATATCGGGGTTGTGGGGTACGTCAGACACGGCGGGGCCGCCCTTCCTCCAGTAGCCGGTCGCGGACGGAGGAGGGCAGCACACCACCTTCCGGATGACGGACCAGCTTGCCCCGGTTGACCAGGTCGTGGACCCCCTGCCGGGTGATCCCGAGCATCGCCCCGGCCACCGCGTACGTCACCGAGTCGGCGGTGGGGTGCCCGACCCGCCGCGCGACGACCTGGCCCAGCGGGCTGCGCCACCAGTCGAGCGGGGGCTCGAACGGGCCGTCGCCGGGATAGAGCGTCGAGACGATCCGCATCGCGGTGCCGACCGCCTCCCGGTCGTCGCCGTCGACCAGCCGGTGCGCCCAGGCCTCGGCCCGGACCCGCACCACCGTACGCAGCGCGTCGACCGCGTCGTCCCCGTCGAGCAGGATCTCCAGGGGATCGAGCAGCCGGACGTCCATCGTCCGGAGAAGCTGCTCGACGAGTTCGTCACGGGTCGGCGGCATGCCACCCTCCTCACTTGACGTCCAGTGTCAAGTACTTGACGAGCACTGTCAAGCAGTTGACGGCGACCGGGCGGGCGGGCGGCGCCGGTCGGCCCGGCGGGCGTTGCCGGTCAGCTCGGGCGAGTGGAGTCGGTCAGTAGCCGGGAAAGACCCGGCGCAGGTCGTCCAGGCCGAGCGGGCCGGTCACGGTCAGCGTGTCGGGGGTGTGCTCGGGCGCCAGCCGGCCGGCGGCCAGCCGCAGGAACGCCTCGGCCGGCCCGGTGATCTCGCCGGCCGGCTGCTCCGGCCGCTCCACCAGCTCGACCCGGTCGGTCAGCCGCAGCCCCAGGACCCGGTCCGGGTCGGTCAGCCGCAGCGCCAGCTCCACCGGCCGGTCGCCGACCGCGTCCGGCCGGCCGATCCAGCCGAGCAGGCCGTCGAGCCGGTCGAGCACCAGCGGCACCGCCTCCGGCGCCACCGTCGCGTACCGGTTGAAGGCGACCTCCACGTCCCACTCGTGCAGGGCGAACTCGCTCAGCCGCATCCCGGCCGCCGTCCCCAGGTCCACCGGCTCGGGCAGGAAACCGAGGTCGATCCGTACGCTGGACCGGGTGTCCGCGTCCAGCGACTCGTACCGCTCGACGAGCCGGCGGTTGGCCTCCAGGAAGCCCTCGGCGTGCTCGATCGGGGTCATCGCGTCCCACCGGGCCCAGACCTGCTTGTTGAAGTCCGCCTCCAGCGCGGGGCGACCGCCCAGCGCCACGTCGAGAGTGGCCTCGTTGATCTCGGCGCCGCTGCCGAGGTGGCTGAGCACCTGCGACACCTGCCACTCGCTGGCCCCGGACGGCCGGGTCAGGTCGGTCGGGCCGAGGTCGCGGACCAGCGCCGCGAGTTCGTCGTGGCCCGAGCGGAGGGCGGCGATGGTTGTGTCGGCAGTAGTGGCCATGTCTTCCTGTCTCCCGGGTCGTACGTCGCCGGCTCCGGATCGGCCGGCGCGACACCCGCCCATCATGCCCGCTGGCCCCGACCGGGCGCCGACCCTCCGGCCGCCGCGCGGCGGTGGCGGGCGACCCGCGAGCCGGCGAGCCTCCACCGTCAACTCCGTGCCGCCGCCACCGGCAGCTTCCCGTGCCGCCGCCACCGGCGCCCGGGTGTCAGCCGATGCACTCCCTGTCGATCCTCGTGCCCACCTGCACGAACTCGCCCTGGAGGAACTTCACCGGGTCACCGGACTTCGCGCCGGACTCGATGTCGGCGACGATTCCCTCGACCAGCGCCTTGACCTTCGGGTCGGTCGCCTTGGCGGCCTCGGCCTCCAACTGGCCGGCGAGCCCGGTCAGCGTGGTCTGGAGCTGCTTCTCCTGCTGCGCCACGCTCAACTGCTTCTCGATCGCCTTCACCGAGTCGTCGGCGATCTTGACGCTGCCGTCCAGGAAGATGTTGGTGACCGCCTCGCAGACCTCCTTGGTGTTCGGCGCGGCGGTCGGGCTCGGTGCGGCCGTGCTCGGGCCTGCGGTCGGCGTACCGGCCGCCTCGGTGGTCGGCTCGTCCGGCTGGCAGCCGGCGCCGAGTACGGCGACGGTCGCCAAAGAGAGGGCGACGAGGCCGGTGCGAACAGATCGAACATTCATCAGGAACCCCCGTGATCGTGAGCAACGGCGGGGAGCGTAGCAAGAGTGCCGAAACGATGGCCGGGCATTTATCACGGCCCCGCCACGGCGGTCGCGGGCCGGGGGAAACCGTCCACTCCCGCCACCAGCACCGGATATTTACACCGGCACACGCCTCGATTAGCATGATCACAAGTGAGTACACGTTGGGTGGCGCCCCCGACACGGAAAGTGGCCACCCTGCCGACCCGGCAGGCGGTCACCGAAGTGACGACAGGAGATCTACCGTGGGCTCCGAGATCACCCGCTCCGCACCCGACCGACCCGATCCCGGCCAGCCGGCCCCGCCGGTACCCCGACCCGCCCGGCGGCCGACCTCGAAGCTGGTGACCCTGCTGGCGGGCGCCGCCGTCGTGCTGGCCAGTACGCCCCTGTGGGGCACCGGCGATCCGGCCGCGCTCGACGACGCCGAACTCTCCGCCGCTCCGACGTACACGATCGGGTTGCAGCCGGCGGCGGACCCCGGCCCGTTCCCCGGCAGCGTCACCCCGACCACCCCGACCATCACCATCGCCGGCGAACGCGACGGGGAGAGCACCTTCGACGTCGTACGGTATCCGCAGGTCCAGCCGAAGAAACCGGGCCAGATGGACTTCGACCACTTCCACACCGGGATCGAAATCCAGTGGTGGCTGAAGAAGTGGGCACACCAGCGGCCGGACATCGTCGACCTCCACATCGTCGGCGAGAGCTTCGGCGGCGAGCCGATCTACCAGCTCACCATCACCGACAAGTCCACCGGCAAGGACACCGACAAGCCGGCGGCGTTCTTCGAGGGCAACCGGCACTCCGGCGAGGTCTCCTCGGCCGAGAGTTCGCTCTGGCTGGCACACCACCTGATCAGCCGGGCCGGCCGGGACCGGCAGGTGGACCGGATCCTGGACACCAGGACCGTCTACATCCGGCCGGTGAACAACCCGGACGGGCACAACCTCTACCTCTACACCGCGCAGACCAACCGGTCCTCGGTCCGGCCGACCGACAACGACGCCGACGGCAGGCTCGACGAGGACCCCGGCGAGGACCTCAACGGCGACGGCTACCTGGGGCAGCTGCGCCAGCACGTCGGTGCCGGCAAGGGCACCCACGTCGTCGACGACCGCGACCCGGCCAAGGTCGTGATGCGCAACGTCGGTGCCGGCAACGGTGACTACCTGATGTTCTCCGAGGGCGTCGACAACGACGGCGACGGCCGGGACAACGAGGACGGCGTCGGCGGCCTCGACCTGCACCGGAACTACCCGTACAACTGGCACGTCATGCCCGGCTACGACGAGACCGGCCGGAACCTCACCCAGACCGGCGCCGGCGAGTACCCGCTGTCGGAGCCGGAGACCCGGCACGTCTACACCTGGCTGATGTCGCACACCAACATCGGCGCGGTGAACAGCATGGACACCCGGGTACCGATGCACCTGCGCGGCCCCTCGACCTGCGACCCGGTCGAGTGCATGTACACCGGCGACCGCAAGCTCTACGAGCACTTCGACCGGGCCGGAGTCGGCTTCACCGGCTACCGCTACTCCGGCAGCGTCTACATCGACTACGCCACCCGCAACGGCGGCGACCCGGAGGCGCTCTTCGGACACGGCCCCGACTTCGGCTACTTCCAGTACGGCGCCGTCTGGTACGGCGACGAGATCTGGAACGGCGGCGACTTCGTCGACTACGACAAAGACGAGCGGTTCGCCGACTGGGAGCGGTCGCGGTGGTGCGTGGAGAACCGGCGTACCAACTGCTTCCTGCCCTGGACGGAGATCCAGCATCCGAGGCTCGGTGCCGTCGAGGTCGGTGGGATCAACCCGAAGTTCTGGGCCCAGAACCCCTCGCCCGACCTGATCGGCCAGTGGGCGGCGAACCAGGCCCGGTTCAACATCTACCTGACCGAGTCGCTGCCGCAGGTGGCGCTCTCGCAGGTCGGCGTACGCAAGCTCCGGGCCGGGCAGAGCGACGGGGCGACCCACGAGATCACCGCCACCGTCACCAACACCGGCCGGATCCCGACCGCGCTGGAGCAGGCGAAGGAAGTCAAGATCGTGGCTCCGGACACCGTGCAGGTGCAGGGCGCCCAACTGGTCGGCGAGGCTCCGCAGTTCTTCCTGGACGGCGGGAAGAAGCAGCGGGTGACACTGCGGGTCAGCAAGGCCGAGGCCGAGTCGGTCACGGTACGGGCGGTCAGCGTCCGGGGCGGGCTCGACTCCGCGCCGGCACGGCTGCGCTGACAACCGTAGGAGCATCCCTCGTCGTCCCCGCCCCGTGCGCCACCATGGCGGGGCGGGGACATCCGTCTCCGGGGCAGCGGACGGTCCGGAGCCGAGCGAAGACCGGGCGTTACGCGGGGTCCGGGGCGGCGTCGAGCCAGGTCTCCAGCAGCAGCCGGTCGATCGAGTCCGGGTTGCCGAGCCGGCCGCGCGCCGCCCGCCGGTCCCGCAGCTCCGCCCGGCTGAACCAGCGGGTCTCCAGCAGCTCCTCGCCGTCCACGCTGGTCACCTCCGAGGAGGCGGTAGCGAAGAAGCCCACCATCAGACCGGACGGGAACGGCCACGGCTGCGAGCCGAAGTACCGTACCGAGTCGACGGCCAGCCCGGCCTCCTCGGCCACCTCCCGGCGTACCGCGTCCTCCAGGCTCTCACCGACCTCCAGGAAGCCGGCGAGCAGCGCGAAGGAGTCCTCGTCAGCACCGGCGTGCCGGGCCAGCAGGCAGCGGGCCGGCGGGCCGGGCAGCTCCACCAGCATGATCACCGCTGGGCTGATCCGGGGGAAGAGAACCTGGTCGCAGCCCGTGCACTGCCGGGCCGCACCGCCCTGCACCGACCGGGCCGGGCTGCCACAGGTGCCGCAGAACCGCTGGTTGCGGTGCCAGTGGCAGAGCCCGCGGGCATACCCGAGCACGGCAGCCTCGGCCGGATCGAGCCGGTGCACCAGCCGGCGTACGTCCATCGTCCGGTCGGCGCCGACCGCGGCAAGCGCCTCCTCCTCGGACAGATCGCTGAGGTCGACGGCGAACACCGGTCGACCGTCGTCGAGACCGAGGAAGACCGGTTCGCCGAGCCCGTCCGGCAACCCGCGCCTGCCGTCGCCGACCAACCGCAGCACCGCGTCCCGCGCCACCAGACAGCGGTCCCGCCAGAGCGGCACCACCTCGGCCCGCTCACTTCCGAAGAGCCGGCGCAGCCCGTCGGCGTCCCGCCGCAGCCCACCCGCCCGATCCAGCGCTCCGCCCGCGTACGCCGTGAGGACGCCCGTGCTCAGCATCCGGCGCCACCGGGCCGGCCGGCGGGTGGAGCGGATCCGACCTGCGGGAAGTGGGATCTGATCGACGACACCACCGCATGGTACGCCCGGGTGCTGGCGGTCCCGCGAACCCGGGCAGACCTCGTCCGGCAGCCGACGCGGCGCGGGCACCTCTGGCGGGTCGCCCCGAACTCCGGGCTCGGCAAATGGATTGGACAGCAGGAGGATCATGAATTCGTGACATTGCGGCTGTCGGGTGGGGTGGTGCCAGGGCCGGACACCCGGGTCTGGGCCGCCGGACCGCGCGGCCGGGCTGTCGCGCCGTCCCCGGAACTCGCCCCGGGCAGCCCGGTCGTGTCGGGGCCCCGTTCGGCCGCCCCGGAGGCTGCCGAGCGGGCGGTCGCGGAACTCGGCCGGCTGGTCACCGTCGGCGGCGTGCTGGCCGCTGGTGCCGGCGTCGACCTCGGTGACGGGTTCCGGTCGGCCCGCACCGAGGGCGCCGCCGGAGACCGCCGGGACGCCGTACTGTCCGCCCTGCTGGTGCCGGCGCTGGGCGGGCGGCTCGGCGACCGGCGGGCCGTACTCGTCGCACTGTTCGGCCCGGACGCGACGAAGCCGCTCGGCGCCGCCGCGCAGGCCGTACTCGACGAGGGCCGGTGGCCGGTGCTGCGGTTCGCGGTCGCGGCGAGCGACGTACTCGGACCGGAACAGCTCGTCCGGATACTCGAACTGCGGGCGCCAGACGGGGTCGATCCGTTCCCGGGCGGGCTGCCCTCGGTGGTGGGTGGGCACCTGACCCGGGTGCTCCGGGAGGTGCCCCGGCCACGCCGCCTCGCCCTGCTGACCGACCTCTGGCAGCGGGTCTGCGCGCACGGTGCCCAGCAGGTGCGGCGAGAACGGCTGCGCGCGTCGCAGGGCCGGCAGGACCGCACCGCCGAACTCACCGTCCGCTACCGGCGGTACGAGGAGGACGAACTGACCGAGCGGTTGCGTACCGAACTGTGGGGCGAGCCGACGATCCTCCGGGCCGCATTGTGGCAGCCGTCGCCCGGTTACTGGCTGACCCGCGCCGACCGGGTGCTCCGGGACGCCATGGCGGCGACGGTGCTGGCCCGGGTCGCGGTGAGCGCGGTCGACCGTGGTCTGGACGCGGCACTGACCGCACACCGGCACGAGATCGAGGCGGCCGTCGCCGAGCTGTCCCCGCCCGAGGCATCGAGGTCGGCGCGGCGGATATCGGGGCTGACCGGGCTGCCGGCTCGGCCCGGGTCGTACCTGCGGGACATCCTCGCCCGGACCGCGCCCGGCGAACCGCCCGATCCGCGCTGGGCGTCCTACCTGGGCCAACGGCTGGCCCGGGCCCGGGACTACGGCCGGATCATGCTGGACGTCGTGGCGCAGTTCGTCACCTCGACCGCCGGGCTGGACTCCGCCTCGGCGCGCGCACCCCTCGCCGCCTGGGCCGGCAGCCCGCTGGACGTCTGGCGGCGCCGGGTCGGCTACCTCTCGCCGGATCGGCCCGCCGACTGGGACCAGCAGCCGATCCTTCCGTCGGAACCGACCCCGCCGCTGGCCGAGCGGCTGCGCGCCGCACCGGACCGCACGACGGCCGAGGTCGAGATGATCGGCGACCTGCTCTGGTACGCCGAACTCGCCGACGCGCTCGCCGAGCTGAACGGTCATCCGGCGGCCGTGATCACCCCGCGGCCGCACGTCCCGGTCCCCGACACCGACCCGCCGGCCCCGGACGAACCGCTGGTACCCCGACCGCAGTCGATCCCGCTCGCCGTCGCCGGTGCCGCGCAACTGGTGGACCTCGGAGGGCAGCTTCCGCCCCGCTGCCGGAGCTGGCCGGAACTCGTCGCCGGGCTGAGCGACCAGGCCACCATCGCGGCCGCGCTGACCGGCGCCTTCACCGTCCCGCCGCCGGTCGAACGCTTCGACGGTACGGTGCTGCCCGGCACCGATGCGCGGATCGAGCTGGCCCGGACCGCCCGGCAGTTGGCGGACTGGTCCGACTACATGGGCAACTGCATCGCCAGCCCGCAGTACGTCGAGGACGCGACCAGGGGCCGGAGCGTGCTGGTCGCGCTCCGCGCACCGGACGGCCGCATCCTGGTCAACGCCGAGCTTCGGCCCAGCGCCCGGGGTTGGCGACTCGAAGAGATCCGCGCCCGGTTCAACCAGGATCCCGATCCGAGACTGCGGCACCGGACCAGCGCCTGGCTGGCCGACCTCGCTCTTCCCGAGCCGACCGTCCCGCAGCCGCGCCGTGCCGCCCGGCACGACGGGACCGGCGCGGCGGCGCCCCGGACCGGCCGGCGGCCCGCCTCCGCCGTACGGGTGCTGCGCGACCTCGGCCGCCGCCTCGACGAGGCGGCGGCCGACACGCTCGGCCAACCGGACATCCTTCGGGCCGCCGAGGTGCTTGCGCTGCTCGCGACGCGACTGGCCGGCGCACCGGCGACGCCGCCGGCCGACCCGCACGACGCACTCACCGCACTGCGTCGGGCCACGCCCGGGGCGGTGCTCCAGGCCTGCCGGCTCGCCCTGGCCGACCGGGCCGGGCCCGGCCCGGTCGCGCTGTGGCGGGCGAGCGGAGACCGGCCGCTGGCCCGTGCGGTGCAGACCCTGGCGCCGTCCACCGTCGCGGTCGTCTCGGTCGGGTCGACCGGAGGGAGGACCGTCACCGTCGGTTCCGTGGCGCCGGGGTTGCCGCGTCGAGCGACTCCGCCGTCGCTGCCCGCACCGGACCGGCTGGCTCCGCTGCTGCGGGACGCGCCGCTGCCCGGCTCGCTCCGGCCGGTGGCCCGGGTCGGGCACGTCGCGGTCGCCCGCACCGCCGATCTGGTCGCGTTGCGCGTGCGCGTCGCCCTGGGCACCCTGCTCCGGCAGGACTGTCCCGAGTTGGCCGACGGGGTACGGTCCCGGCCGCACGCCGGGCTGCTCCGGGCTGCCGCGCTCGCGGTGACCTCCTGGAGTGGTCTGCGCACCGGAGGGCCCGATCCCGGGTCCGCCACGGTCCGGTTCTCCGCCGAGCGCGTCACCGTCGTGGTGCCGCGCCGCCGGGTACGGGTGCCCGGCTTCCCGCAGTCGTCGCTCCGGGACGAGAGCTGGCAGTCGAGCTGGCCCGACGCCGTCGAACTGGGTGCCGTACCCGACGGGTTCTGGGAACGGATCGCGGGGCACGGGCTGCTGCTGCCCTCGTCGTGGCTAGCCGGCGGCGGCTGGGCCGCGCTCTGGTCCCGGGCCAACGGCCCGCAGCAGGGGTGACCTCTTGTCACGAGACCCCGTCGTGGCACTACATTGCCGAACCCCTGAGCAGTCCAAGCCTTCAGCGGCCGGAACAGCCGAGCAGCCGGAACAGCGGAAACAGCCGGAACAGCGGGAGCTGGCTAGGGCCGGACGAAATTGGCGCCGTTGATCTCCAACTCCTGCTCCGGCGGCCCGGTGAACCGCTGCCGTTGCTCGTCGAGGACCAGCAGCAGGCCGGTCGGAATGTCGAAGAAGAGCCCCTGCACCGACACCTTCCCGGGTTCCACGCCACGGGCGGCGAGGAACTCCCGGAGCACCGCTACCTGGCGGGCGACGTTCACCATCGCCAACTGGTCGACCTCGGCGCGACCGTCTCCGGCGGCGGCCAACCCGACCGGGTGGCCGGCCCGCCACGCCGCCAGGCTCGGCCGCCCCCACCGCAACCACCGCCCGACGTGGCTCTCCTCCTCGTCGCGCCCACCGAGCAGGCCCTGCATCGCCCCGCAGCCGGAGTGCCCGCAGACCAGCAGCGCCGGTACGGAGAGCACCTCGACGGCGTACGAGACGGCGGCGGTAACCGAGCACTCCGCCAGGTGGTCGGCGGGGACGAGGTTGCCGAGATTGCGCACCGTGAAGAGGTCACCCGGCCCGCTGCTGGTGATCACATTCGGCACTATCAGGGCGTCGGCGCAGGTCAGGAACGCACTGTACGGCCTGTGCCGACCGTCCAGTTCGGTGAGGAACGGCCGCAGCCGGGCGGCCGAGCGGCGGTGGTATTCGCGTACCCCGACGTGCAGCGGCCGGAGCGCGGCCTGCGCCGCTCCGGCCACCTGTCCGGTGTGGTTCGGCTCACCCGCCCCGTCCGGGTGCCGGGCCTGCCAACTCGACCAGGGCGAGAACCAGCGCGGCGGCACCAGGGCGTGGATCCGCCGGGACGGCCGGGGCTGGTCGCCGCGCAGGGCCGCCGGACCGACCTCGTCGAGGCGTACCCGCCCGCCGGTGGTCTCGTGCTGGCGTACCCACCAGTCGAGGTGGTCGGAGGCCGCATGGTCCACGAAGTCGGTGACCAGTTCCAGGTCGACGGTGCTGCCCGGCGGCACCCGCCCGAGGACGACGGAGAGCCGTGGGATGGCGAGGAAGCTGAGCGTCCCCTCCACGTGCACGGACCAGTGTTCGCGACCCGCCGGACCGCCGCGTACCCGCTCGGCGTGCACCCGGGCCCAGACCACCCGGCGCAGGATCAGCACGATCGCCAGGACGAGTCCGGCCAGTACCCCCTCCAGCAGGTTGAGGACCACCACGCCGAGGGCGGTGACGACGTAGACGGCGAGTTCACGGTGCCGGCGTACCCGCCGGATGTCGGAGATCTTCACCAGTTGCAGGCCGACCACGACGAGCAGGCCGGCGAGCGCGGCCAACGGGATCCGCTCGACGAGTACGACGAGCAGGACCGCGAAGAGCAGGACCCACACCCCGTGCAGTACGGCCGAGGCCCGGGTCCGGGCGCCCGCGTTGACGTTGGTGGAGCTGCGCACGATGACACCGGTGACGGGAAGCCCGCCGAGCAGTCCGGAGACGCCGTTCGCCAGGCCCTGGCCGATCATCTCCCGGTCCAGGTTGGTCGGAGTGCTCCGGCGGTCGTCCCGGGCGGCCCGGTCGGCGGCGAGCCGGTCGACGGCGGTGGCGGAGAGCAGGCTCTCCACGCTGGCGATCACGGCGACGGTCAGTACCGCGGCGGCGACGGCCAGCCAGTCCCCCTCCGGCAGCGCCGGCAGGTGTACGGCGGCCAACAGCGACCCCGGCATCTCCACCCGGGCCAGGTCGACGTCGTTCCAGACGAGCGCGGCGAGGGTGGCCAGGGTGACGGCGACGAGCGGGCCGGGAATCCGGCGTACCGGTGCCGGCAGCCGGGGCCAGAGCACCAGTAGTCCGATCACGGTGAGTCCGATCAGGGCCGCATGGTCGTGCCGGGTCGCCAGTTGGGCGGGCAGGTCGATCAGGTTCCGCACCGGCGTGGTGCCGGGTTCACCACCGAGGAGTACGTGCAGTTGCCCGAGCACGATCGTGACGCCGATCCCGGCGAGCATTCCGTGCACGATCGCGGGCGAGAGGGCGAGCGCGGTCCGGGCGATCCGGCACAGCCCGAACGCGACCTGCAACAGGCCGGCGGCGGCGGTGATCGCGCAGGTGGCCGTCCAGCCGAACCGGCTCACCAACTCGGCGACGACCACGGTCAGCCCGGCCGCCGGGCCGGTGACCTGGAGCGCCGAGCCGCCGAGCAGCCCGGCGACGACCCCGCCGACCACGGCCGCGATCAGGCCGGCGGCCACCGGGGCGTTGGAGGCCGCCGCGATGCCCAGCGACAGCGGCACCGCGACCAGGAAGACCACGAGCGAGGACGGCAGGTCGTACCGCGCGTCGTGGCGGAACCAGCGGTGGAGTCGGTGAGCTGCGTCGGCCAGGCCGATCGAGGTGGGCGACATGGTGCCTCCTCCGGCTCCGCCGGCCGCGGTGACAGCGGAGGGATTGTTGCCGGGCCGGCTCGCGTCCGATTCCGGGTGCGCTGGTCGGGCGGTGGAGGGGGAACGTCGCTGTCCGCATGAATCGTAGCGTTAAGTCAGTAGCAATCCCTATAGCGACGATTTATCACCTTGGTCCACAGCCCCTATCGCTGGACGAAGCCGGCGGCGAGGCGGCGGATTCCCTCGTCGATGTCGGTCAGCGCGATGCCGCCGTACCCGATGACCAGGCCGGGTTGCGCGGGGCGCTCGGCGTAGTAGCCGGCCAGGTTCTCCACCGCGACCCCGCTCTCGCGGGCCCGCGCCGCCGCTGCGGCCAGGTCCCCGGTCCGGTGCGGGTCGGGCCGGACGGCGAGGTGGAGCCCGGCGGCCGAGGGCACCGGGTGCAGCCACCCGGCGAGGTGCGCGGCCAGGGCGGCCAGGATCCGTTCACGGCGTGCCCCGTACTCCCGGCTGGTCCGGCGGATGTGCCGGGCCAGTAGGCCCTCGTCGATGAATTCGGCCAGCGCGCCCTGGGTGGTCAGGTCGCCGTGCCAGTCGGTGAGCTGCCGCGCGGTGCGCAGCGCGGGCCGCAGCGAGGCCGGCGCGACCAGGAAGCCGACCCGCAGCATCGGCAGCAGGGTCTTGGAGAACGACCCGACGTAGACCACCCGGCCGTGCCGGTCCAGGCTCTGCAACGGTTCCAGCGGGCGGCCGGCGAACCGGTACTCGCTGTCGTAGTCGTCCTCGATCACCACCGCGCCGTGCCGCTCCGCCCAGTCGAGCAGGGCGGTACGCCGGGCCAGCGACATCGGTACGCCGAGCGGGAACTGGTGGGACGGGGTGACGTAGACCAGCCGGCTGTCGGCCGGCAGCGCGGCGACGACGAGTCCCTCCGCGTCGACCGGCACTCCGGTCACCCGGGCGCCGAGGGTGCGGAACAGGCGGCGTGCCGGCGGATAGCCCGGCTCCTCCACCGCCACCCGGTCGCCCGGCTCGATCAGGACCCGACCGATCAGGTCGAGCGCCTGCTGCGCGCCCTGGGTGACCAGGATGTCGTCGGCGCCGGCCCGCACCGATCGGGATATGCCGACGTGCCGGGCCAGGGCCGCGCGCAGCCCGGGATGCCCGGCCGGTTCGGTGTAGGCCGGGTACCGGACGGTCGCGGCCCGGAGTTGCCGGGCGACGAGCCGCCGCCAGGTCTGGAGCGGGAACAGCGCCGGGTCGGGGGCGCCGACCCGGAAGTCGTACCTCGGAGCGGGGTGTCGGGGCGTCTCCGGGACGGAGTCCCAGACCGGACGGGGCCGGACGTCTCGGCCGATCGGGGCGGTCCGGGGTCGGGGGGGGGCCGCCCCCCCCCCCGCCCCCGGCGGGCCCACCCCCCCCCCCCCCCCCCCCCCCCCCCCCCCTCGCGCCTCGCCGATCAGCCGGCGAGGCGCGACGTACGTCCCGGAGCCGACCCGGCCGACCAGGAAGCCCTCTGCGGTGAGCCGGTCGTACGCCGCCGCCACGGTGTTGCGGGCGACACCGAGCCGCTCCGCCAGCTGGCGGGTGGGCGGCAGCCGCTCCCCAGGCCGCAGTCGCGCGTCGAGCACAGCCTCCCGTAACTGTCGGTAGATCTGAGTGGTCAGGTCGTCACGGCCGTCCAGCCGTACGTGGACCTCCACGTTCCGCCTCCATTGGCCCAATCAGCTTGTCGGGAATTGGAGCTTCTGCACGGCCAATATGCCACCTAACGTCACGGGCAGCACGGCGACCTCTCCGAAGGGATCTCGATGACGCCGACCTCCGTCGACATGTGGTTCGATCCGATCTGCCCGTGGGCCTGGATCACCTCCCGCTGGCTGCTGGAGGTCCAGCAGGTGCGGGAGATCGAGGTGCGGTTCCACGTGATGAGCCTGTCGGTCCTCAACGAGGGCCGGACGGACCTGCCGCAGCGGTACCGGGACCTCTTCGAGGTCGGCTGGGGGCCGGTCCGGGTGGCCGTCGCCGCCGAGCGGGAGTACGGAGCGGAGGTGCTCGGTCCGCTCTACACCTCCCTCGGCACCCGGCACCACCACGACCGGCTGCCGATCGGCCGGGACCTGTACGTCGCCGCGCTCACCGAGCTGGGCCTCGGGCTCGCCCTCGCCGACGCCGCCGACTCGACGGAGTACGACGAGGAACTCCGGCGTAGCCACCTGGCTGGGATGGAGCCGGTCGGGGAGGAGGTCGGTACGCCGGTGATCCACGTACCCGGGCCCGACGGCCGGCGGATCGCGTTCTTCGGGCCGGTGGTGACGCCGATCCCGCGCGGCGCGGCGGCCGGCCGACTCTGGGACGGTGTGCTGCTGGTCGCCGGAACCGACGGCTTCTTCGAACTGAAGCGGACCCGCACCCGGGATCCGGAATTCCACTGAGGAGGGTGCGGTGACCAGGCGGGGTTGGCTGCTCTTCGCCCTGATGGGCGTGATCTGGGGCATTCCGTATCTGTTGATCAAGGTAGCCGTGGAGGGCGGCATCCCGGTGCCGGTGCTGGTCTTCGTCCGGACGGCCGTGGGCGCCGCCGTGCTGCTGCCGCTGGCCGTGCGCGGTGCCCGGGGACTGCACCGGCACTGGCGCCCGCTGGCCGCCTTCGCGACGCTGGAGATCATCGTCCCGTGGTGGCTGCTCACCGACGCCGAACGGCAGATCAGCAGCTCGATGACCGGGCTGCTGATCGCCGCGTCGCCGATCGTCGCCGTGCTGGCCGGGCGGCTGGCCGGTGACGTCGAGCGGCTCGGTGGGCGGCGCTGGGCGGGTCTGGGGGTCGGACTCGCCGGGGTGGCGGTGCTGGCCGCGCCCGGCCTGCGCGGCGGAGACGTGCGCTCGATCGTCGAGGTGCTGCTCGCCGCCCTCTGCTACGGGATCGCACCACTGATCCTGGCTCGGCGGCTGGCCGACGTACCGGTGTTGCCGCTGTCCGCCGTCTGCCTCGGCGGAGCCGCACTGGTGTACGCCCCACCGGCAGTGTTGAGCTGGCCGGCGACGTTGCCCACCGGCCGGGTGCTGGCTGCCCTAGCCGGGTTGGCCTTGGTCTGCACGGCGGCGGCGTTCGTGATCTTCGCCGCGCTGATCCGCGAGGTCGGCGTCAGCCGGGCGCTGGTCTTCACGTACGTGAACCCGGCAGTGGCGGTCGTCGCCGGAGTACTGCTGCTCGACGAGCCGCTCACCGTCCCGGTCGTCGCCGCGTTCACGCTGATCCTCGGCGGCTCGGTGCTGGCGACCCGACGCGACGCCACCGCACCGACCAGTGCACCGGACGCCGCACCGGACGCTGCCCGCCCAACGCCCACGCCGGCAGCGCCCACGCCGCCCACGCCGGCGGCAGCGCCCGAGCCACCCCGGCCGGCTGCCGCGACGACGGCTACGGCTACGGCTACGAGGACGGACCGGAGCACGCTGCCGGACCGGTGATGCTCGATGTGCTCGGGTGTACCCCGCTGAATCGACGACGCGGAGGCTCAGATGAGCCCGTGGGCGAGCATCGCATCGGCGACGAGCAGGAAGGCGTCGATGTTGGCTCCAGCGACGTAATTGCCCGGCATGCCGTACTCCTCGGCGGTGGTGTAGCAGCGGTCGTGGATGGTTCCCATGATCTCCCGCAGTCGCTGCTCGGAGTGGGCGAAGGTCCACGAGTCGCGACTGGCGTTCTGCTGCATCTCCAGCGCGCTGGCCGCGACTCCACCGGCGTTGGCCGCCTTACCGGGCGCGAACCGCACCCCGGCCTTGGCGAAGGCTCGCACCGCCTCCGGCGTGGTGGGCATGTTGGCCCCCTCGACCACGATGGTGCAGCCACCCGCGATCAGGGTGAGCGCGTCGGCGGCGGTGAGTTCGTTCTGCGTCGCGGAGGGGATCGCCACCTGGCAGGGCACCTCCCAGACCGGGCGACCGGCGACGAAGGTGGCGTGCGGCCGGGCCTCGACGTACTCGTCGATCCGTGCCCGGCGGACCTCCTTGACCTGCTTGAGCACCTCGACGTTGATGCCCTTTTCGTCGTGGATGTAGCCGGAGGAGTCCGAGCATGCCACCACGGTGCCGCCGAGCTGGTGCACCTTCTCGATCGCGTAGATCGCCACGTTGCCCGAGCCGGAGACCACCACCCGTTTTCCGTCGAAGCTGTCGCCGCCGTCGACCCGGAGCATCTCCTCGGCGAAGAACACCGCCCCGTAGCCGGTGGCCTCCCGGCGCACCTGGGCACCGCCGTAACTGAGGCCCTTGCCGGTCAGCACCCCGGACTCGTACCGGTTGGTGATCCGCTTGTACTGCCCGAACAGGTAGCCGATCTCCCGGCCGCCGACCCCGATGTCGCCGGCCGGTACGTCCGTGTACTCGCCGATGTGCCGGTACAGCTCGGTCATGAACGATTGACAGAACCGCATCACCTCCCGATCGGAGCGGCCTTTGGGGTCGAAGTCCGACCCGCCCTTGCCGCCGCCGATCGGCATCCCGGTCAACGCGTTCTTGAACAGTTGTTCGAACCCGAGAAACTTCACGATCCCCAGATAGACCGACGGGTGGAAGCGGAGACCTCCCTTGTACGGGCCCAGCGCGCTGTTGAACTCCACCCGGAAGCCACGGTTGATGTGGACCTCGCCGCGATCGTCCTCCCACGGCACCCGGAAGATGATCTGCCGCTCCGGCTCGCAGATCCGCTCGATGATCTTCGCTTCGGCGTACTCGGGGTGCCTGGTCAGGGCCGGCACGACGCTGTCGAGCACCTCCCGCACCGACTGGTGGAACTCGCTCTCACCAGGGTTGCGCCGCACCACCGACGTGAAGATCGACTCCAGCTTGTCCTGTACCGACACGTATGCTCCTCGGCGTTGCACCCGTGGCCGGTTCACGGCGGCGCCTAGGCGACCCTCGGATCGCCCACACCGCGGCGGCCACGTCAAACTCATAATGTCGCTGTGGGTAGCGACATGTCGGGGTACGGCTGATTCCACCTTGTGAGTGGGAACCGCCGGCAGGGACGGGATCTTCTCACCGCCGCTGCCCCTGACCGCGCTCGGCATGGTCAAGTGTGAGATTTCCGCTGCTCATCGTCGTCGGCGTTGGCGGGTTGGCGGGGGCGCCGGTGGGGGCGGGGAGGGTGGGGGCGGTCGTAGGCTGGCGTGCGTCGTCGCGCCCGCCCGCCCAGGTCGGTCCGGCCGCCGTATCACCGTGCGTTCAGTTGACGACCGCGATGGCCTCGACTTCCACCAGGAGATCGGGGCCGGCGAGCGCGCTGACGCCCAATCCCGTCAACGGCGGGACCGGGACGGTTCCCAGCTTCGCCGCTGCCCGGTTGATCCCCTCCACCAGCAGCGGCATCTTGTCGGCAGTCCAGTCGACGACGTAAACGGTCAGCTTTGCCACGTTGTCGAAGGAAGCGTCGACCGCGGCCAGGGCGGTGGCGACGTTCAGGTAGCACTGTTCGACCTGAGCGGCGTAGTCGCCCACCCCCACCGTGGCCCCGTCGGCAGCCGGGACCAGAGCACCAGCGGCCCGATCACCGTCGGCCCGATCAGCGCCGCGTGGTCGTGCCGGGTCGCCAACTGGGCCGGCAGGTCGATCAGGTCCCGCACCGGCGTACCGCCGGGCTCGCCACCGAGCAGCAGGCGCAACCGCCGACGTTCCCGCCAAGCGCAGAACATGTAAGTATTTCAATGGCTTCGCGCGGGGTAGGCACGCAGATCAGCGTCGTCGTTGGCTCCGGCGGTGCCACCGTGACGTCCACTCCTGCCAGAAAGGTCTCCGATGCCCGTCATCTCCGTACGCCGCCTGTCCGGTGCGGCCGGCGCGCTCGCGCTCGCCGCCGTCGCGATGGTCGCCCCCGCCGGACCGGCGCAGGCCGCGATCACCCTCGATGACGACTTTCCGCGGGTGATCGCCGAGCCCGCCTCGACCTTGGTCCCGGAGGGCACCGGCGCCGGGTTCCGGGTACGCCTGAGTCACCGGCCGGCCGAGGCGGCCTTTCTCCAGATGACGATGCGGGGCAGCGGCGGGTGGATCAGCCAGCCGGTGATGCTCCAGTTCACCCCGACGAACTGGAGCAACTGGCAGGGATACGGGCTGGGGAGCGTGCAGGACGCGGACACGGTCGACAACGTCCTCGTCATCACCCTCAGCTTCCCTGGCTACCGCCCCGACACCGTCACCTTCACCCAGGTCGACGACGACTAGCCGCTGTACCGCTGACGACGCTGGCGTACGGTCACAGCGGTCCCAGCACGGCATCGGGATCCGCGTCCAGCGCCAGCGTCTCCAGCACCGCCAGAAGCTGGCGTTCCTCGTACCGGAAATGGGACTCCATGATCGCCGCCACGCCCTCCAGATGGCGCTCCAGCTCCGACGGCGAAGCGCCCCGAGCCACGGCGGCCTGGAGGCCGGTCAGCAGGTACCCGATCATCGAGTGGTCCTGCCGCAGATAGCGCAGCGTCTCCCGCAACTCGGGATGCTGCTCGGCGATCGCCGGGAACAGGTCCCGGTCCTCGCCCTCGTGGTGCGCCGTCAACGCGGTGCAGAACCCGTGGCAGAACAGCAACAGGTCTCTGGTCGCCGGCTCCGCCGGTTCGCCGTCGGCCACGGCCTGCCGGGTGACGCGCAGCGCCTCGCGGAGCCTTCCATGGACGCGGCGTAGCTCTCGACTCCAGGCCACCAGCCTGGTGTTGTCGCCCTCACCCACAGGTGGAGGGCGAAGGGACGACTGACACGTCGTGTTCCCTTCGGTCCGGCGCCTCCATGCCTGACACGGTCTGCCACCGGCACGCGACGCTGGCAGCGAAACTACCACGAAGCCTGCCCGGACCGAGCCGCCGTTCGGGTACGCCACCGTCCGGCGACCGGACGGGTCACCCGTCGACCACGGCCTGGCTCCGAAACATCGGCATCCGAATCACCGAAACTTTCGGCCCGTTGACCGTCCGGTGGAGAGTCAGTGCCCGGTCGGACAGGGCATCTCGACTAGCCCGCGTCACGCGGCTAACATTCGCGCGACTGGATTCGCGAGAGCGATTCGAAGATATCGCCATCGCGTCGTCCCGCCCGGGTAGGGAGCCCCTGATGCGCATCGGACGTAGACCGGCAAAACCATCTCGAAAAATGACCGCTTTTGTCACATCATTACTGCTCAGCATGGCCGGGTCGGTCGCGCTCGCCGCCCCCGCCCAGGCTGCGGACCGGGTCGTCCTGGCCAACGATTTCGAGTCGGGTTCCTACGCTCCGTGGGGGCCGCGCGGAGCCGTCACACTCGGGATAGCGGCGGAGGGGCACGAGAGCGCGAATAGCCTTTCGGTCACCGACCGTACCGCGAACTGGCAGGGTACGGCGATCGACGCGGCCGCGAGATTCGAGCCCGGCGCGACGTACGTTATCAGCGCATGGGCGAAACTTCCGGCCGGTACGACCGGGTCGGCGGGCGTCCACTTCACCATGGAGTCCTCCCCGGCCGGCGGGGGTGACAACACCTACACCTGGGTCGGCGACAACGTCCCCACCACCGCGGAGACCTGGGTACGGATCGGCGGCAGCTACACCATGCCGACGGGCCTGGCCGCGGCCACTCTCTACGTCGAGGCCGAGGGCACCACTCCGTACCTCCTGGACGACATCAGCATCACCACCCCGGAGGGCGGGCCGGAACCCGGCACTGTCGTGATCGACACCGACTTCGAGGACGGGCTCGACGGTTGGGGGCCGCGGGACAGCGGACCGGGCGCCCCGACGGTCGGGCTGACCGACGTCGCGCGCGGCGGCCAGGCCGCGGCCCTGGTCAGCAACCGGGTGAACCAGGGCGCCGGCATCGGTCGCGACGTGAGCACCCTCTTCGAGACCGGCGTGACCTACGAGTTCCGCGCGTGGCTGCGGTTCGCCGAGGGACAGCCGACCGACCAGATCTGGCTCAGCCTCGCCAGCACGAGCGGCGGCAGCCAGTCGTTCAGCACGCTCGCCCAGTTCGACGGGATCACGAACACCGGCTGGACCGAGGTGACCGCGAGCTTCACGATGCCGGCGGCCGACAGCGCACTGCTCTACTTCGAGTCCCGGTGGCAGGACGGCGAGACCGGAAACACCAGCGACTTCCTCGTCGACGACGTCGTGGTACGCGTGCCGGAGCCGCCGGTCATCGAGGACCTCACGCCGATCCACGAGACCACCGACTTCCCGATGGGCGTCGCGATCGACAGCCGCGAGACGGTGGGCGCCGCCGCCCAACTGCTGACCCGGCACTTCAACAACATCACGCCGGAGAACCACATGAAGCCGGAGGCGTGGTACGACGCGGAGCGCAACTTCCGCCCGCACGACCAGGCGATCGCGTTGATGGACTTCGCCCGGGCCAACAACCTCGGCGTCTACGGTCACGTACTCGTCTGGCACAGCCAGACTCCGGCCTGGTTCTTCCAGGACGAGGCCGGCGCCCCGCTCAGCACGTCAGCGGCCCACCAGCAGGTCCTCCGCGACCGGCTGCGCACGCACGTCTTCGCCGTCGCCGAGTCGCTGCGCGACCGATACGGTCCGTTCGGCTCCGCCACCAACCCACTACGGGCCTTCGACGTCGTCAACGAGGTCGTCGCCGACAGCGGCGAGTTCAGCGACGGCCTGCGCCGCAGCGAGTGGTACCGGATCCTGGGCGAGGAATACATCGACCTCGCGTTCCGGTACGCGGACGAGGCGTTCAACGACGTCCACGCGGTCGCCGACGCCGACCCGGTCACGCTGTTCATCAACGACTACAACACGGAGCAGAGCGGCAAGCAGGGGCGGTACAAGGCGCTGGTGCAGCGGCTGATCTCGCGTGGGGTACCGGTCGACGGGGTGGGCCACCAGTTCCACGTGTCCCTGTCCACCCCGACCGCCAACCTCGGGGCCGCGCTGGCCGCGTTCGAGGACCTGCCGGTGATCCAGGCCGTCACCGAATTCGACGTCACCACCGGTACCCCGGTGACGAGTGCGAACCTGATCGAGCAGGGTTACTACTTCCGGGACGCATTCCGGATCTTCCGGGCGTACGCGGACGAGCTGTTCGTGGTCACCGTCTGGGGTCTCACCGACGGCCGGTCCTGGCGGGTCGGCAACGGTGCCCCGCTCGTCTTCGACGACAACCTCCGGGCCAAGCCCGCGTATTACGGCGCGGTGGACGGTGAGCTTCCGGCCCGGCTGCGCACGGCGAACGTCTTCGCCGGCGACGTCGCCCTCTCCGGCACCGCCACCTCCGACCTGACCTGGAGCAAGCTTCCGCTGCACCCGGTGGAGGACCTGGCAAAGTTCCAGCTTCGCTGGGCTCCGGACCATCTGACGGCCTTCGTCGCAGTCTCCGACGCCGCCGCCTCGGCCGGCGACCAGGTCAGCTTCGTGCTGGGTGACCAGACGTACACGGTGGCCCGGGACGGCAGCGGCAACGTGCCCGCCGTGGCGAAGGAGCGCAGCGGTGGCTACGACGTCGTCGCCCACCTGCCGCTGACCGATGTGGTCGAGGGCGACACGCTCACCCTGGACGTCCGGGTCGGCAACGACGGTCGCACGGCCGCCTGGAACGCCCCGGGCGCGCTGGGCACCCTGGGCCTGGTCGAGGAGCTGTCGTACCTGGAGGTCACCCAGGCCCGTACGGCGCCGGTGGTCGACGGCGCGGTGGACACCGCCTGGGCCGACGCCCGCGCGGTCACCACCGCGAAGGCGGTCTCGGGCGCGGACGGCGCGATCGCCACGGTCCGTACCCTGTGGCGGGACCAGACGCTCTACGTGCTCGCCGAGGTCGCCGACCCGGTCGTGGACGTCTCCGGCTCCGACCCCTGGACCCGGGACTCCGTGGAGATCTACGTCGACGGGGGCAACTTCAAGAACGGTCCCTACCGTTACGACGACACCCAGATCCGGATCAACGCGGAGAACGGCGTCTCGTTCGGCACCGGTGACGAGGCGTTCCAGCGAAGCCGGCTGACCAGCGCGGCGGTCCGCACCGACACCGGGTACACCGTCGAGGCGGCGATCAGCCTCCTGGAGTACGGCGGCCTCGGCACGTTCCACGGCCTGGACTTCCAGGTCAACGACGCCACCGGCGGCACCCGTACCGCGATCCGGAACTGGGCCGACCAGTTGGGCACCGGTTACCAGACCACCTCGCGCTGGGGAGTGGGTCGGTTGGTCGGCCCGGCCGACGGCAACGTCGACATCGTGGTCAAGAACTTCACCCAGTGGAACTCGGACGACGGCGGCGGCTACTGCGCGACCATCGTCGCCACGAACAAGACCGACAAGCCCGTCGACTGGTACGGCTATGTCGCGCTCGGCGGCCAGATCTACACGGCCTGGAACTTCGCCCGGCAGATCCAGGGTGACGGCAGCTACCGGATCCACGGCGAAGCCTGGAACAAGACCCTGAAGCCGGGCGCCAGCACCTTCAGCGTGGGCTACTGCGCCAACCGGTGATCCCGGCGTGAACCGGACCGCCGGATGCGGCGGCCGGTGGGAAGCGGGCCCCTCCTCCGCACATCGCGGCAGGAGGGGCTTGCTCTTCCCACTGCTTTCCCCTGCTACCCGCCACCGACCTGGCGCGGTCGGGCCGTCGGTGGCTGCACCAGACGGCTGGCAAGGAACGGACTCGGCCTACCGTGCCAGAAGACGGCCAACTCGTCACGTGCCCGCGTGGCGGCGACGAAGAGCAGTGACCGATCGCGTTGACGCTCCCGCTGGTAACGCTTCGGATCAGTGCTCTGGTGTCGGCTGATCATCTGCCTGGGAACCAATCCGTCGCTGACTCCGGCGATGATGATCCGCTGATACTCGAGTCCCTTGAACCGGTGCATCGTGCCGATGTGCACGCCATCGGGTCGCTTCGGACCGTCGGGCCCGATCTCGACCGCGGATATCCCGTCGGTCTCCAGCCGCGCGGCGACCTCGCCGGCCAGCTCCCGGGTGGGCACGGCGATCGCCACCGAGCCGTCGGCCGGATTACCCCACGCCGCCAACTGCCCGACGACCAGCTCGCGCTCCTGGTGCCACGATCCGGCGCCCCGGAATGTTGGCGCCCCGCCCCGGAGCAGCGACCGGTAACCGGCGAGATCCTCTGTGCCGCCGTCGAGATCGTCGTAGGTCTCGCCGCTCATGATCTCCAGGGCCGCGGCGAGGATCTGCCGGGTGGTGCGGTAACTCAGGGTCAGCCGGGCGGACCGGCCACGGATGTTGACACCGAGGCTGCCCAGCGTGACATGGTTGTCGTAGATGCGCTGATGGGTGTCGCCGGCCAGGAACAGGTCGTCCGGTCCGGACGCGACCATGGCGCGCAGCATCTTCCAGTGCGCGGCACTGAGGTCCTGCGCCTCGTCCACCACGATGTGCCGGTAGCGGTGCCGCAGGAATCCGCCGGAATCCGCCGGCGGCAGGCCCGCACTGCGCGCGGCCCGGTCCATCTCAAGCCGGGCCGCCCGTTCGGCCACCTGACGCCAGGTCCACCTGCCCTGGTCGTCCAGCCACTTGGTGAACCGCTCGGTGAGCTGCCAGATCTGGTCGCGTTCGGCCCGGGTGAGCGACCGGCCCCGACCGGGGCGACGCGCGGCGAAGTAGTCGGTGCGGGAGCCGAGCACCTGGCCGAGGATCACCTGGGTCCATTCGGCGGCCAGGAACTCGGCGTCCCAGACGGATTCTCCGGTTTCGAGCAGGTACTGCTGCCAGAGCTCGGGGACGGTGTTGTCATCGACGATCCGCTTGCCCACGCCGGCCTTCGCCTCGGCGACGACTCGGCTGGCCAGTCGGTCGATGTTGACGATGTCCACTCGGGACACCAGTTCCTGCCCACCGAGCGCGATCAGCCGCGTTCGTAGGTCGGCCGCGAGATTCCGGTTGAAGGTGGTGAGCAGGACCGGCTTGTCCGCCCCTGGCGGAAGCTTCCGGACCAGGTGGGCGACCCGGTGCAGTGCCACGATCGTCTTGCCGGTGCCCGGGCCGCCACCCACCCGGGTGGGACCCTTGTACTGCTTCTCGACCAGTTTGCGCTGGGTGGGGTGCAGGAAGATCTGCCAGCGGTCGAACGACTCGGCGAGCATCGCCTGCAACGCTTCGTCGTCGGAGGAGACCTGTGTGGCCGGTCGTTCCACCGCCCGTCGGTAGTCGTCCGGGTCGACCACCTCGCCGGCCCGTACCGGCTCGGTGATGTGGGTGAGCACGTGCTCGAAGGACCTGCCGTCGTGCAGCGACAGCAGCACGTCGGCGGTGAGCTGGGGAGCCCGCTCGGCCAGCTCCAACAGCCCGGTCTCGCTCGTCAGATCGCGAATCTGCGGCAGCAGCGGTTCGGCGACCCCCAGTTCGACGAGTTGCGCGTCGGTGAACCGCCTGAACAACGGGTCCGGCTCCACGACCGGGTCGGCCGCCCCGGGGGCGGGAGTGGGCAGCTCGTCGCCGCTGGCCGGGGTGACCTCCGGCACCGCCACCGACGAGTCGGGCGACACCACCCGACCGACGATGCTGTCCCCCACCGGCTCGAGGTCGATCACCTCGATTCCGCCGGTCACCCGGTTGATCCGGTACGAGTACCGGTCCAAATTCTCGTAGACGTCCTTACGATGCCGGACCGCGACGAGCAGATAGTCCTGGTCGACGATGTGCAGCAGCAGTGCGCGGTGATCCTGGTTGATCCGCGCCGAGAAGAGCCGGGAGCTGCCGGAGAGCTGCTTCAGCCGAAGCCCTGGACTACCCGGGTTGTGCCGGAACTTGTGCATGAACTCGTAGACGGCCCCGATCTCCGCCCGGGAGAGCTTCATGACCTCCTTGTCGGCCCGGTCCAGCATCCGCAACGTCGCGGCCTTGGCCATCACTGACGTCCTCCCCCACTCCTCGTCCGAAGCTGATCGGTCAACTCGTCCGCGGACCACTCCCGCGCGGTCCGGGCACGCCAGCCCGCATCGGCGTAGGCACCGTCCCGGTCGTGGACCTCGGGGTCGTCGTCGGCGCCGACGAGCACCACCGCGACCCGTTGGTCCGGCCAGGCAAGTTCGGCCTGCCAGCCCTGCTCCCCGAGTTCATAGCCCACGACCGGCACCGGCAGATCGCGCCGGATGAGCGACTGCACCAGCGATTCGAGGCCGGACTCGTCGCGGTTCAGATAGTGCAGCACCTCCGCCCAGGGCGAATCGGTGCCGGCGACGTCGTCGTCCGGCGAGGGCGCCTCCGGGGAGAGGCCGAGCCAGGTGGTCGTCTCCGCGTCGATTGGCTTCGGCCGCTGGGTGAGCCGCAGGCCGGTGCCTTCGGAGACCGCCATCGAGGCCGGATCGAAGTCGCCCAGGGCAGTCCGGGCGAGCTGGGCACCGTCGCCGCCGCCGACCGCGAGGAACTGGACGATGTTCGCCCAGGCCAGCCAGCCGGCCCAGCGGCGACGGTGCCGCTCGCGCCGCTCGTCGCTTCCGGCGTTCACGGTCTCCGGCCGGTCGTCGACGACGGCCAACGCCGACCAGACCCGGTCGGCGGACCGGCCGTCGACGACGACGGTGACCGGGCAGTCGGCGGAATCCACCGACCGGACCAGGGTGATCCGGCCCGGCCTGGCCGGCGGCAGGGGCTCGCCACGCACACCGGCGAGGATCCGTTCGCCGATGCCGCTGGAGTCGGCCGAGCTCGGCTTCTCGGTGGCCTGTACGAGCAGGCCGGCCAGGGCCGCTTCGGCGCGACGCCGCCACCGGTCCGGGTCGGGCTCGGCCAGAAACCGCAGGAGCAGGTCGACCGGGTTCGTCCAGACGTACCGCTCCAGGTCGGCGGGGTCGGCGTCGGGTACGGACTGCCGGTAGAGGTCCCGGGCCCGTTTCTTCGCCAGTCCGCCGTACGGTTCCCAGGTGGTCGCGCTCGTGCCGTCCGCGTTGTCGCGCCAGCCGTCGACGTCGTCCCAGGTGATGGCGAAAACATAGAAGTCGTGGGCTCGGAGCCGGTTGCGCTTCTCGGCGTCGTCGGCGAGCCGGTTGTACTCCGGCGACGCGTGGTACTTGAACCCGTCGAGGTAGACCGCGATCTCCGGGGCCGGCGCGTCGAGCCTCCGGAAGTGCACGTCCGGTCGGGTGCCTCGGATGGTGTTCTGCAGTTTCATCTGCCAGTGCGTGACGTCGACCCCGTTCGGGGCGGTGAACCGCAGGTCCGCCACCCGGGCGCCGTCGTGGTCGGTACGCCTTTCGAGGCGTACGCCGGAGCCGGGCTCGGCGGCCCAGGCCAGCAGCTTGTTCAGGAACCGCATCTCCAGCTCGCTCTCCACCTGGTGGATCAGCGAGATGTCGTTGGTGCGGGTGCCCGGCAGCACCGCCCAGGTGTCGAGCAGCCGGCTCAGCATCCCCAGCGCCTCGCGCCGGTTCATCAGGTTGAACTCGCTGTTGCGGGCGTAGCGCAGCAGGCACCGGTGGCAGGCCGTTCGGCCCTCGTGCTGGCAGACACAGCTGCCGATAATTTGACGAGCCCGCGCAAGGATCTGCCGGAACTGGTCCGGATCGGCGAGTCGGTGCAGGTAGCCGGTGCCCTGCGGCTGGGTGTCGTAGACGACCACGTAGTTGCGGGTGCCGCCGCTCTGTGCGTCCGGCATGGTCGCCGACAGCACCCGCAGGTGGGCCGGGTCGCCGCCGTACTCGGCGGCGATGCCGAGCCGGACGGCGGCGGCGAACGAGACGACCCGCTCCTCCACCAGCGCGGTGACCGCCGGGATCAGGATGCGCAGCGCCTCGGTCCGCAGTTCGTGGGCGAGGATCAGCGGGATGTGGTTGGCGGTGCCCGGCGACCGGCGGTGCGGGCACCAGGGCCGGTGGTGTTCGGCCTCCTTCGCCACCGCCGACCCGGCCAGGTGCGCGGCAACCTCCTGGCTCACCGTGGGCTGGCCGTCGATCGTCGTACCCCCACAGGAGTCGCAGGTGTGGAACGGGTTGATCCGCACCTCGTCGCCGGCGAAGAGTTCGCTGGCCCGGTCGTACCGCTGGGCGCCGAGGTTGAAGTGCCGGATGGTGGCGTGCCGGGTGTAGTCGACTCCGAAGGTGTCTCCGGTGTGTCGCCAGGAGGAGTCGATCCGGCCCGGGTCGACGTCGACGGTGATCGGGGTGACGTAGAAGCGGCGCTCCCGGTCGTCGCTGTCGTCGCGGATCCGGGCGTCGTCACGCCGGTCCCGGGTGAGTACCCGGGTCGGTTGCAACACGTTGAAGACCCGGCTCTGGTCGGCCAGCCCGTCGTCGCCGCAGCGCGGGCATCCACTGGTGTCCTCCTGCGCCAGGTGGGTGCGGGCGTACCCGCACCGGGCGCAGATCCGCCACCGCTCGTACGCCGGCCGGCTCGCCGGGCCGAGGTCCAGCCCGGAGATCTCGTGCTTGTAGCCGCGTACGTAGTAGGCGTTGCCGGGCGCGATCTCGACCAGGGCCTGCCGGGCCGGACGGTCGTACTCGCGCAGCTCGGTGTGGAACCGCCGGCTGCCGTCCGGCATCTTCTCCTCCCAGGTGAGGGTGGCGTCCAGCAGCGTGCGGTTGTCGATCAGGGCGTAGTTGGGCAGCAGGCCGAACTCGACCAGGGTGCCGTGCGCGGCGGCGCCGGCGATCCGGTGGAGCAGCTTGCGCACCTCCCGCGCCTCCGACCTCAGCATCTTCAGCTCGCGGGCGTGGTCGGGATCGCTTTTCACCAGTGTGCCGGCGACGGTGTCGATGCCGGCCAGCCGCCGTTGCAGGTCGCCCCGGCGGTCCTCCCAGGCCGCGTCGGCCCGCTTCACCCGGTCGGTCAGCCCGGCGTCGGCGAAGTGTCGGAGCTGTGTGGCGGCGACGTCCGAGACCTTGTCGCCGAAGAGACCGAGGAATCCCGCGACCAGCCGGGCACCGTCCCGTTGGCCGGCGTCGGCAAGGGTGCCGAGCCAGCCGGTGGTGCCGAACAGCAGGTGGGCGCGCCGGGGCAGCGGCAGTACGCCCGGCAGCCGGCCCCGGGCGGCGAGGTCGATCAGGTGCGCGAGATATTGCCGGCGGAGGATCTCGACGGCGGAGAGGAAACAGCCGGGCGGCACGATCTGGCCGGCGATCATGTCGCGCGGCTCGGTGAGGTAGTAGCGGTCCCGTTCGGAGCGGCCGACCAGGGTGAGTACGAGGGCGTTGCCGCTCTTCCGGCCGGCCCGACCGGCCCGCTGGACGTAGTTCGCCGGCCCGGTTGGCAGCGACGCCAGCACCACCGCGGAGAGGGCGCCGATGTCGATGCCCATCTCCAGCGTCGGGGTGCAGGAGAGCACGTTCGGGTCGGTGTACCGGTCGCCGGTGCGGAACCGTTCCTCGACGGTTTCCCGCTGGGCCCGGGTGAGCATGCCGGTGTGTTCGCCGGTGACCACCCGGAACGCCGGGCTCTCCAGATAGAGCCGCCGGTAGTAGTCGTCCGGCGCGGTGTCGTCCAGGACGGGACGCAGCCTCCCACCGCAGCGGTACTGCCGGCACGGCTGCCCGGTCCAGTCGGCGACCCGGTCCGGGTGTTCGGTCTGCTGCCAGTGGCAGGTGTCGCAGCCGACCCCGGCCGCGATCGCGGCGGCGTCGCCGAGCAGGGTCACCCGAAGGTGGCCGGGCAGCAGCCCGTATGCCCGGTTGCCGTCCTCGGTGTTCCCGGCCGCGACGATTCCGGCGGCGGCCAGCGCCGGCATCAGCCGGTCCAGATACCTGGCGGCGCCGGACGCGTCGAGGCCGAGGCACCGGCTGGTCCAGTCCTGGTACCAGTTGCCCTTGGCGGTGACCGCGTCGAATTCGGATCGCGATTTGGGGCTGGCGAGCAGGAAGGCCGGCCCGGAGAGCCCGCGCGGAAAGGCCGGCATCCCCTCCGGCCGGCCGCCCCAGATCTGCCAGCGGGCGCCGCCGCGCCGCAGGTAGGGCACCAGCCACTCGTGGTAGACCGCGCCCCGGGTGCGCAGCCGTTCCAACAGGCCGCGCAGGAAGGCGAGGTAGCGGGCGTCGTCGGGCAGTGGGCCGCCGTCGGCGCCGGGTCCGGTCAGGTGTACGTCCCGGCACAGCGCCGCCGCCGCGGCCGGCTCGTCGAGCCCGACCTCGACCGCGACGGTACGGGTCAGCTCCAGGGTCCGACCCTGCCGGGCCCGCAGCCCGGTCTCCAGGATGGCGGCGAAGGCAAGCCGTTCGCCGACGAGCGTCCACGCCTTGCGGTCCCGCAGGTTGTCCCCGGCCAGCAGGCTGTCCACGCCGGGCTGGTCGTGCAGGTCGGGCGGGACGACGGTGGAGAGGATCTCCGGCTCGACGGCGGCACCGATCATGTCGACGATCAGTTCGTCCAGTCCGACCGGCCTGTTGGGTTCGAGCTGGCGGGCCAGCAGTGCGCGCAGCGAGAACGCGTACGAGCGGTTGGCGACGAAACCGGCGCGGTGCGCGGCATCCTGGACGGAGTCGTTGAAGAGCAGCGTCTTCCGTTCGGCGCCGGCCAGTTCGCCGCCGGTGAAGAGTTGGGTGATCGCCACCGAGGCGAGGGTGGCCAGGCCGGCACCGAGGTAGCGGATGCCGTGGTCGAGTTCGCAGGAGGGGCAGCGGTCCTTCTCGGCCGCGTCGAGTGCGAGCAGGTCGCCGAGGACGACCGTCGACTCGTCGCCGAGCTGTCCGGTCCGGTCCCGGCCGGGGTCGAACGGGCGGACCCGGCGGCCGTACTCCAGGACCAGCAGACCCCGGTCGCGGTGCTGGATCTCGTCGGCGGTGGCCGCGATGAACGCCCGGATCCGGCGCTTGTCCCGGCCGACCGAGCCCCGGTAGATCTTGTCCGGATCGGTCTCCAGCTCCTGCGGGTCCTTCTCTGGGGAGAGCGCCGCCCAGCCGGAGCGCCCGCAGTGCCGGCAGTAGACGGCGGGCAGCCGCTCGTACCGGCTGTCCGCCACCACCTGGTCGATCTCCGGGGCGAACGGGTCGGCGTCGCGCTCCGGCTCGCCGTACCAGCCGAAGGTGGTTTCCGGGCCGACGCCGCGCAGCAGGCGGGAGACCGCGCGTACCCACAGATGGGTCTCGATGTTGAGCAGCGGGCGGCCCGGCGCGTCCGGATTCTCGGCGCGGGCCAGCAGGCCGACGAACCTGGCGATCGCCTGCGCGGTGACCTCGGGCCGGGTCTTCATCGCGCTGCCCCAGCCCGTCGCGTTCTTCCGCGGCAGCACCTCGATGACCTCGTCGAAGGTGCGCGGATCGGGGCCGAGCGAGTCGAGTACCGCCTTGGTCAGCGGGTGCTTGCGCAGCAGTGCACCGAGGCCGGCCGGGTCGGCGGGCACCTCGCCGAGGACCAGCTCGGCGACCTGGTCGGTAAGCCGTTCGGTGTCGCGCCCGTCGAGCGCGGCGAGGGTCTCCGGGTCGGGCAGCGGCAGGCTGAAGTCCTGTTCGGCGATGAACTCGGCCGGCTCGTAACGGTCCTCGCCGATCAGCGAGTCCGGCTCGAACGGCACCCCGAAGACCTGCTCGGCGACCTCGCGGATCGCGGTCCGGCCGTCCCGGCCCCGGCCTTCGCCCAGGGTCGCGGAGGTGGCCACCGGGCAGATCGGTCCGAGTGGCCGGTCGCCGGTGGAGACGCCGAGCGCGGCGGCGAGCCGGCGCAGCAGGATCGCCACGTCGGTGCCCTGGGCGCCGTCGTAGGTATGAAACTCGTCCAGTACGACGTACGCCGGCTGGGCGCCCTCCCAGAGCGGCAGGTCGTCGGCGCGTTGCAGCAGCAGGTCGAGCATCTTGTAGTTCGTGATCAGGATGTCCGGCGGGGTACGCCGCATCTCGGACCGCTTGGTGAGCACCCTCGGGTATTCGACGGCGGCCACGTCGCCGATGTAGAGACCGGCGGTGACCTGGTGCAGTGCGGCATTCTCGACGAGCAGCTCGTTGAGTCGCTTGGTCTGGTCGGTGGCGAGCGCGTTCATCGGGTACAGCAGGATCGCCTTGACGCCCGGACCGCGCTGCCGTTTGGCCCGCCGGCAGTGGTCCAGCAGTGGGATCAGGAACGCCTCGGTCTTGCCGGAGCCGGTGCCGGTGGTGATCAGCGTCGGTTCCGCATCCTTGCCCAGTGTGGACAGTCGCCGGAACGCCTTCGCCTGGTGCAGATAGGGCGTGAACCCGGCTGGCGCCCAGTCCAGTGCGGCCCGCCAGTCGTCCGACGCCGGGCGGAACGGGGTCCTGATCCTCAGGTACGGACCCCGGAAGATGCCCTGATCCGGGTGGGTGAGGAAGGCCTCCAACCCGCGCCGGACGGGCTCGTCGGTCAACCCGAAGGTGGTGGTGAGGTACTGGGTGAGCGTCCTGCGAAGGGTGTCGGCGGCGATCGTGGGCTTCATGAGCAACTCACCGCAGGCATGCTACTCGTCTATGTCTAGCGTGATCTGTCGTGATTGTGTCTACCGTGGACGGCCGAACGACGATCTCTGCGCACCAATGGTGCCGCCACCCTTCGCCGCTTGTTCCGAACTCGACTGCGCAACGCCAGCCGGCATCCGATCCCCTGGAGGCGACCATCGCTCGCTGCTAGCATGTGGTCGCTCTCGGCGGTCTTTTTGCGCCGGTGCCGCCAGTGAACCGCTTTGTCGTGACTCACCCTGGAGCACACCGGAATGGCAGACGAGTCGTCCCGCCGTAGGCATCCGCTGATCAACGGCCGCAGGGTCCGGGTCTCCGACCTGCTCGACGCCGGCATGCTGAACCCGGACCAGGTCCTGTCCTACCGACCTCCGCACTCCGACCTGTTACACAAGGCCGTCGTCACCAACCGGGGACGGATCAGGCTCTCCGACGGCCGCGAATTCACTACCCCGTCCGGGGCCGCCACTGCGGTCAACTCCGCCAAGGCTGTCCACGGGTGGTACGCCTGGCGCATCGACACGGACGGTCCGTTCCTGCACGAACTACGGCGACGGCTGCTGCAATCCGTGGCTGACGATCCGTCGGAGGCAGACGAATCCGAGAGCCCGGTCGATCGGGAGGGTGCGCGCCGACGGTTCGAGATGCTGAACGAGGCTTCCCGGCGGGCCGGGATGGGCGATCCGGTGAGCCTGACCGTACGAGAACTCATCCGGCTCTGGGGCTTCGAGGAACGGGACCGCGACACCAGCCAGCAGATCGACGCCGACCTGGCCAATCACGGTCTTGCCACCGCACCGGACTTCCGGGCGGTCAATCTCGACCGCACCGTCACGCTTGTGACTCTGCCGGCTCCCGGTGACACGAGTCGCAGCGGCGTCCTTCTCGGCGACGACGGCGGAACGCTCCAAGCCGAGTTGACCGACGAAGCGTCGGCAGACATCGGTCTGACCCTGGGCAACCTGCTCTCCAACGACGAGCCCTTGGTCTCCGTATCACCCTCGGCCTCCTTGCAGGAGGCCATCACCATCATGCGACTGAACGACTTCTCCCAGCTCGCCGTTCTCAACACTCCCGACGAACTACACGGTGCGGTGAGTTGGAAGTCGATCGCCCAGGCCCAGCACGCCGACCCAGGCGCGACCTTGAGCGGCATGATCACCGCAGCAAAGGTGTTCGACTACGACGTCCGGCTGCTCGACGTGATAGACGTGCTGTGGCGGGAGGATTTCGTCTTCGTCCGGGACTTCGACGGAGAGATTACCGGGATCATCACGGCAGCCGATGTCGTACACAAGTACGACGAGACCGCCACGCCATTCCTGCTGATCGGTGAGATCGACCAGGAGCTTCGTCGCCTGATCCAGAACACCTTTGACCTGGAGGCGGCCCAGCAGGCCTGCGGGGGCAAGAAGAACCTCAAAGGGTTCGACCACATGACCATGGGCCAGTACCAGCTCGTCATAAGCAACGCCGAGTGCTGGCAGGCGCTCGGGTGGCCTCTCGACCGGACCGTCTTCGTCAAGCGACTCGACGAGATTCGACAGATTCGCAACAGAGTGATGCACTTCAACCCGGACCCGGTGAAGGCCGCCGACGTGCACAAGCTCCGGCACTTTCTGGACCTGATCCGCACCTTCAACAAGTGACGAGCGCTGTCTCTGGGGCGCTCACCCGACCGGGGCGCGTCCAGCAGCGAGCCGGGCGAGCACGTCGATGGCTTCCCGCGCCGAGTAGTTCGAGAGCCAGGTGCTCACCGTGAACGTCGCGCGGTCAGCCCCCTGCTGGTCGGGTGGACGTAGCGTGGCGGGCAGATCCTTCACCCGGACCACCAGGGTCCAGGGTCCGCCGGAGATGCCCGTGCGGCTGGTCTGGATCGCGAAAATCGACTCGACGTGGTCCCACGGCACCCGGATCGCGAAGGCGTCCGTACCGGTACGACTCCGCGCCCGCACCCAGACCCCACCGGGGTCGGCGGCGAGCCAGATCCCGGTCACCTTGGACATGACGCGCAGGATGGCGAAGAGCACCACGATCAGGAAGGGCAGTACCAGCACCAGCAGCGTCCACGGCACCCCGGACGGACTGACGGCCGGGATGCAGAGCGGCGACAGGATGCCCAGCCACACGACGGGTTGCAGTGCCAGCACCCACACCAGCGCCCTGCGACGCAGGGCGAACGGCTGGCCTTCGTCCGGGATGCTCGGCGCGCTCCGGAAGACCCGGTCGTCAGCCACCGAACAACTCGCGGGAGAGCCGGCTGAGCACGGCCGGGCCGTCCCGGCCGTCCAGGGCAGCGGGGTCGATGCTGAGACCGGTGATCCGTTGGTATTCCGCCTGGGCGGTCCGGCTGAACTCGGCCTGTGCCTCGGCGATCAGCGACAGGACCGTCTGGGCGATGGCCCGACCGTCGCCCCGGCGGAGGGCCGAGTCGGCGATGTGGAGGTCGACCACCTCCCGATCGGGGCCGATGGTGACCTCGACCAACCGATCGTCGCTCTGTCGCGTCACCCGAAGCCGCGAAACGGCATCGCCGGCCGCCAGAATGCGGGCCCGGGTCGCCTCGAAGCTGCTCACCATCTCGTCGAGTCGGGCGGCAAGGTCCTCACGCACAACTGCTCCTAGGTGTTGGGATCCGCGGTCTTCGGGGTCCACCCCCATGCGCGACCGTCGATGCTGGGCAGCGCGTCGACGGGAGAGTTGGAGTGCCGGCCCTTGCCGTCGAGCGTGCTCTCGTGCTTCGCCAGCAGTTCGACGCGCGGCCTCGCCATGGACAGGTAGGTGATGACTCCGGACGCGAGCCCGCCGATCAGCCCGAGCAACGACACGATGATGTTGCCGGCTCCGACCAGGCTCACCACGCTCAGGATGAGGCCGACGGCCGTCAGCACCGCACCGACCATCTCCAGCCAGGTGAGTTCGATCCCGTCCGCCACCATCACGAGGGCGCCGCCGACGATCGGGATGCTGTCGGCCTCCTGGTGCAGCGCCGCCCTGACCTCGCCGAGGTAACGCTCGTACGCCTCGCTGGCGGTGCCCTGCCAACGGTCTTCGACGGTACGCAGGAACTCGTCCACCAGCCGCTCGGCGTGGCCGTCCAGCGCCGCTGAGGTCGGCGAGGAGGTGGGGCTGGTGCCCCAGACCTCGGTGGCCGCGCGTCGGAGTTCGTCCGTGTCGACGAACTGCTGGAACTCCTTGAGCATCTGGATCGGATCGTCGACGCCGACGAGTCGGGCGACCCCGCTGAGGACGTGTGCCGCCTCCGGCAGTGCCAGGGTCATCGGCCAGCCGCCCCGGTCCGGCCGGCAGCTCCCCGGTCGCTGCGGTCGTACTCGTCAGCCGCCTCGCGGAGCAGGCGACCGGCCTCGCTGACGGCGTCCCGGATCCGGCGCAACCGCCACTCCGTCCCGGACTGCGCGTCCGTGTAGGCGTCCCGGAAGGCGCGAAGCTCCTCGGCCATCAGATGAAGCCATCCGGTACGGCTACTGAACGCGTCGATCGGGATCGTCGCTGGACCTCCGATGGCAAACCTCTCCTGTAACGGCTTGAGATCATCCGCAACCTGATCGAGATGGTTCGCGTAGTTGCGTAGGACGTCCGTGTCGGTACCGAATCCATCCGGGTTCACCATCGCCAGATTCCTCCCCGCTATCCCGCGCCCGACGATAGCAGTCAATCTATTGATCAAGTCTTTCCATGCGCCTCAGCCGGCTTGCCGCCAGCGAGTCTGACCTGGGCCTGGTCGTACAGATGGCGAACATCGGACACTTCTCGGATGTCGAAGTGGATCATTTTCGTGCGGTACTCTGGCGCCTCCAATCGATCGGAGGCAGCGTGGAATACCGGATGGGCAGGCATGTGGCGATCACCGCCGCACTACCGTCCTGGTATATCGACTTCACCGACGAGCACCCGCAAATCGATCAACGCCCCCGGTCCGCCGAACGGTCGACAGTGGTCGAGTTGCAGCTTCCGGTGATCAGCGGCTCCATTGACGTACGGCTGGAACGGGCACGCCCCAGTCAGGTCTTCGGCACGGGCCTGATTCTGCTGACATATCCCATTCTGTTGTTTCTCAGCGCCTTCAAGGCCGTAACACAGTTCGTCAGCAGGGCGTGTGGCTTTCTCGTGCGGGCACTTGACCTTCAACTCCCGCGCCCTGCACCGGTAAACATCACGCGCGATCAGTCCGTGGAGCGCGTGAGTCAAAGCGTCGAGCGGGTGGGACAGCTCCTTGGCGAGACACTCACCTCGATCGACCGCCATGCGCCGGCCTGCACGGCCCAGACAGCGCCACCTCGACAGCGTCGGGCACGCTGACCCGATCGATGCGCCTTCCCCTCCATGGCCTCGGAAAGGACCCGGCCGGGTGACAGAGCAGGTGCGCGCGCCCGACGGCGCGTCCTGGTTCCAGACCGAACAGGCCTGGGAACGGATCTCCAAGCAGCACCCTGATCCGGCAAAGGCGATGGACGCCCTGATGGAACTCGTCCGCTGCGACATGGATCATCGGCACAGCCAGGAACGGTCCGCGCGACGACGGCAGTGGGCGAACTGGTGGTTGCGACTCGTCCGGGTTCTGTTGGGGTTCGGCGCGCTCGTCCTCATCGCCCGGGTGGCCGTGGAGTTCCTCAACCAGCAGGCACCGGTGCAGGGCATGGTGATCCTGCTGGTCGGCTCCGTGCCCATCACCGCGCTCTTCATCACGGGCAAGACCGAGGCGGCGCCCAGGCCGCCCCGCGAGGCACTACAGGCTCCGGCACCGCCGCCCGTCTAGCTTCGCGGATAACGGCGGCCCTTCACCCCACCGCGACGTAGGTGGTCGGTCAGAGGCCGAGGGCGCCGATGGCGGCGGGAAGGGTCGGGGCGGTGGCGAGCTGACGTACGTCGTCGTGCTCGCGGAGCCACACCTGGCAGGTCGGGCCGTCGTAGTGGACGGCGACGGGTTGCCCGGGGTGGTGGCGGGCGAGCCGGCGCAGCAGGGGTACGGGGTCGTCGACCGCGATCGGGGTCGGGGTCTGTGGCACCGGGATCGGCTGGTCGGGGTTGGCGGGGACGTTGCCGGCGATGGCGAGTTCGAGATATTCGAGGCAGTGCGCGGTCGCGGCCTCCGGGGTGGACCGGGTGGGCGGGTTGGCCGGGGCCGGCAGTCGGCCGGGGACGTTGACGGTGACGTCCCAGCTCTCGCCCTGGATGAGGCGGAGGTCGCCGGCATTGCGGATGTGGTCGGTGAGGGTGATCGTGACCGTCAGGCGCAGCCCGAGGACGAGCCGGACCAGGTCGGCCAGGGGCGGCACGTCGGGTCGGCGGGCGAGGACGAAGAGCCGGCCGCCGGGTCGGCCCCGGGCGGCCCAGCGCAGGTATTCGGTGAGCGGGTCGGCGTCGGGGCGGTGCAGGGTGACGGTGCCGTCCCGGAGACTGTGGTCGAGGCTGCCGGCGCCGTCGAGTTCGACCAGGTCCTCCGGGCGTACCCCGAAATGGTCGGCCCAGCCGGCGAGCCGAAAGTGGTCGGGAAGCTGGTGCAGCGGCTTGCCGCCGGGGTGGGTTGCCACGTGCGGTGCCGGCACCTGCCGGCCGGTCCGCCAGCTCTCCTCCCCCGCCGGCCCGGCCCGGCCGTCGCCGCCGCTGGATCCGGCAGGGTCGGCGCGGTGGCCGGCGGGCTCGTCCTGCCAGGCGAATTCACCGGTACGCCAGCCGGACGCGTCGCCGCGCCAACTGAGGTGTACGACCCGGCCGGCGAGGTCGGTGATCGTGATAGCCGCCTCGGAGTGGAGTCGACGGGTGCCCCGGCAGGTGTAGCAGCGCAGCAGTGACGGGCTGCGGCCGGAGCCGGCACACTTCGGGCACTCGGAGTCGGCCCGGTCGGTGCCGAGTCGGCAGTCGCAGCGCCGGAGTCGACTGTGCGGGTCGCAGTCGGGGCAGTCGACGTACGGGATGGGCGAGTCCTGCCACGACGGTGCCGGCGGCTGCCATTCCCGGCGCAGCTTCGTCGCACGCCGGCTGTAGATCTGCCCGGTCGACCACTCGGTGAGCGTTTCCGTGGTCCCGGCGGTACGCAGGCTGGTGTGCCACCAGCGGCCGTCCCGCCAGACCGCCTGCGCCCCGGCGGTCGGGCTGCCGGCAGCAAGGTCGAGACAGTCGGCGAGGACCCGCCGTTCGAGCTGGTCCAGGTCGATCGTGGGTGGGTCGGGTGGTGGCTGCCCGATGGTCAGGTGGTGGGCGGGGGCGGTCAGGCCGCGCTCCTCCAGGCCGTCGCAGGCGTCGAGGATTGTCGTGGTGCTGATCGAGGTGGTCAGGTCGTCGGCGTAGCCCCGGGCCTCGGACGGCACCGGCCCACCCGGCACCTCGAACCGGATCGCCCAGGTCAGCCCGGCGGTGGCGATCAGGCGGCGGGCCTCGACCACCAGGTCGACGCAGAGCAGATCGGCCAACCGGCAGAGACGGCCCAGCTCGGCCGGCGCGTTCCGGGGCGGTGCGACCGTTGACCGGCCGAGGTAGAGCCGCCACGCGTCGTTGCTCTCCCCGGCGATGGCCTCGGCCTCCAGCACCTCCCGGACCGATGCCGAGTGCTCCGGCCGCCAGGCGCGGGGCAGGAAGACGAGCGGGCCGTCCGGATCACCGGGCTGGCGGACATCCGTCCACGAGCCGGCGCCGACACCGACGGCGGCGGCCAGGTCGCGCAGCAGCGGGGCGAGCGGCAGATGCCAGCTTCCACCGCCGTCGCCGGGCCACGGCGCCGGTTCCACCACCCCGGGTACGACGTTCGCCGACGCCACCGCCCCGGTGTCCAGGTTCGCCATCGTGAGGACGAGTTGGGCGCGGCGCCGCCCGGTCTGCCCGCAGTCGTGGCAGGACCGGCCGACCGTGCCGACCCCCTTGCACTCCAGGCAGTCCTGGTACGCCTCCCCCCGCCGCCCGCCGGTCCGCCTCGCTGTCACTGATGCTTTCGTCGATCAGGAGGCGGTTGCCGCCGTAGGTGCAGCGGCACGGGTCGAGGGTGAAGGAGAGGCCGTCACACGACCGGCACTGCACCACCGGAGGCCCGGCCATCAGCGCCGCGCCAACCCGTGCGCCGTCGACACCTGCCGGGACTGCCACCGCCGCAACGCGTCCTTGATCCGGGCGTTCTGCTCCCGGACACCGGCCAATTCGGCGTACGCCCTGGCCAGGTCGACGGCGACCTGCTCCAGAAACTGGGTCACCTCGTCCGGGTCGACTCCCCGCCGACCGAAGCCGACCGGGGTGAACCGGCGCAGCCGCACCTGCGACGGCAACAACGGCCGGTACGCCGCCGACCGGTACGGGTACGGGTACGCCGAGCCGAGCCGCTGCAGCGACAGCCCCTCCCTCCCCTCTCGCCGGAACAACCAACGGAGCAGAGCACGCATGACCTCTCACCAGCCTCTCGGAGAACAGGACGTGGACGGGTGGCCCCGGCCTGACCTTCGGCTTGCCCTACCCCAGGCCGGGGCCACCCCGCCCCACCGCCGCAGGCGCGGCAACACGTACGGCAGCAGGGCGTGACTCAGGGCTGGCACGGCCAGCAGGGAGAGATCGCTAGCCGTGCCAGCAGGGATGCCCAACCGGAGGGCCGGTTGCCTACCAGGCTTTCCGTCGCCAGGCGTCCCGCAGAGGCAACTTACAATGCAAAGCATGTGAGGACAAGACCTAAGCATGCAAAGCAGGCGAAGTCTTGAGGCTTCGTTAGCGATCATGAGAAGATGCAGGGGCCTACCAGGAAGTTGCCATGCCCCGTATCTCAGATCGCCAGCGCATCGCACAGGACATCCGCGACAAGATCGCGTCGGGCGAGTACAAGCCCGGCGACAAGCTGCCGTCGCTCCGCGAGCTGATCGCGATCTACAACGTGTCCGCCGAACCCGTCCGCTCAGCCTTGCTAATCCTGCAAGCGGAGGGGCTCCTGGAAGGTCACCAGGGCAAGGGCGTCTTCGTGACCGAGCCGAAGTAGGGATTGCCACGATCTCTTGACGAGCCGACGACGAGGCCAGTGACAGCTTCCTGGTCGAGGTTGGCTCGCTCGCCGAGCAGTAGAGCAAAGAGTGCGATCAGCGCCCCCCAGCAAGCAGGCGGCCTAAGTTGACCTTGAGTCACCCGCCGGAGTCTGACTTTGACATTTTCGAACTTTTTGGCAGTAATGGATGGCTGCCGTGCCATATTTGACTGTCTATCATCCGACTACATGCGGTATTGATCGATCAATGGATCATCGGCATGATACTCGGTTGGCATAGACAAAGGCTAAGAGTGGGACGTCTAGTTTAGCGATTTGGCGAGGGTATGGGGTCTGACTTCTTCATCAGCTACACGAGTGTGGATGATCCCTGGGCGCAGTGGATCGCCGTTGAGTTGGAAGCTGCCGGCTACTCCACGGTGCTACAAGCTTGGGACTTCACCCCGGGCACTGATTTCCTGCACGAGATGCACAAGGCAGCCAAGTCAGCGCAGCGGACGGTTGCGGTGCTTTCCCCTGACTACTTCGGCTCGGCGTTCAGCGAGGCAGAGTGGCGGGCGGCGTTCGCTAAGGATCCCAGTGGAGAGCTAGGGCTGCTGGTGCCAGTACGAGTACGAGATTGTAAGCCGCCCGGATTGTTGGCAACTCGAGTGTGGGTGGACCTCGTCGGGGCACGCGAGCCAGAGGCCCGCGACCGGCTCCTGACCGGTGTAGACCGCAACCGGCCGCGACCGACCTCGGCTGTCTTTCCCGGCGACCAGCCGCCATCGGGCAGTATGGACCAGTCCCGCGCACCATTTCCCGGGCCGCGTGACGATCCGGTAGCAGGAGCTTCGGCGCCCCAGCGACCCGCTAGCCCCAGAGCCATCCTTTTAGCGCTAGCACTAACTGCCGCATTAGCAGTATCTTGCTGCTCTGGCGTCCTGAAGGATACGCCTGAAGTAAAATCGTCATTTCCTGTTGAAAACGGCATCCGCCCCGCAGGCGCAAATGACGAGGCAGTTCTCAACACCACAATCGCCACCCTCCAGGCATGCAGTCAGGTCAAAGCTCTCAGCCCCGTGCACTGCCCACAATCCGTGGATGACAAGATAACAAGCGATGTCGAGGACGTGCAATGGCGCCTTCACGGCGACCCAAAAGACGGAGCCCTTATTCGTTACAACGGAGAAGAGGGACGATTTCATGTCTTAGGCACGGCCGTAATGACGGTATCCTACAAGGAGATGCGAGGACAGCCCAGGCTCAAACTTAGAGTTGTGCATTATTGGGCTAGAGTGGAATGGGCTGACAGTCGCGCAAAGGTCATCGAGATCGGCAGGTTCGACGACTCCCCTAAGCCATCTACCGCGAAGCGGAACCCGAATTTGTCAGAGGATGCACTGCGCGCGCTTGTGCGAACCGCCTTTGAACGCTGCGCCTCAGTGAAATCTTCCCCCATGCCGCCTGAATGCCCGACCGGCAAGGCTCCCGTTACGAGCGACAGGGCCATTTGGACCCTCAAGGGTAATCCGACCATCAACGCACAAGCCACATTCGACCCACCTTCCGGCCTAATCCATGTCGTGGGGAACTACACATTGACGGTTGAATACAACGCCTTCCTCATTGGTCACACGTCTCAGCAGGAAGGCGGCGAGTACGACGCCACGATCTCGGTGGACAACTCGAAGCCCGTCGTGCTACGAATTCAGAGAAAAGAGAGTTAACTTCTCCCCCTATCAAATCCTTAAGTTTGTGCCGCGAGCCGCCGAGCAAACTTTGTGTGCGCCTGCTCGTACTCCCTCTCGCGATCTGCCCGGTAGAACGGAAGCTCGTACCCATCAGGCACCGGATTGCGGTCCGGGTCCTCAAGATGCGCCATCAGATGCTCGTACGAACCCTGCCGTTGCCCCACCCCTCGGGCGTAGTAATCACGTGTAATCCGTCGCCCCGTAGAATCGAACCACATCGCCGATTCATAGCCCGCTAGGACCGAGAAACGCGCGCGATACATCGAGAGCAGCTCGTCGAGTTGAATTCCGAGGAAAACCGCAACCAGAGCGTCTATTTCCACAAGCGCCGCCCGTCGGGCACGCTCTGTCCTCAGCGGTGTGCCGCGTTCCCAAATCGGAGCCACATTTCCAAGATCCTGAGCCTCCGGCAGGGATTCCCACTCCATAGCCCAACGCTCCTGCTGCCAAACTGGGCTGAATAGTTCGCTCCATAGCGGAGCGTAAGCAGAAGTAAGACAGTTCAGTCGCAGCACCCGAAGCAATAGGGCCGCAGCAAGGGGATGATCCGGGTCAGGAATGGGCATGGCATTCGCCTCTGATACGTCCAGATGGCCCCTTCCGGAAATTCGCAGCAGGTAGTCCAGGGGTAGAGAGGCCCAAAACCCAGCATTAAGGGCGGTCTCCCGGTTGGACCCGAACGCCATCGAGCGAACTCCATGGACGTGCGTGGGTCCTGGAGGTATCAACGCAGCAAACAAGCTTCGCTCGGTGCTCAAGGGCACCATTTCTCGCCAGGCAATTCGGAAATACGAGGTATAACTGGCAGACCTCCACAAGCTTTTTGCGCCGTCGTATGTCGCGATATCCGTCGCACGCCGGTAGTTGGTTCGTGGGACCGCAGTTGAACTCATAGCAGGCAGATAGAATGCCTCGTAATCCTTGTTGCTTTTACAAGGGATATTCGGATGCTTTGAAAGTGGGTTGGCAACGTTCAAGTGCGGTCCTTGCAGGACAACTTCGCCCCAGTCACCAGGGTCCGAGGTGTCCCAGCGTATCAACCCGACATCCTTGGCACCCTTTTCATGAAGCCCGGAGCTGATCATTGGCGCGGCATCTACGACGCGTCGTTCGACTTTGCCAAGCGCAAAGATAGCTTTCTGTTCGGCAACCGTCACGGGATATATAAGCTGCGTCATCTCAAGTGGTGCGTCTGAGCCGAGAAAAGATTTCCAAATAGCAAGAGTCTCGACAGTCACTGTCAGCACCCGCCCAAGATGCGGGCGCAAATCCCAGGACCCCTCATACTTCATCCCTGGAAGGTCTCCATCCCCGCTATGCTCCAGCGATTCCGCGAGGGTTTCGGTCGCATAGAGCCAACTCAAATGCTTGAACGAAACAGTCCCCCGATCACGCCCGTAGAGATGAATGCCAAACTGCTTGTTCCAGTCCACCTCGGGAAACAAAAGGCGCATGTTTTGAAAGTGGGCATGGAGGCGAAGGTGGTGATAGGCAACCGATCGGAGTCGACCTTCCTTGACTCCGCCAAAATGGGAATCTGGATGGATGAGAGCGCCGATCCCTGACGGGCTAAGGTTAGACCACACTCGGCACATGAACGCTCGATAGTAGTCCGGCTGCGTTCCAGCCAGAAGCTGATATGCAACGGGAGAGGTCAGAAATGCTACTGTTCCAAACGTCGCGATTAGTTCGTTTAGGTAGAAGGGATCGTTGGCCAGCGCAAGCGCACTTCTTCGGGTTTGCCAAAACGACGGCACAACCTTGTCCACGAGAGCAAACCAGGGATCCCGTTCAGCAAGAACAAGGCTCTCCAGCCACCTAGGCCGCACCCATGGCGGGTTGCCGACCTGAAGGTCGAAGCCGCCCTTGCCGAACGCCTGGGCGAAGGTCAGTTCCCAGTGAAAGAAGCCCTGCTGGTCTGCGATCCGTTCGGCGGCGAGCAGCCAGGGAAAGCGCTCGGCGAGAGTCCAGGGCGAGTCGACCCCGACCAGACCGTCGAGGCTGCCCTCGAAGTCGTCCATCTCAGTCAGACTGTCGAATTTCCGGCCCCAGAACCGCTCGGTGTCCTCGTCCATGTCACGTCGGCCGACAAGCGCCTCGGCGAAGGTCAGCCAGTCGTCCAGGCTGGCCAACGCCACCTGCTGACGGAGCTGCTCGGCAACCGTCACCCGGCGTGTGCCGATCGACCGAACAGGCATCTTCAACTGCTGCGACTCCACCTGGCCGAAGATGTCCGCAACCTCGTAGACCGCCGGTTCGTCGTAGGCCGGCTCCTCGCGAACATGGGTGACCTCGACCGGCGTAGCCGGGTACGCCGCCGAGTCGGAGCCATCGAGCAGGCCGACCTTGTCCAGCGGCCAGAACCAGAGCGCACACCAGACGTCCATCAGGGTCTTCAGCCGCCAGTACGGCGTGCCGTGCGCGGTCAGGTCGGCCAGAATCTTTTCCCTGGCCACCGCCTCGGTTACCTCGGGCAGGTCGTCGGCGCCCCAGACCTTGATGTCCCGGCGGATCTCCCGTTCAGAGATGGCCAGTCGGTCCTGCACCAGCTTCCACAGGTACTCAACCCGTCGAGCCAGCCCCTGCAAGCGCGCCACCTGCGACGGCTGCTTCTTCGTCCCCTTGGCCGACGGCACGCGCTTCATCGCCGTACGCCATTTCTTGAGCTTTTCGGTCTCGGCCGGCGCCAGCTCGCGGGCCTCCTTCTCCCCCGCGACCGCGCCCCACCCGTCGGCCGGAAGCAGGAAGTGGTGGATGGTGCCCGGCTCGATCGCCCCGTCCCGGAACGGCCGGTCCTCCGGAGCCGTGTTCAGCCACGACTTGTCGGCGAGCTGTTCCGGCCGGTAGAGCCGCCGTCCACCCCCGATCAGCGAGTTGCCCCGCTTGAGGTGCAGCCCGAACCACGGTGCCTGCAACCCAACATGCATCACGTTCAGCCACAGCGACACCTCGGCCAGCTCGACCGCGGTCCGGTTCAGGTCGACGCCATAGCAGTTGTGCAGCGCAATGTACGCCTTCACCCGCTGCAACTCCAGGTGATAGTCCTCCGGTTCGAGCGCGGTCTCCAGCTCCTCCTGGCGCCGCCGCAGGTATTCGGCGGCGACCTGGTTGATCGCCTCGTTGAGGAAGGCGCCGGAGCCGAGCGCCGGCTCGCAGATCGTCCAGTCCAGCAGGTCCCGGGCGCGCAGCCCGTCGCCAGCTTCCTCGATCCGGTATTTCAGCGCGAGCTGGACGGTGACCTCGGTCAACGATTGTGGGGTGTAGTAGGAAGCGCTTGTCTGCCGGTCCCGCCCGGCGAGCCGGTAGACGAACGAGCCCGGCTCGTACGGGATCCGGCTTTTCGCCCCGGTGACCGGGTTCTCCTTCAGCACGAAGACTTCGTCGTCGTAGTCGTCCACCTTCGACTCGGGGATCATCCACGAGCCGTCCTTCGGGTCGCCGTGCTTCGCCACCTCGTACAGCCGCTCGGTGGCGACGAATCCGGTGTACGACATCAGCCCCTCGTAGACCGCGCCGAGCTGGTTGATCCCCAACTGGGCGTACGAGATGAAACCGCCACGCTTCCGCTTGCCGCCCTTGGTGATCATCAGTCGGCGCAGCACCTGGTAGAGGGTGCGGTTGCGCAGCCGGGTGTCCAGCTTCGGCGCGTCCGGGCCGTCGAAGTCGTCCGAGTCGTCGTCCTCGTCGCCGCCCGGCTGCGGGATCTGCCGGCCGATCAGCCGGATCGCCTCCGGCAGGAACAGGTCCGAGCGCATCGGCTCGAACCGCAGCCCCACGTCCTCACTCGTCTGCTCCCCGACCTCCTCGCCCGCGCCACGCGGCCGGTGGCCCTCGTTGACCATTCGGCAGAGCAGGTCCAGCGACTCGTAGAGGTGGAAACCCTCCTCGGCCGAGGGTGGCAGCCGCCGCGAGATCAGGTCACCGAGCCGGGCCAGACTGTAGCCGGAGACGTACTCGGGATCGTTGACCGGCAGCACCCCCAGTTCGGGGCGGGCCTCGGCGTAGAGCAGGAAGAGAATCCGGTAGAGGTAGCGCAGCGCCTCCCGGCGCAGGTCGCGGGCCAGCTCGTCCAGGTCGGCGACCTGCTCCGGCCGATAGCCAGCCTCGCGGATCCGGTCCAGCACCTCGTTGGCGATCAGCTCGACCGAGGTACGCAGCCCCTCGCGCAACTCGCCGCTGACCCCGACCGCGTGCTGCCGGGAGCCGGCGACCAGGTCGGCCAGCGGCTCGCTGCCGCCCTCGGCGGGCGGGCGCAGCGAGTCCGCGCCGAAAAGCGCCGCGACGACGTCCAGCTCCCGTTCGTCGTTCCGGCCGTACGCCACGTCGAGGCTGACCGCCAGATAGCGGCCCTCGCCCCAGACGCTCCGGTCGGCGAGGGTGATCACCCCACCGCTCATGATCAGCACATATCTCGGTGGCTGCTCGGCCGCGAAGAGCCACGAGGCGAGCTTCGCCCCGGTCTCCAGTCGCTCACCGCCGGCCAGCTCGACCGGGCTGAGCAGCCGGCCCGCCTCGGTCGGATCCTGCGCCGCATCGGTGTCCACCGCCCAGCCGCACTCCACCGCCACGATCCCGGGGCCGGTGCCCAGCTCGGCGTGCGCGACCGGGATCTCCTGCTCCTGCCCGGCCCGCTCCACGGTGATGGTGCCCGCCTGCGGGTCGCCGAAGCCGAGCACCTTCAGCAGCTCGAAGTGCAGCTTCCGCAGCCGTTCCGGGTCGAACAGCTCCGGGTCGGCCAGCTCGATCTTCCGGTCGAAGTAGTCCCGCCGGAAGCCCCGCAGCCCGGCCCTCGGCGTCAGCCGGCCACCCCGCTCCTCCTCCGACCAGCGCTTGACCAGGCCGCCCTTGAGGGTGGTCGGCAGCACCTCGGCCAGGTAGTGCGCGGAGAGGTACTCACCCCGGTTGGTCAGCGACTCGAAACTCATGCCACACCCTCCGAGGTGTCGTCGACGAGGACGGCGAGCACCCGCAGCAGCGGCTCGCCGACGGTTTCCAACCGGGTGACCAGGTCGGTCTGCTCCCGTACGGTGCGGGACACCCGCTGCCGGCGTCGCTCCCGCTGCCCGGGTGCCAGCTCGCCGAACAGGCTCTCCTGTTCGAAGCGCTCCAGCTTGCGGCGGTGCTCCCGCAGCGGGGCGGCGATCTCGGCGTCCCACTCGGCCCGCCGGGCCGCCAGGTCGACCCGGGCCGCCTCGACCGCCGCCGGCACCAGCGCCTGAAGCCGGTCCAGTGGAATCCGCCGGCCCGGGTTCGCCAACTGCGGCCCGACCTTCGCGTCCGTCAGCGCGTCGACCATCGGGCCGACCCGGGGCGCGTCCGGCAGCCCGGAGACCGCCATCCACTCCACCACCGTCGGCTGGCCGAGCCGGTTGCAGTAGACGCCCTGGACCAGGAAGACCGGATCGGGTACGGCTGCCGTCAGCACCAGCGCCTGCTGCCGGCCGAGCCGGGCCAGCACCTTGTCGACCAACCACTCCACCATCGGATGTACGTCGCTGAGGAAAGCGATCTCCGGCCAGGCCGGTTTCGTCGACTCCCGGGCCTCGTCCAGTTTCCGCTGCGCGAGGCGCCGGTCGAAGGTCACCTTCAACCGCAGGTCCTCGCCCTCGGCGTGCGCCCGCAGATAGGACCGGGGCAGGTCACCGAGCCGCTGCACCAGGTCGGCCGGGGCGAGGAACGACATCAGCTCGTCCTCCCGGCGCAACCCGATCCGGTCGTCGGGCCGGTCGTCGTACAGCTCGGCCAGCGCGGTGTCGACGAAGTCGCTGGTCGCGGCGAAGAGCCTCGGCACCTGCACCCGCTTCGGTTCCGCACCGACCGGCGCCTCACCCACCGAGGCCATCAGGTCGGCGAGCACGTCGACCTCGGACGCACCGGCGGCGTACGACTCGTCGACCGTCTTGCCCTCCAGCAGGTCCCGGACCAGCCGGTCCTCCTCCAGCTTGGCGTCGTAGAGGCCAGTCATCGCCTCCACGCTGCCGAGGCTGCGGTGTGCCGCCTCCTCCCGGTCGAGGAGCTTCTCCGCCACCGTCCGGTCGTCCTTGGCGTCCGCCACGTTCGAGGTGAGGATCAGCGCCCGGAACTGCGGCTCGTGCCGCTGGCCGTACCGGTCGATCCGGCCGTTGCGCTGCTCGATCCGGATCAGGCTCCACGGGATGTCGTAGTGCACCAGGTGGTGGCACTGCTGGTGCAGGTTCACCCCCTCCGAGGCGACGTCGCCGGTGAAGAGCAGCCGGACGGCGCTTCCGGCCAGCTCGAACTCCTGCAACACCTGCTGCTCCTCGGCGTCGGTCAGCCCGCCGTGCAGGGTGCGTACCGCCGAGGGTTTGAGGCCGAGTCGGCGCGGCACCACCTCGGCCAGCCACTTCAGCGTCGGCACCCGCTCGGAGAAGACCACCGCCCGGACCGAGCTGCCCGGCCCGACCCCGATCTTGTCCCGCAGCTCCGCCACCAGCCGGTCCAGCTTGCTGGAGTCGTCGTCGGACATCTCCGCCGTCAGCTCCGCGAGCCGGTCCAACGCCGCCCGCTCCCGGCCGGTCGCCTTCTTCGACCGGTTCGCCACCGTCGCGGCGAGCGCGACGTGCGAGGAGAGAAAGGACTTCAACAGGGTGTACGGGAACAGCCGGTCCTGTCCGCGCAGCGGCGCGTCGGTCCACTCGCCGGCCAGCCACACCTCGGTCAGCTCGGCGAAGATCCGCTCCTCGGCGTCGGAGGCCGGGCAGTGCAGGGCCCGGGACGGCCCACGGTCGGCCCAGCGGTTGCCGATCTGGTCCCGTACCTCCGGGCTGATCTTCGTCCGGCGCAGGTAGAGATGCGCGATGTCCTCGGCGGTGTAGTCGTCGGGGTCGGTGATCGCGGCCGGGTCCAGCAACGAGATCAGTTCGGCGAACGACCTCTTGTCCCCGTTGTGCGGGGTGGCGCTGGCCAGCAGCAACGCGTCGGTCTTGGCGGCCAGCCGGCGGGCCAGCTCATTGCGCTGGGTGCCTTTGTTGATCAGGTTGTGCGACTCGTCGATCACCACCGCGTCCCACTCGATCGCGTCGAGGTGGTGACCGAACTGGCCGGCGTCCTTGAGGGTGTCGACCGAGATGATCGCCCGCTTGAAGTAGGTGAACGGGTTCCGCCCGGCTGGGATCTCCTGCTGGATCCGCTGGATGCCGGTCGAGTCGAGCCGGACCAGCGGGATGGCGAACCGGGTCCACAACTCGCGCTGGAACTGCTCCAGCACCTGCTGCGGCGAGACCACCAGGATCCGGTCACCGCGTCCCCGCCGGATCAGCTCGGCCAGGATCAGCCCGATCTCCAGGGTCTTGCCGAGCCCGACGACATCGGCGAGCAGGATCCGGGGGCGCAGCCCGGAGAGCGCCAGCTCGGCCGGCCGCTGCTGGTAGGTCAGCGGGTCCAGCAGGAACCGGTCGGCCAGCGCCAGGCCGCGCTCCGACTGCGGCAACGGGGTACGCCGGAGCACCGCCTCCAGGAACAGCCGGCTCTTCCGGAACCGCGACGACGTGTCCTGGACCAGAACGGTCTCCTCCGGCCGCATCGCCCGGACGTCGTCCAGCTCGGTGAAGAACGTCGCCTCGACGTCCTGGACGAACTCGGAAACTCCGACGGCCTTGACCATCGTGCCGTCCCGGGCCGGTTTGGCGGTCCGGACCAGCCATTCCTCGTCTCGGACGAGGATGCGCGATCCGGGCGCGAACTGGATGGCCGCGGGCGGGGGCGGAGGCGTCATGGGCTGGGCGTCCTTCGCGGGAGGGGATGTTCTGTTGTGTCGAGCAGGGTGGCGTCGAGCAGAGCGGTGGCGGGCGGCGAACGGGGTCAGAGGGTGGCGCGTCGGGCGTACTGCTGACGCAGCTTGTCGATCAGCCAGCCGACCTCGGCGCGTGGCCTGTCCGGCGGATCGGGGTCGACCAGCGTGGTCGGCAGCCGTACCGGCGGATCCGTATCCACTGCGGTGTCCGGCCCGTCGTCGTCCGGGCTGCCGGCACTGTCCGGCCGGGTGTCCTCGGGATCCGTCGATGGATCGGCGAACTCCGGCGGCACCACGATCTCGGTGCTGCCGTCGAAGGTCAGCTCGCCCACCCGGCGACGCATCTCGATGACCGGTACCCCGCCAGCGGTCGCGATCGCGAGCAGCCGGGTCCGTACGGCGGCCAGGCTGGGCCGGGCGGTCGGATCGTGCGCGAGCATCGCGCCGAGCACCGGTACCGCCTCGGCCGGGACGCCGGACAGATTCGGCAGCACGTCCGGGTCGGTGATCTGGAGCAGCAGTCCGTGCAGTCCGTTCCCGGCGGAATAGAGTTTGTGCCCGGTGAGCGCGAACACCAGCGTGGCGGCGAGGCCGTAGATGTCCGGGCCGGCGGCCATGTTCCGCTCGCCCTGGATCCGCTCCGGGGACATGTAGTCGGGTGTGCCGACCAGCCCGCCGGGATCGGTCAGGTAGTCGCCCCGCTCGGTGAGCACCGCCAGCCCGAAGTCGATCAGTACCGGCCCGTCCCGACCCAGGATGATGTTGTGTGGCTTCAGGTCCCGGTGCACCAGGCCGGCCTGGTGCACCCGGTCCAGCCCGTCGGCCAGCATCGCCCCTGCCATCGCCACCAGCGGCATCGACAGTGGACCGCGCTGCTCGACGTGCTGCATCAGGGTCGAGCCGGGCACGTACTCGACCGCCAACCAGGCGGGATCACCGAGCGGATCGGCGGCCTCAAGGCGGGCGACCCGTGAACCCCAGACGAGTTGCAGGCTCTCCACCTCGGCGGCGAACCGCTGCCGCACCGTCGGATCGGTAAGCAGGTGCCGTCGAATGACTTTGACCGCGACCCGGTCCGCCGTCGGCGACACACCGAAGTAGACGTCTCCCATGCCTCCCGATCCCAGTGGACGGATGAGCCGGTAGTCGCCGAGCTGCTGCAACGTGGGTGGCACTGTCACGCGCCGGATCGCCTCCCCAACACGATGGCCCTCAGCACATTACCGGCGATCACTCTGGCGTTGTCGTCCGATCACTCCCCCGTTGCGGCGGAATGCTCCGACCCGGACGGTATGGCGGGGGCGACGGATCATCCGATGGGGGTAGCCCGATCGCCTCTTGCCAGCGGTCGAGGGCGGGTAACGGCTCCCAGCCCACCTCCCGACGCCGGTACGCGGCATTGGCGCACCGGGCCCGCCAGGTCAACGGGTCCTGCCGGGGATCCGGCCCGACGAGCTGTTCGCGCAGTTCCAGGACGGCGTCGAGCGAGTGCTGGAAGGACAGCTTCTCGCGCATCCACTCAGGACGGTGCAGTATCCAGTCCAGGTCCCTGCCCTCGCAGGTCGAACAGCCACACCACCACAGGTTGCTGTCCGGGTGCTGTCGCTTCGTCCGGGCCACCGTGCTGAGCCGCTTGTACGACAGGCAGCCGGACACGACGACGGACGGCGCTGGCGGTGACCGACGACGACGCGACTGCGTCGGGACCATGGGATAGAGGTGACGCAGGGCGGCGCGGGTGCCGACCGCCGCCGCAACCGCGCCGCAGCAGAGCGCGCCCAACGCGGAGATGTCGCAGCGCAGTACGAGCAGCGGCACCTCGCAGTTCAACAGTTCGATCAGCCCGTCAACGACGCCCCGTACGCCGAACGGGTCGGCCTGGTGCTCGACGACGAGCGCGATCGGCACGGCGAACGCGCGCACCTGCCGCAGCAGGGCGTCCCGGGCGCCTGGCATCCTGAGCCAGGACAGGTGCAGTGGCAGCAGTGCGATCGCGTCGTCGATCATCGCCGTCCGGCCCAGGATCGCGACGAGCCCGTCGAGGTCGTCCGGCCCCACGTAGCCCGAGTCGGTGAGCACCGGCAGTCCCAGGTCCCGCTGCCGTGCCAGCCAGTCCGGGTTGAACGGGGTGGCGGCGGGCAGTCGCCCGTTCCCGCCGTACCGGTTGGCGTCCAGCAGGAGCGGACGGTCGTAGCCCTTCTCCACGAGGTAACGCGCCCAGTGGTAGATCCCGGCAAGGTTGCCCTGGTAGGCGGTGACGACGAGGCCGGTGCCGGGGCGGTTCACGACTCTTCTGACGTCGTCGATGTCGGCGATTCCGCACTGCGCCAGCAGCGTGCGGCCGAGCCCCTCGATGGTCCGGAACGGAGAACGGAGCGGTTGAGTCTGATCGGGCGCCACGTCGACCCCTATCGACAACTCTAAGTGTCTTTAGGGTAACTCGACGCGATCAAAGGTGAAACGGTATGGCTCTCTACCGGATCGGCCGGGGGCCGTCCTGGCCGAGTTGATCCCCGCGCTGCCGGCTGACCCTCGATAGGTTGACCGCCATGTCCGTGCTGGAAGAACTCGACGGGTGGGGGTCACTGTCGCCTGAGTTGCGGAAGCGACTGGCTGCGGCCGACCTGCCGGAATCGCTACGACTCGACGGTGTCGACCTGTTTCTGCCCGGCCCGAACTTGAGCCTCCGGGATGGCATGTTGCGATTCGGCTACGGCACCGACGCATGGGGCGGCGAATTCTGTCTCGACCTGGACACGGGTGCCGTACAGGTCATCGACCACCACCGGTCGCTCACGTTCGTGAACTCGTCGCTCGAGCTGTACGGCCGCTCGCTACGCCTGGTCGCCGATCTTGTGCCCGCGATCGTCGGTGGCGACCCCGACGGCTGGGAAGATGCCAAGAACGAGATGCAGTGGGTCATCGCGAAGTGGGATGCGCCGGCGATGATCGGGGACAACTACTGGGACTGCCTCTCATGGGACATCGCTGCCGGTAACTACGCCGACCAATCGGACCTCTGACTCTTCCCCCGATTATCGGGAACCTGGCTGCGCCTGCATCAGCTAGGTCGGACGGTCACAGCGGTCCCAGCACCGCGGGATCGGCGTCCAGCGCCAGTCCTCCACCGAGGCCGGTTGCGGGCGGACGTCCGACCGCAACCGGCCAACCCGGCTCATTCGGCGCGGAGGTGGTCCAGGTCGTGGGTTCCCGGGCTGACCCAGATCAGGATCCCGCGTACGTCGGCCAGTGCCGCCGCGTCACAGGACATCTCGGTGAGCAGGTCGACCGTCACCGTCGTCTCGGTGCCCTGCGACAGCCAGCCGAAGGTGGACTGGCACCAGGCGTACTCCGGACCGGTCTGTAGCGCGATCGACGTCGACGTGCCGATCGTCGGGTCGACCCGCAGGTCGTAGCGCAGGGTCGCCTTGGCGGACAGGTCCACCGGGTTGGGCAGGGTCACCCCGAACCAGCCGCCACCGGTCGCCGCGACCCGCAGCCCGGCCGAGCCGTGGGTGTGGAAGTCGGTGGTCGGGGCGACGGTCCCGGCGTCGGTCTGCCAGTTGCCGGGCGCCCAACCCTCGACCCCGGTCTCCCAGGAGGCGATCAGGATCGGATCACCGGGAGCCGGCTTCACCGTCACGGTCAGGTCGGCCGGGTTCGACGTACGGCCGGCCTGGTCGCGGATGGTGTACGAGGCGACCGCCCGGCCCTGGAAGCCTTCCGCCGGGGTGAACGTGACAGTCCCGCTGGCCGCGTCGAGCGCGAAGACGCCCCCGGCGACGCTCACCGAGCGCTGTTGTCCGGCGGTGGCCGGATCGAGGTCGATGCTGGCCGGCCGCACCGTCGTCCGGTACGCGATGTCGTTCGCCGCGGGGGTCAGGGTGACCGGCGTACCCGACTCGGTGACGGCGGCGTCGACGTCGGCGACCGGCGGTCGGGAGCGCTGCCCCCGGACGAGTTCGTCACCGGCGTTGGAGAGCGTGCTGCACACCGGGCTCGGGCAGTAGACGGTGTAACCGTCGTAGTCCGGATAGGGCGTGCCGTCGTCCTGGACGCCGGAGAGGATCCAGTAGAGGAAGCCGGTGCCGCCGCTGGCGATGAAGGCGTCCGTCCACCGTTGGTAGACCGGGTTCCGGGTCGCCTTGTCGAGGTAGCCGAACTCGCCGAGCATCACCGGCTTGCCGAGCCGCCGGGCGTCCCGGTTGTGCCGTTTGATCCACTCGACTCCCCAGGCCGCGTCCTTGCCCCAGTGGTCGGGATAGAGGTGGTACGAGACCACGTCCACCGCCGGCAGCCGGGTCAGCGCCACCGAGTCGACGCCCTCGCCACAGTTGACGGTCCAGTCCGAGCTGGCCGGATCGTCGCAGTAGAAGCCCTCGTCACCGACGCTGGCCAGGTGCCGGCGGTCGACCGACTTCACGTGCCGGGTCATCTCGTCGGCCCAGGCGGTCAACACCGCCGGGGTGCAGGTCGGTGACATCGGGTAGACGCCGGAGCCCTTGCACCTCGGCTCGTTGCCCAGCTCCCAGGTCATCACCGTCGGATCGTCCTTGTACGCCACCCCGGTCAGCGTGTTGGTCCGGTTGAGCACGTGCGAGATCCAGTCCTTGTACCAGCCCCTGATCACCGGGTCGGTGTAGAACTCGTCGTGGTACTGCCCACCGCGCCAGCGGACGTACTGGTCCATGCCGCCGAAGTCGCGCCAGTTGTTGGTCAGGGGGATCACCAGTTTGATCCCGGCCTGCCGGGCGGCGTAGAGGACGTAGTCGAGGCGTTCCAGCCCGTCCGGCCCGTCGTTGTACGCCGGCTTCGCGCCGTCCCAGTACTGGAAGTAGACGCCGTCGGCCGGCCCGGCGACCGAGTCGGTCCCGCCGGGAGTGCCGATGTCGAGGAAGCCCCAGTGCCGCAGCACGGTGAACCCGGCCGCCTTCGCGTCGGCGAAGACGTCGTCGACCATCGTCCGGGACTTGTACATCAGGTAGTAGTTGTTGGTCCCGGCGAACCGGAACCGCTTGCCGTCGAGCATGAGCTGGTCGCCGTGGCGGACGACGAACCCGGCGGACCGGCTGGAGGCGCTGGACCGGCCGGAGCCGGCGGAGTCGGGCGAGCCGGGCGGGGCGGCGGAGGCGGGTGCCGGTGCGGCCGCGAGCAGCAGCCCGACCAGCCCCAGCAGCAGCGGGACATGGCGCTTCATGGGCGGTGGTGATCCTTCCGGGAGCGGTGTCCGGGACAGGGGTGCGGATCGGGGGTATGGATCAGTGCGACGAGCCGGAGCGACGGATCACCGCCGCGCCACCATGTCGTTGACGCAGCGGAGCACCGGAGGGGCGGTCAGCGCCGCCGGGTCCAGCGGCGCCGCGGACCGTACGGTGAAGGTGGTCGACTCCCCCGGCAGCAGCGTGACCAGCGCCTCGTCGACCTCCGCCGCCGGGTCGAGCCGGTCCGGGGCGAGCAGCAGGTCGCGCAGGATCGTCCGGGCGGTCACCCGGACCCGTACGCCCTCCGGCGCCGGTTCGACCGTGGCGTCGTACTCGGCCGCCGGATAGGCCAGCTCGTGATCCTCGGCGAAGAACCAGAAGGTCCGCTCGCCGTCCTCGCCGGGATCGGCGACCAGCAGCTCGGCGCGCGGGTCGTCCGGACCGGCGACGTCCGCCGGCAGCGGCCAGGTGAGTTCCGAGTACGGCGGGACGGACAACTCGACCGACGACTTGCCCCTCGGCTCGCCGGCCAGGGTCAGCCGGGTCACGTCCACCCGACCGGTCCACGGTGCGCCGCCGTCGTTGACCGCGACCAGGGCCAGCCCGCCCTGCCTCGGCTGGATGGTGAGCAGCCGATCGGCGTAGGCGCGGCGCAGCGCGTACCAGAGGGGTTTGCGCCGGCCGTCGCCGTCGACGGCGGCCCAGGAGGTGACCGGCCAGCAGTCGTTGAGCTGCCAGACGACGCTGCCCATGCAGACCGGCCGGTACGACCGCAGGTGCTCCACCCCGACACTGATCGCCCGGGCCTGGTTGAGCTGGGTCAGGTAGTGCCAGTCGTCGAAGTCGCGCGGCGCCGGCAGGTGCGCCGCCAGTCCCCGGGCCAGCTTGAGCCGGCCGTCGCCGGCCTTCTGCCGGTGCGCCATCGCGGCCGAGTCCTCGGCCAGCCCCCGCGGATCGGAGATGGCCCGGCGCAGCGTGGCGTGACTGGCCGGGCCCTGCCAGCCGAACTCGGCGACGAACCGGGGCAGGTAGTCCCGGTAGTGCGTGTAGTCGAGTTGGTTCCAGACCGTCCAGATGTGCATGCTGCCGTGCGCCGGGTCGTTCGGGTGGATCTCCGGCCGTCCCGACCACGGGCTGCCCGGCCAGTACGGCCGGCTCGGGTCCAGTTCGGCCAGCAGGCCGGGCAGCAGCTCGAAGTAGTAGCCGGCACCCCAGGTGCGGTCGGCCAGCTCCTGCTGCCAGCCCCAGTCGTGCCAGCCCCAGATGTTCTCGTTGTTACCGAACCAGAGCACCAGGCTGGGATGGCTGGCCAGCCGGACGATCTGCTCGGCCGCCTCGGCGCGTACCTCGGTGCGGAACGGCTCCTCCTCCGGATAGGCGGCGCAGGAGAAGAGGAAGTCCTGCCCGACCAGCAGGCCCAGCTCGTCGGCGAGGTCGTAGAAGTCCTCGGACTCGTACCGGCCGCCGCCCCAGATCCGCAGGAAGTTGACGTTCGCGTCACAGGCCTGGCGGAGGCGTTCGGCGTAGCGCTGCCGGGTCACCCGGTGCGGGAAGCAGTCGTCCGGGATCCAGTTCACGCCCCGGGCGAAGACCGGCAGGTCGTTGACGACGACGGTGAACGCCGAGCCGTGCTCGTCGGCGGCGGTGTCGAGACGTACCGAGCGGAAGCCGACCTTCCGCTGCCAGCCGTCCAGCTCCCGGTCACCGGCGTGCAGGGTGACGGCCAGCGGGTAGCGCGGCTGCGCGCCGTACCCCCGGGGCCACCACAGTTCGGGGTCGGCGACGGCGAGGGTCAGCTCGGCGCTGCGCTGCCCGGGTGCGAGCACCGTCTCGGCGACCTCGCCGGCCAGGGCGGCCCGGACGGTGAGCGGCTCGGTGGCGGCGCCGTCGTCGGCCCGGTCGACGTCGACACGTACCGCGACCCGGCCCTCGGTGCCGACGACAGTGACCTGTGGGCGGACCTCGGCCAGCCGCGCGGTCCGCCAGCTCCGCAGCCCGATCTCCTGCCAGATCCCGGCGGTGACCAGCTCCGGGCCCCAGTCCCAACCAAAGTTGCAGGCCATCTTGCGGATGAAGTTGAACGGCGTCGGGTACGCCCTCGGCCGGGCGCCGAGTCGCCGCTGCTCCGCCTCGGCATACCGGTACGCCGAGTCGAACCGCACCCGCAGCACGTTGTCGCCGCTGCGCAGCAGCGCCCGGACGTCGAAGGAGTAGCTCCGGTGCATGTTGGCGGTGCGGCCCAGCTCGACGTCGTTGAGGGTGACCGTCGCCACCGTGTCGAGGCCGGCGCAGACCAGTTCGACCCGGTCGGCGTCCTCGCCGCCGTCCCACCGGAAGGTGGTCTGGTAGCACCAGTCGGTGCGGCCGATCCAGCCGAGCGTGAGTTCGTGCTCGTCGAGATAGGGGTCCGGGATCAGTCCGGCGGCGAGCAGGTCGGTGTGCACGCAGCCGGGCACGGTGGCCGGGACCGGCGCGGACGCGACCGCCTCCGGAACGTCCGGGTTGCCGATCGCGGTCAGCGACCAACCGTCGTGCAGGCTCTGCCAGGACGTCACGGGCACCTCGTCTTCCTCAGGTCGCGACTCCGACCGTTCTCCTCAGGTCGGCGGCGACTTTCCTCAGGTCGGCGGCGACACGGTTGACCGACCACGACCTCGGCGCGCCGTCCCTGGTGGAGGGCACCGTCGCCGCACCGGGAGGCACGCTCAAGACATCGAGAGATGTCGACTGAACCGGATAAGTAACGTCACCGTACGGGCGCCCCTCCGCCCTGTCAACGGTCCGCAATTCGGCCAGGAATGGCCGACAATCGATGACCGAACGGTCCGGGTCGAGCCTTCGCCGCCGTTCTCGACCTCGAAATATCCGGACGGTATCCGCAGGCCCGGCAGGCCGGCCGGCACTGTCGGCAAGATTGCCAGATCGCTATGCTTAACCGGAAAAGTTCACTCCCGTGGTCCGCGCGGGCTCTGCCGCGCCCGTGCGGCAGCACGAGGCAGCGCGTGGGTGACCCGACCGGCCCGGCTAGCGAATTCGGGCCGGCGCAGACGAAGGAGCGCCGGGTGAAGCGGCCGACGATCGCGGATGTGGCCCGCCGGGCCGGAGTTTCCAAGGGCGCCGTCTCCTACGCCCTGAACGGGCAGCCCGGCGTCTCGGACGCCACCCGGCAACGCATTCTCGCGATCGCCCAGGAGATCGGCTTCAACCCGAACAGCGCCGCCCGGGCGCTCTCCGGGGCCACCGCGAACGCCGTCGGGCTGGCGCTCTGCCGGCCTGCCCGCATCCTCGGCATCGAGCCGTTCTTCATGGAGCTGATCAGTGGTGTCGAGGCGGAACTCTCCGCCCGGTCGTACGCGCTGACCCTCCAGGTGGTGGCGAGCCCGGAGGCCGAGATCGCCGTCTACCGGCGCTGGTGGGGCGAGCGGCGGGTGGACGGCGTACTCGTCTGCGACCTGCGGATCGACGACCGCCGGCTGCCGGTGCTGGCCGAGCTGGGCCTGCCGGCGGTGGTGATCGGTGGGCCGGGCGAGCGCGGCGGGCCGGACTACGTCTGGTCGGACGAGTCGGTGGCCCTGACCGAGGTGCTCGAATACCTCGTCGCGCTCGGCCACCGCCAGATCGCCCGGGTCGGCGGCCTGCCCGGGCTGCTGCACACCGAGATCCGCACCGAGACGTTCGGCACCGCCTGCCGCCGGCTCGGGCTGGACCGCACCGTCACCGTCTCGTCCGACTACAGCGGCGAGGAGGGCGCGCGGGCCACCCGACGCCTGCTCAGCTCCGCCGACCGGCCGACCGCCATCGTGTACGACAACGACGTGATGGCGATCGCCGGGCTCTCGGTGGCCCAGGAGATGGGGCTGACCGTGCCGACCGACGTCTCCATCGTCGCCTGGGACGACTCGCCGCTCTGCCAGCTCGTCCACCCGTCGCTGACCGCGCTGCACCGGGACATCCCGGCGTACGGGGCGCACGCCGCCGGCCGGCTCCTCGCCGCCATCGCCGGGCAGCCGCTCGGCGACTTCCAGGACGAGACCGCGCACCTCATCCCGCGCGGCAGCACCGCACCGCCCCGGCAGCCCTGAGACCACCGGGCACGGGGCATCGACTCCGGGCGCGGGGCATCGGCTGCGGGCGACGGCCGGGCAACCGATAGCATCGGCGGCGAGGCGGAGCCAAGCCAGGAGGACGACCACCGTGCACGTACCACCGATTCCCAGCCTGACCGCCGCCGACCCGGAGTTGGCGACGCTGATCGAGTCCGAGGCGACCCGGCAGCACGACAAGCTGCGGATGATCGCCTCCGAGAACTACGTCTCGACCGCCGTACTCGAGGCCAGCGGCACGGTGCTGACCAACAAATACTCCGAGGGCTATCCCGGTCGCCGCTACTACGAGGGTCAGCAGTTCATCGACCCGATCGAGACGCTCGCGGTGACCCGGGCCCGGGAACTCTTCGGGGTCGCGCACGCCAACGTGCAGCCGTACTCCGGCTCCCCGGCCAACCTCGCCGTCTACCTGGCGTTCCTCTCCCCCGGCGACACCGTGCTCGGGATGGCACTGCCGATGGGCGGCCACCTGACGCACGGCTGGTCGGTCTCGGCCACCGGCAAGTGGTTCAACCCGGTCCGCTACGGCGTGTCCGCGGAGACCGGCCGGATCGACCTCGACGAGGTCCGCGACCTGGCCCGGCGGGAGCGCCCCAAGCTGATCTTCTGCGGGGGCACCGCCGTGCCGCGCACCATCGACTTCGCCGGCTTCGCCGAGATCGCCCGCGAGGTCGGTGCGGTGCTGGTCGCCGACATCGCGCACATCGCCGGGCTGGTCGCCGGTGGCGCCCACCCGTCACCGGTCGGGCACGCCGACGTGATCACCACCACCACGCACAAGACCCTGCGCGGCCCGCGCGGCGCGATGATCATGACGACCGCCGAGCACGCCGCCGCCGTGGACAAGGCCGTCTTCCCCGGCCTCCAGGGCGGCCCGCACAACCACACCACCGCCGGCATCGCGGTCGCGTTGCGGGAGGCCGGCACCGAGGAGTTCCGCCGGTACGCCCACCAGGTCGTCGCCAACGCCAAAGCACTGGCGGCGGCGCTGGTCGAGCGGGGCTTCACCCTCTCCTCCGGCGGCACCGACAACCACCTGATCCTCGCCGACCTGACCGGCAAGGGCATCGCCGGCAAGCCGGCCGCGCAGGCGCTGGACCGGGCCGGCATCGAACTCAACTACAACACCGTGCCGTACGACCCGCGCAAGCCGTTCGACCCCTCCGGCATCCGGCTCGGCACCCCGGCGCTCACTACCCGGGGCCTGACCGAGGAGCAGATGCCGCAGGTGGCGGCCTGGATGGACGAGGCGGTCAGCGCGGCGATCAAGGACGACGAGGCCGCCCTCGACCGGATCGCCGGTGAGGTACGCGACCTGCTGGCGGCGTACCCGATGCCGGGTTACGCGGCCGGCTGACCGGTCGGTCGCCGCTGACCGGTCGGCCCGTCAGCGGGACGGGCTCGGAAACTCCTCCAGGTACGCCTCGACCCGCTCAGCCGGAGCGGGTCGGGACAGTGCGTACCCCTGGCCGAGCTTGCAGCCCGCCCTGCGGGCCTGCTCGACCTGCCCCGGCGACTCCAAGCCCTCGGCGATGATCTCCAACCCGAACCTCTTGCCGAGACTGACCAGTACGTCGATGAAGGGCTTGCTCTCGCCCTCCCGGGTGCCGCCCTCGGTGACCAGGGTCCGGTCGACCTTGAGGAAGTCGACCGGCAGCCGGCGAAGCTGCGCCAGCGACGCCTGCCCGCTGCCGAAGTCGTCCAACGCGGTCCGTACCCCCAGCGCCCGCAACCCGGCGAGCTGGGTCACCACCGCCGGCACGTCCACCCCGCCCCGGGGTTCCGCGATCTCCAGCACCAGCCGGTCCGGCTCGATCCTGTGCTCGGCCAGCGAGGTGCTCACCCAGCGGACGAACTCGGGGGCGGTCAGCTCCCGGGACGAGATGTTGACCGACATCCAGAGCCGTCGGGGCCGCTGCGACCAGGCGGCCAACTGCCGGCAGGCGGTGTCCAGCACCCAACGGCCCAGCTCCTCGACCAGCATCAGGTCCTCGGCCACCGGCAGGAGTTCGGCCGGCAGCACCGTGCCGAGCGCCGGGTTCCGCCAGCGCAGCAGCGCCTCGGTCCCGACCGGCTGCTGGTCGTCGAGGTCGAGTACCGGCTGGTAGACCAGGTCCAGCTCGCCCCGCTGCACCGCACCCGGCAACTCGCGCTCCAGGTCGAGCCGCCGGGTGAACTGCTCCTCCAGTTCGTCGTCGTACCACTCGACGCGGTTGCGGCCGAGCTGCCGGGCCCGCAGCCGGGCCAGGTCCGCCCGGCGGAGTACGTCGTCGACACCGTCCCCGCCGGAGAGGTCGGCCAGGCCGATGCTGGCGCCGAGGTGCAGCACCGCGCCGGGCATCGGGTACGGAGCGGTCAACGCGGTCAGCAGCCGGGTCCCCATCGCGTACGCCAGCACCGGCCGGTCCACCGTCACCACCGCGAACTCGTCACCGCCCAGCCGGGCCACCACGTCGGCGGCACCGACCCCGGTCTTGAGCCGCCGGCCCGCCTCGGCGAGTACGGCGTCACCCATCTGCCGCCCGTGCGAGTCGTTGATCCCGGACATGCCGTGCAGGTCGATCACCAGCAGCGCGCCGGTGTGCCCCGGCACCGCCCGCTGGGTCACGATGGTCCGCATCAGTTCCCGGCGGTTGGCCAGCCCGGTGAGTTCGTCGGTGAAGGCCAACTCGTTGAGCTTGCGCTCCAGCCGCTGCCGTTCGCTGACGTCCCGGACGTGCACCACCAGGGCGGCCACCTCGGGCACGGCCCGCTGGTCGCTGACGGTGGACTCGGTGTCCCGCCAGGCCCCGTGCCCGTCCAGCAGCCGGGCGGTGACCAGTTGCGGGCGGCCGGTCGGCACGTCACGGCCGGCGAGCACGTCGGTGAGCACCTGGGTGACGTCGGCGGCGTCGTCCGGATGCATCAGGTTGGGAAACGCCCGGCCCCGCACGTCGGCGTCGGAGAGCCCGAAGAGCCGGGCCGCCGCCGGCGACTGCCAGCGGATGAGCAGATCCTCGCCGACGATCATCGTCAGGTCGTTGGCCCCGGAGACCAGCGAACGGAAGTGCGCCTCCTGCTCGACCAGCCGCTTGGCGTACCGGCGGATGTCCAGCATCACCAGCACCTCCCGGACCACCAGGGTCGGGATCACGGCCAGGCCCAGCAGGATCGAGGTGGAGTCGAAGTGGCCGACGGTGGCCAGGTGCCAGAGTGCGGAGAGCGTCGCCAGGATCGCCGGGATCGTCAGCAGCGGATAGGCGGTCAGGGTGGTCTGCGGCTCGGTCGGCGCGCCGTTCGGCTGGGCCACCGGATTGGCCCGCCGGGCACCGGCGGCGATCAGCGCCGGGCCGGCGACCAGCGAGATGGCGACCAGCGGCAGCGCGGTCACCGGCGCGCCGTAGGCGATCAGCGCCGCGATCAGCGAGTGCCCGAAGAGCGCGAGTCCGGCGCCGATCCCGCAGAGTGCGGCGGAGCGCCGGTGCTCGTACGCCCGCAGTGTGGTGATGGTGACCACCGGCAGGCCGACGACGGCGAAGAGCGCCGCGACCATGGCGAGCGGCGGCAGTTCGCGGGGCGGGATCACCCAGGCGGAGAAGGCGAGACTGATGCCGAGGCTCAGCCCGTCGAAGGCACGACGCAGCCGTACCGGGACCGTGCTCGCGGCGCCGGGCAGCATCATCATGCCGAGCAGGTAGAGGGCGAACGCCACCACCAGCCCGCCGAGTGCCACCGTCGACCGGGCGCCGGGCGGCGTCAGGAAGAGGGCGAACGCGGAGAGCGCGCTGGCGACCAGGCCGAAGCCGAGGAATCCGGCGCCCCGGCACGGGCCGAAGCCCGTGCTGCCCCGGTGCAGTCGGATCGCCAGCCGGACCAGCCGGGCGGCGGCGACGGCGGCGACCATGCCCACGGCTGCGGCGACGGTGGCGTAGGGCGGCAGCGCGCCGACGTGAGCGGCGAGCAGGGCGCCTACGGCGAGAACTGGGGCACCGCTCTCGGTGACCCGGACGACGAGCCGGCGGGCTCGGCCGTCCGCGATGTGCGCCACGAACATGGCGGGATGCCTTCGCAGAGGGGGCACGGACGTGGTGCAGGTCAGGTCCGGTCCGACCGAACGGCCGAAACCAGTCCTATCAACCCCCAACGATCGGCAGGGGGCATGGTTACGTATCGAACCCTTTTCGACCTTCCCTTGCGGTCCGTCCCGGTCGCGGTTGTCGGCCGGGGCGGGTACGCCGGGCTGCCCAGGTTGAAGAGGATCAATGGTAGGGGTCTCCCACTCCGGGTTGCTCGGGAAATCTTCCCTCAGCCGGTCAAGCCCGCTCCACCCCGGCTCGGCCAGCGGTGCCGGCCACCCGGCCGACCCCACTCGGCCCGGCCGGCCGAGGCCCACGCCCGACCCGGCGGGCCGGGGTGCGAAAATCGCCGGGTGGGTAAGACCGGCACACTCCGCTTCCGGCACAGCCAGGCAATCTGGGTGGCCGCGCTCATCGCGTTCCTCGGCGCCCTTCCGCTGGCCAGCGCCCGCTGGTATCTGACCCCGCTGCTGCTCGTGCCGATCGCGGTCGGCGTCTGGGCCTGGCGGGCCGGCACCGACGCCGACCGTGCCGGGGTACGGATCCGGGCACTGCTCGGCCAGCGCAGCATCGCCTGGTCGGAGATCGTGGAGCTGGCGTCGGACCCGCGCGGCCAGGCGGTGGTACGGCTCCGGGACGGCCGGACGACGGCGCTGCCCGCGGTCCGGGCCACGGACCTGCCCGGCCTGGTCGCCGCCAGCGGGCGGCCGCTCGGCGAGCCCCGCCCCGCCCCGGACCAGCCCGCCGGCTGACTCCCGGCCGGCCTTCCCGCCGGCCTCGGAGCTTCCGGCTCAGTAGCCGTCGACCACCTCGTTGATCAGCGGAGTTCCGGCCACGAACCGGCGCAACTGCTCGCCGGCCAGCCGGTAGCCACGGGGCAGCAGCCCGCGTACCGAGCCGCCGACGTGCGGGGTGAGCAGCACGTTGGGCAGGTCCCAGAGCGGGTGCCCGGACGGCAGCGGCTCGGGCTCGGTGACGTCCAGCGCCGCCGAGATCCGGCCGCTCGTCAGCTCGGCGACCAGGGCGTCGGTGTCGACCACCGGTCCACGGGCGGCGTTGACCAGCAGGGCACCGTCCGGCATCGCGGCGAGGAACCCGGCGTCGACCAGCCCACGGGTGGCCTCGGTGAGCGGCACCAGCAGCACCACCACGTCCGCCTCGGGCAGCAGGGCCGGCAGGTCGTCGACGCCGTACACCCCCTCGGCGGGGCGGGCGGTCCGGGCGACCATGGTCAGGCTCACCTCGAACGGCGCCAGCCGGGCCCGGGTGGCCGCCCCGATCGAACCCGCGCCGACGATGAGTACCCGCTTGCCGGCCAGCTCGTCGGTGGGGTTGACCTGGTCGTACGACCACTCGTGGCGGGCCTGGGCGCGGGCGAAGAACGGAAACGACCGCAGGTACGACAGGATCGCCGTGACCACCCACTCGGCGGTGGACGAGTCGTGTACGCCCCGCGCGTCGCAGAGGGTGACGTGCTCGGGCAGCCGGCCGGCCCAGGTGTCCGCCCCCGCCGAGAGCAACTGCACCACCCGCAGGTCGGGCAGCTTGGCCGCGATCGGCACCGCAGCGGCCTGGGCGAGGAACGGCGGCACCCAGAACCGGACTCCGGCCGGATCCGAGGGGAGCCGGTCCGGCGCCGGGGCGATCTCCACGGTGACGCCGTCGGGGATCTCGCCAAGCAGTTCCAGACCTTCGGGATGGGGAATCCACACCTTCACGGACGCCGACGATAGTCCTCGGCGGCCGGGTACCGACGGTCGCCCTCGCGGGCCGCGGCCTGCCGGCGCCCGGCGGCCGGGTCGTCGCGCCGGCTCAGCGCAGCGGCAGGCCGACCGGCCCGGCGGGCTGGTAGACGTGGTGTCCGGCCACGGTGGTGACGGTGACCGGCAGGCCGCCCTCGCGCAGGTTTGCCCGGACCGCGTTGTCCAGCGCGGACCGCTCGGCGAGCACGAACGCCGGCCGGTCCGCCTCGGCGACGAGTTCCGGGTAGCGGGGGTGGCGGTCCCAGCCGGGCCGCAGGTCGGCGCCGAGCACGCCGCAGACGATCCGTTCCCGGCTGAGGAAGATGATGTCGTAGCAGGTCCAGTAGTCGGTGTAGACCCGGTGTACGCCCAGCCGGTCGAGCCCGGCGACCAGGTCCCGGCGCTGTGCGGCCTTCCGGGCCAGCTCAGGGCTGGCCGCGACCAGGGCGGCGCTGGCCAGCAGCATGCTGGCGGTGAGCCCGGCGAGCGGAGCCGCCGCCGCCAGCCGGACGACCGCCACCCTCCGGGGCCGGCCCGGGACGGTGCCGGGCGGCCGGGCCAGCACCGACCAGAGCGGCCAGAGCACGGCCGGAGTCGAGATCAGCAGTACCGAGAGGTAGCGGGCGCTCTCCACCGGCGTCCTCGCGGCGGCACCGCTGCCGGCGTACGCCAGCAGGGTCAGCGCCGCAGCGCCGAGCAGGGCGAGCCGGCCGGCCTGCCGGACCCGGTCCGCCCGGTCGGTGGCCCGGCGCAGCGCCCGCCAGGCCAGCCCGGCGGCGACGGCCAGCAACACCGGATAGATGACTCCCCAGCCCAACTGCCAGGTCCCGCACCGGCCGGGTGGGCAGAGCCCGGTGCCCATCGGCAGTCCGAACAGGACACCGCCGTAGAGCCGCTCCGGCCAGGAACCGGCGCCGCCGCCGAGTGCGGCGTAGACGGCCAGCGAGCGGTCCGCGGGCGCGGCGGTCAGGTTGTGCGCCACGATCGGGACGAGTCCGACCGCCAGCCCGGCGCCGAACGCCAGCCCGGCCCGGCCGGCCAGCGCCCGCCACCGGAACCCGAGCAGTACCGCGGCTGCCGCGCCGACGTACGGCAGGATCAGCCAGTCGTCCCAGAGGGTGAGTCCGGCGACCAGCCCGAAACCCGCGTACGACGCAGCGGGCCGGCGGACGACGCCGAGGCCCAGGTTGACCGCCAGCAGTACCAGCAGCGCGCCGGCCGGGTTCATCTCCGGATAGCCGCCACCCGCGATGAGCTGGTTCTTCACGATCCGGTCCGAGCCGAGGGCGAGCAGGCCGACGGTGGCCGCCGCCAGCCACGGGGTGTGGAGCCGGCGGGTGAGCTGCCACATCAGCGCCAGGAAGGCGGCGTAGAGCAGCAGGTTGGGCAGCCGCAGTACCAGGGTGGAGGAGCCGAGTACCGCGAAGAGCGGCGCGGCGAGATAGGACTCAAGGGCCCCCATGTAGTACTGGCCGTAGAAGAAGAGCGGGAACTCCCGCCCCTGCGCCACGTGCCGCGCCACCAGCCCGGTGACCGCCTCGTCGCTGTTGCCGGGCGGCACCTCGGCGAGCAGCAGCGCCAGCCGGTAGCCGACCCCGAGTACGCCGAATGCGGCGGCGACGTGCCCCGGAGTGGGTCGCCACCGGGCGGAGCGGGGTGGCGACCCGGTCAGTTCCGGCGAGGTGGCGAGCGCCATGCCGGGGAGTCTCGCACGGCCGGACCGGCGAACCGCCCGGTGACATGCCCGACTCCTCCTCGGCACCCTTCGTCCTCGTGCCCCTCCTCGGCACCATTCGTCCTCGTGCCCTACCGGGACTCCTCGTGCCCTCCCGGGAACCCTTCCCGGACGGCACGACTCGTCCCGCTGACGGCCGCCGAACCCGGCGTCCGGCCGGGACGACCCGCCGGCGGCGACCACGCCGGCCGGCGCCGGCGAGCAGCGACGACTCCGGAAGACCGGTGGAATGATCGAGCGAACCGACGGCACACGGTGGGATCGGACTACGCTGGTCCGGGTGAGCGCTCGCCCGTACCCCAGACTCAGCCGTCGGCGCGCGGCGGTCGCGCTCTGTGCGGCGGCCGTGCTCGTCACGAGTGGTTGTGCCTTCGGCGAGCCGGAACCGGACCCGGCCGGCGAACCGCCGAAGTTCCCCACCCCCTCCGTCTCGCCCAGCCAGAACGGGGCCGGGCAGCAGGTCGCGGCCACGGTACTGGCCAGCAGGTTGCAGATCCCGTGGGGGATCGCGTTCCTGCCCGACGGCGGCGCGCTGGTGACCGAACGGGACACCGCCAAGATCCTGAAGGTCGGGCCGGAGTCCGACACGAACGGCCTCAAGGTCAGCACCGTGCAGACGCTCGACGAGGTCGACGCGGCCGGCGAGGGCGGCCTGCTCGGAATCGCCGTCTCCCCGGCCTACCAGCGGGACAAGTCGGTCTTCGTCTACTACTCGACCGCCGAGGACAACCGGATCGCCAAGCTGACCCTCGGGGGCGAGCCGACGCCGATCGTCACCGGCATCCCGCTCTCCGGCATCCACAACGGCGGGCGTCTCGGCTTCGGTCCGGACGGATTCCTCTACGCCACCACCGGGGACGCCTCGGAACGCGGCCTCTCCCAGGACCTCAGGAGCCTCGGCGGCAAGATCCTCCGGATGACCCCCGCCGGCAAGCCGGCCCCGGGCAACCCCTTCCCGAACTCGCTGGTCTGGTCGTACGGGCACCGCAACGTGCAGGGCATCGCCTGGGATGCCGACAAACGGCTCTACGCCACCGAGTTCGGGCAGAACCAGTGGGACGAGATCAACCTGATCACGCCGGGCAAGAACTACGGCTGGCCCGAGGTCGAGGGGCGGGGCGGCAGCGGCGCCGATGCCGAGAAGTACACCGATCCGCTGGTCACCTGGACCACCGCCGAGGCGTCCTGTTCCGGGGCGGCGATGATCGACCGGGTCTTCGTGGCCGCCTGTCTGCGGGGCGAGCGGCTCTGGTTGGTGGAACTCACCGGGAACGGCACCGTGTTGGGCCAGCCCCGCCCGCTGCTCGTCGGCGAGTACGGCCGGCTCCGCACCGCGGTCGCCGCACCGGACGGCTCGTTGTGGATCTCCACCTCCAACCACGACGGCAAGCGCGACCCCGCCCCCGAGGACGACCGGATCTTCCGGCTGGTCTTCTCCGGCGGTACCGCCGGCCGGAGCTGACGCTTCCGGCGGCGAGCCGGACCGGGCGGAGGGCTGGTGAGTTGGCTCATACCCGCGGTGGAAATGGCGCGGCACCTGCGGCGGGTTTCGAAGATGTCGCTTTGGGCAGGTGATGATGGAGCATGGACAGGCGGAGGAATGACACCCGAGCCGCCGGGGGCAGGACGCCTCCGGCGGCTCGCCGTGTGCTGGGCTGGTCGCGTACCGCCGTACGGGGCTGCCGCGCCGTCCTGACCTCGAAACCGAGCCGTCGGGCCGGACTGGCCCTGTCGATCATCGGCGTCACGCTGGTCGGGATCGTGGTCGGCACCCTGCTCGGTGGGCGGATGCAGACCGACATCGGGCCCTTCCGGGCGGAGATGGCGATCACGCCCTCGGTCGAGGGCGGCACCACCGTCACCATCCCGCCGCTCGGCGCGCTCCAGCTCAGCAGCCATGCCGGCCCCGCACACCTCTCCGTCCGGCTCGGCTCGCTCGACCAGCGCCGCACCGAGGCACTGATCGACGATCCGGCCAACATCAGCCGGGCCAGCCAGACGGCGGTCAGCGACGTGACCAACGGGGTGATCCGGGTCGGGGTACGCACCGTCGCGGTCTCCGTACTGGCCACCATGATCCTGGCGGCGCTGGTCTTCCGGCGTACCCGCCGGGTGGCCTGGGCCGGCGGGCTGGCGATGGTGGTCACCGGCGGCAGCCTGGGCATCGCCGCGCTGACCTTCCGGCCGGACTCGATCGAGGAACCCCGCTACGAGGGTTTGCTGGTCAACGCCCCGGCGATCGTCGGCGACGCCCGGCGGATCGCCAACGACTACGGCCGGTACGCCGACCAGCTCCAGCGGATGGTCGGCAACGTCAGCCAGCTCTACACCACGGTCTCGACCCTGCCGGTCTTCGAGCAGGCACAGGGCACCGTACGCGTGCTGCACGTCTCGGACCTGCACCTGAACCCGACCGCCTGGCAGGTGGTCCGGACGGTCGTCGAGCAGTTCAAGATCGACGTGGTGATCGACACCGGGGACATGACCGACTGGGGCAGTGAGCCGGAGGCGTCCTTCGTCGGCTCCATCGGCCTGCTGAAGGTCCCGTACGTCTTCATCCGCGGCAACCACGACTCGCCGGCCACCGCCGCGGCCGTCAGCCGGCAACGGAACGCGATCGTGCTGGACAACGCCATCGTGCCCGTCGCCGGGTTGACCATCGCCGGCATCGGGGACCCCCGGTTCACCCCGGACAAGGAGACCTCGCCGGCCGGCTCGGGCGCCCTGCCGCAGACGGTCGACCAGGTGGCCGGCGCCGGTGAGCAGCTCGCCGCGACCATCCGGGCCTACAACAGGCCGGTCGACATCGCCCTGGTGCACGACCCGGCGTCGGCCGACGCGCTCTCCGGCGTCGTACCGCTGGTGCTGGCCGGGCACACCCACCACCGGGAGGTGCGGGAGCTGCCACAGGTGCCGGACGCGATGCCGACCCAGCTACAGGTGCAGGGTTCCACCGGCGGGGCGGGGCTGCGCGGCCTGGAGGGCGACAAGCCGACACCACTGGCGATGTCCGTGCTCTATTTCAACGAGCAGCGGGCGCTCCAGGCGTACGACGACATCCTGCTCGGCGGCACCGGCGAGGCGCAGGTCAACCTGGAACGGCACGTCGTGAAGGAGCCGGAGCCACCGGTGCCCGCCACCCCGACCCCCGGTACGCCGACCCCCGGTACGCCAACCCCGGCCAGCCCGGTCCCGCCGGCCGGCGCCCCGCCACCCGACCCCACCCCCACCGGCTGACCCGCCGGGCGCTGCGAGCGCCGGATGTGGGGTAAGGAAGGGCCCCCGCTTATCGTTTTCTGTTGTAGCGGGGGCCCTTCCTCACACCTCAGCCCTCGACGCCGAGGCGGGACAGGATCAGCGAGCGGACGGTCTTGGCGTCCGCACCCCGGGTGCTCTTCATGACGGCCCCGACCAGGGCGCCGGCCGCGGCCACCTTGCCGTCCCGCACCTTGGCCGCGATCTCCGGGTTGGCCGCGATCGCCTCGTCCACGGCGGCCGTCAACGCCCCGGTGTCGGAGACCACCTCCAGGCCACGGGCCGCCATGATCTCGCTCGGCGAGCCCTCACCGGCCACCACGCCCTCCAGCACGGTACGGGCCAGCTTGTCGTTGAGCTTCCCCGCGTCGACCAGCTTCTGCAGCTCCGCCACCTGGGCCGGGGTGGCGCCGACGGCGGCCAGCTCGACGCCGGCCTCGTTGGCCCGCCGGGACAGCTCGCCGAGCCACCACTTCCGGGCACCGGCCGGGGTGGTGCCGGCGGCCACGGTCTGCTCGATCAGTTCGACCGCTCCGGCGTTCAGCACCGACTGCATGTCGTGGTCGTTCAGCCCCCACTCCTGCTGCAACCGCCGCCGGTGCACCCGGGGCAGCTCCGGAAGGCCCGCCTTCAGCTCGGCGACCCAGGCCGGGTCCGGGGCCAGCGGCACCAGGTCCGGCTCGGGGAAGTAGCGGTAGTCGGTGGCGGTCTCCTTGGACCGGCCCGGCGTGGTGTCGCCGGTGTCCTCGTGGAAGTGCCGGGTCTCCTGCACGATCCGACCACCGCTGTCGAGTACGGCCGCCTGGCGCAGCATCTCCGAGCGGACCGCCCGCTCGACCGAACGCAGCGAGTTGACGTTCTTGGTCTCGGTCCGGGTGCCCCACTCGGCGGAGCCGGCCGGCGACAGCGACGTGTTCACGTCGCAGCGCAGTGAGCCCTCCTCCATCCGGACGTCGGAGACGCCCAGCGAGCGGATCACGTCCCGCAGCTCGGTGACGTACGCCCGGGCCACGATCGGGGCCTTGGCGCCGGTACCCGGAATCGGCTTGGTGACGATCTCGACCAGCGGGATGCCGGCCCGGTTGTAGTCGACCAGCGACTCGGTCGCGCCGTGGATCCGCCCGGTGGCACCGCCGACGTGCAGCGTCTTGCCGGTGTCCTCCTCCAGGTGCACCCGCTCGATGCCGATCCGGACCATTTCCCCGTCGACCTCGACGTCGAGCCAGCCGTCCACGCAGAGCGGCTCGTCGTACTGGCTGATCTGGTAGTTCTTCGGCATGTCCGGGTAGAAGTAGTTCTTCCGGGCGAACCGGCTCCACGGCGCGATCGAGCAGTTCAGCGCGAGGCCGATCCGGATGGTCGCCTCGATCGCGGCCTTGTTCGCCACCGGCAGCGAGCCGGGCAGCCCGAGGCAGACCGGGCAGACCCGGGTGTTCGGCTCGCCACCGAAGTCGGTCGGACAGCCGCAGAACATCTTGGTCTTCGTGCCCAGCTCGACGTGGGTCTCCAGGCCGATCACCGGGGCATAGCGCTCGACGACGTCGTCGTACGAGGGCAGGACGGTCGTGCTCATCAAGACTCCAGCTCTCGGGCGGCAGCCGGCCCCCCGGCGGCATCCGGACAGAACCCTGCAAGCCTAATCGTTGCCCCGACCCGGGCTCGCCCGGGTTTCACCGCCGGCCCCGCCGAGCAGCCGGCGCCCGGCGCAGCGCCGCACCGGGCGGATCAGGGCCGGCGCACCGCCACCAGGTACCCGTCGATGGTCGTGCTGGCGAAGTGCTCCGCGCCGATCAGCCGGACCGGTATCCGGACCGTCCGGCCGCGGGTGCCGAACGGGAAGGCGTCGTCGGAACTGTGGAAGATCAGATTGTCCTTCTCGACCCGCAGCACCAGGACGTCGATCCGGTCGTACGGGTTGTCGGCCGTCCGGCCGGCGAACTCGGCCGGGCCGCCCGCCCGGGCCACCTCGTCCAGGAAGTCGAGCCGCTCGTGGTAGCGGGCGGTCGGGTGGGAGTAGTTCGCCGTCCACTGCACGAACCCGTAATAGGGGTAGAAGGCGAAGAGGTTCGCCCGGTCCGAGAGCACGACCGGATGCCCGGAACCCCGGTACCGCTCGGAGATCACCGCGTGCACCGCCTCCGCCGCCGGCAGTTTCGGCTTCGCCTCCTCGTCGTGGAAGCCGGGCAGCCGGCCGTCCGGGAACGTCTCGTTGTGCGCCACCCTGATCCGGTCGTCGTCGACCACGGTGGTGACGAACCGGTCCGTGGCGAAGACCGCGAGCAGCACACCGCCGAGGGCCACCACCCGGTAGAGCTGCCCGGTGGAGACGGTCGCGGCCGGCAGCCGGTCCATGGCGTACCGGGTCAGCCGGACCAGCCCCATCGCCGCCCCGGCCAGCAGCACCACCGGGACCAGGGCCTTCATCCGGAACGACATCAGCGGCATGTCGACGGCGGCGAGGAGCCAGCCCAGCGCGTGCCAGACGTAGAGCGAGACGAGGACGATCAGCAGGGACCGGGACAGCGCCTCCCGGAGCGTCACCACCAGGAAGCCGAGGCCGAAGAGGCAGAGCGCGCCGAGCACCGAGGGCGAGAGCATCGGCAGGGCCAGGTCGCCGGAGTTCAGCGTGATCCACCGGTTGTTCAGCGACTCGAACCGCTCGGCGGTCAGGAAGTTCCAGGCCAGCGGCGCCCAGTACGGCGCGGCACCGGCCGCCGCGATGCCCAACACCCCGAGACCCCGCCCGGCGACCCGCCAGCTGAACTCGGCACGCCACCACTGCACCGCCAGGAACAGGGCGAAGACAATGACGAAGAGGAAGAAATAGTAGTAGTAGACGCAGAAGAGCAGCGCGCCGATCAGGCCGAGCAGGACCGGGTGCCGGGGCCGTAACCCGGGCCGGGTGAGCCCGTGCACCGCCTCCAGCCACCACGGCACGATCGCGACCAGCACCAGCCAGCCGTACGACTCGTACAGCTCGGGCGCGACGAGCGGTACGGCGGAGATCAGCGCCGCGACCCGCAGCGGCACCAGGCGGCGCCAGCACAGGTACGAGAGGAGCGGGGTGAGGAAGCCCGCCGCGACCAGGCCGTACTTGAGCATCTTCCACGGCGCCACCCCGGCCAGGTCGGCGGCCCGGCCGAGCAGCCAGAAGAAGCCGGGCGCGTAGTAGGCGGGCAGGTCCCGGTAGGTGTAGTCGGCGAGCCGCCACGAGTCGGCGAACCGGGTGACGATGGCGGTCCGGAACGTCTGGTCGCCCTGTAGGCCGTTGGCGTCGAACGGGGTGCCGTGCAGCGCGGTGAGCAGCGTCAGCGCGGCGAGGCCGCCGAAGAGCGCCGGCAGCAGGTCGGCATCCCAGGTCTGGCCCCGGCGCCGGGCCCACCAGACGGCGAGGACGGCGAGGGCGGCGACGAGGAGCGCGGCGGTGTGCAGGCCGTACTCGGTACGGCCGGAACGGGGGCTGACCCCGGCCCGCACCGCCAGGGCGTGGATCGCCAGTACCACCAGTCCGGCGGCACCGGCGAAGAGCAGTGGGCGGAGTGCCGACAGGCCGCGCCGGACGAACGTGGTGGCGGAACCGGCTCCGGCCGGACCGGCTCCGGGAGGTTCCGGTCCGGTCGCCGGCGGCTCCGGTGGACGGGCACGCTGATCCTGATCGGCAACCCCGTGCTCCACGTATCCCCGCTCGTCTCCTATGAGGACAGAACCGGGTGCAGGCTAGCCGAATCCGGCCCGGTACCGCTCCGCCGTTCCACCGGTGTCCGCCGGTCGAACGGCCGCCCCGGTCCGCCGTCCGGTCGCCCGGCTCAGCCCGGCGGATCGGCCGGGGTGCCGGGTCGGACCAGGCCGGTCTCGTAGGCCACGATCACCAACTGCACCCGGTCCCGGACGCCGAGCTTGGCGATCGCCCGGGTGATGTGGGTCTTGGCCGTCAGCGGGCTGATGAAGAGACGCCCGGCGATCTGCTCGTTGGACAGCCCGGTGGCGACCAGCCGGAGCACCTCGCGCTCCCGTTCGGTGAGCACCGACAGCCGCGCCTCGGTGTCGGTGGCCGCCACCGGCCGGTGTGCGAACTGTTCGATGACCCGGCGGGTGACGCTCGGCGAGAGCAGCGCCTCGCCGTCGGCGACGATCCCGACCGCCTGGCGGAGCTGGGCCGGCTCGATCTCCTTGGTGAGGAATCCGCTGGCGCCGGCCCGCAGGGCGGCGAAGACGTATTCGTCCGTCTCGAAGGTGGTCAGGATGATGACCCGGCAGCCGGACATCGCCGGGTCGGTCACGATCCGCTCGGTGGCGGCGAGACCGTCCAGCCCCGGCATCCGGATGTCCATCAGCACCACGTCCGGGCGCAGGGTACGGGCCAGCCGCACCGCCTCGTCGCCGCTGCCCGCCTCGCCCACCACCTCGATCTCCCGGCCCCGGCGCAGCAGGCTGCGGAATCCGGCCCGCACCAGGGACTGGTCGTCGGCGAGCAGCACCCTGATCGTCACGGCCGGAAGCCTGCCACAGGGATCGTGGCGCGGACCGCGTACCCGCCGCCGTCGGCCGCTGCGGCGGTGAAGGTACCGCCGAGGGCGGTGACCCGCTCCCGCATCCCGTTGATGCCGTGTCCCGGCACCGCCGCCGGGCCGGGGCCGCGGCCGTCGTCGCGCACCTCCAGGCGTACCGAATCGGTGGTGATCGCCAACCGCACGGTGGCCCGGCGCGCACCCGCGTGCTTCACCGTGTTGGTCAGGGCCTCCTGGATCACCCGGTAACAGGCCAGCGCCACCGGCGCGGCGACCGTGCCGGGATCGCCGGTGACGTCGACGGCGACCTCCAGGCCGCTGGCCCGGGTGCGGGCGGTGAGGTCGGCCAGGCCGTCCAGGTCGGCCTGCGGGGCCGGCACGGCGCCCGCGTCCGGCCGGTCGCCCGGCGCCCGCAGCACGTCGATCAGCGACCGCAGGTCGGCCACCGCCTTGGCCCGGACCTCCTGGGCGGTACGCAGCGCGGCCCGCGCCTCGTCGGTGGAGTCGTCCAACGCCTCGTCCACCACCCGCAACTGCACCCCCACCACGGTCAGCGTGTGTGCGACCACGTCGTGCAGCTCGCGGGCGATCTGCAACCGCTCCTCCGCGGCCCGGCGGTCCGCCTCCAACCGCCGCTCCTGCTCGGCGTGGGCCAGTCCGGCGGCGAGTTCGGCGCGCCAGCGCAGCCAGTTCCGGAACGCGACCGCGACCGCGATGGTCAGGGCCAGGCCGAGTGCCTCCCCGCCGACCTCGCCGATCGCCCGCTGCACCTGCTGGCCCTCGACCGTCCACTGCCAGTTGACCGCGAAGGTCAGTTGGAACAGCCCGGCCCCGACCGCCCAGCGCAGGCCGTGCCGCCGGGGCGTGTCGTCGGCGGCCAGCAGGAAGAAGATCACCGACGCCGGCCAGACCCAGCCGGCACCGGTCAGCTCGGCGGTCCGGAACCCGCTGACGGCCGCCAGGCTGGCCAGCAGGGCCACCACCGGCCAGCGGCGGCGCAGCAGCAGGAACAGCGCCAGCCAGGTGGCCAGTGGCAGGGTGCCCTCGTAGGTGATCGGCGCACCGGCGACGGCGGTGCCGACCGGTACCCCGAACAGGGTCAGGGCGACCAGGCCCAGGGTGTTCCAGACCGGCCGCCGCCGCATGGCGGGGCCGCCGGCCGGGTCCTCGTCCCGGACCGGCACCTGCTGGTCGTCTCCGAGCACCGACCCGACCGGGTCCGGTGGTCGTGGAACCGTCGTCGTCATCCTGGCCTCCTCCTCCGGTAAGCCTGCCTCACACCGCGTGAGGTCGACGACACCGACGCTAGGCAGGGAGGGGCCGGCGGCGCGTCAGCCCACGGCCGACACCTGGGACTGCTTGCCTGGAGCACCACGTACACCGGACGGAGTACGAGTCACTGCCCCGGTGCGGTTGCCGTGCGGGTGTGCTCAGGGGGTGCCGCCGCCACCGCCGAGCAGGACGGCGACGACCAGCACGCAGAGCAGCGCGACCGGGAGACTCCAGCGGACGAACCGGGTACGCCGGTCCGGGCGCTCCGCTGCGGTGCCCGGGGTCGCCCCGGGCGGCGGTCCGGCGGAGAGCCGTCCGGAGGCGAGTGGCCACCAGGCGGCCACCAGCAGCAGTACGCCGGCCCCGAGCGGCAGCCAGCCGGGGACCCGTACCGCCACCTGCTGCCAGACCAGCACCGGTACCGTCGTGCAGGCGATCGCGGCGGCCCCGACCAGGCCGAACCGCCAGTCCGGAGCCGGCCGGTACGCCTGCCCGGGCCGGAACAGCAGGGCGACGGCGAGGACTGTCCCGGCCACCCCGGCGAGGGCCGAACCGAACTGGCCGACGGTGAGTTCGGCGGTTCCGTACCCGGTCAGCGCCTCCACCCCGGCGAGCAGTGCCATCACCCCGACCAGGGTGCTGGCGGCGACGAAGCCGCCCAGCCAGGGTGACCGCCGCCCGTGCGGGGGAGGTCCCGCCGAGCGGAGGCCGTGCGCGAGCGCCGCCGCGTACTCGGCCGGCTCGCCGAACGCCTCGGCCGGATCGACCGCCGGATCGGCCGGGTCCGCCCCCGGCTCGGCGCAGTACGCGTCGACCTCGGCCAGCGCCGCGCGGATCTCCGCGCCGGGTACCCCGCGCCGCCGCGCCTCGGCCGCGAACGTCGTACGCCAGTTCTCCGGCGCGGAATCCCCCGGCATCGTCGGGCTCAGCCGGCCAGGGCGTCGCGCAGTTCGCCGGCCCGCTGCCGGCCCATGCAGATCGGGCCGGTCAACTCCAGCCAGGAGCCGTCCCGGAAGGTCACCCGGAGCCGGGCGCCGTGCAGCCGGTGCCGGCGTCGGCGCGCGCCGCTCACCTCGGTCCGGGGCACCGACCAGAGGAGCTTCAGCCTCTCCGCCGCCACCGGCGGGGGCGGCTCCCCGAACGCCCGCACCTCGTTGCCGGGGGTGACCGCGAACACCACCAGCCGCCGGTCGGTGACCACCGCCAGCAGCTTGACGTCGGTCGGCACCGCCCGGACGTAGCCGGCGGCGACCGAGTCGAGCCGGCCCCGTGCGGCACGGCCGAAGAGGAGCCGGATCAGCCAGTCGGTGGGACCTCCGCCGCCGATGTTGTCGATCGCCTCAAGGCCGCTGAGCGCCACGTTCGCCAACCCCATGCCGGCGACCGCCGCACCGTCGCCCGGGGCGGGGTCCGGCGGTCGGGGCGGCGGGTCCGGCGCCAGCCCGTGCGGACGCTTCGCCTCGCTGAGCGCCACGATCGGCTCGCCCGGTTCGAGCTTGCTGGTGACCGCCTCGGTGTAGAGGTGGCGGTAGTCGGTGGGCACGGCTCAGCCCAGCGGGTAGTCGTCGGCGGCGTTGCCCAGCACCTCCCGCATGGAGTCCTGCAACCGCCGGGTCGCCTCCCGCTGCGCCCGCCGGATCGTGCCGGTGATCTCCGCGCCGAGCTGGTCCGGGCTGTATCGCATGCCGCGGGAGGTGATGTCGACCCGGTCGACCCGGCCGCCGTGGTCGACCGCCACCCGTACGGCGCCGCTCTCGCTCTCCAGTTCGACCGGCTGCGCCTGTAGCTCCTCGATCCGCCGGCTCATCTGCGATTGCAGACCGTCCAGGCTGTTCGCGAGCTGCTCCAGCCGATCCAGCGCGGGATATTCCGCCACGTCGTCCTCTCCTGCCCTCGTCCGCTTCGGTGCGTGGGTGACCGCTCCGCCCGCCGGCCGGTCAGCCCACCGAGTCGATCAGATTCTGCACGCTCTTGGTGTACGGGCCGATGTCCTCCCGGTAGGTGCCGTCGGTCGCGTAGTTGCGATCCTTCTGCCCGTCCGAGATGTCGTGCATGCCGACGGCGGTGTCCAGCACCGCACCGCCCTTGCCGCTCAGGTTGACCGGCGAGACCTGGTTGAAGACGAAGCGGGGTACGCCGACCTTGAGGCTGTGCTCCGCCAGGATCGCCCGCCCCTGCGCGGTACGGCCCTGCTGCTTCCAGATAGCGTATTCCTTCTTCAGTTTGCGCAGCTCCATCACCCGCTTGCGGTACTGGGTCAGCAGCGTCTTGACATCGTCCAGCTTGGTGGCGAGCTTCTGCAGGATCCGGACCAGCTTGCTGACGATCCGGGCGCCCCGGCCCAGCGTCATCGCCAGCCGGGCCAGCCAGCGTACGACGAAGGCGGCGATCGAGGCGCCGAAGCTGAGGAACGCCGCCGCGGCGGCGATGATCGCCTCGATCAGGAAGGCGGTCAGGAACTCGAAGATCAGCTCGCAGAGCAGGTTGAACGCGTCGACGGCCGCGTTCGCCGCCTCGACGAGCACCTCCTTGGCCGCGTTCAGGCCCTCGGCGAGCTGCCGGATGGTCTGCTCGACGTTGGTCAGCCCGGTCTGGAACGCCTCCTGGGCGCTGCCGCCCCAGGCCGGCGGCTGGAGCTGGGCCCGGTCGGTCTGCTGCTGGGCCGCGATCGCGAGCACGTCGTTCGACGCGGCGAGGCAGCGCTCCGCGCCCCGCATCAGGTCGTCGGGATCGCCGGCCACCTGTTCCAGGAGCTGCTCGAACGGTGACAGCACCGTCCGGGTGAAGCCCTGGAGCGGCTCCGGTACGGAGCCGACGAACTGCTCGAAATAGGTCTTGCTGCGTTCGAGCGCGACGGTCGACACTGCGCCCTCCCCCCTTCGTGGTCTTCGGTGTGCCGCGCCGGTCGTCTCGGCGCGGCGGGTGCCGGGTCAGCCGCCGAACCGGGCCTGCGCGGCGGCGTCGCTGTTCAGGTACGAGTCCCGCTCGGCGGTGACCGCGTCGGCGATCACCTCCATCACCTCGGCTCCGTCCGCCAGGGCCTGGAGGCACTCGTCGAGACACGACTCGTACTGCTCGTAGAGGGTGAACGAGGCGGGCATGATGCCGAAGGAGGAGCGCCCCACGGCGCCGTCCCGGAGCCGGCCACGGATCTCGTCGAAGTCGTCCGCGCGGGCGTAGCTGGTCTTGGAGAAGCTCTCCAGCGCTGTCGGGTCTACCGTGAACCCGTCACCTGAACCGCCAGTCATGACAAGGCACCCTAATAGATCACTTCGGTGGCATCGGCCCGGCCGGGGCGGATCGGGGAAACAATTTGGGCGGTTCCGAGCGGCCGGTACGCCCCGATGTCGAGCCGGCACCCGGCGTGGTCGAATCCGCCGGAGATGATGCCGGAACACCGTCCACTGTGGGCGTGCTCGCCGGTCGGACGACCCGCCGCCGAGCTACGCTCGCCGCGAGTGGGTCCCCCGACCGAGTGGGCGGCGGGCCGACTGCGGGAGGCGGCCGCGATCCGCACCGCCGACGCCGAGGACCTGCTGGTCTGCCACGCCGGGTTGACGGTCGGCGCCTGGCGGGAGCTGGGTGAGCCGCCGAGCGCCGCGCTCGCGGCCCAGCTGCTGGACGACCGCACGGCGCCCCTGATCTTCCGGGGCGGAGAGTTCGGGGTAAACCGGGCGGCCGGTCCGTTCTTGGCCGAGGCGGGGGCTCGGAGCTGCACGAGCCGTGGCTGGGATACCACGGCGGCGGCGGGTTCGTGCCGTTCGGCCAGGTGCACGGGCACTCCCAGGTCGTACGCTTCGCCGACCGCACCTGGCGGTGCCCCGGCCGGGTACGCCAGTGCGCCCGGCTCCTCACCGACCAGGAACTTCCCGGGTGCGGGACCCTGCCGGACGCCGAGATCCACCTGCTCGACACCGGTCACTTCGCGTTGGAGACCCGCGTCGACGAGATCGCCGGCCACCTCCGGGAGTTCCTCGGCCGGACCCAGCGGCAGCCGATGACGGCCCGATGACGGCGGCCCGTCCGGGGCGGGATGACCGCCCCGGACGGGCTCCGACCGGTACCGGGATCAGAGGTTGCGGGTCTGGTTGTAGAGGTTGAGCGCGGTGTTGTCGAAGAACGGCGAGATCATGATCGTCGGGTTGACGATCCGGTCGATCCGGCTGTTGACGCCGTACAGGAAGCCGAAGTTGCCGTCCCAGTTGAGCAGCCAGCCGCCGCCGCTGGAGCCCCGGGTCATGTCGCAGGGGATCCGGATGGTCTGGGTGGCACCCGCCGACTCCGGCTGCGAGTTACCGGAGCAGCGCAGCAGGTTCCCCCCGTCGAAGGGCGCCTCCTGCGGATAGCCGAAGGCGTTGATCGGGACGTTCAGGCCCCGGTTGACGTCCAGGCCCTGGCCGCCGAGCCGGGCGACGATGTGCTGGCCGTTCAGGGTGTTCATGATCGCCACCGCCATGTCCTCGGCGAAGTTGGAGCTGGCGGTCCAGCCCGGCGCCGGGACGAGCCGGGAGGCCGTCCAGGTGCCGAACGGCCGGGGATTGGCGAGATCGTCGTCGAAGGCCGGTACGAAGGCCCAGTTGGTGGCCAGCGCGCCGCCCGGACCGCCCGGGTGGGTGCAGTGCCCGGCGGTCCAGACCGTGTCCTGACCCTCGGAGTTGACCACCGTCCCGGAGCAGACGAAGTTGCCGGTGGGCAGGGTGAAGAAGACCTTGCCACTGGTACGCGCCGTCGGGTGGTTGGAGGCGAAGTTCGGGTTGAGTGCCGCCGGCACCGGACCGCTCTCCGGGGTACCCAGCTCACCGGCGGCCGGCGGGATCGTCAGCCGGCTGCCCCGGTCGACCGCCTGCCGGGTGGCCTGTCCACTGTCGACGTACCGCTTGACCGCCTGCCGGTAGGCGGGTGACTCCTCGACGGGCTGCGCGGCCCGCATCCGCTCCGGCGTCCAGTACGCCTCGATCGCCTGGTGCTCGGTGGCGCCCGGCCCGTACGCGGCCCGGCCGGCCGCCCACGCCTCGGCGGTGGCGCCCGGGTCCAGGCCCGGTGCGGGTGCGGCACCCGCCGGCTGGCTCAGCGCCAGAGCGGGCGCCGCCAGCATCAGGGTGACGGCCACGGATGTTGCCCAGTTGGCCCTCTTGGGTAGGACTCTCATGGACTGGCTCCTCCTCGGTAGGCATCTGCGCCGGACCCCCGCCGGCGCCGCTACTGAGCAGAGAGTCGTCGATGTCCGGAGACGGCGCCGGGCATCCTGGACCTGGTTGGACAGGACTGGACACCGCGGCGGTCCCGGAACCGCGGCTGGCCGCCGTCGGCCAGCATCCCGGACCGCCCCGGTCAGGAGCGCGGGTGCCCCGGCAGCCGCGCTCCGGGGTGGACCTCCGGGCGGTACGCCCCGGGGACGTCGGAGTGGACGTTCCAGCCTGGTCGACGATGCCGAACTCCCCGGCGGCCGGATCGGCACTCGCCTTGATCCAGTTGCCGGGGGCGGTCAGCTCCCGGCCGAGCCGGCCGAGCAGCGCGGCGTCGTGGGTGTGCAGCACGTGGCGTACCCGGTGGCCCGGCAGGCCGGCGTCGACCCGGAAGCCGCCGGGGACCTCGACCGGCGCGGACGTCCCCCGGGAGGTGTCTCCCCGTCGTGGGACGGCCGGTTCGACCCGACCTTATTGCCAAAAGTTGGCAATAAGGTAGCCGCTCCCCTGACACACCGAGTCGTCCCGCACCGGACGGGACCCCGGCTCAGAGCTCCGGCGGGGTGAGGGTGCCGATCACCGACTCCAGCGCGGCGCCGACCCGGTACATCCGGTCGTCCGCCATCGTCGGCGCCATGATCTGCAAGCCCACCGGCAGCCCCTCCGACAGCCCGCACGGCACCGAGATGCCCGGCCCGCCGTAGAGGTTGGTCGGGATGGTGAAGAGGTCGGCCAGATACATCTGGTAGGGGTCCGCCGTCCGCGAGCCGAACGGGAACGCCACGAACGGCGTCGTCGGCGAGATCAGCACGTCGACCTGCTCGAACGCGGCGGTGAAGTCGCGGGTGATCAGGGTACGCACCTTCTGCGCCTGCCCGTAGTAGGCGTCGTAGTAGCCGGACGAGAGCGCGTACGTGCCGAGCATGATCCGCCGCTTGACCTCGGGGCCGAAGCCGGCGTCCCGGGTCAGCGACATGACCTCCTCCAGCGAGCGCACGCCGTCGTCACCGACCCGCAGCCCGAACCGCACCCCGTCGAACCGGGCCAGGTTCGAGGAGCACTCGCTCGGCGCGATCAGGTAGTAGGCCGGCAGCGCGTACTGGAAGTGCGGGCAGGAGACCTCGACGACCTCGGCACCGAGCTTTGTCAGCGCGTCGACGGCGTCCCGGAACGCGGCCATCACACCCGGCTCGGCACCCTCGCCGGAGAACTCGGTGACCAGGCCCAGCCTGACTCCGGTCAGGTCGCCGGAGGCACCGGCCCGGGCGGCGGCGACCACGTCCGGCACCGGCGCCGGGATCGAGGTGGAGTCGCGCGGGTCGTGCCCGCCGATCACCTCGTGCAGCAGCGCGGCGTCCAGCACCGTACGCGCACACGGGCCGGGGGTGTCCAGCGACGAGGAGAAGGCGACCAGGCCGTATCGCGACGTGCCGCCGTAGGTCGGCTTCGCCCCGACGGTGCCGGTCACCGCACCCGGCTGCCGGATCGAGCCACCGGTGTCCGAACCGATCGCCAGCGGCGCCTCGTACGCGGCCAGCGCGGCCGAGCTGCCGCCGCCGGAGCCGCCCGGGATCCGGCCCAGGTCCCACGGGTTCCCCGTCGGCCCGTACGCCGAGTATTCCGTGGAGGAGCCCATCGCGAACTCGTCCATGTTGGTCTTGCCCAGCATCACCGTGCCGGCCTCGCGGAGCCGGCGCACGATCGTCGAGTCGTACGGCGGGTGCCAGCCCTGGAGGATCTTCGATCCGACCGTGGTCGGTACGCCCTTGGTGGTGAGCACGTCCTTGACCGCCACCGGCACCCCGGCCAGCGGGCCCAGCTCCTCCCCGGCGGCCCGCTTCGCGTCGACCGCGCGGGCCGCCTCCAGCGCACCGTCGGTGTCGACGTGCAGGAACGCGTGCACCCGGTCGTCGACCGCGGCGATCCGGTCCAGGTGCGCCCGGGTCACCTCGACCGCCGACGCCTCGCCGGTGGCGATGAGGGCCGCGACCTCGGTCGCGGTCATCCTGGTCAGGTCAGCCATGGTGGTCACGCGTTCCCTTCCGCCGGGCCCTCACCACGGGGGCTGGGCGGCTCGTCCTCGTCCAGGATGCGGGGCACCCGGAACCGGTCCTCCTCGCTGTCCGGCGCTCCGGAGAGCGCCTCCGCCCGGGTCAGCCCGGGCACCACCACGTCGTCGCGCAGCACGTTGGTCAGCGGCACGGAGTGCGAGGTGGGCGGGATGTCCGCGGCGGCCACCTCACCGACCCGCGCGACGGCCTGGAGGATCACGTCGAGCTGGCCGGCGAAGGTGTCCAGCTCCTCCTCGGTGACGGCGAGCCGCGACAGTCGCGCCAGGTGCGCGACCTCCTCGCGGGAGATGGCGGACATCGGTGCCCCCTTCATGCCTTGACGTCTACGCGGCTTCCGCCGTCGACTTTCCCGGCGCAGCGTGGCACGCGCGCCGCGACCTCAGCGAGTCTATTTGGCACCCGGAGCGCCACCGCCCCCGACTCCCCCGGGCCCCGGGCCGCCCCCGACTGCCCGCCCGCGACCGCCGGGTCACTCCACGCTCGGATGGAGCCGGGCCGCCGCCTCCGCCTTCGCCGGTCCGCCGCTCGCCGGCACCGGCCTGGCCGGATCGACCGGCGCGGCCAGCACATCCCGCTCGGTCGTCGGCCCGGCCGGCTGGTCGGGCTGCCCGGGCCGCTCGCCGAGCTGCGCCGCCCCGTCGCCGTTGCGCACCGTCCGCTCGCCGAGCTGTGCCGCCCGGCCGTCGTCCCGCCCGGTCCGGGCGCCGGAGCCGGTCCGCTCCGCGCCGGCCGGGCCCGGGCCGCCGGCTCCGCCCCGGGTGGCGGGGCTGATCGGCCGGTACCGCGAGAGCCAGGTGACCAGCTCCTCCGCCGGCATCGGCCGGGCGAAGAACCAGCCCTGCGCGACCTCACAGCCGGCCTCGTGCAGCAGCCGCCAGGTGCGCTCGTCCTCCACCCCCTCGGCGACGACCCGCAACCCGAGGGCACCGGCCAGCTCGATCACCGACCGGACGATCGCCGCGTCGTCGGAGTCGGCGACCATCCCGAGTACGAAGGACCGGTCGACCTTCACCTCGGCCAGCGGCAGCCGGCGCAGGTGCTGCATCGAGGAGTAGCCGGTGCCGAAGTCGTCCATCGAGATCGCCACCCCGATCCGGTCCAGCCGGGTGATGGTGGCCAGCACCCGGCGCGGGTCGGCCATCAGCGCGCCCTCGGTCATCTCCAACTGGATCCGCGACGGCGGTACGCCGTACCGGGCGAGCCGCTCCGCGATCTGGTCGGCGATCTCCCCGGTGTGCAGGTCGCGGACGCTGACGTTGACCGCCGCCCGCAGCTCCAGCCCGGCGGCGGACCACTTCGCGAGCTGCTCCACCACGTCGTCGACGACCCGGCGGGTCAGCAGCCGCATCACCGCGCTCTGCTCGGCGACCCGGATCAGCTCCTCCGGGTCGACCATCCCGCGCCGGGGGTGCCGCCAGCGCAGCAGCGCCTCCACCCCGACCACCTCGCCGGAGGCGATCGCGATCTGCGGCTGGTAGTAGAGGGTGATCTCGCCGGCGTCGTCGGCCGAGGTCTCCAGCACCCGGCGCAGGTCGGCCAGGAGACTCAGCCGCTCCGCCGAGTTGTGGTCGGACTCGGCGGCGTAGACCGCCACCGGGTCGCCCCGGTGCTTCGCGTCGTACATCGCCACGTCGGCGTGGCGCATCAGGGTTTCGAAGTCGGCGCCGTGCTCCGGGTAGAGCGCGATCCCGATCGAGCCGCCGACGTCCAGCGGCAGCCCGTCGAGCGGTACCGGGTCGGTCAGCTCCCCGACCACCCGGTCGGCGACCCGCCGGGCGTCCGCCACCCCGTCGAGCCGGGTCGCGAGGATGGCGAACTCGTCCCCGCCGAGCCGGGCGATCACGTCCGGCGGAGGTACGGCCGTGGTCAGCCGGGCGGCGACCTCGACCAGCAGCCGGTCCCCGACGGCGTGCCCGAGGGCGTCGTTGACGTGCTTGAAGCGGTCCAGGTCGAGCAGGAGCAGCGCGAGCTGGCCCCCGGGGGCCTGCTTGCCGGCCGGCTCGGCGTGCACCGCGAGCTGCTCGGTCACCTCGACCCGCAGCGCCTCCCGGTTGGCCAGCCCGGTCAGCGGGTCCTGCCGGGCGAGCTGCTCCCGCTCGGCGGAGAGCCGGGCCATCCGGGAGACCGCGTAGAGCGGCAGCACCATCATCGGCACCAGCGCCGGGCTGGTCCGGGCGGCGGCGACCAGCACGGGGGCGAGCAGCAGCAGCGACCCGGTGGCGAGCAGCTCGAAGCCGAGCCCCTGCCGGATCCGGGTCCACCACCGGCCGCCGAAGCGCAGCCGGACAGCGGTGGCGACCAGTCCGTGGTTGACGGTCAGCCAGGCGCCCGCCGCGCCGACCGCGACGAGTACGTCGAGCGGCCGGAGCCGGCCGGTCCCGCCGAACCCGTCACCGGGTACCAGCCGGACGACGGCGTCGGCGGCGACGAGCGCGCAGGCGTACTGGGCGATGTTGAAGATCGTGCGCCAGGGCGCGTACCGCATCCGCCAGCCGGAGACCAGCACGGCGGCGGCCTGCACCGCGATGGCCGGCCCCGGCCCCCACTCCAGTGCGGCGGCGAAGGTGAAGCAGATCGACGGGAAGACCGACATGCTGCGCCGCTCGGCGTGCGGGCTGAACGGGCGGGCGTCGAAGGTGACCGCGAGGGCCGCCATCAGCCAGAACGCCAGCGGCAGCCGGGGCAGCTCGCCGGGGAGGGCGAGCAGCGACACGGCGGAGACCCCGACGGCCAGGCCGACGACAGCCCAGACGAAACCGAAGAACGGCGCCGTCCGATCTGGAGGGACGGAGTTCCGCAGCACGGCGGCCTCCATGTGACCTCCCGAACCTCTCGGTCTGGGCGCGGCGGTTGCCGCGCGACGTGCCTCCCATGAAACGCCCTGACCCGCGCCGGGCGGGAGACGACAGACGCGAATCGGGCCTAGTCGTGACTAACTTGAAATACGGCGCATCTTGCCCAAGTAGTTCTGTTACTGAGAGCTGATCGACCCATTACTAATCGTCACTGAGTACGAGCCTACCTGCGGCTTCCGGACCCTCCGTGAGCAGCGCCGCGAAACCGGCCTTGTCGAGCATAGGCACCTTCAGCGCGGCCGCCTTCTCCGCCTTCGAGCCCGGGTTGTCACCGACCACCACGAAGTCGGTCTTCTTCGAGACGGAGCCGCTCACCTTGGCCCCCCGGAGCCGCAACTCCTCGGCCGCCCGGTCCCGGGTGTACCCGGACAACGTCCCGGTCACCACCACGGTCAACCCCTCCAGCGGGCGCGGACCCTCCTCGACCCGCTCCTCGGCCATCCGTACGCCCGCCTCGGCCCACTTGCGCAGCACCTCGCGGTGCCAGTCCACCTCGAACCACTCCCGCAGGCTGACCGCGATCGTCGGCCCCACACCGTCCACCGCCGACAGTTCCGGCTCGCCGGCCGCCTCGATCGCCGCGACCGAGCCGAACTCCCGGGCCAGCGCCTCGGCGGCGGTCGGACCCACGTGCCGGACGGAGAGCGCCACCAGCACCCGGGCCAGCGGCCGGTCCTTCGCGGCGGCGAGGCTCTCCAGCAGCTTCTGCGCGTTGCGCCCCAGCGTGCCGTCCTTCTTCACGAAGAACGGCACCCGGGCCAGCCGCTCCTCGTCAAGACAGAAGAGGTCGCCCTCGTCGGTGATCACCCCCGCGTCCAGCAGCGCGCCGACCGCCTTGAAGCCGAGCACCTCGATGTCCAGCGCCTCCCGGCTGGCCAGATAGAAGATCCGCTCGCGCAACTGCGCCGGGCAGGTACGCGCGTTCGGGCAGCGGATGTCGACGTCACCGGTCCGGGACGGCGCCAGCGCGGTACCGCAGGCCGGACAGCGGGTCGGCATCTCGAACCGGCGGGCGTCCGGCGGGCGCAGCTCCACGATCGGCCCGAGCACCTCCGGGATCACGTCACCGGCCTTGCGGACCACCACCGTGTCGCCGATCAGCACACCCTTGCGTTCCACCTCGTGCGCGTTGTGCAAAGTGGCCCGGGCCACCGTCGAGCCGGCCACCTTCACCGGCCGCAACTCGGCGAACGGGGTCACCCGGCCCGTCCGGCCGACGTTCACCTCGATGTCGAGCAGCTCGGTGGTGACCTCCTCCGGCGGATATTTGAAGGCGATCGCCCAGCGGGGCGCCCGGCTGGTCGAGCCGAGCCGGCCCTGGATGGCCACCGGGTCGACCTTGACCACCACCCCGTCGATCTCGTGCTCGACGTCGTGCCGGTGCTCGGCGTAGTACCCGATGTAGTCGGTGATGCCGGCCAGATCCGACACCACCCGCCACCGGTCACTGGTCGGCAGCCCCCAGCCGCGCAGCGCCGCGTACGCCTCGGACTGGGCGGCCGGGGCGAACCCCTGCCGCGCCCCCAGGCCGTGCACCACCAGCCGCAGCGGCCGGCTCGCCGTGATCCGGGGATCCTTCTGCCGCAGGCTGCCCGCCGCCGCGTTGCGCGGGTTGGCGAACGGCGGCTTCCCCTGCTCCACCAGCCCCGCGTTCAGGTCGGCGAAGGCGGCCACCGGGAAGTAGATCTCGCCCCGCACCTCCAGCAGCTCGGGGACGGGTTCGGTGCCGTCGGTCAGCCGCTCCGGCACCTCCTTCAGGGTCCGTACGTTCGCGGTGACGTCCTCGCCGATCCGGGTGTCGCCCCTCGTCGCGGCCCGGACCAGTCGACCCTTCTCGTAGGTGAGGTTGATCGCCAGCCCGTCGACCTTCAGCTCGCAGAGGTAATCCACCGGACCGCCGGCATCCCGCTCGATCCGCTCCACCCACCCCGCCAACTGTTCCGGGGTGAAGGCGTTGTCCAGCGACATCATCCGCTCGATGTGCGGCACCGGGGTGAAGAGCGTGGAGAACGTGCCGCCGACCCGCTGGGTCGGCGACTCCGGGGTACGCAGCGCCGGATAGCGCTCCTCCAGCGCCTCCAGCTCACGCAGCAGCGCGTCGAACTCGGCGTCCGAGACGATCGGCGCGTCGAGCACGTAGTACCGGTACTGGTGGTCGGTGATCTCGGTGCTCAGCTCGGCGTGCCGGTCCCGTGCCCCGGCGGTCGGCTCCTCACCGGCCGCCGCCTCCTGCTCCGGCCCGACCTGCTGCGGGATCGCTTCCTCGGACACCTCGACCTCCTCCGACCTCACCGCAAACCTAACCGCCCTGCAAGGAAGGGCCCCCCGTTATCGCTTTCGGTAGTAGAAGGGCCCCCTCCTAACCGGTGGCGGGTGGCGGGGGGTCAGTCCCAGGTGGCGCCGAGGGCGGCAAGCTGGTCGGCGTACTCGATCCGGTCGGGCCAGTCGGTGGGCCAGGCCGCCATCCCGTACGCCGCGCCGACGAAGGCACCGGCCAGGCAGGCGATCGAGTCCGAGTCGCCGGAGGTGGTGGCGCCCCGGGCCAGCGCCGACACCGGGTCGTCGGAGTGCCGGATCGCGCAGTACAGGGCGGTGGCGAGCGCCTCCTCGGCGATCCAGCCCGCACCGGTGGCCGCACACGCGTCGGTGCCGTAGTCCGGCGACGCCAACGCCGCGTCCAGCGCGTCGAGCACCCCGAGGCACTCGTCCCAGCCCCGGGCGATGAAGGTGACCGGGTCGTCGACGGCGGGCCGCTGCCACAGGTCGCCGAGCCACTCCGCCCGGTAGACGGTGCGCTGGCGTACGGCCCGGTCCCGCAACAGGCCGGGCAGCTCGGCCAGGGCCGCACCGTCCCGCAACACCCGTACCGCGTACGCGGTCAGCTCGCTCGCGGCGAGTCCGGTCGGGTGGCCGTGGGTCAGCCCGGCCTGCAACTGGGCGACTCCGGCCAGCGTCTCCAGGTCGTAGCCGGGGACCAGCCCGACCGGGGTGACCCGCATGTTGGCGCCGCAGCCCTTCGAGTCGGCCACCGTCGCCGCCTGCCAGCGCAGCCCGTCGGCCAACCCGCCGCAGGCGCGCAGGCAGGTCGCCCCGGGGGCGCGATTGTTCTCCGGGCTCTGCGCCCAGGCCACGAAGCGCTGCCGGAGCAGCGGCTCCAGCAGCTCGGGGGTGACCGCCGGACCTGCGTCGTGCAACGCCCAGCCGACCGCCAGCCCCATCTGGGTGTCGTCGGTGACCCGGGCCGGCTGGCCGACCAGCTCGCGAGGGCCGGCCGGGCCGTACCGCCGGTGGATCTCGGCGACCGGCAGGAACTCGGTCGGCGCGCCAAGCGCGTCGCCGTAGGCCAGCCCGAACAGAGAGCCGGAGGCGCGGGCGAGATCTGGCGAGGCGGTGACCGGATCAGGCATGGCGGCCATCCTCCCGGAGTCGTTCCGGCGCCGCCACCCGGTTGGTCGGCTCAGTCGGCTCAGCAGAGCCCGGTCAGTTGGCTCAGTCGGCTCAGCAGAGCCGGTCAGTTGGCTCAGTCGGCTCAGCAGAGCCGGTCAGTTGGCTCAGTCGTCCCAGCAGAGGCAGAACGGGTGGCCGGCGGGATCGGCGTAGACCCGCCAGCCCTGGCCCGAGCCGGGCAACCGGGTCGCACCGAGGGCCAGCGCCTTGGCCTCGGCCGTCTCGATGTCGTCGACGGTGACGTCCAGGTGGAACTGCTGGGGGCGGTGCGGGTCGGGCCAGCGCGGCTCCCGCAGGTTGACCGCCTTCTGGAAGGCGAGCCGGGGGTGCTGCCCGGGCTCGCCGCCGAGCACGACCCAGCCGTCATCGTCGTCGGCCCCCCGATCGTCGACCGGCAACCCGAGCAGCTCCGAATAGAAGCCGGCCAGGGCACGGGGATCAGGACAGTCGATGACCACGGAACGCAGTTGACCGATCATGCGCCCATCCTGCCCGTCGGATGTGACAGGAAAACCTACTCCTCGGCCAGTCGTCGACCCGCGTCCCGGCAGGCGGTGAGCAGCGTCCGGGCGTACTCGCCGGTCGCGCCGGCCAGCCCGCAGGCGGGGGTCACCACCACCTGCTCCGCGAGCCGGGCGCGGGAGAAGCCGAGCCGGTCCCAGAGCTGGCGTACCCGATCGGCGACCTCGGCCGACGACGGCCCGCGCCCGCCCGGCGGCGGCAGCGCCGGTGCCGCCCCCGCGAAGAGGCCGAGTCCGGCGTCGATCGCCTCGCCGACCGGGTCGAGCCGGTCCACCAGGGCCAGGTCCAGCGCGACCGCCGCCGCGCCGGCCGCCCGGACCAGGTCCAGCGGTACGTCCCGGGCGCAGCAGTGCAGCACCACCGGCGCGTCGACCGCCGACACCACGGTACGGAGCAGCCCGGTCGCCGTCCCCGACTCGACCGGCCGGTACACCCCCAGTCCGCTCTCGGTCGGGATCCGCCCGGCCAGTACGGCGGGCAGCGCCGGCTCGTCCAGTTGCAGCAGTACGGTGGCCCGGGGCAGCCGGCGGCGGACCTGCGCCACGTACCCGCGCAACCCGTCGGCGAGCGACTCGGTCAGGTCCCGGACGGCCCCGGGGTCCCGGAGCATCCAGCCGCCGACCGGCCGCTCGATGTTGGCGGCCAGGGTGAGCGGGCCGGCCGCCTGCACCTTGAAGGTGCCGGTGAACTCGCCGGCCTGTTCGGTCATCTGGTCCAGGTCACGTTCCAGCAGGTCGAGGGCGCGACGCAGGTCCCGCCCCGGACGCCCGGCGATCCGCCAGCGGGCGGCGTACAGCTCGACCGGCAGGTCCACCAGCAGCCCGGCGCTTCGGCCGACCAGGTCGGCACCGGGTCCCCTGCCGGGCAGTTCGGGCAGGTACGGCACGGAAAGCTCGCCGAGCACGATCCGCTGGGCCTCGGCGATGTCGGTGCCGGGCATCGACCCGATGCCGGATGCCGCCCCGGCCGGCCACGGCCACGCCGGTCCGGTCGCCGCCGTCGAGTCCGCCGGTTGGTCGGGCACCTGCTGTTGATCGGTCACGTCGGCAGGTTATCCCGGCGCCACCGGTCCGTCCGGCACCGGAGCGACCTATTCCGGCACCGCCGGTCCATCCGGCACCGGAGCGACGTTCTCAGGCGGCGGCGCTGATGGTGGCGGAGCCGAGCACGACATCGCCGCCCGGATCGGGCCGGTACGCCACGATCGCCTGCCCGGCCGCCACCCCCCGGACCGGCTCGCGCAGCTCGGCGCGGAGCCCCGCCCCGTCGAGCCGGACGGTGGCCGGCACCACCTGGCCGTGCGCCCGCAACTGCACCTCGCAGTCGAACGCGTCGGTCGGCACCGGCCCGCCGGTCCAGACGGGACGCTCGCCGGCCACCGTGGAAACCTCCAGCGCCTCGGCCGGGCCCACCGTCACGGTGTTGGTCTTCGGGGTGATCGAGAGCACGTACCGGGGTTTCCCGTCCGGGGCCGGCACCCCGAGCGCCAGCCCCTTGCGCTGCCCCACCGTGTAGGCGTACGCGCCGCTGTGCGCGCCGACCACCGCACCGGTACGGGCGTCGACGATCTCGCCGGGCGCCTCGCCCAGCCGGTCGGCGAGGAAGCCCCGGGTGTCGCCGTCGGCGATGAAGCAGATGTCGTGCGAGTCGGGCTTGTCGGCGACCGCCAGGCCCCGGTCGGCCGCCTCGGCGCGTACCTGTGCCTTGGTCGAGTCGCCGAGCGGGAAGATCGACCGGTCGAGCTGCTCCCGGGTCAGCACCGCCAGCACGTACGACTGGTCCTTGCCGAGGTCGACGCTGCGCCGGAGCAGCCCGTCCGGGCCGAGCCGGGCGTGGTGCCCGGTGACCACCGCGTCGAAGCCGAGTGCCACCGCCCGGTCCAGTACGGCAGCGAACTTGATCTTCTCGTTGCAGCGGAGGCAGGGGTTCGGGGTACGCCCCGCCGCGTACTCCGCGACGAAGGTCTCCACCACGTCCTCATGGAACCGGTCGGCCAGGTCCCAGACGTAGAACGGGATGCCGAGCACGTCCGCCGCCCGCCGGGCGTCCCGGGAGTCCTCCAGGGTGCAGCAGCCCCGGGCACCGGTCCGGTACGTCTGCGGATTGCGCGCCAGCGCCAGGTGTACGCCGGTGACGTCGTGTCCGGCCTCCACCGCCCGCGCGGCGGCGACCGCCGAGTCGACCCCGCCGGACATCGCTGCCAGTACCCTCACCCTGCCGAGCCTAGCCGGTGAGGAAGGGCCCCTTCATATCGCCTTTTGCAGGTGCGGGGGCCCTTCCTAACACACCTGGGGGGTCAGCTCCGGGCCGACTTGACCGCGCCGGCCCGGCGGGCCCGCTCGACCACGCCGGGCAGCGCGGCGACCAGCGCGTCGACGTCTCCGGCGGTCGAGGTGTGCCCGAGCGAGAAGCGCAGTGACGACCGGGCCCGGTCGTCGTCGGCACCCATCGCCAGCAGCACGTGCGAGGGCTGCGCCACCCCGGCCGAGCAGGCCGACCCGGTCGAGCAGGCGATCCCCTGCGCGTCCAGGAGCATGAGCAGGGCGTCCCCCTCGCAGCCGGGGAAGGAGAAGTGGGCGTTTCCGGGCAGCCGCTCGGTCGGGTCGCCGTTGTAGAGCGCCTCCGGCACCGCCTGCCGGACCCGGGCCACCAGGTCGTCGCGGAGCGCGGCGACCCGCGTCGCGTACTCCTGCTGGGCCTTGACCGCCGCCTCGACCGCCACCGCGAAGGCGACGATCCCGGCCGCGTCCAGGGTGCCGGAGCGGACGTCCCGCTCCTGCCCGCCGCCGTGCAGCACCGGTGTGCAGCCGACGTCCCGGCCGAGCAGCAGCGCGCCCACCCCGACCGGCCCGCCGAGCTTGTGCCCGGTGACGGTCAGCGCGGCCACCCCGCTGGCGGCGAAGTCGACCGGTACCTGGCCGACCGCCTGCACCGCGTCGGTGTGGAACGGGATGCCGTACGCGGCGGCCACCTCGGCGAGCGCGGCGACCGGCTGGACACTGCCCACCTCGTTGTTCGCCCACATGGCGGTGACCACGGCCACCTCGTCGGCGTGCGCGTCGAGTTCCGCCGCCAGCCGGTCGGGGTCGAGTCGACCGGTCTGGTCGACCGGCAGCCAGCTCGCGGTCGCACCCTCGCGGGCGGCCAGCCACTCGACCGAGTCCAGCACCGCGTGGTGCTCCACCGCGCTGGCCACCACCCGGATCCGCCCCGGGTCGGCCGCCCGGCGTGCCCAGAAGATGCCCTTGACCGCGAGGTTGTCGCTCTCGGTCCCGCCACCGGTGAAGACCACCTCGGAGGGCCGGGCGCCCAGGGCGGCGGCGACCCGCTCGCGGGACTCCTCCACCCGGCGCCGGGCCACCCGGCCGGCGGCGTGCAGTGACGACGGGTTGCCGACCTCGCGAGCGGTCGCGACGTACGCCTCCAACGCCTCTTCGAGCATCGGAGTGGTGGCCGCGTGATCAAGGTAAGTCATCAACGTCCAGCCTAGTGCCAGGTTCCGGCCGGCCCACCCGGCCGCCCGGCCGTGCCCCAGCGGCCCGGCGGCACCGCCCCGAGGGCGGATCACACCCCTGGGCAGCGAGGAAACCCGGCCGGGTGCCCTGGGGGCGCCCGACCGGGTATCGCACGTCACACCGCCGTCGCCGGGTGGGTGACCCGCCGAGGGCGTACGCCGGCTATCGCCGCTTGCGGATCTCGTCGGCTGCCTGCGGTACGACCTTGAACAGGTCGCCGACCACCCCGAAGTCGGCCAGCTCGAAGATCGGCGCCTCGGCGTCCTTGTTCACCGCGACGATCGTCTTCGAGGTCTGCATGCCGGCCCGGTGCTGGATCGCGCCGGAGATGCCGAGCGCCACGTAGAGCTGCGGCGAGACGGTCTTACCGGTCTGCCCCACCTGGAACTGGTGCGGATAGAAGCCGGAGTCGACGGCGGCCCGGGAGGCGCCCACCGCGCCGCCGAGCAGGTCGGCCAGCTCCTCGACCAGCTTGAAGTTGTCGGCGTTGCCGACGCCGCGACCGCCGGAGACCACCACCGACGCCTCGGTCAGCTCCGGTCGGCTGCCCTTCTGCTCGGCCACCCGCTCGACCACCCGGGCGAGCTTGTCGGTCTCGCCGAGCGTGACGTCGAGCTGCTCGACGGTGGGTGTGGCGGCGGCCGGGCTCGGGGTGACCGAGTTCGGCCGCAGGGTCACCAGCGGCAGGCCGCGGGTGACCTTCGAGGTGACGACGGTCGAGCCGGCGAAGGCGACCTGGGTGGCGGTGCCGTCGGCGGCGAGTCCGACCACGTCGGTGAGGATGCCGTTGTCCAGCTTGACCGCGAGCCGGGCGGCGATTTCCTTCCCCTCCTGGCTGGAGGCGAGCAGCACGGCGGCCGGCTGTACCCGGCGGACCAGCTCGGCCAGTACGGTCGCCTTCGGCGCCACCAGGTGGCCGTCGATCTCCTCGTGCTCGGCCGCGTAGATCTTCTCCGCGCCGTACTCGCCCAGCCGGTCGCCGAGCGCGGCGGCGGCGCCGGGTCCGCCGAGCACCACCGCTGCCGGCGTACCCAGTTCGCGGGCGAGGGTGAGCAGTTCGAGCGTGACCTTCTTGACGCCGAACTCGCGGGTCGCCTCGACGACGACGAGAACCTCGGTCATGACTTCTCCTCCTGATTCCCGGTCGCGCTCAGACGAACTTCTCGGCGGCGAGGAACTCGACCAGCCGGGTGCCGCCGGTGCCGTCGTCGGTGACCCGCTCGCCGCCGGACCGCTCGGGGCGGCGGCTGTGTTCGAGCACCGTGCTGGTGGCGCCGGCGAACCCGACCTCGTCGGTGGCGATGCCCAGGTCGGCCAGGGAGAGCGTCTGCACCGGCTTCTTCTTGGCCGCCATGATGCCCTTGAAGGAGGGGTAGCGCGGCTCGTTGATGGTGTCCCAGACCGAGACGACGGCCGGGGTCGCGGCGGCGACCACCTCGTAGCCCTCCTCGGTCTGCCGCTCCACCGTGAGGTTGCCGCCCTCCACGGTCAGCTTGCGGGCGCCGGTCAGCGCGGCGATGCCGAGCCGCTCGGCGAGCATGTGCGGCATGACCTGCACCCGGCCGTCGGTGGACTCGGCGCCGCAGAGCACCAGGTCGGCGTCGAGCTGGCCGAGGGCGGCGGCGAGCACCTTGGAGGTGGCCACCGCGCAGGAGCCGTGCAGGGCGTCGTCGAGCACGTGCACGGCCTTGTCCGGTCCCATCGACAGCGCCTTGCGGATCGACTCGGCGGCCTTCTCCGGGCCCATGGTCAGCACGGTCACCTCGCCGCCCTGCGCCTCCTTGATCCGCAACGCCTCCTCGATGGCGTACTCGTCCATCTCGTTGATGACGTTGTTTGCCGACCCCCGGTCGACGGTGTTGTCGTCACTGCGCAGGTTGCGGTCCGCGCCCGAGTCGGGCACCTGCTTGACGAGTACGACGATGTTCATCGCGCTTCGACGACCCTCCTGTGAATGCCGATCCCCGCTGATCGTGGCGATCCCGCCGGGTTGCTCGGGAGCAGCCTCCCGCGTTCCTTAACGATCGGTCAACCGAAGACCGACGGGCCGGTACGGGAGAAGGTGTGGCGTTACTTACGGCTAATGTTACCCGCAAGTAGCATAGGGCTCCGGCCGGTCCGGAGTGAGCCGGCTCACCGTCGCCCGCCCGACCGACCGACGGCCCCCGCCGGGCGACCCGGCTCAACCGGCCGCGTCTTCCAGCGCCTCCCGCACGGTGGCCATCGCCGCCGCCTCACCCGGGCTGATCCCCTCGTGCGCCCGGGCAACCTCCTCGGTGGCCCGCAACACCGCCGAGCGGTAACTGGCCACCTCGTCGGGCGCCTTCGACCGGAGGATCTCCACCGAGCGGCGCAGCGCGGGCAGCACCACCGCCGGCACCTCGGCCGGCGACCCGCCGGGCAGTCGGGGCAGCGCGCCGGTGGTGAGCAGCTCCCGGACCAGCCCGGTGGTGCCGGCGAAGGCGTTCGACGCGGCCAGGCTCTCCTTGATCATGGAGAAGGCGCCCGGTTCGGCGCTCGACACCAGGTAGACCGCACCGAACGCGGCCCCCTTCAGGGTCGCCCGCTCCTCCTCGGTCAGCGGTTGCGTCACGGATTCGGAGTGTAGACGTACGGCGTGGTGGTGGTGACCGGGACGAAGCCGAGCCGCTGGAGAATCGGCCGGCTCTCCTCCGAGGCGTCCACCTGCAACAGGCTGAACCCCCGGGCGTCGGCCAGCCGGGCCCGGTGGGCCAGCAGCGACCGGTAGATGCCCCGGCGGCGCCAGTGCGGCAGGGTCGCCCCACCCCACAGGGTGGCGAACCGGGTGCCGGAGACGAACCGCACCCAGGCGGCGCTCACCAGCTCGTCGTCGGTCTCGGCCACCACGATGGTCAGCGGCGGCTGGTCCAGCTCCGCACCGGCGGCCAGCTCCCGCGCCAACCCGTCGGCCAGCCAGCTCCCGTCGTCGTCGCCACCCCAGACCCGCCTCTTCAGCTCCGCGATCCGGTCCAGGTCCGCGCGCTCGGTCACCTCACGCAGGCGTACCCCTTCGGGCGGCACCGGCAGCGTCGCCGCCAGCGACGCGACCGGGCCGATCACCACGGTCTCCCGCTCCTCCGGCACGAAACCGGCGGCCGCCAACCGGTCCGGCAGGTCGGCCGGCAGGTCGTGGCCGTGCAGCTTCCACTCCACCGGCTGGCCCAGCCCGCCGAAGAAGTTCCGCTGCCGCACGATCAGCTCGTCCAGCGCCGCCCCGGTCAGGCCCGCCAGATCCCGGTACGTCACGAAGCCGCCCCGGTCCAGCCCCTGGATCCGCAGCAGCGGACCGTCCCGGTCCACCGTCACTCCCGGCGGCACCGGCTCCGGCGGGCGGGCCCGCAACTGGTTGTCGTAGGCCGTCCGCAGCAACTCGGCGTCGAGGTCACTCACCCGCCCAGGCTACGGGCGATGTCCACCCGATAATCTCCGAACGTGTACCAGGCGGTCCGGCGGTGGTTCGACCCGCGCGAGCTGCGGGAGGTCGGCGAGACGCCGGACTACCGCTTCTCGCTGGCCAACGAACGCACCTTCCTGGCCTGGCTGCGTACCGGGCTGGCGCTGATCGCCGGTGGACTCGCCGTCGCGCAGTTCCTCCCCCCGATGCCGGTACCGCACCTGCGCGAGGCGCTCGCCGTGGCACTGCTGCTGCTCGGCGGCGCGGTGGCGGTCCGCGCGGTGGACCACTGGGCGCGTACCGAGCGGGCGATCCGGCTCGGCGACGAGCTTCCCGCCTCCCGGTTCCCCGCCGTACTCGCCCTGCTGGTCGGGCTCGGCGCCGTACTGCTCGTGGTGGCGGTGCTGGTGCAGGGCGGCCGGGACCCGTGAGCCCGCGACTGGGCGGCCCCGGGCACCCGCCACCGGGGCCGGACGCCGGGCTGGCCGCCGAGCGGACCCGGCTGGCATGGCGGCGCACCGTACTCGCGGTCGGGGTGGTGGCGGTGCTCGCCGCCCGGTTGGCCCTGTCGAACGGTACGGTCGGGGCGCTGGTCACCGCCCTGGCCGGGCTGGGCTGGCTCGGCGTACTGCTGGTGACCTTTCCCCGGATCGCCGGCCGGCGGCTCCGCCCCGGTCGGGCGCTACCGGTGACCGCCCTGATCACCGCCGGTTTCGCCGTACTCGGCCTGCTGCTGGTGCTGGCGTCGGTGCACTGACGCCGACCGGTACGTCATCATGGCCAGATGGTCCGCCTCTACGCGCTCCTCGCCATCGGACAGCTCATCCTGACCGTCGTCGCTCTGATCAGCTGCCTGTCGGCCGAGGAGGACGAGATCCGCGCACTCCCCCGGTTCGCCTGGGTCCTGATTATCTTGTTCTTCCCGCTGGTCGGATCGATCGCCTGGTTCGTCGCCGGCCGACCGGTTCGCACCGAACGACCGGGTGCCGGTGGGCGTCCGGCCGGCGGGCGTCCGGCCGGTGGCCGGGACCGCCGGCCACCGCTCGCCCCGGACGACGACCCGGAGTTCCTGCGTTCCCTGGACGACGAGCGGTCGAAGCGGGACCGCGAACTCTTCGACAACTGGGAGCGGGACCTGCGGCGCCGGGAGGAGGAACTGCGCCGACGGGACGGCGAGCCGCCCCGCGAAGAGGACAAGCCGGACGTCTGACCGGGCCGGCCGAGACCGGCCGCTCGGCGTCGACAACGGGCTGACACGCCTGGTCGGCGCCGGGTGACGGAGTCGGCCGTTCCGGGGACCCGTGCCCCTGCCCCGCCGTAGCATGGCCGAGATCGGTGCCCACCACCCCTCGCACCGCTGATTGGCGCGGCCGCGCCCGGGGCGAAGGACGATAGGCATGGCACACGGGGTGGTGACCGGGCCGGCATGGCCGGCGGACGGGTCGCCGGAGCCCGACGACCACCGGCCCGACCGGGCGGGGTGGCTCGGGGACTCGCCGACCAGGCTCGGCGTGCTGACCTTCGGGCTGGCCCAGGCGGTACTCCTGTTCTGGTGGGCCGCCCGCTATCCCGGCCTGTTCAGCCCGGACTCGCTCGACCACGTCTGGCAGGCCACCACCGGCAACTGGAACACCCACCACCCGGTCAGCTACACCGCACTGGTCTGGCTGTCGGTGCGACTCACCGGCGGAATCGGCGCGCTGACCCTGGCCCAGACCGCCGCGCTGGCCGCCGGCCTGGCGTACGCGGTCACCGGACTGCGCCGGATCGGGGGCCCGGCCTGGGCGTGGGCCAGCGCCGCGGTACTGGTCGTCGCGCTGCCTCCGGTCGGCACCTTCGCGGTCTGCGTCTGGAAGGACGTGCCGTACGTCGTCTGCCACGTCTTCCTGCTCGGTACGGTGGCCCGGTTGCTCGCCGTACGCCGGCCCGGCGGCACCGGTACCCCGGCGCAGTCGAACCGTCCCGGTCCGGCGGCCGGCCGGAACGCGGTCGGTACCGTCGTCCGGCACGCCGCACCGGCACCGTGGGCGGCGGGACGTCCGGCCGGAGAGACCCGGCGGACGTCCTGGGGCCTGCTCGGCGCCCTCGTCGCCGAGCTGACCCTGAGCTGCCTGTTCCGGCAGAACGGCTTCGTGGTGGCGGCGATCGTCACCGTGCTGCTGGCGCTGTTGCTGCGCGGGTTGGCGCTGCGGGTGCTGCTCGCCGGGGTGGTGGCCGCCACGGTCGCCCTGCTGACGAACTGGACCCTGCTGCCCGCCCTCGGGGTACGCGACAGCGAGTCCATCGTGGCCTACGAGGCGTTCCTCGCCGACCTGGCGATCGGGTACGCCGAGCAGCCGGCCGACTTTCCGGCCGCCGACCTGGCCCTGCTGACCAAGGTGGCGCCGCTGGCACACTGGCGCCAGTCGGCGGACTGCTACACCGTCGACTCCACCGTCTACCACCCCGACTTCGACCGCCGGGCCGCCGCGGCGCACCACGACGAACTGCTGTCGGCCTGGTGGCGGCTGGTACGCCGGTCGCCGCAGACGGTGCTCGCCGCCCGGACGTGTCGGGGCTCCATCGCCTGGCGTCCCACCCCGGCCGGCGGGTTGCGGGCCAACCCGACCGCCTGGGCACTGCCGATCTACCTCGAACGGGATCCGAGGTTCCAGCGACCGGAGGTGCTGGCCGTCGCGTACAGTCGGCCGCTCGGCGAACCGGTCAGCGAGGCGGCGGACGTGCTCGCCAGCCGGGTCGGCCAGCCCGAGTGGTTGCTGTGGCGCGGCGCCACCTGGGCCTACCTGGCGTACCTGACGGTCGGGCTGCTCGCCTGGCGCCGGCGGGACCGCGCGTTGCTGGCCCTGGCCACGTTGAGCCTCGGCAACCAGCTCTCGGTACTCGTCGTCAACAACGCGCAGGCCGCCCGCTACATGGCCGCACCGTTCGTCCTCGGCGTGCTGCTGCTGCCGCTGCTCGCGGCCCGCAGTCCCGGGTCGGCGGGGCCGGGCGGGCGGGACGCGCACCGGGCCTGGTGGAGCGGCGGGTCGGGCAGGGCGGGCGCGGAGCCGCCGCTGCGGGTCACCGACCTGACCGTGGTCGCCGGACCCGGCATCGCCGCACCGACCGAGCACTCCGACCCGGCGCGCCAGGTCGACGTGGTGGTGGACGAGTCCGAGTTCCGGGCTCCGCCGATCGGCCCGGCCGAATGGTGGATCGCCCCCGCCGACCGACCCCGCTGACCCGCCGGGACGGCTCTGCCGGGACCGGCGGGTGACCGGGCCGAGGTGGGTGGCCGGCCGGGGTCAGGCGAGGTTGGAGGAGCGCGGGTAGGCGTCGGCCGGGTCGGTCAGCACGTTGACCAGGTACGGCACGCGGGCGTCGAAGGCACGCTCCAGCGCCGGCCCCAGGTCCGCCGCCTTCGCCACCGTCTCGCCCGCACCGCCGAGCGCGGTCACCACCTGGTCGTAGCGCAGCTCGGGCTGGAGGTCGGCGGCGACGTCGTAGCCGTACATGCCGCGCATCGGGTGCTTCTCCAGGCCCCAGATGCCGTTGTTGCCGACCACGATCACCACGGGGAGCTTCTGCCGGACCAGCGACTCGACGTCCATCAGCGAGAAGCCGGCCGCGCCGTCGCCCATCAGCACGCAGATCTGCCGGTCCGGGTGGCTGACCCTGGCCCCCATCGCGTAGCCCATGCCGGTGCCGAGGCAGCCGTACGGGCCGGGGTCGAGCCAGGTGCCGGGCTGGGCGGGCTCCAGGTAGCGCCCGGCGTACGAGACGAAGTCGCCGCCGTCGCCGATGGTGACCGCGTCCGGGGCGAGTACCCGGCGCAGTTCGCCGTAGACCCGGGCCGGCTTGATCGGGTCGGTCTCGGCCGCCATCGCCGCCGCGTCCCTGGCCCGGGCGGCCTCCTCGGCGGTACGCAGCCCGTCGATCCACGACTCGTGGTCGGCCCGGTCACCGGGGTGGTCGGCGAAGGCGGTCAGGACCAGCCGCAGGTCACCGGCCGGGCTGACGGCCGGCTCGACGTGTCCGGCCCGCTGGCTCGGCGCGTCGACCACGTGCACCACCTCGGCGTCGCCGAAGTCGCCGAAGCCGAGTCGGAAGTCGAGCGGGGTGCCGACCACCACGACCAGGTCGGCGCCGCCGAGCGCGGCCCGGCGGGCCTTGGCGAAGCTGAGCGGGTGGCCGGGCGGCAGCGCGCCCCGACCCATCCCGTTGGTGAAGACGGGTACCCGGAGTGCCTCGGCGGCGGCCCGCAGCGCCTCGACGGCGTCCCCGGCGTAGACGTCGGAGCCGGCGATGATCACCGGCCGTTCCGCCTCGGCGATCATCCGGGCGGCCTTCGCCACCTCCTCCGGGTCCGGTTCGACGGGCGCGATCACCGGTCCGGTCGGCGCCGCCACGTCACCGGTGGAGAAGATCACCTCAAGCGGCAGGTCCAGGAAGACCGGGCCCCGGTGCGGGGTCAGCGCGGTGGTCAGCGCCTCGGCGACCGCACCGGGCACGTCGTCGGTCGACCAGACCGTGCCGGCGTGCTTGGTCACCGGGGCGACCAGCGGGACGTGGTCGATCTCCTGGAGGCTGCCCGAGCCCCAGCGGAAGGCCGGCGCCCGGCCGCCGAGCACCAGTACCGGGGAGGCGTTGAAGAACGCACTGGTCAGCCCGGAGATCCCGTTGGTGACGCCGGGACCGGCGGTGAGTACGGCCAGTCCCGGCCGGCGCTGCAACTTGGCGACCGCCTCGGCGGCGAAGACGGCCGACTGCTCGTGCCGGACGTCGTAGATCGGAAAGTCGGTACGGTGCGCCGCGTCGTACAGCGGGAAGACGTGGCCGCCGGAGAGGGTGAACATCTCCCGCACGCCGTACGCCCGCAGGGCCGCGAGGGCCAGGTCGCCGCCGTGTCCTTCGATCCGTTCCGTCATCGCCGCTCCTGTCGTCCGCCGTGCCTGCCGCCCGTCCCGCCGGGGTTCCTGCGAGGTTACCGGTCGGTCGGAAAGAACGTGAAAGACACTCGCCTATCCGTCCGGGCCCGGGTCAGCGGCCGGTGAAGTTGGGGCGGCGCTTCTCGACGAAGGCAGCCATCCCCTCCCGGCGGTCGTCGGTGGCGAAGAGCGCGGCGAAGAGCTGGCTCTCCCAGGCCAGCCCGGAGCCGAGATCCATCTCCAGTCCGCCGTCCACCGCCTGCTTGGCCGCCCGCAGCGCCTGGGCCGGGCCGGTCAGGTACGGCCGGACCAGCGCCACCGCCTCGGCGTACACCCGATCGGCCGGGGCCACCCGGTCGGCGAGGCCGATCCGGAGCGCCTCGGCGGCGTCGACCATCCGACCGGACATGATCAGGTCCTTGGCCCGGGCCGGGCCGACCAGCCGGGCCAGCCGCTGGGTGCCACCCGCACCGGGGATGATGCCGAGCTTGATCTCCGGCTGACCGAGTTTCGCGTCCTCGGCGACCACCCGCCAGTCACAGGCCAGCGCGAGTTCGCAGCCGCCCCCGAGGGCGTACCCGGTGATCGCCGCGACCACCGGCTTCGGGATCCGGGCCAGTGCACCGAGCGCGCTGGAGAGATCGGCGGCCCGCTCCGCCATGTCGACGTACGACATGTCGGCCATCTCCTTGATGTCCGCGCCGGCCGCGAAGACCTTCTCCCCGCCGTACACGATGACCGCGCGGACGTCCGGATCGGCGGAGACCGTGCCGGCGGCGGCGCGCAACTCCTCCTGCACCTGCGTGTTCAGCGCGTTCATCGGCGGGCGGTCCAGCCGGATCGTGCCGATGCCCTCGTTGATGTCCACCCGGACCAAGTCGCCCACAGCCCACCTCCACGTCGAAGTCGCGAGGCTCACCCTAACGGGCGTTCGGCCAGCCCCGGCAGGTCGGTGTGGATTCGGGGCGGGACCTGCTGGGTAACGTTTCCGGATACGCTGAGCACGTCGGACTCACCGAGCGGAACGGCGATGACCACCTACTACGACGACCGCACGATACGGATCACCTCGGAGGCGATCCGCGTCGACGGCCGGGCATATCCGCTGGCCGAGGTCGCCCGGGTCTGGCACGTCCGGGGCGCCCGCTCCTGGGGCACCCTCGCCGGCCGGGGCGCGCTGCTGGCCGGGCTCGCCGGCCCGCTGGTCGCCGCCGCCATCGGCATCGTGATCGCGGTACGCCTGCACACCTCGCTCACCGCCACTGTCGCGATCGTCGGGGCCTCCGTCCTGGTCGGGCTGGCCGCCGCTCCGATCGCGGACTATCTGCTGGAGCACGTCGACCGCAGCTACGCCCGGGGCGCGCACCGGCTGGAGATCTGGGCACAGTGGCGCGGGCTGCCGGTCCGGTTGCTCAGCACCGGCGACGCGCTGCGGTTCGGCCAGGTCTACCGGGCCCTGGAACGGGCCGTCGAGCAGGCCGCGGCCGCCACTCCGAGCCGCAACCGCTGACCCGGAGACACCGACGGCGCCGTCACCGCAAGTGTCGTACCGCTCTCCTAACGTACCCGCCATGCCGACTGCCGAGCACGAGTCTCCGGTCGCCCTGGCCAAGCTCGACCCGAGCCTGGTGGCCTGGTTGCTGACGCACGTGTTCAACGTGAAGGTTCCCGACTACCACCACGCCCGGACGCACGCCACGGACGTACGGGTGCTGGTACCGCGCACGTACCACGCCGACGGCATGCTGCTCTTCTGCGACCCGGCCGACCGGCCACTGCTGGCGGCCGTACTGGAGATCCAACGTCGCTGGGATGCCACGAAGCGACGCACCTGGAAGCTCTACGTCGCCCAACTCGAAGCCGAGTTGGACGTCGATACGGCGTTGCTGGTCTACTGCCCGGACCTCCGGACCGCCCGCCGCTACCGGGGGCTGTTCGAGTTCGACGGGTTGAGCCTGTCGCTGCGACCGCTCATCTTCACCCCGAACGACGTGCCGCTGGTCGTGGACGTGGACCTGGCCCGGACCAACCCGGCGCTGGCCGTCCTCTCGGCCATCTGTCACGGCCGGGACGCCCAGGTGGAAGCCACCTTTCCGGCGCTGATGGAGGCGCTTCGCTCGGTCGGCCCGAAAACGGCAATCTTGTATTATGACGTCGTACTCGCCGGACTGCCGGCGGCGGTCCGGACTCGTTGGGAGGCCTTCATGACCACCACCGCGGACTACGAATTTCGCAGCGATCTGCTGCGTGAGCTTGCCGCCCGATACGAAAAGCAGGGCGAGGCCCGCGGCGAGGCCCGAGGAGAGGCCCGAGGGGAGGCCCGGGCAATCCTGACGGTGCTCGAAGGGCGTGGCGTCGACGTACCCGACGAGGCCCGCGAGCAGATCCTCGGCTGCACCGACCTGGCCCAGCTCGACACCTGGCTCCGCCGCGCCGTCAACGCCACCGCGGTCGCCGACGTCCTCGGCGGGTAGGCCGGCGGCGACCGGCGACGACAGCTCGCCGGTCGCTCTCAGGTTCCACGCGCCGGTCGATCGGGCATCAATTGATCTAAGTCCTTGACCCTCTTCCGCCAACCCTCCTACTGTTGCCGGCAGGTTTCGTGCGCGGATCGGCTGCTGCGAATCGGTGGTCGGACCCCACCCGCAGCGGCGCGAGGAGACACGATGGCGATTTTCCCGTCCGGCCCGTCCGTTCCGCCCGCGACTCCCCGTCCCGCCTCCGGCTCCGCACCGGGCGGCATGCTCGACCGGCGGCGTCTGCTCGGCGGCGCCGCCGTCGCGGCCGGTGCGCTGGCCCTGCCGGCGGGGCTGGCCGGCTGCGAGAAGCCGACCGAGGGCGGCAGCGGCGGCGGAACGGTGACGTTCGGCTCGAACTACTCCGACGAGGTACCGAAGAAGGCGATCGCCGAGGTACTCGCCGGCTCCGGCCTCGACGTTAAGATCAATACCGTCGACCACAACACCTTCCAGGAGAACATCACCCGCTATCTCCAGGCGACGCCGGACGACGTCTTCAGTTGGTTCTCCGGGTTCCGGATGCAGTACTTCGCCGCCCAGGGACTGGCCACCGACATCTCCGACATCTGGCAGTCGATCGGCGGCGACTTCTCGGCCGCGATGAAGCAGGCCTCCACCGGTACCGACGGCAAGCAGTACTTCGTGCCGTTCTACTACTACCCGTGGGCGATGTTCTACCGGAAGAGCGTCTTCCAGGAGCGGGGGTACCAGGTCCCGAAGACCTGGGACGACCTCAAGGCGCTGGCCACGAAGATGCGCTCGGACGGGCTGATCCCGATCGCCATGGCCGACAAGGACGGCTGGCCGGCGATGGGCACCTTCGACTACATCAACATGCGCACCAACGGGTACGACTTCCACGTCAGCCTGATGGCCGGCAAGGAGTCCTGGGAGGACGGTCGGGTCAAGCAGGTCTTCACGCTCTGGCGGGAGCTGCTGCCGTACTGCCAGCCGGGGGCGAACGGGCGCACCTGGCAGGAGGCGGCGCAGTCGCTGGGCCAGAAGCAGACCGGGATGTACCTGCTCGGCATGTTCGTCGGCCAGCAGTTCCAGGGTGAGGTCGCCGCCGACATGGACTTCTTCCCGTTCCCGCAGATCGTCGAGGCGCACGGCCAGGACGCGGTCGAGGCGCCGATCGACGGCTTCATGATCTCCAGCAAGGTGAAGAACGTCGACGGGGCGAAGGAGCTGCTCCGCTATCTGGCCAGCACCAAGGCGCAGAACGCGTACCTGAAGAGCGACCCGAACAACGTCGCCACGCACAACGGCGCCGACACCAGCGGGTACAGCGCGTTGCAGCGCAAGGCCGTCGAGCTGGTCGGCGGGGCGAAACAGATCTCCCAGTTCCTCGACCGGGACACCCGGCCGGACTTCGCCTCCACGGTGATGATCCCGTCCCTGCAGAGCTTCCTGAACAAGCCGGACGACGTCGACGGGCTGTGTAGGCGGATCGAGTCGCAGAAGAAGAGCATCTTCACCTCCTGAGCGGCGGTCGCCGGTGACACCGACTCCGACGGCACCGCCGGTCGAGGCTGGGCGGGCGGCGGACGTACCCGGAAAACCGGCCCGGCGTCGGCGGCGCCGGATCGGCCGGTTCAGCCCGCGCGACATCGCGGTGATCGGGCTGCTGCTCGGCCTGCCGCTGCTGCTCGACCTGGTGCTGATCTGGGGGCCGGCACTGGCCTCGATCGGGCTGTCGTTCACCTCCTGGGACGGGCTGGGCGAGATCCGGCCGGTCGGGCTGGACAACTACGTCAACATCGTCAGCAACTATCCGCCGTTCTGGCCGGCGGTCTGGCACAACCTGCTCTGGCTCGCCTTCCTCGGCCTGGTCGCCACCCCGTTCGGGCTCTTCCTGGCCGTGTTGCTGGACCGGGAGATGCGGTTCACCCGCTTCTACCAGACCGCCTTCTATCTGCCGGTGGTGCTCTCGCTGGCGGTGGTCGGCTTCCTGGCCCAGCTCATCTTCTCCCGCGACTACGGGGCGGCGAACGCGATCCTGGGCCGCACCGACAACCCGGTCGACTGGCTCGGCGACCCGTCGATCAACCTCTGGTCGGTGCTACTGCTGGTCGGCTGGCGGCACGTCGGGTACGTCATGCTGCTCTACCTGGCCGGGCTGAAGGCCGTCGACCCCGCCCTGAAGGAGGCGGCGGCGATCGACGGGGCGAACGAGCCGCAGACCTTCTTCCGGGTGGTCTTCCCGACGCTCCGCCCGGTCAACGTGATCGTGCTGGTCATCACCGTCATCGAGGCGCTGCGCGCGTTCGACATCGTCTACGCGATCAACCGGGGACGCAACGGCCTGGAACTGCTCTCGGTGCTGGTCACCGACAACATCGTCGGGGAGGCCAGCCGGATCGGGTACGGGTCGGCGATCGCGGTGATCCTGCTGCTGATCTCCACCGGCTTCATCGCGGTCTACCTGGTGCAGGTCTTCCGGCGGGAGGACGAGGCATGAGCGTCGGTGTCGGGAAACGGGCCGCTGCCGGGCGCCGGCCGACGCCGACTGGCGGCCCGCGCCGGAAACGGCCGGTGAGCCCGTGGCGGGTGGTGGTCCGGGTCTTCCTCTGGGCGATGGCGCTCGGCTGGCTCGTGCCGCTGCTGCTGCCGCTCTACGCCTCGCTGCGCCCGTACGCCGAGACCGCCGCCGAGGGGTACTTCTCGCTGCCGAAGACGCTGAACCTCGACTACTACGTGCAGGCGTGGCAGGGCGGCAACCTGCCCCGGCACTTCCTGAACACGCTGCTGGTGGCCGTACCGGCGGTGGTGTTGACGCTCTTCTTCGCCTCGTTCGTGGCGTTCCTGAACTCGCGGCGCCGGCTGCCCGGCGGGCGGCTGCTGTTGATCCTCTTCACCGCCGGCAACCTGCTGCCGCAACAGGTGGTGCTGACCCCGCTCTACCTGATGTACACCAAGCTGCCGCTGCCGTGGTGGATGAGCTGGCCGTCGGAGCTGGTCTACGACTCGTACTGGGGGATCATCGCGATCCACGTCGCGTTCCAGACCGGGTTCTGCGTCTTCGTGCTGAGCAACTACATGGACACCATCCCGCGCGAGCTGATCGAGGCGGCGACGGTGGACGGGGCCGGGGTGTGGCGGCAGTACTGGCGGGTGGTGCTGCCGCTGGCCCGCCCGGCGCTCGGCGCGCTCGGCACCCTGGAGTTCGCCTGGATCTACAACGACTTCCTCTGGGCGGTGGTGCTGATGTCCACCGGGGACAAGCTGCCGGTGACCAGCGCGCTGAACAACCTCCGCTCGGTGTACTTCACCGACTACAACCTGCTGGCGGCCGGATCGATCCTGGTCGCCCTGCCGACGCTGATCGTCTTCTTCGTGCTGCAACGGCAGTTCGTCGCCGGGCTGACGCTCGGCGCCAACAAGGGCTGACCCTGGACGCCGACGAGGGCTGACCCGAATCCGACCGAGCGGGGCGGTGGCGCTCACCCCGGCCACCGCGCTTTGCTGGAACGGTGACGCTCTATTACCGGGACGACACGGTACGGATAACCTCCGAGACCATCCACGTCAACGGACGCGGCGTGCCGGTCGCCGAGGTGTCGTACGTCTGGCACGCCAGAGGCCGGGGTACGGCCCGGACCCGGGGCCGGCTCGCCGGTCGGGGCGTACTCATCTTCCTGCTCTCGATCCCGCCGCTGGTGGTGATCGTCTGCGTGCTGTCGCTGGCCTACTCGGCACAGGACCGGGGCGAGTGGCGGCTGGCCGCGATCGTGCTGGCGGTCTGTGTCGTCGGCGGGCTGGCGCTGTTCCCGTTCCTGGAGGTCCCGCTGTACTGGCTGGACCGGTCGTACGAGCGCGGCGCGAAGGTGCTCGAGTTGTGGGTGCAGTACCGGGGGCAGGAGGTGATGCTGCTCAGCAGCTCGGACGCGTTGCGGTTCGGGCAGATCTACCGGGCGATCCAGCGCGCCATCGAACAGCACAGTCCAGAGGGATGACCTGTCGACGACAGCCGCCCTCGCAGAGCGGGGTCGTCTCTCCCCTCCACCATCTGGCCTCGCCAGCACGCCGCTCCGCCGGGAGGGGTCCCCGGAAGTCCCCGCTAGAAACGAATGGACATCCGAGCCCAGCACCAGGAGCCGACGATGACTGTCCCTACCGCCGCCACCGGCCACGCCCGCAGCATCTCGTGGCGCACCGGCTGCGCACTGCTCGCCGTACTGCTCTCGACCGGTTGCGCTGCCCGGCGTGACAGCGGGGTAGCGGAGAAGCCGACCGGTAGCCCGTCCAGCGCCGCCCCATCCCCCGTCGCCACCGCCTCGCCAAGCACCACCCCGTCGCCCGACGCCGTGACGACCCCACCTCCGGTCCGGATCCGCGCCGCCGCCGACGGCAGGCGTTACGCGGCCTGCGCGGACGGCACCTGCGAGGTGGCCGTGACCAAGCCCGTCCGGATCAGGGTGGACGGTGGCACCTTCGCGGTGACCAAGGTGCAGCGGGACGTGCAGCTCGACTTCAAGCTGACGATGTCGACCGGTGCCGGTGGATCCGGCACGTTGAAGAGCTGCGGTGTGATGAAGTTCTATCACGGCGGCGGCGGGGGCATGGTGACGTGCGGGGCCGACGGCGTAACGGAGCGACCGGCACGGGAGCGGGGAGCGTTGTTGGTGCAGTTGGTTGGCTGGACCTCCGACGGTGCCGGCGTACTGCGACTGGTGTCCGGCTAAGCGCGGACCCCTCCCCGGCAACGGGGCGGGCGAAGGTTCCTGCCGTCCGGCCGAGCCAGGCCGGCGCACCCCGGGGGTCCTCGCCCGACTGGCGGTCCCGTGCTCCGGGCCGGACTGTCGACGGTCTGGCCGGAGTGACTACAGTCGCACCGTAGGCAGCAAGGTCGATGTAACGGCGATGCCCGATCGCCGACCTCCGCACTGCACTGTGTCACGGGCACCAGGAGGGCAGGGGGTTGAAGCCGCTACTGCCATCGGACCCAGAGCGCGTCGGCCCGTACCACCTGGTTGCCCGGGTGGGCGCGGGCGGAATGGGCGTGGTCTATCTCGGACGCTCGCCCGGTGGCCGGGCGGTCGCGGTCAAGGTCGTCCGGGAACGCTTCCACAGCGACTTCGAGTTCCGGGCCCGGTTCCGGCGCGAGGTGGCCGCCGCCCGCAGGGTGACCGGCGCGTTCACCGCCCCGGTGCTGGACGCCGACCCGGAGGCCGCCGCGCCCTGGGTGATCACCGCTTACCTGCCCGGCCTGTCGCTGCGGGAGGCGGTGCGCGTCGAGGGGCCCCTGGCGCCTGCGGCGGTACGCCTGCTGGCCGCCGGCCTGGCCGAGGCGCTCGCCGACATTCACCGGGTCGGCCTGACGCACCGCGACCTGAAGCCCGGCAACGTCATGTTGACCGGCGACGGCCCACGGGTGATCGACTTCGGCATCGCCCGCCCCGAGGACGCCACCTCGATCACCCAGGTCGGCTCCATCATCGGTACCCCGGGGTTCATGTCTCCGGAGCAGGTCTCGGGCGGCGTGACCGAACCGCCGAGCGACATCTTCGCGCTCGGCGCGGTGCTGGCGTACGCGGCGACGGGTCGGGAGCCGTTCGGGTCCGACGCGACCCTGGCCACCCTGTACCGGGTACAGGCCGTCCAGGCGGACCTGGACGGCATCACCGACCCCGGGTTGTTCGAGCTGATCGCGGCCTGCCTGCGGGTGGCACCAGGGGAACGACCGTCGGCCGCTCAGTTGTTGGACCGGCTCGGCGGGACGACGCGGGCGATCACCGGTGTCGGCTGGTTGTCCGCGTCGCTCGCCGAGGAGATCGACCGGCGCACCGCCCAAGCCCGCCAGCTGACCGGGGCGTCGACGGCCGGGGCGGCTGCCGGCCCGGCGAACCGGGCGACGATGCCGGCGCCGCCACCCGGAAACACTCTCGCGCCGGGCGGGAAGGCCCCGGCAGCGAGCGCGAATCCAACGGACCCCGGCGACAGCACCCGGGACCCGGCCGAGAACACGCGGGCGCCGGGCGAGAACACCCGAACCCCGGGGCAGAGCTCGCGGGAGCCGGGCGAGCCAGCCCCGGGTGCGGCAGTCCCGGGTCCGGCGGTCGGGTGGTCGGCAGCCGAGGCGGCACAGCCCGGGAGGCTCCACACCCCCACCGGCAACCGGCGGCTGGACCGGCGGCACCTGCTCGGCGGCGCCGTCGGTGCGCTCGCCGTGGCCACCGGCGCCGGATTCCTGATCCACCGGCGGGGTTCGGACCGGGCCGCCCCGGCCGGTACGCCGTCCCCGTCCAACGCCCCGCCGACCCCGACCTCCGCCCCGCCGACGGCGGTACCCGGCTGGACGGCGAAGGTTAGCGACTACTACCCGGAGCTGTTCACCACCCGTGGCGTGGTGCTGGCGAAGACGCGGGAGCAGGAGTTGTACGCGCTGGACGCGCGGACCGGCCGGACCCGTTGGAAGCATCCCGCGACACTGATCGGCACGGTGACCGGCGGGCTGGTGCTGGAGGCACAGAGCAGCAATCCCCGGCTGACCTCGGTCGACCCCGTCTCCGGGGCGACCCGGTGGCGCTACCGGGTACGGTTTCCCGAGGCACCGCTCTTTCCGGTGGTCGCCGGAGGTGTGGTCTGCTCCGGTCACGGTCCGGTCAGGGCGTTGGGCGTACGGGACGGTCGGGAGCGGTGGACGGCGCGGATCGGCGAGGTCAACAATCTCGCCGCGGGTAACGGATCCGTGATCGCGGTGACCGAAACCGAGCTGATCGCCCTGGACGCGAAGACCGGGCGTACCCGGTGGCGGTGCCCGATGGACTACGGAATCTACCTCCTGGCCGGCGAGGGACTGGTGTTCGCGATCGACCGCAACCGCGCCCTGCACGCGGTACGCGCCGACACCGGGGCGACCGCCTGGCGGATAGGGACGTTCGCCGGCAGTTCGCCACCGCAGCTGGGTGGCGGCACCCTCTACGCCAGCGGGGGCCGGGGCGAGGTCTTCGCGCTGACCGCCGCCACCGGGCAGCCGCGCTGGTCCCGGGGCCTGGCGGCCGACAGCGCGCTGCGGCTCTCCGGGGACACGCTCTACGCGGCGAGCACCGACCAGATGCTGTACGCGCTGAGCACGGCCGACGGTCGACTGCACTGGACGTACGAGGCAAGCATCGTCCAGCGGCCGGTGCGGGACAACAGCGGGCTGGTGAGTACGGGCGGCCTGGTGTTCGTCGGCACCCGAGAGGGGTACGTGGAAGCCCTGGCCCCGCCGGCGGGAGTCACCGGTGCGACCCCTTGAGCAGCACGACCCGCGAGTGATCGGGCAGTACCGCATCCTCGCGAGGATCGGCGCGGGCGGCATGGCGCTCGTCTACTTCGGACGCTCGATCGGCGGCCGGGCGGCGGCGGTCAAGGTGATGCACGCCGAGTTCGCCACCGATCCGGCGTATCGCGCACGCTTCCGGCACGAGGTCGCCGCCACCAGGACGGCGGGCGGACGGTACAGCCCAGGGGTTCTGGACGCCGCTCCGGACGCCCCGCGCCCCTGGATGGCGACCCAGTTCCTGCCGGCGGTGTCGCTCCGTGACGCGGTACGCCGGTTCGGTCCGCTGGCTCCCGGCGCGCTCCGGCCGCTGGCGGCCGGCCTCACGGAGGCGCTCACCTCGATCCACGCCGCCGGGATCGTGCACCTGGACCTGAAACCGGCGAACGTGCTGCTGACCGCCGACGGTCCACAGGTGATCGACTTCGGGATCGCCGCCGCGACGGGGTCCGGCCCGACGGAACCGGGCGGGACCCGGGCCGGCTCCTGGGGATTCCTCTCCCCGGAGCAGTTGTCCGGGGCGGCGGTAGGACCGGCGAGCGACGTCTTCTCGTTCGGCGCGACGATCGCGTACGCCTGCACCGGCGCCCCGCCCTCCGCGTCCGGGCTGGCCGGTATCGCCGACGACGAGTTGCGGACCTTGATCGCCGACTGCCTGCGTCCCGATCCGGCCGCCCGCCCTACGCTGGCCGAGCTGACCGGTCGACTTGCCCCGGCGGTACGGGGGCGACCGGGTGGTGCCGTCAGCCTGCCGCCGGCCGTGACGACCGAGATCGACCTGCGGGCCAGCGAGGCGGAGAACCCGCCGATCCCGCTCCCGCCGGGGCTCCCGGCCGTCCCGCCGTCCCCGCCCGCCGCACCGCCGCCGCCCCCGGGGAGGACGCCGCCGGGAGCCGAGATGGTCGCCGACCGGTCCGGGATGGACAGACGGGCGCTGCTGCTCTCCGGTGCGGTACTCGCGGTGGTCGGCGCCACCGCCGGGCTGTTGGCGCTGCTCCCCGACGAGCCGGAACCGGAGGCGGCCGTACCCCGGCCGACCACCTCGCCCGCGCCGCCGCCGGCCAGCACCCTCGCGGCGCGCCAGACGCGTACGCTGGAGTTCTACGTCTTCGGCAGGACCACGCTGAAGTCCCTGACCACCACCGTCAACGGCGAGGCGGTGACGGTACGCGACGTGCGGCTGCCGTACCAGCGGACCGTCGAGATACCGATGACCCTGAACCAGACCACCTGGCGGATCGACTACCGCATCACCACCGGCAATCTCAACTACGTCGTCCTGGTGGACGGCGTAGAGCGCGGCACCGGCACCGCCTCCACCACCGGCGACGAGACCCAGAAGTTCGCCGACGGCACGGTCTGACCCGGGACCCCTCCCGGACCGGGTCACCTAGCGTGGCCACGGAGGCGCGAGCGGAAGGAGACGAGCGGTGACGATGCCGTTTCCCAGGTCGGCCAGTAAGGTCAGCCTGCTGTCCAGCCAGACCGGCAGCCTGGCGCGCGGGCTTCCGCCGGCCCGGCCGGAGACCCTGTTCGTGCTCGGGGTCAACGGCGGGATGAGCGTCGCCCCGGATGCCGGCTTTCCGCTGGTCTTCGGACGCAACGAGCCGCAGGTGCACGTCTGCGTCGGTGCCGGTGATCCACACGTGAGCCGGCGACACGGGATCATCACCCGGGAGCACTCGCGGTGGGTGCTGAACAACATCGGCCGGCTGCCCATCCGGTTGCCCGGCTCGTTTCTGGTGCTCGGCGGCGACCGGGCCGAGCTGCCGCCGGGGTACACCCCGCTGTTCATCGTCGGGCCGCGCCAGGACCACCTGCTGGAGGTCCGGGTCGCGGCATCGACCTCGCAGCCGGGCGCGACGGACGGGCCCGAGGTCGAGACACGCGACCGTGAGAGGTGGGAGCTGAGCCCGGTCGAGAAGCTGGTGCTGGTCTGCCTCGGCCAGCGGTACCTGCGGAACGAGCCGCAGCCGCAGCCGCTCACCTGGGCTCAGGTCGCCGCCGAACTGGGCGCGTTGCAGCCGACCGAAGAGTGGAGCTGGCGGCGGTCGGCCCACATCGTCGCCAAGGTCCGCACCCGGCTCAGCCGCAGGGTCCCGGGGCTGCTGGAGAAGGAGATCCCGCCGCCGGTCGGCAACACCCTCAACCACAACCTGATCACGGAGCTCCTCGTCACCACGACGATCACCAGGGCCGACCTTCGGCTGCTCGACGAGGAGGCGGTGCGGCCGGCGCCGCCCGGGTGAGCCACCGGGAGCGGCATCGCCGCGTCGCCGGACGACCGCCGCCAGGTCAGCTCCGGGTCAGGTACCGCTCGGCGAGGTCGAGCGTACGGCGGGCCGCCGCCACCATGGCCCGGTCGGCGAACCGGCCGTCCGGCAGCACCACCGTGCCGGAGTCCCGGGTCTGTGCCTCGGCGACCGCGTCCAGCAGCTCCCGGGCCCGGGACACCTCCTCGGCCGAGGGCCGAAACGCCGCCACGATCACCGGCAACTGCCGGGGATGGATCGCGGTCCGGCCGACGAAACCCATCCGGCGGCCGGCCGCACAGGACTCGGCCAGCCCGGCCAGGTCGGTGACGTTGGCGTACACCGGCAGGAGCGGGGGCGGCAGGCCGGCGGCGCGGGCGGCGACGACGATCCGGCCGCGTACCCAGGAGAGCCCGTCCTCGGCGGTCACCCCGAGGTCGGAGCGGAGGTCCGCCTCGCCGAGCCCGATCGAGGCGACTGCCGGATGCGCCCCGGCGATCTCGTACGCCCGCTCCACCCCGACCGCCGACTCGACCAGCGGATGCAGCGGCACCGGCACCCGCGCGGCGACCGCCCGCACCGCCTCCGGCGACTCCACCTTGGGCAGTCGCAGCCCGGCCAGCCCCGGTGCACCGGCCAGCGCGTCGAGGTCGGCGGCGACATCCGGTCCGGTCAGCTCGTTGACCCGGACGAAGACCGGCACCCGGTGGGGGGCGGCGACGAACTCGGCGGCGGCGTCCCGGGCGTACACCTTGCGGGCCGCCACCACCGCGTCCTCCAGGTCCACGATCACCGCGTCGGCACCGGAGTCGACCGCCTTGGCAAACCGGTCCGGCCGGTCGCCGGGCACGTAGAGCAGGGTGAGCAGCATCAGATCGCTCCCGCCGCCCGCAACCGCGCGATCTCCTCGGCGGTGAGGCCGAGCGCGGCCAACACCTCGTCGGTGTCCTGGCCGTGCGCCCGACCGGTGTGCCGGATCTTCCCCGGCGTCGCCGACATCCGGAACGGCACGTTCTGCATCCGCACCGGCCCGAGGTCGGGGTCGGGCACCGAGACCGCCGTGCCCAGCGCCGTGTACTGCGGATCGGCGAGGATGTCCGGTACGTCGTAGATCGGCGCGACCGCCGCCTGCGCCTCCTCGAAGGCGGCCACCACCTCGTCCCGGTCCCGCGCCGCCACCCAGGTCCCGACGGCGGCGTCCAGCTCGTCGGCGTGTGCGGCCCGTCCGCTGCCGGTGCCGAACCACGGCTCGTCGACCAGTTCGGGGCGGCCGACCAGCCGGAGCACCCGCTCGGCGATGCTCTGCGCACTGGTCGACACCGCCACCCAGCGCCCGTCCGCGCACCGGTACGTGTTCCGGGGCGCGTTGTTGTTCGACCGGTTGCCGAGCCGGGGCTGGAGGTAGCCGAGCTGGTCGTACCAGGTGATCTGCGGGCCGAGCATCGCCATGATCGGCTCGATGATCGCCAGGTCGACCACCTGACCGGCCCCGGTGACGTCCCGGGCGCGCAGCGCCAGCATCACCGCGTAGGCGGTGGCGAGCGCGGTCACCGAGTCGGCCAGCCCGAACGGCGGCAGCGTCGGCGGACCGTCCGGCTCGCCGGTAGCGGCGGCGAACCCGCTCATCGCCTCGGCGAGGGTGCCGAACCCGGGCCGCCGGGCGTACGGGCCGAACTGGCCGAAGCCGCTGATCCGGGCGATCACCAGCCGGGGGTTGACCGCGTGCAGTTCGGCCGGGCCGATCCCCCAGCGCTCCAGCGTGCCGGGCCGGAAGTTCTCCACCAGTACGTCGGCGTCGGCGACCAGTCGGCGCAGTACCTCGGCGCCGGCCGGGTCGGAGAGGTTGGCGGTGACGGTCCGCTTGTTGCGGCCGAGCACCTTCCACCACAACCCGATCCCGTCCTTCGCCGGCCCGTGTCCCCGGGACGGGTCGGGTTTCGCCGGGTGCTCCACCTTGACCACCTCGGCACCGAAGTCGCCGAGGAACGCGGTGGCGAGCGGCCCGGCGAACAGGGTGGCCAGCTCCACCACCTTCACCCCGGCCAGCGCGGCCGGACCGGAACTTTTCTCCGTCACGGCAGTCCTCCCGTCGGGTCGACCGACGCCACGAAGACGTCGCCGTTGCCGAGCGCCGCAGCACCGGCCGGACTTCCCATCGTCAAGCCACTGACCAGCAGTTTTCCGTCGCCGGTCCGGGTGGCGTAGACGTTCTCCTCGCCGAAGGCGTCCACCGCGTCGTCCCGGGCGGTGCCGTACTGCGCCGCCAGCACCTGCTTGCCGCGCCGGTCCAGCCGCAGGGTCAGCACGTCCGCCGCACCGGCCGGTACGCCAAGGGCGCTGTGGGTGAAGCCGACCACGGCGACCTCACCGTCGGGCAGCGCCAGCACCTCGGCCCCGGCGTCGTCGCCGGAGCCGCCGCTGACGGTCCGCCACCGCTGCCGGCCATTCGCGTCGTACGCCACGGTGAGCACGTCGGTGCCGCCGGCCGTGGCCTCCCCACCGGTACCGCCGGTGGCGACCACGGTGCCGCTGGTGGTCACGGCGAGCCCGGTCAGCAGGTCATCACCGGGGCCACCGTCGGCGACCGTCCACTGTCGACTACCGGCCGGGGTGAACCGGGCCAGCCAGCTGTCCGCGCCACCGAGGTGGGCGGCGCCGGGCATCCCGGCGGAGCTGCTGCCGGCGAGGAAGACGCCGGAGGCGTCGGCCGCGACCGCGTACGCCTTGTCCTCGCCGCTGCCGCCGAACTGGCGGCTCCAGGCGACCCGCCCGTCGGGGCCGACCCGCACCAGGAGGGCGTCCTTGTCCCCGGCGCTGGTGCCGGCGTACGCGCCGCTGGTGTAGCCGGCGACGTAGGCACCGCCGTCCGGGGCGGGTGCGATGCCGTAGAACCGGTCCGCCTTGACCGGGTCGCCGAGCTGGGTCAGCCAGGCCCGCTCTCCGGTGCCGGTCAGCCTGGTCACGAACCCGTCGTCGGCCGGGCTGCCCGGATGCGTCCCGTCCAGGTCGCCCCGGGTGTAGCCGGCGGTCAGCACGCCACCGTCAGCGGTCGGCACGACACCGTAGAGCCGCTCGTTCGCCGGAGTGCCGAACTGCGCTGTCCACTGTGGCGTACGGCGGTCGGGGCCGAGCCGGGTGAGTACGGCGTCGAGCCCGCCCGCGTACGGCTGGCCGGCGACCGGGCCGCTGGCGGCGTACCCGATGGTCGCGCCGCCGTCCGGGGCCGCCGCGACGCCACCGGCCCAGTCGGTGCCGGGAGTGCCGTGCGGCGGTCCGGGCGGTGCGGCCGGCGGGGCGGCGCTCAGGGTCGGGGCGAGCTGCCGCAGCCCGTCCACGAAGGACGGCCGCCAGACGTCCCAGTCGTGGCCGCCGTCGACGACCCGGAACTGCGCCGAGACCACCTCGGAGCGTCGCACGGTGTTGTAGAGCGTGGCGGCCTCGTAGTCGAGGTCGTGTGCCGCCTCCGCCGGGTCCGGGTTGGCCCACTCGTCGTCGCCGACGGCGATGAACATCCGCACGGGCAGCTCCGGGTCGAGGGTCGGCAGCAGGGCCGGATAGTTCAGCCGGCGGTAGACCTCGGCCGAGAAGCGTTCGTCGCCCACGCCGAAGGCGCCGTACTCCCGGGCCGAGGAGTCGGCCGGCGGCAGCGGGTGGTAGACCGCCGGGCTCAGCACCAGCGCGTTCGCGAAGAGGTCCGGGTGGGCCAGCGCGTAGCGGAGTGCGCCGTACCCGCCCATCGAATAGCCGCCGACCAGCCGGGCGCCCCGGTGCGCGGCGGTGCGATAAGTGGAGTCCACATAGGATACGAGGTCGCGGGTGAGCGCGGTCTCGACCGGTCGGCCCGGATCGTCCGCCCCGGTGTAGCCGGAGTCGACGTACCAGCTTCCCCGGCCGCTCCACGGCGCGTCCGGGAGTACCGCGATGACCGGCGGCAGCTCGCCGTCGGCGATCATCCGGTCCAGGTCGGCCGTCACCCGGGTCCAGGCCGACATCGTGTCGCCGCGCCCGTGCAGCAGGTAGAGCACCGGATACCGGACGGTGGTGTTACGCCGGTCGGCGTAGCCGGGCGGCAGGTAGACGGTGTAGTCGATCGGCGAGCCGAGCGCCGCCGACGGTGCGCTGGCGGTGCTCACCGTCCCGGCCCGGTCCCGGCCCGCCACGGCGCCGCCGGGCACCGCGCCGACCAGGCCGACCGAGAGCAGCAGTACCCCGGCCACACCGCCGAGCCGCCATGGTCTCCTCATCGGGTTCCTTCCTCCTAGCTGCGCCACGGGCTACAGGTCGACGGCACAGCGGAAGCCGATCGACTCCGAACGGGTCAGTCCGGCGCCGAGGGTCAGCAGCTTCACCGACGCCTCCGGCGGTTGCGGCCCGCCGTCGAGATACCAGTCCGAGCCGTCCGCCCGGTACGCGGCACCGCCCTTGAGGATCACGAACCGGGTACGCCCGTCGGTGTGCTCGCTCTCGGTCAGGTTCCAGACCAGCGGCTCGGCCCGGCGCAGCAGTCCCGACTCGGCGGCGACCTGCCACTCGTCCTCGGTCGGCAGCCGCAGCCCCGCCCAGCCCGCGTACGCCCGGGCGTCGGCCAGCTCCACGTGCGTGGCCGGCCCGTCGGCCGGCCCCGGCAGCCCACCGTCCGCCCACGGCCAGCGCTCCGGCCGGAGCGGGCGATAGCCGGTGACCCGGACGAACTCGGCGTACTCGGCGACGGTCACCTCACGCTCGGCGATGGCGAACCGTCCGATCTGAACGGTCCGGTGCAGGGTCACCGGCTGGTGCAGTCGGGGCGGCAGCGGCTTCCACTCGTCGACGTACGGCGCCTCGCCGTAGAGCCCGGTCTCCCGCTGCCGGTACCGGACCAGCAACTCCCGCCGCCCGCCGTCGACCGCCCGCATCCCGTCGGGTACGTCGTCGCGGCGCGCCACCGGCGCGGCCCGGCGGACCGCTGCCCGGGCCGGGAAGTTCGGGTCACCTCCGGCGGGGGCGTGCCGGGGCAGCGTCAACTCCTCGACCGTGGCGAGCACGGCGGCGATCCCACCCGCCGGAAGCGCGCCGCCGACGGCTACCCGACCGGGACCGGCCGGGGTGGCGGTCAGCTCGGCACCGGTGGTCAGCTCGTACCAGCGGTGGCCGGGACGCTCCTCGGTGACCAGCCACGGCCCGTCGTACGCCCCGCCCCGGTTGGCCACCGTCCACAGCGGAGTGCCGTCGTGCAGCCAGCGCGAGGCGTACACCTCGGTTCCGGCGACGTGGTCGGCGAGCGGGGTCCAGTCCTCGGCGCGCAGCCAGGCAGCGTGGCCGCGCTGCACCCGGCGCATCGCCCGCAGCAGCGCCCGGTCCCGTTCGTTCCAGCCGACCCAGACCCCGAAGACGCTCTCCCAGACCAGCACCCCGGCCCCGTTGAGCCAGGCCGAGTGCAGCTCGTCGAGGTGGTCGCGGTGCCAGCGCCTGGTGTGGTGCAGCATGTGCCGCCGCTCGAACCACTTCGCCCGCAGCACCCCCGGCACCGGCGAGTCGGCGAACCACTGCGCCCAGGACATCGCGTGGTCGGCGATCCGGGCCAGCGGCACCCGCGACTCGCCCTCCAGCACCATTCCGGGCCGGACCGCGTCCAGGGTCTTCCGAAGCTCGCCCGCGCCCTCCTTCAGGGTGTCCAGGAAGACGCCGTCCACGCCCAGCCAGCCGGCGAGCGCGGCGACCTCGTCGGCGTCGGAGCGCCGCGCCCGACGAGTACCGACGTCCCACGGGTTGTAGTCGACGAAAACCCGGACGCCACGCGCCTGGAACGCCCGGACCAGCTCGGGCAGCTCTGCCACCTGCCGGTAGAAGTCGAACTGGTTGCGGTCGTCCAGCCCGATCACCGGGTACGCGTGCCAGAGCACCACCCCGTCGAAGCCGCCGAAGTCGCGTTCCGCGCGGTCGAGAAAGCCCTCGACGGTGAAGACGCCGCGCTCGGCGTCGTAGAGCGTCTCGTCCCAGAGCCAGACCAGGCAGACGGTGAAGCAGTCCCCGGCGATCTCGGCGTAGTGCCCGCCGTCGTAGCCGAGCCGGGCCCGCGCCTCGGTCCGCCAGCGGGTCAGCCGATCCCGCCAGGCCGGCCACCGGGCCGGATCCTCCGGAGCGGCGAAGATCTTCGCCTCGTCCAGCACCGACAGGTCGGCGTGCGCTGCCAGCGGCACCGCCGTGGGCAGGTCGATCGGCCTCGGGACATAGGGGTTGAACGTCATGCCGGCTCCGGGTAGGTCTGTGCGTAGAGGGCGTCGATCTCGTCCCGGCTGGGCAGCGCGGTGGAGGCGCCGGGCCGCCGCGCGCAGGCGGCACCCGCCGCACAGGCCCAGCGCAGCGCCGCCGTCACCGCCGCCGGCTCGACCGGCCCGCGCCGCTGCGCCCAGGCCACCGCCAGCGCACCGGTGAACGCGTCCCCGGCCGCGGTGGTGTCGACCGCCTCGACCGTCGGCGCCTCGACCGCCAGCCGCAGGCCGAGCCGGTCGGCGTAGCGCACGCCGTCGGCGCCGAGCGTGATGACCACCCGCGGTACCAGGGCCAGCAGCGCGTCCAGCAGCGTCTCCACGCCGGTCTCGGCGGCGACGCCGGCCACCACGGCCGCCTCGACCTGGTTGACCACCAGCAGGTCGACGACGTCGAGCAGGTCCGCCGGCAGCGCGCGGGCCGGCGCGGCGTTCAGCACCACCGTGGTACCGGCGCCCCGGCCCCACCGTGCGGCCTGGGCGACCGCCGGCAGCGGTACCTCCAACTGGCAGAGCAGCACGTCCGCCGCCTCCACCGTCGTCCGGTCGTCCGCGTCCAGGCTGGTCAGTTCGCCGTTCGCGCCCGGCGCCACCACGATCAGGTTTTCGGCCCGCGCGTCCACCGCGATCAGCGCCACCCCGGACGGACCCGGCACGGTACGCAGCCGGCGCAGGTCCACCCCCGCCTCCGCCAGGTTGTTCCGGAGCTGGTCGGCGAAGCCGTCCTGCCCGACCGCGCCGACGAAGTCGCACCTGGCCCCGGCCCGGGCAGCCGCCACCGCCTGGTTGGCGCCCTTGCCGCCGGGAACGGTCCGCAGCGCGTCGCCGAGCACCGTCTCGCCGGGCCGGGGCAGCGTCGGCGTCGACACCACCAGGTCCAGGTTGGCGCTGCCGACCACCACCACCCGGACCTCGCCGGATTCCACCGTCGTCATGATTCCTCCCCCAGCCGCCCGGTCCGTTCGGCCAACTCCTCGAAGGTCACGCCGTCGAAGCCGGCGATGCTACTGCGCAGCCGCCCGCGCAGCGGTCCGGTCCACTCGGCCGGCAGCCCGGCGGCACCGGTCAGCGCCCCGGTCACCGAGCCGACCGTCGCCCCGGTGGAGTCGGTGTCCCAGCCACCGCTGACCACCGCGCAGATCGACCGGACCAGGTCGCCCCGGCCGTACGCCAACGCCGCCGCCACCAGGGCGGCGTTGTTGCGTACGTGCACCCAGTGCAGGTGGCCGTGCCGGGCGTAGAGGGTGTCCAGCACCGACTCCCAGTCGGTCGAGCGGGCCGCCGCCCCGGCGCCGAGGGCGCGGGCCTCGCGTACCGTCGCCGCGAACCGGCTCTGCGGCGGCAGCACCGACTCGCCCGCGTCGAGTACGGCGTCCACGTCGGAGGCCACCACGGCGGCCGAGGTCATCGCCGCCACCCAGAGCGCACCGTGCACCCCGCCCCGGACGTGGCTGACGACCGCGTCCCGGTGGGCCAGCTCGGCCGCCAGGTCCGGCCGGCCCGGGTGCACCCAGCCGTACACGTCGGTGCGGATCTGGGCGCCGATCCACTCCCGGAACGGGTTGTGCCGCAGCGCCGTCTGCGGTGGGGCCAGCCCGAGCAGCAGGTTCCGGTACGCCACCCGCTCGGCGGTGAAGACCCGTCCCCCGGGCAGCCAGTCCAGCCACGCCTGGGCCACGTCGGCGCTGGTGAACTCCCGGCCGTGCGTCTCCAGGATCCGCAGCGCCAGCAGCGCGAAGTTGAGGTCGTCGTCCTCCGGCATCCCGTCGATGTTCTCGGCCAGGCTGGTCGGCGCGCTGCGCCGGTTCCACGGCCAGCGGGCCGCCACCTCGGCCGGCAGCCCGACTCCGGTGAAGTAGCCGGCCAGCGGCCACCGCCCGGTGGCGGTCAGGATCTCCCGGATGCCCTGCCGGGGGATCTTCTCCACCGGCTTGCCCAGCAGGCAGCCGACCGCCCGGCCCAGCCAACCGCCGTGCAACCGGTCGGGCTCCGGCGCCCCGGTCGGCAGCCCGTACGACGCCGGCCAGCTCGCCCGGATCGCGGCCAGCTCGGTCGGCTCGGCCGCCGAACGGGTCGACGGCAGCGCGTCGCACTCGTCGAGCAGCTCCACGGCCAGTGCCCGCAGCTCCGGGCCGGCGGGCTCGGCCGACGCCCCGCTGACCGGCGGCAGCACCGAACCACCGGCCGCCGTCCAGCGCCGCGCGACCGCCGAGACGTCCCGCCCCTCGTCGGCGCTGGCCGCCAGCTCGTGCGGCAGCAGATCCTCCGGCTGCACCCAGCTGAGCCTCATGAGAGTCCGGCGAACCGCTCGGCGCGCCGGGTGAACCGCTCGCGGTCCCGCGCGAAGACCTCCGCCGCCACCTCGGCCAGCTCCTTCGCCGGTGCGACCAGGTCGGTCCGGGACGCCTCCGCGACCGTCGCCGACCACTGCGCCGGGACCGCCGCCGCACCGCCGAGCGCCCCGGCGATCGCCCCGGCCATGGTGGCGGTCGAGTCGGCGTCCCGGCCGTAGTTGACCGCGCCGAGCACCGCCTCGGGCAGGTTTCCCTTGGCCACCACCAGCATGCCGAGGGCGACCGGCAACTCCTCGATCGAGTGCAGCCGGCTGGGTCGCCGCGCCCCCAACCCCGGGTTGCGGTACTCCTCGCCGACCGTGTCGTACGGGGCCACCGCGGCGCGCAGCGGTGCGATGGCGTCGCGCCAGTCGGCGTACCCCTCGGCCTCCTCCACCACGGCGGCGATCGCCGCCCGGGTGCCGTCCCGGGCCAGGTCGAGCACCGCGGCCAGCACGTCGTCCACGCCCGCGCCGGGGGCCATCGCCGCCGCCACCGCCGCGGCCAGCACCGCCGCCGCCTCCCGGCCGTAGCTGTGCTGGTGCGCCCCGGCGATCTCCACCGCCTCGGCGTACGCACCGGCCGGGTCGCCCGCGTTCACGATCCCCACCGGGGCCATGTACATCGCCGCACCGCAGTTGACGATGTTGCCGACGCCGGCCTCCCGAGGGTCGGCGTGCGCGTGGTGCAGGCGGGTGACCAGCCACCGCTCGGCGGCGGCGAGGCGGTGGAAGGTCACCCCCTCCCGCTCCAGGTCCGGGATGTAGACCACCCGCTCGAGCAGGTCGGGCACGAGCAGCTCCGCCACGTCGTACGCGTCGAGGTGGTCGCGCTTGCTCGTGTACGCCCGCACCAGCGCGTGGGTCATCAACGTGTCGTCGGTGATGTGCCCGTCGCCCTTGTGGTACGGCGCCAATGGCCGCGCGGTGGCCCAGTCGGCGTGGAACGGCGGTGCGACGCCCCGCACCCAGTCGCCGTACCGGGCCCGGATCTGCTCGGGCAGCGCCGTTTCCGTGGCCCCGCCGAGCGCATCGCCCACCGCGGCGCCGACCAGGCAGCCGACCGACTTGTCGAGCAAGTGTTCCATGGTTACCTCAGGACCTGCTTCCCACCGTCGACGAGCTGCGTACCGAGCTGGTCGAGCGTGATCTTGTTGGCGAAGTACTGCTGGAGGGCCGGGGTGGCGTACTTCAGCTTCCACTCCGGGTAACCGTCGACCATCTGGAACGGCGCCACCGTCAGGTCCTTGGCGCTGTCCGCCGCGACATCCCAGCCCTGCTTGCCGCCGGTCGCCTTGACCAGTTCCTCGTTCGCCTGCTTCCCGGTCGGCACCAGCCAGTCGCCCTTGGCCAGCGCGGCCATGTTGGTCGGGTTGAGGAAGTACTCCAGGAACTGCGCCGCCTGCTTCTGGTGCGCCGAGTCGGCCGCGACCGAAAGGGTCTGCGGGTTGGCGGCCTGGTTGGCCGAGACGCCCTTCACCGGCGGGATCGTCACCCACTCGAAGCCGGCCGGCGCCTGCTCGACCATCTGCTGGCGCAGCGACACCGAGCCGGGAATCATCGCGTACTTGCCGGCGAAGAAGCCGGGCAGGGTGTCGGCGCCGCTCATCCCCAGCGCCTCCGGCGAGGCGGTCCTGCTGGTGTAGAGCATGTCGTGGATCCGTCTCGGCACCTCCTTCTCGGCCTCCCCGATCCGCACCTCGGTCTTGCCGCCGTCGGTGTAGAAGTACTTGCCGTCGAAGTTGAGCGCCAGGTTCATCACCCGGTTCGTCGGCGACTTCAGCGCCCAGGCGACGCCGTACCTGCCGGGACCGGTCAGCTTCTGCGCGTTGGCCTGGAACTCGTCCCAGGTCCAGCCGCCGTCGGCGGGCGGCACCGCGACGCCGGCCGCGTCCAGCAGCTTCTTGTTGGCGATCACCACCTGCGACTCCAGCAGGAACGGCACGCCGGTCACCTTGCCGTCGAACGTCGCGGTGTCCCAGATCCCCTTGTCGATCTGACCCTTGAAGTCGTCGGAGAGCAGGCCTGCCAGGTCGGCAAGGTAGCCCTGCTTGCTGAACTCGCCGATCGACGCCGCCTCGTAGTGCACGATGTCCGGGGCGTCGCCGCCCTCGAAGGCGGTCAGCAACTGGTCGTGCACCGAGTTCCAGTCGCCCTGGACGTACTCGACCTGGATGTCCGGGTGTTCGGCGTTCCACTTGGCGACCAGGTCCTTGTTGGCCTGGAGCGACTCCTTCTGCCAGGCCAGGCTGAGGAAGCGCAGCTTGGCCGGACCGGAACTCTCGTCGTCTCCGCTCCCGCCGCCACACGCGGCGAGCGCACCGAGTCCGACGACGCCGGCCAGCGCGGCGGCGGCGACCCGCCGGGAAACTCTTCGTCGGGAAACTCTGTCGAGCACGGGGGCTACCTCCTGTGGTGGTTGTGTGCGTTATCCCTTGACGGCACCGGCGAGCGACCCGGAGGCCAGCCGGCGCTGCATGACGGCGAAGAAGACCAGACTGGGGAGGGTGGCCAGCAGCGAGCCGGCCGCCAGCGGCCCGAGCCGGGCGGTGCCCTCGATGCCGACGAACCGGGCCAGCGCGACCGGCAGGGTCGCCAGCTCCGGAGTCTTGATCAGCACCAGGGCGAAGAAGAACTCGTTCCAGGCGGAGATGAACGCGAACAGCGCGGTGGCGACCAGGCCCGGGGTGAGCAATGGGAAGATCACCCGGCGCAGCGTCTGTACCCGGTTGGCGCCGTCGACCGAGGCCGCCTCCTCCAGCTCACGGGGAATGTTGCGGACAAAGCCCTGGAGCATCCAGAGCGCGAACGGCAGCGCCCAGACCACGTAGATCAGCACCAGCCCGGCGTGCGTGTTGGCCAGTCCGGCCTGCCGCAACACCAGGAAGATCGGGATGATCAGGAGGACGAACGGGAAGAGCTGGGAGAGGAGTACCCAGCCCAGCGCGACCGTGCCCAGCCGGGTCCGGAAACGCGCGAGTGCGTACGACGCCGGGGTCGCGATCAGCACGGTGAGCAGGGCCGAGGCCAGCGACACCTGGATGCTGTTCCAGGCCGCCCGGCCGAGTTCCTGCTCGGTGAAGGCCTGCACGAAGTTGGCCAGCGTCGGGCTCTCCGGTATCAGCGTGGGGTGCAGCTTGACCAGTTCACGGGGTGGTTTGAACGAGGTGGAGAGGAGCCACACCAGCGGGAACGCCAGGAACACCAGGTACGCCGAGAGGGCCAGGTACTGCAGTCCCCGGCCGACCCGCCTGCGGCGGCCGGTCCCGCGCGTTACGTCGGTCCGCGCCATCGTCAGTTCGCCTCCCGTAGCCGGCGCCGCAGGTACACCGCGAGCAACGCCACGACGATCACCACCATCACGTTGCCGAGCGCCGCCGCGTAGCCGTAGTTGCCGTACCGGAACGCCTCCTCGTAGGCGAAGAGCATCGGCAGCATGGTGCGGCCGCCCGGCCCACCGGCGGTGAGCACGTAGACCAGGCCGAACGAGTTGAAGTTCCAGATGAAGTCCAGCGAGGTGATCGCCACGATCACCGGCATCAGCGAGGGAAGCGTGACGTTGCGGAACCGCTGCCACGCCCCGGCTCCGTCCATCGCGGCCGCCTCGTGCAACTCGCGCGGCACGCCCTGCAACCCCGCCAGGAGTACGACGGTGGTCTGCGGCATGCCGGCCCAGACCCCGACGATGATCACTGCCGGCAGGGCGGTGTTGAAGTCGCCGAGCCAGGTGGTGCGGAGCCCGTCCGCGCCGATCCGGTGCAGGAACTCGTTGAGCAGCCCGGCATCCGGGTGGTAGACCAGCCGCCACAGGATGCCGACCACCACCGGTGGCATCGCCCAGGGCACGACGGCGAGCACCCGGGCCACGCCCCGGAACCGCAGCCGCTGGTCGAGCAGCAGGGCCAGCCCGAGGGCGAGCAGGAACTGGAGCACCGTCACCCCGAACGCCCAGAGCAGGCCGATCCGGAACGAACTCCAGAACAGGCTGTCGCCGAGCAGTTCCCGGTAGTTCGCCAGGCCGGTGAAGCTGACCTCGACGTTCCGGCCGGCCCGGGCGTCGGTGAAGCCGAGGTAGATGCCGCGCAGCAGCGGGAAGACCGACAGCACCAGTACCGGCAGCAGGGACGGGAGCAGTAGCAGGTAGACGGTGGTCCGGTCGGAGCGGCGGCGGGAGCGGCCGCCCCGACCGGTCCGGTCGAGGTCGGGTCGTTCGGCCAGCGTGGTCACGAGGTCACCCCACCGGTGCCGCCGGCCGGAGCCGTCGAGGGGCGGCTCGCCGGGCCGGTCGCGGGCCGCCGGGCCGGCGGTAGATCGCTTCGGGTCGGGCCGCCGACGGTGCTGGAGGCGCGTACCGCCAGGCTCGGGGCGACGTGTTCGCGCCGGGGCGGCAGGCTGGGGTCGGCGACCCGCTCCAGCAGGAGTTCGGCCGCCCGCCGTCCCCGGTCGGCGGAGCCCAGCGAGACGCTGGAGAGCTGGGGAAAGGCCATCTGCGCCAGTTCGGTGTCGTCCATGCCGACCAGCGCCACGTCCTCGGGCACCCGGCGCCCCGCGGTGAGCAGCGCGTGCAGCGCACCGACCGCGATCAGGTCGTTGGCGCAGAGCAGCGCGTCGGGCTCGGCCCGGGCGAAGAGCCGGGCCGCGGCCTCCCGGCCGGCGGCGTACTGGAAGTCGCCGACCTCGATCAGCCGCTCGTCGACCGGGATGCCGTGGCTGGCCAGCGCGGCGCGGAAGCCGGCGTCCCGGGCCGCGCCCGGCACCGTGTCCAGCGGGCCGTTGACGAAGCCGATCCGCTGCCGCCCGGCCGCGACCAGGTGGTCGACGGCGAGCGCCACGCCGGCCCGCGAGTCGGTCCGGACGTTGTCCACCGGCGCGTCGTCGGGCAACTGTCCGACCACGACGACCGGGACCGGGCTGACCACGATCGCGTCGAGGTGGCGATCGGTGATCCGGATCGGGGACATGATCATGCCGTCCACGTAGCGGTTGGCGAGCCGGCGCAGCAGGTCGGTCTCGCTGTCGATCTCGCCGCCGGTGGCGTGCACCAGGAGTTGTCGGCCGGAGGAGGCGACGACGGCCTCGATGGCCCGCATCATCGCCACGTAGACCGGGTTGCCGATGTCCGCCACGGCGAGCGCGACCAGGCCGGTGCGCTGGGCCTGGAGGGACCGGGCGATGGCGTTCGGCACGTAGCCGACCTCGGCCGCCGCCTCGCGGACCCGGCGGACCGTCTCGGCGCTGCCGCCGACGCCGTTCAGGACGCGCGAGGCCGAGGCGATCGAGACGCCGGCCCGGGCCGCCACGGTATGCACGGTCGGCCGGCCGTCGGCGGAGGGTTGTAAACGTTTACGACCCATGCACCGAACCTCCGCTCCTGACTTGTAAACGTTTCCGGGAAGTCTGGTCCGCTCCCCGCGACCCGTCAAGACCCCGTTACGAAAATGTTTCGTCCCTGCTCAGCGCGGCAGTACGGGCACCGGCCGGGCGAATTCCTCGACGAAGGTGTCGATCCGGCGGGCCGCCGTTCGTGTAGAGGTGGAGAGGCCGCCGGTGCCGTGCCGGCGGTGGAACAGGAGGTCGCGGACCATGCAGCAGTACCTGCTCAGCATCTACCAGGGCGACGGCGAGCCGCCGGGCCCGGAGATCCTGGACCCGATCATGGAGAACCTGGCGGCCCTGAACCAGGAGATGAAGGCCGCCGGAGCGTGGGTCTTCTCCGCCGGACTCCACCCGGCGAGCACCGCGACCGTGCTCCGGCACCACGGCGGCGAGGTGCTGATGACCGACGGGCCGTACACCGAGGGCAAGGAGCACCTCGGCGGGTTCACCGTAATCCAGGCTCCCGACCTCGACGCGGCGCTGGAGTGGGGCGGCAAGCTGGCCCGGGCGATCGGTCTGCTGCCGATCGAGGTACGGCCACTGGCCGACGAGGCCGACAGCTGCGATCCGCCCCGTGCCTGAGCCGCCCCACCCGGCACGGGCACCTCGTCGGAAGCGGGGCGCCGCGTCGGGCCAGGCGCCCCGCCCGGAGCACCGCCCCGGGCGGGCGCCGGCGACCGCCGCCGACGTCGAGCGGGCGTTCCGGGCCGAGTACGGCCGGGCCGTCTCCGTACTGATCCGCGTCCTCGGCGACATCGACGCCGCCGAGGACGCGGTGCAGGACGCGTTCGCCACCGCGATCCGGCGGTGGCCGGTCGAGGGCACGCCGCCGAGCCCGGCCGGCTGGATCATCACCACCGCCCGGAACCGGGCGATCGACCAGCTCCGCCGCGAGTCCACCCGGGCGGACCGGCACGCCCGGGCCGCCCTGTTGCACACCCCCGAAGAACCGGCGCCGTACGTCGGCAGCGGGCCGGACGAGGAGGGACCCGTGCGGGACGAACGGCTACGCCTGATCTTCACCTGCTGCCATCCGGCACTCGCCCCCGCCGCCCGGGTCGCCCTGACCCTGCGCCTGTTGGGTGGACTGAGCACCGCGCAGATCGCACACGCCTTCCTGGTCCCCGAGCCGACCATGGCCCAACGCCTGGTACGCGCCAAAGGCAAGATCCGGGCCGCCCGCATCCCGTACCGGGTGCCGGCCGAGGCCGACCTGCCGGACCGGCTCGGGGCCGTACTCGCCGTGCTGTACCTGGTGTTCAACGAGGGACACACCGCCAGCTCCGGCGAGCGGCTCGGCCGGCCGGACCTCGCCGTCGAGGCGATCCGCCTCGGCCGGCTGCTCGCCGAGCTCATGCCCGACGAGCCGGAGGTACTGGGACTGCTCGCCCTGATGCTGCTGGTCGAGTCACGCCGCCCGAGCCGCACCGGTCCGGACGGCGCCCTGGTGCGCCTGGCCGAGCAGGACCGTAACCGCTGGGACCGGCGGCTCGTGGCGGAGGGGCAGGCGCTGGTCCGGCGCTGCCTGCGCCGCGACCGGCCGGGGCCGTACCAGATCCAGGCGGCGATCAACGCGGTGCACGCGGACGCGACGACCGCCGCCGAGACGGACTGGGGGCAGATCCTCCAGCTCTACGACCACCTGCTGGCGATCGCCCCGAGCCCGGTAGTGGCGCTGAACCGGGCGGTCGCGCTCGCCGAGGTCGCCGGGCCGGCCGCCGCGCTGGCCCTGGTAGACGACCTGGACCTCGGCGGCTACCACGTGTTCCACGCCGTCCGGGCCGACCTGCTGCGCCGGCTGGGCCGTACCGCCGAGGCCGCGCACGCCTACGACGCCGCCGCCGCGCTGAGCCGCAACGCGGTCGAGCAGGACTTCCTGCGCCGCAGCCGCCAGGCGCTGCCCGGCACCACCTGACTCCGCCCGGCGCCGGCCCCACCCACCGACCGGCTCGGTGTGCGGCGGCAGCCTGCCCGGGTCAGGCTGCCGGGGCCGACGTCGCCGCCGGGCGCCGGAGGTCGTCGACCTCCACCACCTCCCGGCCGAGCGGCCAGAACGCCGCCGGGACCAGCTTGAAGTTGGCGATGCCGAACGGGATCCCGATGATCGTCACGCAGAGCGCGATCCCGGCGACGATGTGCGCCAGCGCCAGCCACCAACCGGCCAGCACCACCCAGAGCACGTTGGCCAGCCCTGACCCGAGCCCGGCGCCGGGCTTCGCCACCAGGGTCCGGCCGAACGGCCAGAGCGAGTAGTACGCCAGCCGCAGCGCGGCGACGCCGAACGGAATGGTCACGACCAGCACGAAGCAGATCAGGGCCGCGATCCCGTACCCGATGGCGAGGGCGATGCCGCTACCGAAGATCAGCCAGAGCAGGTTGAGGACGAATCGCACCATGCCTCCATCGTGCGCCCCCGGATCAACTCCCGGGGACGTACAGGGCGTCGATCTCGGCCCGGAGCGGCAACGCGACCGAGGCACCGAGCCGGCGCGCACAGGCGGCACCGGCCGCGCTCGCCCAGCGCACCGCGTCGACCAGTTCCCGGCCCTCGCCCCAGGCCACCGCGAGCGCGCCGGTGAAGGCGTCACCGGCGGCCGTGGAGTCGACCAGGTCCACCTTGACCGCGGGTACGTGCACGTCGGTGCCGTCGCGGTCGCCGTACCAGGCACCGTGCCGGCCCAGGGTCAGTACCGCCCGGGGCACCACGTCGAGCAGCGCCGCCGGATTCTCCCGGCCGCACCCGGCGATCGCCCGCGCCTCGGCCTCGTTGACCACCAGCAGGTCGACGGCGTCCAGCAACTCGGCCGGTACCGGCTGGGCGGGCGCCGCGTTCAGCACCACCCGGGTGCCGGCGGACCGGGCCGCCCGGGCCGCCTCGGTCACCGTGCCGACCGGGATCTCCAACTGCGCGACCAGCACGTCCGCCTCGCGTACGGCGGTCAGCTCGCTCTCGGTCAGTCCGATGAACGCCGAGTTGGCGGCCGGGGTGACCACGATCGTGTTCTCGCCCTCCGCGTCCACGGTGACGACCGCCACCCCGGAGGCGCCGTAGACCACCCGGACCCGTTCGGTGTCCACCCCGGCGGCCGAGATCCGGGCCTTGAGCGTCACCCCGAACGAGTCGGAGCCGATCGCGCCGAGCAGCGCCCCGTCGGCGCCGGCCCGGGTGGCCGCGATCGCCTGGTTGGCGCCCTTGCCGCCGGCCACCATCACGAAGTCGGTGCCGAAGACGGTCTCGCCGGGTTTCGGCAGGACGCCGGTGGTGACCACCAGATCCATGTTGGCGCTGCCCATGACTACGACCCGTGGCCGGCTCACCGGCGGCACCTCCCGTTTCGGCGACCGCCTGAGTCTAGGACGCGCCGTCGTCGGTGTCGTCTGGCAGGCTGCCAGACATGGGACAGATGCCGATCGGAGTGATGTACCGCTGTGACACCGCCCCGGAGCAGCTTCCGGCGTACGCCCGGCTGGTGGAGCGGCTGGGCTACGACGAGCTGTGGGTGGTCGAGGACTGCTTCTTCGGCGGAGCCGTCTCCAGTGCCGCCGTCGCCGCGGCGGTGACCGACCACCTCAGGATCGGCATCGGGATCCTGCCGGCGGCGTTCCGCAACCCCGCGCTGGCCGCGATGGAGCTGGCCAACCTCGCCCGGCTCTTTCCCGGCCGGATCCTGCCCGGGTTCGGGCACGGGGTGCCGGACTGGGTCCGGCAGGTCGGCGCCGGCCACCCGTCGCCGCTGGCGGTGCTCGGCGAGACCGTGGCGGCGGTACGCGCCCTGCTGGCCGGGGACCGGGTCACCGTCGCCGGCCGGCACGCCCGGCTGCACGAGGTGGCGCTGGAGTTTCCGCCGGAGCAACCGCCCCCGGTCTCGACCGGCGTACGCGCCGAGAAGTCGCTGCGGCTCTCCGGCCGGGTGGCCGACGGCACGATCCTGGCCGAGGGAGCCAGTCCGGCGTACGTGCGCTGGGCCCGGGGGCTGATCGACGAAGGGCGCCGGGAGGCCGGCCGTACCGACGACCACCGGCTCACCGTCTACGCCCACCTGGACTTCGACGAGGGCCGGGCCAGCGCGCGCCGCGAGTTCGCCGCCCAGCTCGCCGGCGGCTGGGTGCTGCCACCGGCCGACGCGGAGCTGGCCGACGAGATCACCGCCATGCTGGCCGGGTCGTCCGGCACCGAGACGCTGGCGGCGGCCCTGCCCGAGCACTATCTCGACCGGTTCACCGCGGCCGGCAGCGCCGAGCAGTGCGCGACGGCGGTGACCCGGCTGCGGGAGGCGAGTGCCGACGCGGTGGTCTTCGTGCCACCGCGCGACGCCCAGTCGGCGGTCGCCCAGATCACCCTGGCGGCCGAGACGCTGCTGCCGATGCTCCGCGCCGCGACCACGACCGCGACCACCGCCGAGGCTCCCACCCGCTGACGTGCGCGGGGCGGGGGTCGGTCAGGCGGCGCGGGCGGTGAAGCGGTCGCCGGAGCGTTCGACCACCAGCGGTAGCCCGAAGGTCTTGGAGAGGTACTCGCCGGTGACCGTCTCGGTGAGCGGCCCCTGCGCCACGACGCCACCCTCGCGGAGCAGCAGGGCGTGGCTGAAGCCGGGCGGGATCTCCTCCACGTGGTGCGTGACCAGCACCAGTGCGGGAGCGTCCGGGTCGTGGGCCAGGCCGGCGAGCCGGGCCACCAGGTCCTCCCGGCCGCCGAGGTCGAGCCCGGCCGCCGGCTCGTCGAGCAGCAGCAGCTCCGGGTCGGTCATCAGCGCGCGGGCGATCTGGGTCCGCTTCCGCTCGCCCTCGGAGAGGGTCCCGTACGTGCGGTCGGCCAGGGCCAGCACGCCGAGCTGGCCGAGCAGGGCGTTGGCCCGCGCCTCGTCCATCTCGTCGTACTGCTCGCGCCAGCGGCCCACCACCGACCAGGCGGCGGTCAGCACCACGTCCCGGACCCGTTCCTCCGCCGGGACGCGTTCGGCGAGCGCCGCCGTGGTCAGTCCGATCCGGGTACGCAGCTCGGCCAGGTCGGTACGCCCGATCCGCTCGCCGAGCGCGTGCACCAGGCCGGTGGTCGGGTGCAGCCGCCCGGCCGCCAGGTTGAGCAGGGTCGTCTTGCCCGCGCCGTTGGGCCCGAGGACCACCCAGCGCTCGTCCGGCCACACCCGCCAGGTCACGTCACGCAACAGTGGAGTGCCGGAGCGCAGTACGCCGACGCCGTGGAAGTCGATCACCACGTCCGGGGGTACCGGTGCCGGGGAGCCGGCGTCGGCGGGGACGGAAACCGGATCATCACGCACCCGACCATCCAACCACGCAGCGCCGTTCCCCCCGCGAGCAGCGTCCGGGCCGTAGGGTGATGCGCCGTGTCGTATGTCACGTTGCCGGGAGGTGGGACGTGCCGCCGGTGATCGAGATAGCCGGTCTGCGCAAGACGTTCACGAGTCTGCGCCGGGGTAGCCGGGTGGCGCTGGACGGGTTCGACATGCGGGTCGAGCCGGGCCAGGTGCACGGTTTCCTCGGACCGAACGGCTCCGGCAAGACGACCACCCTGCGTACGCTGCTCGGCCTGGTCCGCGCGGACAGCGGCCGGATGGCCCTGTTCGGCGAGCCGACGCCCGGGCGGTTGCCCGCCGTGGTCGGCCGGCTCGGGGCGATCGTGGAGAGCCCGCAGTTCTTCGGCAACTTCAGCGGCCGCCGTACCCTGCGGCTGCTCGCGGTGGCCGGTGGGCTGCCGCACGGCCGGGTCGACGCGGTACTGGAGCAGGTGGGGTTGCGGGACCGGGCCGACGAGCAGGTCCGGGCGTACTCGCTGGGCATGCGGCAGCGGCTGGCGGTCGCCTCCGCCCTGCTCAAGGAGCCCGAGCTGCTGATCCTGGACGAGCCGGCCAACGGCCTGGACCCGGCGGGGATCCGCCAGATGCGGGACATGATGCGCGGCCTCGCCGCCGACGGGGTCACGGTGCTGGTCTCCAGCCATCTCCTCGCCGAGATCCAGCAGATCTGCGACCATGTGACGATCATCTCCCGGGGCCGCCGGGTCGCCGCCGGTCCCGTCGAGGCGGTGCTGGCCGGCTTCGACCACCGGGAGTTCCGGATCCGGGTCGCCGACGACCAACCCCGGGCGGTCGAGTTGGTCCAGGCGGCCGGGCTGCCGGTCGCGGTGCACGCCGACCACCTGGTCGTCTCCGGGGTCGACGACCCGGCCCGGGTCAGCCGGATCCTCGGTGAGCAGGGCCTCTGGCTCCGCGAGCTGGTCCCGCTCACCCCGGATCTGGAGGACGTCTTCCTGGAACTCACCGGCACCCGGCCCCGCCCCGGGGTGCCGCGTCAGGTCGACGAGTCGGTGCTGCCGGACGCCCCGCCGAAGGACCCGCTCGAGATGACCGTCAGCAGCGACGAGACGAGGGCGGAGCCGTGAACCTGGTACGCGCCGAGATCGGCCGGCTGGCCGCGCGTCGCTTCGTACAGCTCATGCTGGTGCTGCTGGTCACCGCGTTCGGGGTCACCGTCGCCACCACGCTGGCCGGCTCGCACCAGCCCACCGCCGCCGAGATCGGCGTGGCCGAGGCCCGGGCCGAGCAGCAGCGGGTGGACGCCCGGCAGTGGTACGCCGACTGCCTGCGTGCCGAACGCGCCGGTGCGTCCGCCCCGGAGGTGCGTTACCAGGGGAACTGCGCGGACCTGCACCCGGACCGGATCGACGCCTCGGACTTCCTGACCGGGGTCTTCGTCTTCGACCGGCAGATCCTCGACCTGACGTACTTCCTGATCGCCTTCCTCTGCCTCTTCGGCTTCCTGGTCGGCGCCTCCTACATCGGTGCGGACCTCACCTCCGGCGGGATGACCAACCTGCTGCTGTGGCGTCCACGGCGGATGGTCGTCCTCGGCACCAAGCTCGGCACCCTGCTCGCCGGCGTACTGGGGGTGTCGGTGGCCGCCTCGGCGGTCTATCTCGGCGCGTTCCGGCTCATCGCGGAGGTACGCGGTCTGCCCGGCAGTCCGGGCGCCGCGTTCTGGACCGATCTGACCGGCACCGTCGCCCGGGGGCTGCTGCTGGTGCTGATGGTCACCGCGCTGGGTTTCGCCACGGCGACGCTGGGTCGGCACACCTCGGCGGCGCTCGGCGTGGCGGCCGCGTACGGCGTGGTGTGGGAGGTGGGCGGCCGGATCGTGATGGGGCTCGTCGACGTCGCCCGCCCGGACCAGTTGATGCTGAGCAGTTACGTGATCGCCTGGGTCGGTGGCCGGATCAGGCTCTGGGCGATGGCCGGGGACTGCGCCCCGGCGGCCGGGTCGGGCTACTGCGACCTGTCGTACTCGATCCTCTGGCCGGCCGGGCTCGTCGTGCTGCTCGGGCTGACGCTGCTGGCCCTCGGCGGCGCGTTCGCCGCCTTCCACCGCCGCGACCTCGCCTGAGTGCAAGGAAGGGCCCCCGCTACAACAGAAAACGATAAGCGGGGGCCCTTCCTTACACGTCAGACTCGGGTGACTCGGATGGCGTCCGCGATGACCAGGCCGGTGCCGCCGGTCCACCGGCTCACCGCCACCTTGTTCGCGTCACCGGCGGCCAGGGTGAAGGTGCCCAGGGTGCGCCAGGCGCCACCGCCGGAGCGCTGGTCGACGTAGACGGTCTGGTTGCCGGTGGTGGTGGCGATGATGTACGGCGCCGAACTGTTGTAGCCGGGGTCGGCCGGATACCAGGCGTCCACCCGGTAGCTGCCGGTCTCCGGGATGTTCACCTTGTACCAGGCCGGGTCGCTCGACTCGACCGGGTCGGCGAACCGGTAGTCCGCGCCCTGCTTCTGGGACGAGTACGTCGAGGTGCCCCAGTTCGCCCCTGCGGTGAACCGGCCGGCGGTGGAGTTGTCGACCGTCTGCGACCAGCCGCCGGGCGGCGGGGTCGAGCCGGTGACGAGTTGCATGTAGTAGGTCCAGTTCCAGTGCGGGCCCGGGTCGGTGTGGGTGGCGCCGGGGACCTGGTTGTGTCCGATGATCCGGGACCGGTCCTTCGGGATGCCGTACCGGTCGCAGAGGTGCCGGGTCAGCGCGGCCGAGGAGCGGTACATGGCGTCGGTGAACCAGGAGGGCTGGGTGACGTACCCCTCGTGTTCGATGCCGATCGACTGGGTGTTGTAGGTCCAGTTGCCGGCGTGCCAGGCGACGTCCTTCTCCCGTACCGACTGGGTCACCGCGCCGTCCGAGGAGCGGATCGTGTAGTGGGCGCTGACCTGTGAGGCCGGGTTCTGGAACCAGCTGATCGAGCCGGCGTACGAGCCCTGGGTCACGTGGATCACCACGTAGTTGATCGGGTACGTCGACTCGCGGTTGGCGACGGTGTAGTTGGCCGAGTGCGCCGGGGCCCAGGCCGCCGGCCCGTAGTCGGTGCTCATGATGCCCATCCCGTCGGGGCTGCCGAGCGGGGCCACGTCGCGCAGGGCTCCCCGGTCCGGGGCGACCTTGCGGGCGGGTACCCGTACCGGCCCTTCGGCGGTGCTGGCGTCGAGGCCGGAGCCGAGCAGGTCGTAGACGGTGTCGGCGTAGAGCCGGGCGACGGCGGGGGTGCTGGCGCCGCCGTACCGGACGACCTGGCCATACCAGCGGTTGACGTCGCGGCGCTGTGCGGTGGTGAGCCCGGCCGCGTCGGCGTAGGACCGCAGCACCGCCGCCGCGCCGGTGACGTTGGCGGCGGAGTCGCCGCGCAGGGTGTCCCGGCCGAGGCCGGTCAGCGCGGCCGCCTCGTCCAGGGTGTGCAGCTTCGGGTTGCTGGTCAGGTGCATGACGCCGTAGCCGCCGGAGGCGCTGGGCGCTCCGGCGTGCCCGTCGAGGTGCGTTTCGGCGTAGCCGAGCGCCACGAGCAGGTCACGGGGTACGTCGTATCTGGTTGCCGCCGTGTCGAAGGCGGCGGCGAGTGTTCCGGTCACGGTGGCCGGGCCGGGGGCGGCCGGCAGGTCGGCTCCGGGTCGGCCGGCCAGTGCGGGCTGGCCGGTGAGGCCGATGGCGAGGGACGCGATCAGGGTGGCGCCGAGCAGGTGGCTCGCACGCGGTTGGGGGTTCCGTTCGGTCACCGTCACTCCTCCCCGAGGGGCGGACGTCCCGGGGGTCGGGACGCCGGGTGGCCGTACGGTATAGCCTCACATCCGTCTATGTCGAGACCTTGCATCCAACTCGTCGGTAGCGAAAGATATTTACATGCCAGCGCGACGGGTGCCCCCGGCCGACGCCCTGCGGTGCGGCGGATCAGCCGAGCGTGGAGCCGAACACCTCGTCGCGGACGGCGTCCAGCGCCACCCGGAGGGCACCGCGCAGCACCGGCTCGTCGGTCAGCTCGGTGGGCACCACCCGGGGTGTGACCAGGGTGATCGCGGCGACCTCGTGCTGCACCCGCTCGGCCAGCGCGGTGCCGCCGGCCTGGCCGACCTCGCCGGCCAGCACCACCAGCGGCGGGTCGAGCACCACGCAACTGCTGGCCACGCCGAGCGCCAGCCTCCGGGCCACCTCGTCGAGTACCGGCCCGCCCTCGGTGCCGGCCGCGATGGCGGCCCGGATCGCGTCCGCCGCCGAGCCGGCCCGGAAGCCGTGCTCCCGGGCCACCGCGCGGACCGCGTCGGAGCCGGCGAGCTGGCCGAACGCCGGCTTCGCCCGCCGGGAGGCGTCCCGGGGAATGGGAGCGCCGGGCACCGGCAGGTAGCCGATCTCGCCGGCCGCACCGGTGCTGCCGTGGTGCAGCCGGCCGTTCAGCACGATGGCCAGGCCGACGCCGACGCCGAGCCAGACCAGCACGAAGTCGTCCACCCCACGTGCCGCGCCGGACTCCGCCTCGGCGACCGCGGCCAGGTTGACGTCGTTCTCGAAGACCACCGGGGTGTCCAGGTCCTCGCGGAGCGCGGCGAGCAGTCCCCGGTGCCAGCGGGGCAGGTTGAACGCGAAGGTGATGTCCCCGGTGGCCGGGTCGACCAGGCCGGGCGTGCCGAGCACCACCCGGCGTACCGTCGAGAGCTGGGCCCCGGCGTCGCTCGCCGCCTGCACCACCGCGTTGTGCACGACGCCCACCGGGTCGTCGGTGTCCCGGGTGGACTGTTCCACCCGACCGATCACCTCGCCGGTGATGTCGGCGCAGGCCGCCACCACCCGGTCCGGCCCGACGTCGACGCCGACCACGTGCGCGGTGCCCGGCCGTACGGCGTAGAGCTGCGCGTTCGGGCCGCGCCCGCCGGCCTGCTCACCGACCCGGCTGACCAGCCCGCGCTCCTCCAGGCGTTCCACGAGTTGGGAAGCGGTGACCTTGGACAACCCGGTCAGCTCGCCCAACTGGGCGCGGGTGAGCGGCCCCCGCGCGAGCAGCAGCTCCAGCGCCGCCCGGTCGTTGAGCGCGCGGAGCAGGCGGGGTGTGCCAGGTAGCCGGGTGCTCGCCATGCAGTGTCCCTCTTGTTTAAGAAGCTTTCCTAATAGCTAGGCTAACCTTCGTGGGAGTAGCCGTAGCGTAATGGTCCGGTGCGGCCGGAGTGTTAAGCCGATCCGGTAGCGCTTGGCTCCGAGACGGTCCACCCCGGTGCGACACTCGGAGCCGGGGAAAGGGCCGAAGGGGGAGGAACGTGCCGACCGATCCAGGAATCCGCCGGCTGGCGCTGGGTACGTTGCTCGCCGCCTTCCCCGGAACCAGCCCGCCCGGTTGGGCCCTCGACCTGCTCGCCGAGGGGCTGGCCGGGCACACCCTGTTCGGCCGGAACATCGACCACCCCGACCAGGTCGCCGCGACCACCGCCGCGCTGCGCCAGGCCCGGCCGGACGTGTTGATCGCGATCGACGAGGAGGGCGGCGACGTCACCCGGCTGGCGCACGCCACCGGCAGCCCCTATCCAGGCAACGCCGCGCTCGGCGCGGTGCACGACGTCGGGCTCACCGAGCGGGTCTACCACGCGATCGGCAACGACCTGGTGGCGGTCGGAGTCAACCTCAACCTCGCGCCCACCGTCGACGTCAACACCGCCGACGACAACCCGATCATCGGTACCCGGGCGTTCGGCGCCGACCCGACCCGGGTTGCCGCGCACGCCGCCGCCGCGGTCACCGGGCTCCAGTCCGCCGGGGTGGCCGCCTGCGCCAAGCACTTCCCCGGGCACGGCGCCACGATCGCCGACTCGCACCTCGAACTGCCCACTGTGGACGTACCGGTGGAGCTGCTCCGGGCCCGCGACCTGCCGCCCTTCGCGGCGGTGATCGAGGCGGGCAGCAGGGCGATCATGACCGCGCACATCCGGGTGCCCGCGCTCACCGGGGACGACCCGGCCACGTTCAGCCCGGCAGTCCTGGGCGACCTGCTCCGGGGCGAATACGGCTTCACCGGCGTGGTGCTGACCGACGCGCTGGAGATGAAGGGTGCGGCGGTGGCCGCCGGCGGGGTCGGCCCGGGCGCCGTCCGGGCGCTGGCCGCCGGGGCCGACCTGCTCTGCATCGGCGCCCAGGTCGACGCCGAACTGGTCGAACTGGTGGTCGCGGAGATCGTCGCGGCGCTGCGCGACGGCCGGCTCGACCGGGCCCGGGTCGAGCAGGCCGCCGAGCGGACCGCCGCACTCGCCGCGTGGACCCGGGCCGTCGCGCCGGTCCGGGCCGCCGGAACAGATCTCGGGTACGCCGCAGCGCGCCGCGCCGTACGGGTCGAGGGGACCCTCGACGGACTCACCGCGCCGCTGGTGGTGCAGCTCGTCGCCGCCTCCACCATCGCCGAGGGGCGGGTGCCGTGGGGGCTCGGGCCACACCTGAACGGCACCGAGCAGCTCCGGGTCGTCGCCGCCGAGACCGACGCCCAGACGCTCCGGGACCGGGCCGCCGGACGGCCGATCGTCTTGGTCGGCCGGCACCTGCACCGCCTGGCGGGCGGACCCGAACTGGTCGAGGCGCTGGCCGGCAGCCACCCGGTGACCGTGGTCGAGATGGGCTGGCCCTCCGGCTGGCGCCCCGCGGGCGTACGCGCCTTCGTCACCACGTACGGCGCCAGTCACGCCAACGGTCGCGCCGCCGCCGAGGCCCTGCAGCTCACCCCCTAGCCATATCTTGATCCATACCAGGTCAAATCCACCGAACGGCCAGTTCGGACGAGGCCGCCGCAGGCTTGTCGCGACCGGTACGCGTACGTAGCGTTACCGGCACCGCGAGCAGCGTCACCACCGGACCTCGGCCTGGGAGAGGACGCGGACCGTGGACCCGGCGCGGGTCCACGGTCCGCGGACGACGCCCCGGGCGCCTCCGTCCCGGCGGATCGGCTCCGGGCGCCAGCGTCCCGCGGGTCAGCGGAGAGCACGGCGACGACGTCTCGGCGCGACCGGGCCGGAGATGCGCGGGGCCCGCTCGGCGGGGTGACCGAGACGCCGGCCGGCGGCGGATCTCATTGACGAACGTCGGTGGGAGACCTATCGTGAGGTTAGGAAAGCGCTTTCCCGCCTCCGCCCGATCCGTACCGGCCACCCGGGCGGAGGCCCCTCTCGACCGAGCGCACCGCGCCGGCAGCACCCGTCCCCGCCACGCCCCGCGTCGCCCGGGTGGCGACGCGTACCGAGAAACCGAGAACCCGGATGACACCTCGACACCTCGGCGCCCCGCGCCCCGGACCCGCCGCCCAACGGCCCCCTACCGCCCCGTCCCGCCCCGCCACCCGCCGCAGTCCGGTCGCCTGGCACCGGAGCAGCCTCGCCGCAGGGCTGGTCGGGGTACTCGGACTGGCCCTGCCCGGCGCCACCGGACCGGTCCAGGCCGGGCCGTACGACCCGACCGCCACCGCCGGAAACCCGACCGTCCTCTGCACGGACGCCCCGATCGGGTTCGCCTCGGTCAACGCCCTCGGCTTCGCCGGCACCACCGGCGGCGCCGGCGGGCCGACGGTGACCGTGACCACCGCCGCCGCGCTGGAGGACTACGCCGGACGGGCCGGGCCCTTCGTCATCCGGATCTCCGGTCGGATCCAGCTCGACGACATGGTGACCGTGGTGGCGAACAAGAGCATCCTGGGCGTCGGCAGCACCGCCGAGATCACCGGCGGCGGCCTCCAGATGGGTTCCACCACCCGGCCGGGCAACAACGTGATCATCAGGAACATCCGGTTCACCGGCGCCGAGGACGACTCGATCAGCGTCACCAACAAGGCCCACCACGTCTGGATCGACCACAACGACCTCTCCGACGGCTACGACGGGCTGCTCGACATCAAGCGGGAGTCGGACTACGTCACGGTCTCCTGGAACCGGTTCCACCAGCACAGCAAGTCGTCGCTGGTCGGGCACTCCGACACGTACACCGCCGACGTGGGGAAGCTCCGGGTGACGTACCACCACAACTTCTTCGACGGCACGGACCAGCGGCACCCCCGGGTGCGGTTCGCGGATCCCGTGCACGTCTTCAACAACTACTACCGGAACAACGCGCTCTACGGCATCGCCTCCACCGAGAACGCCGGCCTGATGGTCGAGGGCAACTACTTCGAGAACGTCGCGCACCCGATCTACGTCGGGTACGACAAGAGCGGCCCCGGCCGGGTGGTCGAGCGCAACAACCTCTACGTCAACTCGGGCACCCCGCAGACCGCCGGCACCGTGGTCGAACCGCGCGGCTTCTATCCGTACACCGTGGACCCGCCGGCCAGCGTGCCGGGCACGGTGTCGGGCGGAGTCGGCGTGGGCAAGGTCTGCGGCTGAGCCGAAGAGTCCTGATCGGACGTCGCCGGGTCAGGCGGACGTCGGCCGGTCCGCCCGCTCCAACCCGTAGGCGGACCAGCCACGGTCGTCGAACCCGGCGGCCTCGGCGACCCGGGCCGAGGCGAGGTTGCCGGGATCGTGCAGATAGGTCGGCACCGCACCCTCGTCCAGCACCCGCCGGGCCGCCTGCGCCACGAGCCGGCGCGCCAGTCCCCGTCCCCGGGCCGCCGGCTCGGTGCCGACGGCGATCTCGTGCCCGTAGCCGTCGTGCCGTTTGATGCCCACCCCGGCGAGGTAGCCGCCGTCCGGGTCCCGCACCACCAGCACCTCGCCGCCGAAGGGCCGCAGCCACGGCGGCACCACCGCGTCCCCGGCGTCGACCCACTCACCGCCGTCCGGCAGCGGTGCCGGGGCGAGCGTGAAGCGGAACACCGCCCGGTAGCCCAGCCAGCCGGGCAGGCCCAGCACGGCGGGCAGGTCGGCCAGCAGCGCCGCGACCGGCCGGGCACCGAGCGCGCGTACCGCGCCGACCCGGTCCGGCGGCACCGAGAGTACGACCCCGAGCGGATTGCCGACCCCGACGACCGGGTGCGGCGCGCCGTCCCAGCCCGGTTGGATCCGGCGTTCGGAGCCGACCACGTCCAGCGACCCGCCGGCCGGCCACTGGCCCAGCCAGGTCACCAGGTGGTGGTGCAGCCGCTGGTCGAGCATCACCCGCCCCCGATCACCCTCCGGTCCCGACAGGCCCGCCCGGACATCCCGATCTCGACGAAGGTTATCAATGGTCACCGGCCCCCTGCCGTCGAGGTGGACGGCCCAGCGGTGCGACCGGCCGAAGTGGAGGCGGCCGGATGCGGAGATTCCCGGTGCCTCTGATCAGCAGGCCAACCGCCCGGGAGCGACCAAAAAGGTGATCTTCGTTCAAACCGGGGGTTGAGGCATCACACCGGGCGCTGCTAGCGTGCGCCGGGTACTCAAAGATCGTGGATGCGACCCAGGGCGCCCACGACCGCCAGAACCTGGCGAGTAGTCGATCAATCGCCTTCGACCGGCACGGGACGGTGTAATGGGCTTTCGTGCTTCGCGCCTGCGTACCAAGGTTGTCGCCCTGCTGCTCACCCTCACGGCGCTCTGGGCGTTCGGCGCATGGGTGACGCTGCGCGACGGGTTCAACCTGATCTGGGTGCAGACCCTGGAAGCCCAGGTGTACGCGCCGAGCGAGCCGCTGATCCTGAACCTCCAGAACGAGCGGCGACAGTCCCTGAGATATCTCGGCACGGTGCAGGCACCGGCCGGGGAGACGCTGGAGACCGAGCGCCGCAGGGTACGCGCGGATGTGGCGATCTTCCGATCGGAGACCCGGAAGTGGTTCACGAAGCTGGCGGCGCGGCCGGAACTCGAACGGCGGGTCGACGAGGCGCTGGCCAAGCTCGACGGGCTGACCGCCGTCCGGGAGGCGGTCGACGCCCGTCGCATCGACCGGCTGGCCGCCGCGCAGGCGTTCAGCGACGCGATCGCGGCGATCTTCCGGATGTACGGCTCGCTGGGCGACCTCGACGCCGGTGACATCGACCGCCGCGTCGAGAACCTGATCAGGTTCACCAAGGCGCGGGAGCTGGCCTCCCAGGTCGACGCGCTGCTGGTCGGCGCGTACGCCGCCAACCGGATCAGCCCGGCCGAGCACGCCCGGGTGGTCCAGCTGATCGGGACCGAGCGGCTGATCGCCGACGAGGCGATGGCCGAACTGCCCCGGACCGACCAGGAGCGCTACCGCCAGGCGCTCCAGCAGGGGCCGCTCGCCCGGCTGCGCGCGGTCGAGGACCGCATCGTCCTGAACGGACGGCCGAACGGCCGCCCCGCCGTCCCGGCCGACGAGTGGCGCGGCACCATCGACCCCGGGCTACAGGAACTGCTCCGGTTGCAGATCGCCGGCGGTGACGAGGTGGTCAAGGCCGCCACCCCCGGCGCCATCGGCACCATCCTGCGGATGCTGGCCATGTCCATCCTCGGCCTGATCGCCGTGATCATCTCGGTGAACACCGCGCGCTCGCTGGTGCGCCAGCTCGAAGGGCTCCGCCAGGCGGCGCTCAGGCTCGCCAACGAGCGACTGCCCGACCTGGTCGGCCGGCTCGGCCGGGGCGAGACGGTCGACGTCAGCGCCGAGGCGCCGCCGCTGCGGGCCGGCCCGGACGAGATCGGGCAGGTGGCCCAGGCGTTCAACGTCGCCCAGGAGACCGCCGTACGCACCGCGGTGGAGCAGGCCGAGCTGCGCCGCAGCGTCCGGGACATCTTCCTCAGCCTGGCCCGGCGTACCCAGGCGCTGATCCACCGGCAGCTCACCCTGCTGGACGCGATGGAGCGCCGGGAGAACGACCCCGAGGAGTTGGAGGACCTGTTCCGGGTGGACCACCTGGCCACCCGGATGCGCCGCAACGCGGAGAACCTGATCGTGCTCTCCGGCTCGACACCGGGCCGGGCCTGGCGGCGCAACGTCCCGATGATCGACGTACTGCGCGGCGCGGTCGCCGAGGTGGAGGACTACGCCCGGGTGACCGTACTCCCGGTCGGTGCGGTGGACCTCGCCGGCCGGGCGGTCGGCGACGTGATCCACCTGATCGCGGAACTGGTCGAGAACGCGCTCTCCTTCTCTCCCCCGCACACCGCGGTGCAGGTCAGCGGTCAACTGGTCGCCAACGGCTACGCCGTGGAGATCGAGGACCGGGGCCTCGGCATGAGCAGCGAGGACCGGGCCGCCGCCAACGAGCGGATCGCCACCCAGCACGAGTTCACCCTCACCGGCGGTGCCGCCCAGCTCGGGCTCTACGTGGTCAGCCGGCTCACCGAGCGGCACGGCGTACGGGTCCGGCTGAAGGAGTCGCCGTACGGCGGTACCACGGCGGTGGTACTCCTGCCGTTGAACCTGATCACCGACCGCAGCGCGGAGGGCGAGCCGGCCGCCGGTGCGATGCCGGTGGAGCGGCTCGCGGCGAGCGCGATCGGCGGCAGCGTACGGCGACCCCCGGTGCGGGAACTCGACCGGCTGCCGGAGCGTGAGTCGGCCGGCCCGTCCGGGTGGGAGCCGGGTCGCGAGTCGGTGCAGCGTACGGGCCGGGAGTCCGGCGCGGACCCGGCCCAGGAGTCACGCCGCGGACCTGAGTGGCCGAGCGCCGGAGGCTCGTTCGGCACGCCGGGGCGGCCGCCGGGCGCACCACCGAAGCCGGACCTGGCACCGCCGGCCCCGGACCTCGTACCCCGGAATCCCGATCTGCCGCCCCTCGGGCTCGACCGCACCTCCGCCCGGCCGGAGGTCGGCGCGGCGGCACCGGACGCGACGGCTTTCCCCAGGTCGGCGACACGGCTCGGACCGGCCTCCGGCCCCTCCGAGCAGGCACCGGCACCGTCCGATGTGGCCTCACCCGGAGCCCGGCCGGTCCCCGGCTCCGCACCGGCGGCCGGTGCTGGAGCGTCCGCGCCGACGGGTTCCCCACCGCCGCCGGCCGGGCCGGGCCGGGTGAGCGGATCGGCCTCGCTGACCCCGTCCGGGCTGCCGGTCCGGGTCCGACAGGCGAACCTCGCCGCGCCGCTGCGCAACGGTGACGACCGGCCCGAACCGGAGCCGGCGGAGGAACAGGCCCCCCGTACTCCTGAACAGATCCGCCGGATGATGAGTTCCTATCAATCGGGCACCCGGCGCGGACGGTCCGACGCCGCGCGCCCGCTGGACGACCGTGGCACCACCGGCTCGGCTCCGCCCGAGGCGTGACCGCCACCGTCTCCGATGTGGAGTATCACCGGTAGAGAGAGGGACCAACCCGTGCAGAAGACAGCGTCGCACCTCGACCTGACCTGGTTGCTCGACGACCTGGTCGGTCGGGTGAAACAGACCCAGCACGCGATCCTGCTCTCCGTCGACGGGCTGCTGATGGCCTCGTCGCGGGAGTTGGAGCGGGACGACGCGGAACACCTGGCCGCGGTCGCCTCCGGCGTGCAGAGCCTGGCCCGGGGTGCCGGCAAGCGGTTCGGCGGCGGTCCGGTGCAGCAGACCATCATCGAGATGCGCTCGGCGTTCCTGTTCGTGACCGCGGCCGGGCACGGCGCCTGTCTCGCCGTACTCGCGTCGGAGGACGCGGACGTCGGCCTGATCGCGTACGAGATGGCGATGCTGGTGACCCGGGCCGGTAAGTACCTCGCGTCGAGCACCCGGGCACCTGACGCACCGGTCCAACGGCAGTGATCTCCGGCCATGACCGAGTACGAGGACCCGCCCGAAGTGCACTGGGTCGACGAGCACGCCGGCCCGGTGGTCCGGCCCTACGCGGTGACCCGGGGTCGGGCCCGGCCGGTGACCGGGAAGTTCGACCTGATCTCACAGGTGAGCACGGTACGGGCGGTCTCCGCCCGGGACGTCGGGCTCGGGCCGGAGCATCTGGCGATCGTCGCGCTCTGCCGTCGGCGGCTCTCGGTCGCCGAGGTGGCGGCGCATCTGGACCTGCCACTCGGCACCATCCGGGTGCTCCTCGGTGATCTGCTCGAACGACAGCTCGTCCGGGTGTTCGAGCCGCGGCCGACACCGGTCCTTACCGATGACAGCATCTTTGAACAGGTGATAAATGGGCTACGCGCACTCTGACGGTGCCGACCTGGCCGGGACGTCGAACGAACCGATGCCGACCGCCGTCAAGATCCTGATTGCCGGAGGCTTCGGCGTCGGCAAGACCACCATGGTCGGCGCGGTCAGCGAGACCCGTCCACTTCGGACCGAAGAACTCCTCACCGAGGAGGGTGTCAGCGTCGACGACCTCTCCGGGGTGGAGGCGAAGACCACCACCACGGTCGCGATGGACTTCGGCCGGATCAGCATCAACGACGACCTGGTGCTCTATCTCTTCGGCACTCCCGGGCAGGACCGGTTCTGGTTCGTCTGGGACGAGCTGGCGCTCGGCGCACTCGGTGCGGTGGTTCTCGCCGACACCCGGCGGCTGGCCGACTGCTTCCCGTCGGTCGACTACTTCGAGAAGCACGGCACGCCGTTCATCGTGGCGGTCAACTGCTTCGAGGGCGCCCGCCAGTACCAGCTCGACGAGGTGACCCAGGCGCTGAGCCTCGACCCGGGCGTACCGGTGATGCTCTGCGACGCCCGGCGCCGGGAGTCCGGCAAGGAGGTGCTGATCGCCGTGCTCGAACACGCGATGCGCAGTCACCGGGCGATGTCGGCGGCCAGCGCCGGCTGAGCCACCGCCCCGGGGGTCGCGGTGGTGGTGCGGCACCCGGGCCCGGACCTGCCCCGCCGGCCGGAGCGTACCGGCCGGCGGGATCGACCGTTCCCGGTCGTCAGCTCGGGACCGGGGCGGTCAGAAGACGTACCGCTCGGCGAGGCCCTGGTAGTCGAACTGCTCGTCGGCGCCGAACCAGAGCTCGGACTCGTACTTCGCCTCGTCGACGCTGCCGGAGGCGTGCACCAGGTTGGCGATGGCCTTGCCGGTCGCCTCGGCGTACGCCTTCGACATGTGCGCGAAGTCGCCCCGGATGGTGCCCGGCGCCGCCTGCCCCGGAAAGGTCGGGCCGATCATGCGGCGGACGTTCGCCACCGCCTCGACGCCCTCCAGCAGCAGCGCCACCACCGGCCCCTGCTGCATGTAGTTGGCGGTGGCGTCGTAGACGCCCTTGCCGTACCGCTCCTCCAGGTCGAAGTAGTGCCGGCGGGTGAAGTCGGCGTCCATCTGCTTCATCTTGATGCCGACGATCTTCAGTCCGGCGTCCTCGAAGCGCTGCACCAGGCGTCCGGTCAGCCCGCGCGCGACCGCGTCGGGCTTGAGCAGGACAAGAGTACGTTCTGTGGCCGCCACCGCGTGGCCCCTTCCTCGATCATCTGGCCGGGCCCCACGAGCTGGACGGCTGGCAGCCCGACACCTCGTCGGGCGCCCGATCCAGCGACAGGCCGCTGAGATCACGATAGTAGTCGGCCCGGTTCGCCCGGCTCGGCGCTACCGCCCGGTCGCCGGCCCGGTCTGGCCGGCGGCGGCCAGCGGGGTGTTTCGGTAGCTGAGCCGGCGGAGGAGTACCTCGGCCGGACCGCGCCGCCCGGCCCGGCGCATCAGCTCGGCGAGGAGCACGGTGCCGAGCCAGACGCCGAGGGCCACCGCCGAGGCGCCGGCGTCGCCGAGCCGCCCGCCGAGCCCGCCGGCCCAGGGCGAGAAGAGCGCCACGAACGCCACCGACTGGAGCAGGTAGCAGGTCAGCGAGCGCTGACCGCAGGCGGCCAGTGCGGTGGCGATCCGGCCGGGCACCTCGGAGGCGGCCGCGAGCCGGTGCGCGACCACGCCGGTCAGCGCCGCGTAGCCGAGGCCGGCGCCGATTCCGGTCACGCTGTGCAGGACGTACGCCGGCACGGCGGTCGCGGCGCTCCAGTCCGTCCAGATCCGGGTGTCGATCAGCGCCAGCGGGGTACCGCCGAGGACCGCGAGGCCGATCCCGCCCAGCGCGACCCGGGTCAGCAGTCGCCGGTGCCGGCCGGGCTCGTCGAGCAGCCGGCGCCGGGCGGCCCAGATGCCGAGCAGCATCGGGGTGACCACGTCCAGCGCCAGCATCGGGGCGAGCACCGCCCAGGTGCCGACCCGGGGACCGATCGCGGCCAGCGGGGAGTCGTAACTGGTCGGCATCGGCGTCGAGCCGTTCTCGATGATCCCGAGCGGCGGGACGACGGAGAGCGCGACGAAGACCAGTGTCCAGAGCCCGGCGACCCAGAGCAGGGTACGGTCCCGGGCCCGGAGCATGCCGACCAGCACCAGCCCGAGCAGGCCGTAGGTGGCGAGGATGTCGCCGAAGAAGAGCAGCAGCGCGTGTACGAAGCCGAAGACGACCAGCCAGCGGCTGCGTCGACGCAGCAGGCCGCGTACCTGCGGCCAGTCGGCGCCGGACGCGGCGCGCCGGTCGGCCAGCCGGACCATCCCGTAGCCGAAGAGCGCGGCGAACATCGGCAGCGCGCGGCCGTCCACCAGCAGCACCTGGAGGCCGGCGACCACCCGGTCGACGGTGCCGCCGTCGCTGCGGTAGCCCCGGAACAGGGTCTCGTGACCGTAGAGGTACATGTGGGCGTGGGCCAGCGCGATGAGCAGCAGCATCGTCCCCCGGGCGAGGTCGGGGGCGAGGGAGCGGGCGGCTGGCGGCCCGGGCGGGCGGGGCGGGGCGGCGAGATCGGTGGGGCCGGAGAGTCTGGACATTGTTCTCCCCCGATGGTCCAGGAATGTGGGCACGGCAGGTCGCGGCGATCGGACGTGGGCCGGTGGGCGGCAGAATCGTCCGGGTCACCTGCGATGATTAGCTACGGATCCGTATCTAACATCGTGACGATAAGATACGCAAGCGTTTCTTACTAGCGAGGCAGCATGCGCGAGAAGGAAGCCGGCCCGGAGCCGGAACGGCGTACCCGGCGGCGCGGCGACGAGCTGATCCGGGCCATCCACGCCGCCGTACTCCGCCAGGTGGCCGAGGTCGGCGTCGGCGGGCTCACCATGGAGGGAATCGCCAAGGAGGCCGCCACCGCCAAGACCTCGCTCTACCGGCGCTGGTCGTCCCCGCGCGAACTGCTGCTCGACGCGCTGCACGAGGCACACCCGCAGGAGGTGCCCTCCCCCGGCGCGGACGACCTACGCGGCGACCTGATCCGGGCGCTGCGCCAACTCGTCGCCTGGATGGTCACCCCGGCCGCCACCGCCGTGGTGGCGATCCTGATGGAGCGGCACCGCCATCCCGACCTGGTGGCGGCGCTGTACACCCGGGTCTTCGACGCCCGGGGCGGCACCTTCACCAGTACCGTCCTGCGGCACTACGCCAGGCAGGGACAGCTCGATCCCGCACTGCTCACCCCGGTGGTGATGGACATCGGCGAGGCGCTGGTGCTCAAGTACGGCACCGACAACGACCACCTGCCCGGCGACGAGGTGCTCGCCGCCATCGTCGACCAGGCGATCCTGCCCGCCGTCGGCATCGGCCCGGCCGGTCGCCAGCCCGATCCGGTGGACGGGGTCAGAACTGCCGTACCACCGGGATGACGTCGGCGCCGATCCGTTCCAGCACGTCCAGCCGGGGCAGTTGCGGCGCCGCCCCGATCGCCGCGTCGAAGCCGAGGTCGTGCAGCCGGCGCAACTCGTCGAGGAGTTGCCCGGTCTTCTCGCCGTTGTCGCCGACGTCCATGAACTGGTAGACGGTCTTGGTGATCTCGGCGTAGTCGCGGCCCTCCCGCTCACAGTGCTCCCGCAGGACGGCGAGTTTGTGCTCCAGTTCCGGGGTGTTGAACAGGTTGCACGCCTGGGCGTATCTGGCGACCAGCCGCAGGGTCTTCTTCTCCCCGCCACCGCCGATCATGATCGGCGGATGGGGCCGGGTCAGCGGCTGCGGCGAGTTCAGCAGCCGCTCGGCCCGGATGCGCTTGCCGTGGAACGGTCCGTCGTCGCCGGACCACATCTGGAGTACGTACCGCAGGGTCTCCTCGAGCAGCTCGAAGCGCTCGGCGAGCGGCGGGAACGGGATGCCGAGCCCCCGGGACTCCTCGGCGTTCCAGCCGGCGCCGATGCCGAGCATCGCCCGCCCGCCGGAGAGGACGTCCAGGGTCGTCACGATCTTGGCGAGCAGCCCCGGCTGCCGGTGGTGCACTCCGGTGATCAGGGTGAGCAGGGTGGCCCGCTCGGTGTGCGCGGCCAGAAAGCCCAGCGTGGTGTACGCCTCCAGCATCTCCGCCTCGGGCGGGCCGACCGTCTCGATCTGGAAGAAGTGGTCCATCAGGGCCAGATAGTCGAACCCGGCCTGGTCGGCCGTACGCGCCACGGCGGCCAGGTCGGCGCCGAGCCCGGCCGGACCGTTCGGCCAGGTCATGTTGGGGATCTGTAGGCCGAGCCGCATGCCGCCGGTCGTCTCCTCTCGATATGTCACACCTGGTCGGATCTGACACATCTCCCGACAGCCTAACCGCGCGGCACCCGTCGGCGGACCGGTTCCCGGCCGGCGCGCGGGGCAGGTCGCGGCTGGTCACCGCCGAATCGCCGCTCCTCGTCGAGACGGGACCGCCGTCGGCCACGGCACCGTCCATCCTGGTCGGCTCGGCGGTCGCGCACAGCGGGAAGTGCTCGGGAACCGACCGGGACGGCGGGTTGGAGGTTCCTGGCTGGCCGACCCGGACGGGGTGCCGGTCGCCCTGTCCCGCCCCGGGCCGGCCGGGGGCTCAGCTCCGCTCGGGGACGGTCATCTCGCCGAGAATCGACCAGTCGTCCTGCGGAACCGAGGTGTTGACGATCTTCGGCGTCTCGGCGAGGTACGTCGGCAGGCTCTGCTGCGCCTGTCGGAAGTGCTCGGACCGCACGTGCGCGGCGCCCGCCTCGCCGTCCCGGAACGCCTCGACCAGCACGTACTCGTTCGGGTCGTCGAGGCTGCGCGACCACTCGAACCAGAGGCAGCCCGGCTCGGCCCGGGTCGCCCGGGTGAACTCGCCGGCCACCTCGGCCCACCTGTCGGCATAGTCCGGCAGCACTCGGAACTTCGCGGTGATAAAGATCATCTGGACCTCCTCGTACGCTGGTCTGGCCCTGCGACCGGCCTCGCGCCCGCAGATCCTAGTGCCCCCGGCTCGGTACGCCCACTTGTTGTCGATCGCAACCTTCCTCCGGATATAACCGGCATCTCACCACCCCTCGGCAGAGCTGCGCCGAACCACCCGCCGACCAGGGTCCTGCCGGAGGCGGCAGGGGCTAGGCTTTCCGGCGTGATCGAGGTGGACGACTCCGGAGCCGACGAACGGCTGCGCCGAATCGAGGCGGTAACCGATTCCGCGCTGTCCCGACTCGGCGTGGAGGACCTACTCGACGAACTGCTCGCCCGGGTCTGCGGGCTGCTCCAGGTCGACACGGCCGCGATCCTCCTGCTCGACCAGCACGCCCAGCAACTCGTCGCCACCGCCGCGAAGGGGTTGGAGGAGGAGGTCCAGCAGGGTTTCCGGATCGCCGTCGGCCGGGGATTCGCCGGCCGGGTCGCCCAGGACCGGCAGCCGGTGGTGCTCGAACGGGTCACCCCGGCCGAGGTGGTCAACCCGATCCTGCACCGCAAGGGCATCCGGTCGATGCTCGGCGTGCCCATGTTCGCCGGCTCGGAACTCGTCGGCGTCCTGCACGTCGGCAGCCTCACCCCGCGTCGGTTCAGCGCCGACGACGTACGGCTGCTGCAACTCGTCGCCGACCGGGCGAGCCTGGCCAGCCAGGCCCGGATGGGCAACATCGACCGGACCGCCGCGCTCGCCCTGCAACGCAGCCTGCTGCCGACCCGGTTACCGGAGGCGGCCGGCGTCGACATGGCGGCCCGGTACGTCCCCGGTCACCACACCGGTGTCGGCGGCGACTGGTACGACGTCTTCACCCTCCCCTCCGGCTGGCTCGGCATCGTGGTCGGCGACGTCTCCGGGCACGGCCTCGCGGCGGCCGTGGTGATGGGACGGCTACGCAGCGCCCTGCGGGCCTACGCCCTGGAGTGCGACGACCCGGCCGACGCGCTGACCCGGCTCGACCTCAAGATCCAGCACTTCGAGGCCGGGAAGCTGGCCACCGTGCTCTACACGCTGGTCAGCCCGGACCGGACGCACTTCCGCGTCTCGCTCGCCGGACACCTGGCACCGATGATTGCCCGGCCCGGGCACGAGGCCGACATGGTGGCCGTCCCCGTCGACCTGCCGCTCGGCACCGGCCGCCCCACCGCCCGCCGCAGCACCGCCGTGGAGCTTCCGGCGGGCAGCATGCTGGTCTGCTACACCGACGGGCTCGTCGAACGTCGGAACGAACTCATCGACGTCGGGCTGGACCGGCTGCGCGCCGCGATCCAGCCCGGTCCCGCCGAGACGGTCTGCGCGACGATCATGGCCGCCCTCGGCGTCGAACAGCCCGTCGACGACGTGGCACTGCTGGCACTGCGCCGCGACCCGGCCGGCGGATAGGCCGGGCCGGCCGCCATCGGCCGACGCGGGAAGATCCCCCCGGGCCCGGAACGCGGGACGGGAAGCGGCACCGGACGAACCAGGTCTCACCCGCGCAGAGCGCGTCTCACCCGCTCAGAGCGGCGGCAGGCCGAGGGCCTCGTCGACCCGGCCCAGCACGGCGACGTCGTCCGCGTTCACACCCCGGAGCAGGTCGATCGCGGTCGCCCGGATCTGGCCCACGATCATGATGATCGGCAGCGGCGGATTCCGGGTGAGCAGCCGCCCGGCGGTGCGTACCGCGTCCAGGGCGGCGGCGTCGGTCTGCCCGGCGTACCGGTCGGCCGCCTCGTCCTGCCCGCTCAGGTCGGCGGCGAGCGCCTCGCCGGCACAGCGCATCGCCTCGGCCAGCAACCGCAGCGCCTCGGGCAGTTCCGGCGGGCCGGCCACCGGCAGCCGGGTCAGCGCCACCCCGGCCCGGGCCAGTACCCGCAGGTTGCGTACGGCGTAGTCGACCTGCCGGCTGGACGCGTCGAGCGCGTGTACCCGCCCGATGTGCCGGCGTCGCCGTACGTGCAGCCGCAGCGCCTCCCCGGCGGCCAGTACCGCCGTCTGGAGCCGCTCCACGGCGGCGTCCAGCCGGCGGGCCCGGTACAGCGCGGCGAGCGCCGCCTCCTCGTCGCGGCGGTCCAGCGCCTCGCTGATCTCGGTGAGCAGCTCCGCCAGCGCGACAAAGGTCTGGCGCGACTCGGTCAGCAGCGGGGCGAGCGGCTGCCGGGCGCTGGCCAGCTGGCTCGCCAGCAGGGCCACCACCCCGCCGATCAGTGCGTCGACGAACCGGAACGGCACCAGCGCGTCGGTCGTCGGCGGCACCGTCACCAGATAGAGGGCGGAGACCGTCGCCTGTACCACGGAGACGTTGCTCGCGCCGATCGCCGTGGCGAGCGCGACGGTCAGCAGTACGACGGTGAGGACCGTCCAGGTGGTCCGGCCGAGGGCCTGCACCACGAGGTCGGCGACGAGTACCCCGGCGGCGACCCCGAGCACCACCTCCACGGCCCGGCGCATCCGCTGGCCCCGGGCCTGGCCCAGCACGATCAGCGCCGCAGCCGGGGCGAAGAAGGGCTGCGGGTGGCCGAGCAGCGCCGCCGCGATCGCCCAGGAGACGGTGGCGGCCAGCGTCGCCTCGACCATCGGCAGCCAGCCCTGGCGCAGCCGGCCGGCGGCGGGCCGGAGCCATCCCACCCGAGAACACCTCGTCCCTCACGATCGTTTCCCGCACGATATCCGCTGACCGGGGCGGGTAGCCTCGTCCGGTGTGACCGGCGTCCCGCACTCGCACTGCTCGTACTGCGGCACCGCCTATTCGGTACCCACCTGGCCCCGGATCTGCGCGCACTGCGGCCAGACCACCTGGCGCAACCCCTTCCCGGTCGCGCTGGCGATCCTGCCGGTGCTGACCGGCGACGGCATCGGCGTCGTGGTGCAGCGCCGGGACATCGAACCGGGCCGGGGGCGGCTGGCGTTGCCGGGCGGGTTCATCGACTACGGCGAGGACTGGCGCGACGCGCTGGTCCGGGAACTCCGCGAGGAGACCGGCCTGGTCGCCGACGCCCGGACGGCGGAACTGTACGCGGTGCACAGCGCTCCGGCGGGCGGCACGATCCTGATCTTCGGCGTACTGCCGGCGCGGCCGGTCGAGTCGCTGCCGCCCTCGGCACCGACCGAGGAGGCCACCGAGTGGCTGGTGCTCACCGAGCCGGCGGAGTTGGCCTTCAGCACCCACACCCAGGTGCTGGCCGAGTTCCTGGCCGCCAACCGGCCGTCCGGACCGGCCGGCCCGGTTCCGCCGGTGGCCGGCGGCTGAGCCTGGCGGTCCGGCGGCTGCCCCTGGCGGTCCGGCGCGGATTCAGCCGTCGCCGAGCGCGGCCCGGACGATCGCACCCGCCAACTCCCGGGTCGCCTCGGGGGTGATCTCGCCCGGCGCGCTGCTGACCAGGGTGAAGAGCGCTCCGCCGTAGAGCGTGACGAGGGTCGGCACGGCTTCCGGCGGGATCGCCAGGTCGAGGTCGGCGTGGTGCCCGGCGGTGACCGAGACGGAGCGCTGGAGCAGGCCGCGCAGCGCGTCGGCGAGGACCGGCCGGCGCAGGCTCTCCAGCCGGAGTTCGAAGATCGCCAGGTAGCGGTCCCGGTGCACGGTGGCGGCGGTGAGCAGCGACCCGGCGATCAGCTCCACCGCGCGCTCGCGGGTGTCCGCCGAGGGGGTCGGCCGGTACGCCGAGCCGGCCGCGTCCATGTCGGCGTAGTGCAGCTCGCCGACCCGGTCCGCCGCCGCGACCAGCAGCGCCTCCCGGCTGCGGAAGTAGTTGGAGGCCGTCCCCGGGGGCAGGCCGGCCCGTTTCTCGACCGCGCGGTGGGTGACGCCGTGCACCCCGGTCTCGGCCAGCAGCGCGATGGCGGCGTCGGCGAGTTCGGCCCGGCGCCGTTGGTTGGGTGGTGGCACCTCCCGATCGTATGCCAATATGCGTAGTACAACGATCGTAGTGAACGGGGTGTGTCATGCACGTGGTCATCGTCGGCGCCGGCATCGGTGGACTCGCCCTGGCGAACGGCCTGCTGGCCGACGGCCACCGGGTCCGGGTCCTCGAACGGGCACCCGGACCGCGTACCGACGGCGCGGCGGTGACGATCTTCGGCAACGGTGCGGCCGCGGCGGCCCAGCTCGGGGTACCCCTGGACGGGCTCGGTGGCGAGGTCGAGACGCTGGAGTTCTGCACCTCGGACGGGCGACCCTTCGCCCGCGCGGACCTGCGAACGGCGCGCCACCGCACCGGCTTCGGGGTGGCCACCGTGCCGCGCGCCGCCATCCTCGAACGGTTCACCCGAGCACTGCCGCCGGACACCGTCCGGTACGGCCACGCCGTCTCCGACCTCCGGGTCGACCCGGACGGCGTGACCGTCGGCGGGGACTCCGCGGACGTGCTGGTCGGCGCCGACGGCTACCGGTCCGTGGTCCGCCGGACCGTGCTCGACAGGGAACCCGCGACCCGGACCGGCTGGGTGAGCTGGCAGGGACTGACCAGGGCACTACCCGAACTGGCCGGTGACGTGCACGCCCGCTGCCTGGTCGGCCCCGCCGGACTGTGCGGGCTGATGCCGGCCGGCGCCGGCCTGCTCCAGTGGTGGTTCGACGTACCCGAACCGGCACCGGACGACCGCCCCGTACTGGAGTGGCTGCGGACCCGGTTCGCCTCGTACGCCGAGCCGGTCGGCGAGTTGCTGGCCGGGCTCACCGGGTCGGACGTGCAGGCGTACCCGCACGTGCTGCACCGGGTGCCGGCACGCTGGGGCACCGGCCCGTCGACCCTGCTCGGCGACGCGGCGCACGCGTTCCCGCCGTCCCAGGCCCAGGGTGCCAACCAGGCGCTGGAGGACGCCTGGCTGCTCCGCCGCGCACTCGGTATGCCGGGCGACCCGGCCGCCGCGCTGCGCCGGTACGAGCGGATCCGCAGCCGCCGGGTACGCCGGATCTCCCGCCTGGCGGCGAGCGAGGTCACCAACCGGCCGCCCGGAGCGCTGACCCGGCTCGCCGGCCGGCTGCTCACCCCAGCGCTGACCGGACGGCTGCACCTGGCGACGATCCGGCGGTGCAGCAGCGTCCTGAACGACGACCGCCTCTGACCCGCCCCGGGTTGTCCGGCGGAGCATCGAGCGGGGCGCTGTCTGGCCCACCGGTGCGGGAGGCGGTATTCTGCTCGGCGATGAACACCTCTCTGTGCAGATTGGGGGTCCAGCCCACGCAAGGTGAGTGCTGATGCACGCATCTCCTGTGGACAGAGACTCCCGGCTATCCTTCTGGCTGCGCGTGCGCGAGTTCGCCGTGCCGCCCTCGATGATCGAATTGGCGACCGCCCGCCGCGCTGTCGGCGACTGGGCCGGAGCCTGCGCCGCCGCACGCGTCGACGTGGATCTACGACTGCGTTCCGTGGCGCGCACCTACGGTGCCGACCTGGCCGCACGACTCCGGGCCGATCTCTGCCAGCTCGCTCCTGACCTGCTCCGCTGGCACCTGCCCCGGGTCGCCCCGGACGGGCTGCTGCGACCGGGCCTGACCATCTCGCTGGCCCGGTACCCCGGGACGGAGGCCGGCACCCCGCACCTGGTGGTCCGGACCCCGCCGGCCTGGGCGGACGCGGGGCAGCGGATCTGCCTGACGCTGTGGGACCCGGCCCGGCCCGGGTCGTCCGGGCCGCATCCGCATCCCCGTCCGGACCGACGGTTCCGGCTCGACCTGCACCGTCACCTCTGGGACGTACGCCGGGCCGGCGAGTTGCGGGTGCGCTCCGGGGCGGATCGGCGACCCGACGCCGGCCCGGTCGAACCGGAAGGCGCGATACCGCCCGGCTTCGACTGCGCCGTGCCGCGCTGGGCCGCCGAGGCGCGGTTGCTGCTCGACGCGGATGATCCCGCCGGCCTCCTCGGCGCTGTCCCGGGGCCGGACGAGGACGGCGGCACCAACGTCACCGTCCGGCTCGGCTCCCGGCACCGGCTGCTGCTGGAGCTGCTGCCGGACCCGGCCGGCGGCCCCGGCCGGTCACGGATCCGGACGGTGCCGGCGCGGAGCCGCACCGAGGCGCTACCGGTACTGCCGGACGCGGCGACCTGGGTCCTGCCCGACCTGGCCCTGCTCCGGGCCGGACTGATCCGCGCCGACGAACTGCATCCACTGGTCGCCCCGGCACTCGTACCGGACCGGCCGGTCGCCGGAACCCGGCCACCCCCGGGCGACGGGGCGGCACCGCGCCTCGTCGAGTGTCGGGGCGCCCGGCACCGGATCGGCCTGGTGGACGGCGTACTCGTCGCGCTGGACCACGATCCGGCCGAGATCCGCCGCGAGGAGTTGCTGGCCGCGCTGACCGGTACCCCGCTGCCCTGTCTGCGGGCGATCGACGGGGCACACCGCCAGCCGGAGAACCTCGGCGACATCCGGGCCCGCCTGGACCACGGCGACACCGACGGTGCCGTCGCCGCCGTCGAACGCCTGCTCGGCCCGGAGGCGCTGCTCCGGGCCGGTGCCCTGCGGGAGGAACTGGAGACGGCGGCGCTGCGCCGGGTCTCGCACGGGCTGTACCGCGCCGGGCTGGTCAATTCAGCGCCACACCCGGCGAGCGGGCTCTCCGGGCGCCGCCGTGACCTGGCTCGACTGGTCGCCCGGTCCCGGCGTACCTCCCGGGAACGTCCGCGGCACGCCATCGCCCGCTGATCCGCGCGTCCCTCCCTGCCTCGCTTCCGCACCGGTCCGTCCGGACCCGACCCGACCCCAAGGTGATCTCACATGCGTATCTCCGTGCCGTCCGCCCCCTCCACCGTCGCGCCCGTCTCCCCCGCCCGCTTCGCCCTCTCATCCCGCCCTTCGGCTTCCTCCCCGGCACCGGCTTCCTCCCCGAGCGCTCCGGCCGATCCGAGTGCTCCGGCCGCTCCGGGCGCTCCGGGCGATCCGGGCGATCCGGCCGCTCCGGGTGATCCGGGCGCGGGCGGCTCGGCGGAACCGTCCCGGCCGGGCCAGCTCGACGTCGCGGGCGACCTGCTCACCCTGCTGGGCGACACCGCGACCGAACCCCGCCCCGACCCGCAACTGGAGGCGCTGACCCTGGCCGTCGCCGCCGACCTGCCGGTGCTGCTCTGGGGAGAGCCGGGGATCGGCAAGACGGCCGTACTGAACCAGCTCGCCTCGGCCCTCGACCTGCCGCTGACCACGGTGATCGCCAGCGTGCACGAGCCGTCCGACTTCGCCGGCCTGCCGGTGCTCGGCGACGACCCCGCGGTGCAGGGGGTGCCGATGGCTCCACCGGACTGGGCGGTACGCCTGGTGCGGGCCGGCCGGGGACTGCTCTTCCTGGACGAACTCTCCACCGCGCCCCCGGCCGTGCAGGCCGCCCTGCTCCGGGTGGTGCTGGAACGGCGGATCGGAGCACTGCGGCTTCCGCCCGGCGTCCGGATCGTGGCCGCCGCCAACCCCCGCTCCTCGGCCGCCGACGGCTGGGAGCTGAGCCCGCCACTGGCCAACCGCTTCGTCCACCTACAGTGGACACACGACCCGCAGGTCGTGGTGCGAGGGCTCGGCGGGACCTGGCCCCGGGCCGCACTTCCCCGGCTCGCACCGGAGCGGCTGCCCGAGGCGGTGGCGTTCGCCCGGCGCGCGGTCTGCGAATTCCTGACCGCCCGCCCCGGGCTCGTGCACCGGCTACCGGAGAACGAGGCCCGCCGGGGCGGCGCCTGGCCGTCACCGCGCAGTTGGGACATGACGCTGCGGCTGGTCGCCTTCGCCACCGCCGCCGACACCTCCCGGGAGGTGCTCTCCATGCTGGTCAGAGGCACCGTCGGCGACGGCCCGGGGCTGGAGTTGCTGGCCAGCCTGGACCGGCTGGACCTGCCGGACCCCGAGGTGCTGCTGGCCGACCCGGCCCGGGCCGACCTGCCCGAGCGGGGTGACCTGCGGCAGGCCGTACTCGACGGGGTGGTCGACGCGGTCCGGAAGCGCCCCGACCGGTCCCGCTGGGACGCGGCCTGGAAACTGCTGGTCCGGGCGCTGGAGACCGGCGCCCCGGACCTGGTGGTGGTACCCGCGGCCACGCTCGCCGCGCTCCGCCAGCCCGACTGGGACGTGCCGGCGGCGATCGACCGGCTTGCCGGGGTGGTCTCGCTGACCCGGCGGGCGGACAAGGTCGCGACCCGGACCGCCGTCACCACCGGGGTCGGCCGATGAACCGCCCGGCCGGTGCCCTCGACACCGAGAAGCTCTTCACCGCCCGGCTGCACGCGGCCCGGGTCCGGCCCTACCTTGCGACGGCGCTCTTCGCGCTGCACCCCGTGGAGTCCCGGCGGGTGCCGACGATGGCCGTGGACCGGCACTGGCGCTGTTACGTCTCCCCCGGCTTCGTGGACCGGACCCCGGTCGAGGAGTTGGCCGGGGTCTGGGTGCACGAGGTCTCCCACCTGCTGCGTGACCACCACGGCCGAGGTGACCGGGTCGCCCTGCGGCGCGGGCTGGTCGGGCCGGGAGAACGGCTGCGGATCAACATCGCGGCCGACTGCGAGATCAACGACGACGTGTACGGGGACGGGCTGGCCCGGCCCGAGGGTGCGATCGGGCCGGCGGTGCTGGGCCTCCCACCGGGGGAACTGATGGAGGACTACCTGCGCCAGTTCCGGCTCGGGCCGCACATCCAGGACTTCGTCTGGCTGGACTGCGGCAGCGGCGCCGACGGGCTGGACCGGGAGTGGGACCTCGGACCGGACGGCGCGCACGGGCTCACGGTCGAGGAGCGGGACGCCGTACGGTTCCGGGTGGCGCAGGGCATCGCCGCCCGGCCGGGTACCGCCCCGAGGGGGTGGCAGCGGTGGGCCGAGGAGGCGTTCCATCCGCCGCAGCCCTGGCTGGCCCTGCTGGGTGCGGCGGTCCGCTCGGCCGCCAGCAGCGCCGGGGCGGGCGACGACTACACGTACGGCCGCCCCGCCCGCCGCTCGGCCAGCCTGCCCGGGGTGATCCTGCCGAGCCTGCGCCGCCGGCCGCCCCGGGTCTGCGTCGTCGTCGACACCTCCGGGTCGGTGAGCGACGCCGAGCTGGGCAGCGCGCTGCTCGAAATCGCCGCGATCGGTCGGGCGGTGGGCGGCCGACGCGAGCTGGTCACCGTGCTGCCCTGCGACGCGGCGGCCCGGGTGGTGCACCCGCTCTGCCGGGCCGGGCAGATCCCGCTGCTCGGCGGCGGCGGGACGGACCTGCGCACCGGCTTCGCCAGGGCGCTGCGGGCGAAACCCGCCCCGGACGTCGTGGTGGTGCTCACCGACGGGCAGACGCCGTGGCCGGCGGCCCGGCCGGCGTGCCGGACGGTGGTGGGACTCTTTCCCCGGCCGGCGGCGTACCGGTCCTGGCGGGAGGACGATCCCGACTACGTGCCGGACGCACCCCCGGCCTGGGCCCGGGTCGTCGAGATCGGTGGCGGCCCGGCGACAGCCTAGATCGGGATCCGGCCGACGCTCAGCATGTCGATCATCGCCGGCCCGGTGTCGTACGCGGTCACCCCGCCGTCCACGGTCAGGCAGGCGCCGGTGACCATCCGGGAGGCGTCGCTGGCCAGGTAGACCGCGGCGCCGACGAGGTCGTCCGGCTCACCCCACCGGCCCAGCGGCACGCTCCGGATCAGCCCCTCGGCCAGCTCCGGGTTCCCGGCGAAGCTGCGGGTCAACTGGGTACGCGTCCAGCCCGGCGCGATCACGTTGACCCGTACTCCGCTGGCCGCCCATTCCACCGCGAGGGTACGGCTCAACGAGATGACCCCGGCCTTCGCCACCGCGTACGGCGAAAGCATCGGAACGCCGTTGTAACCGCCCACCGAGGCCACGTTGATTACCGATCCCCGACCCACTCCGGTCAAATATCCGCCCACCGCCCGGCACATGTGCGCGACCGAATCCAGATTGGTGCGCAGAATTTGCGTCCAGTCCGCCGGTGTCATCTCCAGAAACGGTCCGACATGGCTGAAGCCGCCGGCGTTGTTGACCACGACGTCGATACCGCCGAACTCGTCCCGGGCCGCCGTCACCGCCTCGTCGATCTCGTCGGGCCGGTCGATGTCACAGGTGAGCACGACGGCCCTGCGCCCGCACGCCTCGATCTCCTTCGCCACCTCGGCCAGCGCGGATGTGCCACGGGCCAGTACCGCCACGTTCGCGCCGGCCCTGGCCAGGCCGAGCGCGACGGCCCGGCCGATGCCCCGGGACGCACCGGTGACCACGGCGCTCTTACCGTCCAAACCAAACACTTCGGGCCCTCCCTCGGGCGGTGCGGACCATTCCGTCGACCGATTGTCGCCAGCCGTGGCCGGCGTCGCGTCTTCGTGGATGCGCAGCAACCGCACAGCAGGAGATGCGTCGCGTTCGTTCCTACACGACGATTTTGGAGTACCGGCGGCATATGAGCGGCCTCCGGTGGGGCACCACCTTTCGCGTCCATCCCAGGAAGGGAAAGCGCAATGAGCGACGCCGTCTCCCCGGTCCGTCCCGAAGACGAGAAAGCGGTACGCGATATCGTCGCGCGCATCACCGGAGCGTGGAACGAGAACAACGCCGACGAGCTGAGCACGGTCTACAGCGAGGACGCCTCGATCGTGCTGCCCGGCGCCCACCTGAAGGGGCGTCCGGCCATCCGCGACTGGATGGCGGAGGCCTTCGACGGCAAGTGGAAGGGGACCCACGTGCTCGGGGCGCCGCTGGAGCTGCGGTACATCCGGGACGACGTGATGCTGCTCCTCTCCCAGGGCGGTGCGTACCCTCCGGGCGCCACCGAGGTCCCGGTCGAGCACGCGATCCGCGGCATCTGGGTCTTCGTCAAGCAGGACGGCGAGTGGACCATCACCGGGTACGGCAACACACCGGTCCGCGCCCCGATCCCGCTGCCGGACGGGCCGAGGTGACCCAGCCTGCGGGCGGCGTACACCTCGGTGAGCGCGCCGTGGTCCTCGGTGGCAGCATCGCCGGCCTCTTCGCCGGGCACGTGCTCGCCGAGGCGTACCGGGAGGTCGTCGTCGTGGACCGGGACCGCCTGCTCGGCGTGACCGGAACCCGGCACGCCACCCCGCAGGCGTTCCACGCGCACGCGCTGCTCGCCCGGGGGCAGCGCGCCATCGAGGAGCTGTTCCCCGGCATCACCGCGGAGTCCCGGGCGGCCGGGGTGCCGACCGGCGACGTGGGGGCCGACCTGCGCTGGGTGATCAACGGCCGGCGGCTGCCGAAGGTACGCAGTGGGCTGGTCTGCCTCGCCATCCCCAGGACCGCGCTGGAGCAGGCCGCCCGCGAGCGGGTCCGGGCCCTGCCCAACGTGACCTTCCGGGAGGGGCACGACGTCCGGGAGCTGGTCACCAGCCCGGACCGCCGCCGGGTGACCGGGGTGCGGATCCTGCACCGGCGCGACGGGCGGTCGGAGTTGCTTCCGGCCGACCTCGTCGTGGACGCGACCGGCCGGGGCTCGCGGCTGCCGGTCTGGTTGGCGGAGCTGGGTTACCAGCCTCCGGCGGAGGAGCGGATAAAGATCAGGCTCAGCTACACCACCCGGCACTACCGGCTGCCGCTGGGGGTGCTCGGCACGGACCTGGCGTACATCGTCGCGCAGACGCCGAGTCACCCGCGCGGCGCGGTCTTCGCCCGGGAGCGGGCCCTGCCGGACGGCGGCGAACGATACGTCCTGTCCCTCAACGCGCACCTCGGCGACCAGGCGCCGACGGAGCCGGACGGCTTCCTCGGGTACGCGAGGACGGTACCGGTGCCGGAGATCCACGACGCGCTGCGGATCGCCGAACCGCTGGACGAGATCCGGGCGTACCAGTTCCCGACGAGCCTGTGGCGGCACTACGAGCGGCTGACCAGGTTCCCCGACGGCCTGCTGGTGCTGGGGGACGCGATGGCCAGCCCCAATCCGGTCTACGCGCAGGGCAACACGATCACCGCCGTCGAGGCGCTGGTGCTCCGCGACCACCTGCGCCGTGGTGCCGAGCCCCGCCCCGCCGAGTTCTTCGCCGACGTCGCCCCGACCATCCGGGCCGCCTGGGACATCAACGTCCTGGGCGACCTGGCGTACCCGGGGGTCGTCGGCGCCCGGAGCCCGAGAGTCCGGTTGGCCGGCGCGTACCTGGCCCGGGTGCACCGCGCGGTGGCCGAGGATCCGGTGGTGGCGGAGTCCTTCCTGCGGGTGGCCGGCCTGATCGACGGGCCGCAGGCACTGCTGCGGCCCGGGATGCTGGCCCGGGTACTGGGCCGGCGGCACCCAGCGCCGAGACCGGCGGCGGCTTCCGCCGCGGTCCCCTCTTGATCCCGGGAGACGAGCCATGGAGAGCGACCGCTGCCCCTACGTCATCGACCGCACCGGGGGCGACATCCTGGCCGAGGCGGCCCGGCTGCGCGAACTGGGCTCGGCGGTCCGGGTCGAGCTGCCCGGCGGGGTACCGGCCTGGTCGATCACGAGTTACGCGCTGGCCAGGCGGCTCTTCGCCGATCCGCGGGTGGTCAAGGATCCGCGCCGGTACTGGCCGGCGTTCATCGACGGCGAGATCGGCGACGACTGGCCGTTGATCAGTTGGGTCAAGATGGACAGCATGACCCTGGTCGACGGGGACGACCACCGTCGACTGCGCGGACTGGTCGCACCGGACTTCGGGCCGCGCCGGATCGAGGCGCAGCGTCCGCTCGTCGAGCGGATCGTCGCCGACCTGCTGGACCGGCTCGCCGAACGTCCCACGGACCGGCCGGTCGACCTCCGGGCGAGCTTCGCCGCGCCGCTGCCGGCGCAGATGATCTGCGAGCTTTTCGGGGTACCGGAGGAGGCCCGGCCGGAGGTGTTGCGCGGCCTCGAACTCGCCGTCGACACCACCCTGCCGCCGGAGGAGGCCGCGGCCAACGTGGCGCACTGGCAGGTGGCGCTGCGGGAGCTGGCGGCCGCCAAGCGGGCGGCTCCGGCCGACGACATGACCAGCCGGCTGGTCCAGGCGCACGACCGGGAAGGGCTGCTCAGCGAGTCCGAACTCGTCGGTTCGTTGTTCAACGTCCTCGGCGCGGGTTCGGAGACGGTGATGAACCTGCTGACCAAGGCCATCGTGGCCCTGCTCACCCATCCGGACCAGCGTGAGCTGGTGGCGACGGGCCGGGCCTCCTGGTCCGACGTGATCGAGGAGACGTTACGGGCGGAGGCACCGATCGCCCAGCTTCCGCTGCGCTTCGCGGCCGAGGACATCGAAGTGGACGGCGTCACCATCGAGAGGGGGAGCCCGATCCTGATCTGCCTCGCCGCCGCCGGCCGGGACCCTGACCGGTACGGCGCGAGCGCGGAGACGTTCGACCTCACCCGGCCGGACAAGGACCACCTGTCGTTCGGCTACGGGGCACACTTCTGTATCGGCGCCTCGCTGGCCCGGCTGGAGGCGTCGGTGGCACTGCCGGCGCTCTTCGAGCGGTTTCCCGCGCTGACCCTCGCGGTCCCGCCGGCCGAGTTGGCGCCACCCGGCACCTTCATCATGAACGGGCTCCGCTCGCTGCCGGTGTATCTGGCCGGACGGCCGACCGGTTGACACCTGCGGTCCACCACAGCGCCGGCCGGCCTGACCGCCCACCTCTGGCCGTGACATTTTGGCATCAACCACGCACCTTCGGGAATGCGCAATGACCGGCGCAGCCCGTTGCCGGCACCCTCCGGTCGCGGTCGGCGAAGGCGATCAACCGGGCGTTGAGCACCACGCCGATCAGCAGCGGCACGAGTCCGGCCAGGGTCCAGCCCAGGCCGACCAGCTCGGCGGACCACCCGACCAGCGCCGGGCCGATCAGGATGCCGGCGCAGCTCAAGGTGCTGAACTTAGCGCACGTGCAGCCGGTCACCGACGAGCCGACCGGCGGTCTGGCACGCGGTGAACGCGGCCAGCCCCACCGCGACCAGGGCCACCGGCGGTGCCCGGGACACCAGCACGAGTGTGGTGTCCCGGGCGTACATGTGCGACAGGTCGCCGATGTTGTCGACCAGATAGGAGCAGAACTTGCAACCCTGCTCCCAGGCCGGGTCGAACATGAAGTGATAGACGATCAACTGGCGGCGCCCGGCGAAGAGGTCGAGCAGCTCGACCTTGCCCTCCGGGCCGTCGAAGACGTACTCCTTCTCCAGCTTCACCGCCGGCAGCGCCCGCCGCTGCGCACCCACCTCCGCCAGCCGGCGAGCGGCCTCCTCCTCGCTGGCCAGCAAACGCTTGCGGGCGACCAGCCAGTCCTGCCTCGACGCCACCTGTACGCCGCTCATCTCGTCTCCTCTTCCGCCTCGACGGGGCTCTCACAGCTGGCTCGGCGCAGCGGGGCCGGAGGACGACAGCCGGCCGAGGGTTCCGGAGGAAGACCTACGGCCCGACGACCGGCGCGGGCCGGACCTGCTCCTCCGGGGCGGCGACCGTGGCCCGGCGGCGGCCCGGAACCGCCACCGCGAAGGCGAGCGCGACCACCGCGAACGCCACGCAGGCGACGAAGCCGGCCCGGAAGCCGTTGGTGAGCGCGCTGGCCTCGTCGGGCCCGGTGGAGAAGGAGACCGCCACGGTCGAGACGATGGCGATACCGAACCCGCCGCCGACCTGGAAGGCGGCGTGCACGAGCCCGGACGCCAGGCCGGACTCCGACTCCGCGACCCCGGTGAGCGCGACGATCGAGGCGGTGGTGTGCGCGATGCCCAGACCGAGACCGAAGATCACGAAGGGGAAGAAGAGGTCGCTGAGGTAGTCGCCCCGGACGCTGATCATGATCAGCATCGCGCACGCGACGCCGAGCATCAGCACGCCCGGCACGGCGGCCGGGCGGAACCCGCGCCGGGTGACGACCGCCTGCCCGACGTACGCGCCGACGATCGCCATCACCGGCATGATCGAGCCCAGGAAGCCGTACTCGATCGCCGAGTACCCCAACACCTGCTGCCCGTAGAGCGAGGAGAAGAAGGAGAGCGAGAAGACCAGCATCGCGACGAGAGCCATCAGCAGGTTGCCCGTGGCGACGCTACGCATCCGCAGGGTACGCAACGGCACCAGCGGTGCGCTGGACCGGGCCTCGATCCCGACGAAGACGACCCCGAGGACGACCACCAGGGCGAGCAGGCCGGTGGTCTGCACACTCGACCAGCCCGCCGCGGGCGCCTCGGAGATCGCGTACACCAGCGCGACGAGCGCCGCCGTACTGGTCAACGCTCCGGCCAGGTCGAAGGTCCGCCGCCGTCCGTGGTCCCGGCTCTCCCGCAGCACCAGCGGGCTGACCACCAGCAGCACCAGCACCACCGGTACGTTGACCAGGAAGACGGACTCCCAGCCGAGATTGCTGGTGAGCCAGCCGCCGACCAGCATGGCCGTGGTGGCGCCGATGCCGCCGACGGCCGACCAGGCGGCGATGGCCTTGTTGCGCTCGGCCCCCTCCTCGAAGGTGCTCATCAGGATCGACAGCGCGCTCGGCACCATCATCGCCGACGAGATGCCGTGCACGGCCCGGGCGGCGATCATGACCTCGGCGTTCCAGGCCAGACCGGAGAACAGCGAGGTGAGCAGGAAGCCGATCAGGCCGGCCATGAAGATCCTGCGCCGGCCCAGCAGGTCCGCCGACCGGCCGCCGAGTAGCAGCAGGCCTCCGAAGGTGAGCAGGTTGGCGGTCAGGATCCACTGCGCCGCACTGGCGTCGAGGGCCAGCGCCGACTGGATCGCCGGCATGCCGACGATGATGATCTGCGAGTCGAGAATCACCAGGAAGCTGGCGCAGCAGAGCACGACCAGCGCGGTCCAGCGACGTGGATCGCGCTCGTCGTGCGCGGTGGGTGTTGCGGTTACCCCGGCTGGTTCCATCTCCGCTCCTCCTCGTTCCACCGATCGACCCGACGGCCGGCACGGCGACGGTGCCGGCCGGCCGTCGGGCCGGGTCAACCTCCGTTCGACCGGCGCAGGGTCGGAAACAACACCCGCGAGACCGTCGCCGGACGCATCAGGGTCTCCGGCCGGTCGACGAGACCGGCCACCCGCTTGAAGGCGCGGGACACGACCGGGTCCCGGTCGCCGCGGTCCGCAACTGCGGCATGTAGGCGTTCAGCCGTACCTTCAGCCCGCGGCGGCCGGCGACCCCGGGGAAACCGAGGCCGCCGCCGGCGGACATGTCCCACTGCGGGTCGATCGCCCGGACCAGGTCACGGAAGTACCGCTGCGCACCCCGCACGCCGTCCGCCAGGTACTGGCCGGAGCACGACCGCCCCGATCGCCGCACCGTCATCCCCTGGGCGTAGCTCGGGTTGAACACGCAGGCCGCGTCACCGACCACGAGCAGCCCTTCCGGCAACCGCGCCAGCCGCTCGTACCGGCGGCGGATGCTGCTGGGGAGGTGGAAGGTGTAGGTGAGGTCCATCCTGACCTCTTCCTCGCCGACCCGGGGATAGCCCAACTCCGTCAGCCGGCGCGGGGTTCGCGAGCCGCGTCCCGTGGCGTCGACGACCAGGTCCGCCGGCAGCGACCGCCGACCGCCGGACCCCCCGTCCTCCCTACGGTGCACCGCCGCACCGGTGATCCGGCTGCCGTCCGGGCTCGCTTCGAGGCCGACGACGTCCGTCCGGTCCATGAAGTCGACATTGGACAGCCCGCCGACCCTGGCGCGCGTCCGCTCCTCCAGCAGCCAGCGGCCGGGCGAGATGCAGACCAGGTCGGTCTCCACCTTGCGGATCGTCCGGCCGTTGAGGTGCCAGCCCAGGCTGGTACCGAAGTCGCGGGCCGGCACCCCACCGGCGGCCATCTCCTTGGTGAAGCCCGGAAACAGCTCCTCGATGGTCTGCTGGCCACGGGTGAGCAGGCCGTGGATGTGACGTCCCTGCGGGACGGCCCGGCGTGGACCGGTAGCGCCGACCAACTGGTCGCGGTCCACCACCGTCACGCTGCGGTAGAAGTCCGCGAGGACCCGGGCGGCGAAGAGGCCGGCCACACTACCGCCCAGGACCACCGCCCGGTCACCGACATCTTCGTTCAAGGGTCCCCCCGGGCTCTGCCGCCGTCACCGCGACTGTCACACTGCGGCCCGAGGTCGCGCATCTTCCCCGTTGCTGTCACGCGGCCGACCCGGTTCCGTGTCCGTCCTCGCGGCCGCGACCGCGTGGGCTCAGCAGATGCGGGCGCGCGGGGTACGGGTGCTCGGCGACCGGCTCCGTCCGCCGTTTCCGCCTACCGCGCCTGCCCGCCCCGGTGCTGCCCGGACAGCCGGCCGTCGGCGCCGACCCCGCGGGCCGCGCCACCGCCGCTACCGGTACCGCTCGGCGTGCCCGTGTTCCCCCGTGACTCGGCCCGGCCGGTGCGGCGCTTCACCGAGCCGGCGTTCCCGAACATCGCGCAGTGGCACGAGTGCGACCGGGGTGGCCACTTCGCCGCCCTGGAGGAGCCCGACCTCTTCGTCGACGACCTCCGACAGTTCGCCCAGCTCCCGAACCGCCGACGACAAGTGCAAGGAAGGGCCCCCGCTACGACAGAAAACGATAAGCGGGGGCCCTTCCTTGCATCGTCAGTTGTCGGGCATGTGCACGGTGCGTAGGAAGGCCGGGAGCAGCCAGGGGCGCGGGCCGCTCACGAAGAGGCGGCCGGTCAGCGCCGCCCGCAGTCGGGACATCCGGCCGAAGAGCACCAGGTTCAGCGTCGGCGGGTCGAACGAGAGTCGCACATCGTCGCCGGGGCCCGGCTGGGTGATCGACACCCGGCCCCGGTTGCCGTCGTGCCCGCCCGTACCGTCCAGCACGATCGTCACCGGAAGGGTGTGCCGGGACCGGAACTGGACGGCGATCCGCCGCCGTGGCGGGGGCGCCGTGCTGTCCAGCAGGGCGCCGTAGCCGTACGAGGTCACTCCGACGAGGAACAGCTCGATGAAGAGGCCGGCGTCGCGGGGCGGGATCTCCCAGCGGAGCGACCCGGCCCGGGCGATGTCCCAGCCGTGGATCAGCAGCTCGTTGGTGAGGTGGGCCAGCAGCCCGCCGAGCGGGAGCCGGGACCCGCCCAGCCAGTCGACCGCCTCGGTGGGATCGCGCCCGTCGGTGGCCCGCAGGATCGACCGGACGTGCTCGCGCAGCCGGGCGGCGAGCGGGGCGAGGTCGCGCTCCACGATGTACTGCCGCAGCAGCAGGTCGTTGAGGTCGCGGACGGTGTCGACCTGGGTGTCCCGGAGCTGTCCGTCGAGCCGGGCGTCCCGGCCGCTGTCGCTGCCGGGCTCGACGATGGTCTCGCAGGCCCAGGCGAGCGACACCATGTGCGCCGCCGTCTGCGCGGCCGACCACGACCTCGTCGCCCGGGCCGCCGGGTCCGGGACGGCGGCGAGCAGGTCGGCGAAGCGGTCGCCGGCCCGCCGCAGCGCGTCGCGGGTCTCCGCCCACTGTCCGTCGGAAATGATCACGTCGCCTCCAGTGCGGCCGCCTCGCCGGCGAGCCGGGACGAGATGTGTCCGGCACGGTGCAGCCAGCGCACCGTGTCGCGCAGGGTGGTCTCGAAGGCGGTGCCGGCCGGGCCCAGGAGCCGGTCGGTGGCGCTGGTGTCGACGGGGCGACCGACCAGGCAGGTGTAGATGGCACCGTACTCGGCCGGAATGTGCACCGGCACCAGCCGCTGGGCGAGGCTGGCCAGCGCGCCGACCGGCAACATGGCGGGGGCCGGAAGGTGGACGGCGGGCAGCTTCCGGCCGGTGACCCGGCGCAGCACCTGCACGAACTCGCGGGTGCTGACGTACCGGCCCTGGGCGAGGAACCGGCGGGGTCCGAGGCCGGGACTCAGTACGGCGGCGTGCAGCCGGGCGACGTCCCGGACGTCGCCGACCGGGAAGCCGCCCGACGGCCACATCGGCATGAGGCCGCGCAGCGCGTTGCGGACCCGGCCGGCCTGGTCGCCGAGCTTCGGGTCGTGCGGGCCGAGGGTGGCCAGTGGATAGGTGACGACCACCGGGGCACCCGCCTGCTGGGCCCGCCGGGCGACCGCCTCCGCGCCGGCCTTCGTCGCCATGTACGTCTCGCGGGGCGCGCCGACCGGGGAGTCGGTGTGCAGCGGTTCCCGGCCGGCGGGGAGCAGGGCGGCGAAGCTCGACACGTACACGATCGGGTCGGCACCGGCCGCGCGGGCGGCGTCGAGCACCAGTTCGGTGCCCCGGACGTTGACCGCGCGCATGGCGGCACCGGCCCGGCTGTCGAAGCTGTACACCGAGGCGGCGTGCAGCACCGCCTCGCAGCCGCGTACCGCTTCGGCGACGGCGTCCGGGTCGGTCACGTCGCCCCGGCACAGTTCGAGACCGTCCGGGTCGACGCCGAGCGGCCCGAGCGCGGGGGCGACGCCGGCCGGGTCGCGGACCAGCAGGCGTACCCGGTGACCCGCGCGCAGGATCTCCGCCACCGAGTGGGAGCCCAGGAAGCCGGTGCCTCCGGTCACCAGAACCAGCACGTCGCCACCGTCCCGTCCCGGCCAGCCGACCGTTAGTTCGAACGTCCTCGATATCTTACGGAAAATCGATCAGGCGGCGTGCACGGTCATCGGCAGTCCGCCACGGATCCGCAGCGAGAGCATCGGCTCGGGCACCACCCGGTGGCCGGGCGCCACTCTCAGCCGCAGCTCGCGAGCGACCATGGCGATGACGAAGACCGCCTCCATCATCCCGAGGTGGTTGCCGACGCAGAACCGCGGCCCGGCCCCGAACGGGATGTACGCGTACCGGGGCCGGTGCCCGGCCTGGGCGCGGGCCGGGTCGAACCGCTCCGGATCGAAGCGTTCCGGATCGTCCCAGAACCCCGGGTGCCGGTGCAGGGTGTACGGGCAGATCAGCACGTCGGCGCCGGCCGGTATCCGGTAGCCGCCCACCTCGTCGGCCTGCTGGGCGATCCGGGAGAGCATCCACACCGGCGGGTACAGCCGCATCACCTCCTCGACGACCATCGTGGTGTACCGGAGTTCCCGCAGGTCCTCGTATTCCGGCAGCCGGTCCCCGAGCACGTCCCGGGCCTCCGCGCGTACCCTCTGCCAGACCTGCGGGTGCAGGTCGAGCAGGTGGAAGGTCCAGCCGAGGGTGCTGGCCGTGGTCTCGTGGCCGGCGAGCAGCAGCGTGACCAGTTCGTCGCGCATCCGCCGCCGGCCGACGGCCGGATCCCGTTCCTCCGATGTGGACGTGATCAGCCGCGAGAGCGCGTCGTCACCGGTCGGGTCCCGGGTCCGGTCCCGGACCAGCTCGTCGACGATGCGTTGCAGCTCGGCGCGGGCCCGCCGGAACCGGAGCTGGTGCGGCAGCGGCACCCACATCGGGACGGCGCTCTGCGACACCATCTCGAACATCGCCTGGTCCTGCATCGCCTCGAAGGCCTGGCCGAGCGAGCCGAAGGCGCCCAGGTCGGCGTCGAGCAGGGTGCGGCCGAGTACCCCGAGGGTCAGCCCGGTCATCTCGCGCACCACGTCGACGGGCTCGCCGTCCCGGTGGGCGCGGAGCCGGACCATCAGCTCCGCCGCCTCCTCCGCGATCACCCCGGCCTGCCGGGCGATCCGCCGGTGCTGGAAGACCGGCTGGATCACGTTGCGCTGCTTGCGCCACAGCTCGCCCTCGCTGGTCAGCAGGCCGTCGCCGAGGGCCCGCCTGGCCTGGGCCAGCCCGAGTCCCTTGTGGTAGTTTCCAGGGTTGTCCGCCAGCACGTACTTGGCGTGGTCGGGATGGTTGAAGAAGTAGAGCACCTTGGGACCCATGGCGATCCGGACGGCGTCGCCGTACGTTCCGGCCGCCAGGGACATCAGCCCGAGCCGGTCCCGGACCAGTTTCCACAGTAGACGGGGTGCGGACCGGGCCGGTGGACCCGGCGGGACCCGGACGGGGGCGGTCAGGGACACGTCGTGGTCACCTCGCTCACGTCGTTGGTGCGGGCGGCCGGACCGGTCCGGTCGAAGCGGCCGCGCAGGAAGACCAGCGCGTCGGCCGCGTCCGGCTGTTCGGCGGAGAGCACGGTACCGAGGAAGATGGTGTGGTCGCCGCCGTCGTAGCTGCGCCAGACGTCGCACTCGAAGTGCGCGAGCGCGCCGGAGATCAGCGGTGCGCCGGTCACCGGCCCGGGACGCCAGTCGACGGAGTCGAACTGGGCCGCGCCCAGCGGCCGCCGCCGGTCGGCGAAGTACCGGGCGACGGCCTCCTGTCGGGCGGCGAGCACGGAGATCCCGAACGACCTCGTGCCGTCGAGGCATCCGTGCATGATCGCCTTCCGGTCGATGCAGACCAGCAGCAGCGGCGGATCCAGCGACACCGAGGCGAACGAGTTCGCCGTCATGCCGTGTGGCACACCGCCGCCGACGGTCACCACCGTGACGCCGGTGGCGAACGCCCCACACGCCCGGCGCAGCGACTGTGCGTCGACGGTTCTGCGCGCCTCCAGTGTCATGGCTGACTCCCCGCCGGCAGGTACGCGTCGAGAGCCCGGGCCAGCGCCTCCGGCACCCGGGCCGGCGCCGTGGCGCCGTTCGGCCCCCGCATGCAGGCCACCCGCTGCCGGCCCCGGGCGACCAGGGTCTCCCCGCCGCCCGGGTCCAGCCGGAGGTAGTCGAAGCCGAACTCGAGCTGGGTGTGCGCCAGGTCCACCAGCCGCATCCGGACGGCGAGTTCGTCGAAGGCGGTTATCTCGGCGAAGAACTCGCAGTCGACCTTCAGGGTGAACAGTTTCAGGTCGGTCTGGAGGTCGGCCAGGACGTCCGGGGCACGCTCCTTGAGGAACATCTCCCGGCACCGGCCCTGCCAGCGCAGGTAGTTGACGTAGTAGACGTTCCCGACGAGGTTCGTCTCCTCGAACCCCACGGTGTGCAGGTACTCGTAGTACTTGTCCATGATCATGACCACCCGTCGGTCAGTACCGCGACCACCACCGGCGCGGAGACGCCGTGCAGCCGGGTCGCGAGCGTGGCGATCCGCAGCGTGCCGGAGGCGAGCACCAGCCACCCGTCCCGGCGTACCGTGCCCAGGGTGAGCGGGGCGCGCGCCGGCAGGCCCGCCTTGGCCAGGCACTCCAAGGCCGTCCAGATCCTGGTGGCGGCGGTGTGCGGGTCCTCACCCAGCTCGGTGGCGGTCAGCTCGGCCAGCCCGGCGTGCTGGCCGAGCAGCGCCCGCCAGTCCGCCTGGTCCCGTTCCGCGACCGGTTCGACGTCGCAGCCGAGCGTCCCGGCGGCGGCGACGCAGAGCGTCACCCCCGCGCCGTGCGAGACCGAGATCGTCCGATCGCCGTCGACCTCGGGCCGGCCGTCCGGCCGGTACCGCAGCTGCGTCGGGGCGCCGAGCGCCCGGCCGGCGGCCACCGCGGTGTGCCGGCGGTCCCGTGCCGTCTGGTCCGCCGGTACCGGCTCCACCGCGACCCCGATCCGGGCGCCGACCACGTCCTCCAGCGCCCGTTCCAGGTACGGGCCGAGCAGCGGTGCCACCCACGGACCCCGCCCGTCCTTCTTCCGTACGGCACGCAGGCGCAGGCCGTCCCACCGCTCGACGACCTCGCCGTCCGGGGTACGCACCGCGATGTCGTAGACGTACGTGTCGCCGTCCCGGCTGCGTTCGGTGGCGCAGAAGCGCACCTCGTCGAGGTCGTCCAGCGCCCGGCCGGCCGGGTGGACCCGCTCGACGCCGGCCGGCAGCAGCGTGGCGTGCGGCACGCAGACCTGGTTTCCGTGCATCAGGGCGTCCCGCATCCCGGGGTCGGCGAGCAGCCGCTCGCCGGGGAGGAACGGCGCGATCCAGTCGACCGTCGGGTCGACCGCCAGGTCGGCGTCGACGTGCCGTGCGGCGGCCCGGTGGTACTGCCGCAGCCGGTGGAACCGCTTGCCCTGGAACAGCGTGTCGCCGTAGAGGTCCCGGGAAGGCTCCAGCGGTACCGGCGGAAGCCCGGCGACGGCCTGCTCCGGCGGCCCGTCGGGGACGGCGGCGTCGGTGAAACGCAGTCGGGCCAGGAAGTGGTCGACGACGAAATCCGTCTCCGCACTGCGGATCGCCACTGCCACGGTGTCGTCGTCGACCACCGTCGCGGCGATCCGGATCGTCGTGCTGCCGTCCGGCGGCACCACGATCGGGCGGGGGAACTCGACCCCCTCCAGCACCGGTACGGTGTCCCGCCCGGTGACCGCGACCGCCGCCTGCGTCATCGCCTCCATCCCGAACACCGCCGGGAAGAGGAGGTTGCCGTCGAGGAGGTGGTCGCCGAGGTAGCGGTCGGTGCCGGCGTTCAGCTCCACCTCGCAGACCAGCTCGACGCCGTGGTAGCGGACGAGTGGACGGTCGACGAAGCGCAGCAGCGGCAGTTCGGGCGCGTCCCGGCGTACCGTGTCGATCCCGTCGGTACGGCCGCTGACCACCACCACGGTCGGCGCCTCCGGGTCGGCGAGCAGCCGCCGCAGCAGGCGTACGCCGTCGTCGGGGGTGATCGGGGTGATGCCGTCCCGGTAGAGACCCTCCACGACGGAGAGTCGCTCCCCCATTCCCACCCCGGACCAGACCGACCACTCCAGGCAGAGCGTGCGGCAGCCGGGGTGCCGGTCGGCGACCTCGGCGGTGAGGTCGGCGAGCCACTCGTTGGCGGTGGCGTAGTGCGCCTCGCCGCGCAGCCCGGCCCGGCCGATGATGCTGCCGAAGCTGACCAGCAGCCGCAGCCGGTCCGGGTCGACCGCGTCGAGCACCGCACGCAGACCGTCGATCTTCGGCGCGAAGGTGCGGCGGAACGCGTCGGCGTCGAGGTTGGCCAGCGCCGCCGGCTCGTTGCGCCCCGCGCCGTGCAGCACCGCGGTGACCGGTCCGAGCGCGGCCGTCACCTCCGCGACGGCCTGCCGCACCTGGGCCGCGTCGGTCACGTCGGCGCGGGCGTAGTGCAGGCGTACCCCGGCCGCCGCCATCCGGCTCAGGTTCGCCGCGAGTTCCGGGTCGTCGGCCGGGTCGGACCTGCCGAGTACCGCCATCTTCGCGCCGGTGTCGGTGGCCAGCGCCAGCGCACACTCGGCCGTGATCCCCTTCCCGCCGCCGCTGACCAGCAGCACGTCCCCGTCGTCGAGCGGCTGGACGACCCGGGTCGGGTGGACCGGCATCGGGCGCAGCGTCGGTACCCGGCGGTTCCCGGCGGCGTCGTAGTACGCCTCGGCGAACCGGGTCGTGCCGCGCACCTCGGCCACGACGTGACCGACGGCGGCCGGCGTCGGCGGCACGTGCACGATCGTGGTACGCACCTGCGGCGCCTCCAGCCGGAGTGTCTTCGCCAGCCCCGCCGCGCCCCGGCCGTGTTGCACCAGCACGAACCGGCTACCGGCGGCACCGGCGGCGGCCGCCTTGGCGCCGAGCAGGGCCAGTTCGAGGTGCTGCTCGGCACAGTCCGGCGGCAGGCAGACCAGGATCCCGGCGCCGACGTCGGCGCGTTCCAGGGCGTGCCGCAGCGGCTCGGCGACCGGGCTGTCGGCGGGCGCGTACACCCGCCAGCGCCCGCTGGCCTCGGGCTCGCCGCGCGGGGGCGGCCCGGCCTCGTCGAGGTCGACCCGGAACGCCCGGGACCAGGCCGCGGCCCCGGCGACCACGGCGGACGACCCGCCGTCGCCGTCCGGTGTGTTCTCGGCCAGCTCCGCCAGTGCGTCGGCCAGCTCGCGTACCGTCGCGGTGGCGAAGTTCGTCGGCCCCTGCGGGGCGCCCGCGGCGACCTGCTGGGCCACCTGGTTGACCAGCTGCCCGACGGTGATCGAGCTGAGGTGCAGGTCGTCGAGGAGCCGGCTCTCCTCGCGGACCAGCTCCAGCGGCAGCTCCGCGCGCTCCGCCGCCAGCCGGCGCAGCAGGTCCACTATCGACTCGCCCGAATGCTCCGGTTGGTCCGGCGAGGCAGGCGCCTCGGCGGGCGGGTTCCGGCGGACCGCACTGCGCAGGGTGAGCGGCGGCGCCGCCTCGCAGGGACTCTCGAAGAAGGTGAACTCGGCCCCGACCTGGAGCGGCCGGACGAGCCGGCCGTGGAAGAGCCCGGCGTGCACCGGGGCGGCACCGACGACGTACGCGGCACCCACCACGGCGAGCAACCCGGCGAGCGACTCGTCGTCGGTGTCCAGCGCCACGGCCGGTACGTCGGTGGTCGCCGCCGCGAGCCCGCTGAGCACCCGGCCCGGACCGACCTCCACGAAGAGGTCGATGTCCTTCGCCACCAGCGTCACCGCCTGGGTGAAGAGCACCGGATCGGTGATCTGCCGGCGCAGCAGCGCCGGCACGTCGGTCTCCGGCGCCAGCGGCTCACCGGTGACCGTCGAGACGATCCGCCGCCCGACCGGGCCGACCCGCTCCTCGGTCAGCCGTCCCGCGAAGACCTCGGCGGCGGGCGCCACCAGCGGCGAGTGGAACGCGTGCGACACCGGCAGCCGGCGCCAGCCGATGCCGGCGGCGTCGGCGCGGCGTCCCAGATCCTCCAGCGCCGCCTCGGTGCCGGCAACCACCGTCTGCTGTGGACCGTTGTAGGCGGCGATCACGACCGGCAGGTCGGTCAGCAGCGGCTGCACCACCTCCGGGGATTCGTTGATCCCGACCATGGTGCCCGAGGCACTGTGCTCGGCCATCGTCCGGCCCCGGACCGAGGCGATCCGCAGCAGGGTCTCCTCGTCGAGCGCGCCGGCCCAGTGCAGTGCCGAGATCTCGCCGAGGCTGTGCCCGACGGCGGCGGCGGCCTCCACCCCGAGCATCGACAGCGCGCGCAGGCCCGCCGCCGAGCCGGTGACGATCCGGGGCTGGGCGACCGAGGTCGCCACCATGTCGCCGCTGGTGGGCAGGGCCGCCGAGGCGTACACCTCGGCCACCTCGGCGAAGCGGCGGCGCAGCGCACCGCCGCTGGTGCCCCGGCCGGAGCCCTGGCCGGGGAAGAGGAAGGCGATCCGGCCCGGCCCGCTGGCGTGGCCGAGGAAGCCCCGCCCGTCCGCCGTGAAGAGCGTGGTCTCACCGGCGTCCAGCGCCTCGCAGAGGCCGCGGAGCCGCCGCTGCGCGTCGTCCGGCGAGGAGACCACCACGGCCGCCCGGTACGGCCCGCCGCGCAGTTCCCGGTGCAGGGTGGCGGCCAGGTCGGCGAGCTGGGCGTACGCGAGGCTCGGCACGAAGTCGAGGACCAGTTCCAGCCGGGTACGCAGTTCCGCCGGGGTCACGCCGTCGACGACCAGCAGTTCCACGTCCTGCACCGAGGCGGCCAGCGCGCGGGTACGGGTGTCGAACGGCACCCGGCGGGCCGGGTCGGTCTGGTCGAGCACGATGTGCGTATTGATCCCGCCGAACCCCATGGCCGTGACGCCGGCCCGCACGGCGGTACCGGTGGGCCACGGCTCGGCCTTGCGCAGCACCCGCAGCGCCGCCTCCTCCTCGTCGAGCAGTTGGTGCGGCTCGACGCAGCCGACGGCGGGCGGGAGCACCTGGTGGTGCACGGCCATCGCCGCCTTGATCAGGCCGGCCACCCCGGCCGCCGCCTTGGTGTGCCCGATCATCCCCTTGATCGAGCTGATCACGGCCGGCGGCACCTCGGAGTCCGCCGCGCGGCGGGCGAGGGAGAGCGCCTTGAGTTCGGTGGCGTCTCCCACCTCGGTGCCGGTGCCGTGCCCCTCGAACAGGCCGACGGTCTCGATGCCGAAGCCGGCCCGCTCGTACGCCCGGCGCAGCGCGAGCTGGTAGCCGCTCACCTCGGGCCGGGTGATGCCGCCCTTGCCGTCCGAGGAGATGCCCCAGCCGGCGATGGTGGCGTACACCCGGTGCCCGGCCTGCCGCGCCTCCTTCTCGCGCATCAGCACGACCATCCCGCAGCCCTCGCCCGGCCAGAAGCCGTTGGACCTGCGGTCGTAGACCCGCATCTCGTGCCGGGCCAGCGCGCCGGTCTTGGCGAATCCGACGATCTCGAACGGGTCGATCGAGAGGTCCACCCCACCGGCGACCGCGACGTCGACCTCCCCGTCGACCAGGGTCTTGCACGCGGTGGCCACCGACAGCAGCGAGGAGGAGCAGGCGCCGTCGACGGTGTAGCCGCCGCCCTTGAGGTCGAAGTGGTTGCAGATCCGCCCGGCGATGGTGTTGGAGAGCCCACCGGCGAGGGTGTCCTCGTCGATGGCCGGGAACGGGCTCTTGAAGGTCTCCTCGAAGTCGTCCAGGAACGTCGAGAGCTGGTCGTCGTCCCAGTCCTGGTCCTTCAGCGCGGCGGCGACCATGCGGCGGACGTAGGGCCAGCGCAGGCGCAGTTGGTTGGCCCGGGAGAACTCGCCGGTCAGCGTGTTGCCGACGACCACCCCGGTACGCTCGCGCGGCAGCCCTTCGGCCATCGGGAAGCCCGCGTCGGCGAGCGCCCGGGCGGCGGTGTCCAGCGCCAGCCAGTGGGTCAGGTCGGTGGAGCGGTAGGTGCTGCCGGCGATCTTGTAGGCGATCCGGTCGAACCGGTACCCCTCGATGACCGCCGCCATCCGGGCGTAGAAGCGGTCCGGTGTCGTCGGGTCGGCGTCCCAGTAGTCCTCCAGTCGCATCCGCTGGTCCGGCAGGCGCCGGAACGCCCGTCGGCCGGCCAGCGCGTTCTCCCACAGTTCCTTCGGCGAGGTGGCGTCCGGGTACTGGCACGCCATGCCCACCACGGCGATCCGGCTCATGCGGTCACCACCTCCTTGCCGGCGGACTCCTTGTCGGCCGGCTCGTGGCCGTTGGGTGAGGCGACCAGGGCGGGGGTGACGGCCGCGGCCGCCGCGGCGGTGGCCGCCGCCTCACGCTGTTCGCGGGCCCGGTTGACGAAGTGGACCGACCAGAGGAAGCCGCCCCGGACCAGGCAGACGATCGCGGTGGCGAAGAAGATGCCGTACGCGATCCCGGCGCCGGTGATGAAGCCGTAGACGACGGCCACTCCGGCCCCGAAGGCGACCTGGGAGGCCGGGCGGGACGGGCTGGTGCCCGGGTCGGTGACCATGTAGTTGGTGAAGAGCACGAAGGCGACGCCGGTCATCATCGCCAGCGCGGCCGGGATCGAGGTGTCCAGCACGATGCCCCGGAAGACCGCCTGTAGGACGAAGGCGCCGAGCCAGCCCATGATCAGCCACATCCGGCCGGTGAGCATGCCGTTGATCATCGTGCCGCCGAAGATGATGACCGCCGGGATGATCCAGTCCACGGGCCCGCCGACGTGCTCGGTGAAGTGGTACGGCGGCGCGACGCTGGCCCACGGGAAGAGCAGCAGGATCACCGTGATCCCGAAGTTCGACGGGTTCATGTAGTGCCGCAGCCGGCCGCGTACCGGCGCCCGCAGCACCCACTTGGCGCCGATCGCGACGGCGATGCCGAACATCATCGGCAACACCCGGTCGTTGACGTAGATCAGCATGTTGAGCGCGAGGCTCGTGATGTGCGCCGGGTAGAGGAACTCGATCATGCCGCGTACCCCGCCACCGAGGAATCGTGGCGCCCGTCCCTCCGCTCGGGCGCCGATGACCTCGAGGACGATCTCCAGCGTGTATCCGGTCAGCAGCGCGATGAACGGCCAGGTCCACGCCTGCTCGAAGCCGAAGAGCGTGTAACCGAGGATGTTGAACACGGTGATCGAGATGGCGAAGTTCCGCAGCGCCTTGATCACCTTTGGGTCGTGCCGGGGTGGGTTCTTGGTCTTCTCGGCCATCTCCGCCTCACATCTCCCGCGCTTGCGTACCGAGCTCGAGCGCGTGCCAGCCCGGGTCCAGTCGAAGGTCCTGTTGGTGCACCTGTCCGGTGCGGTCCCGCCAGCGCAGGTTGACCTGCACCGGCCCGCTGACGTCGCGGCCCAGCCCGATGTGCACCTCGTGGCTGCGCTTGCCGGAGTGCCCGCTGCCGCCGTCCACCCGGCCGAGCAGCGTCCGCCCGTCCTCCGTGGTGACCGTCACCTGCGTCCCCACAACCGGAGAACAGAACATCGGTGCCTTCTGCGCCGCATCCCCTGCCGGGGCCGGCTCGGCCGCGCCCGGGGCGGCCGGGGTGTCCGCCGTACCCGTGCCCGGCGGCGTGCCGGCGGCGTCGGTGGCCGGCGTCGCCGGGTGGGTGAGCCGCAGGCCCAGGAAGGCGCCCGGGGACGGGCTCTGGTTGTGGTAGAAGACCGGCGCGTCCCACTGCCGGGCGACCGCGAAGTCGAGCCGGCCGTCGCCGTCCGCGTCACCGGTCGCGATGCCACGGGTCGGCACCGGAACCGCGAGGCCGAGCTGCCCGGCCAGGTCGGTGAAGCGCCCCTCCTCGTTCCGGACGAAGAAGTGCAGCCGCTGGGCGCCACCGATGTCGTCGCCCGCCTCCAGCCTCGGCCAGGACTCCGGGTGCTCCAGCAGACCGTCGTTGGTCATCGCCAGCTCCTGGAGCTGCGGCCAGCGGTTCACCTCACCCTTGAGGAAGCCGGTGGTCTGGGCCACCTGCAACTCGCCGCTGTTGTCGAAGTCGGCCAGCTTCACGTCCCAGCCCCAGCCGGACCAGGCGAGCCCGAGCGGCGCACTGCGGTCCTCGAAGGGCGCCTTGCCGTCACCCAGCCGCGCCCGCAGGTCGTCGACGTTCTTCGCGGTGTTCACGAACGCGAAGTGGCTCTCCTCCAGTCCGAAGGTGGTGGTGATGTTGCTGACGTACATGTCGTACAGCCCGTCGCCGTCGATGTCGCCGAAGTCGACACCCATGCCCTTGAAGGAGTCCGCCCCGACCCGCTTCGAGTTGGGCACGAACGCCTGCCGGGGAGCCTTGACCGCCGAGAACTTGAACCGCCCCGGCGTGGACTGGTTGTAGAGCAGCCGGTCCGGGCCGAAGTCGTGCGCGAGGTACAGCTCCGGCAGGTTGTCGCCGTCGAAGTCGTTGGCTCCCGAGGCGAGCGCCCAACCCTTCGAGACCTCTCTCGGCAGGGCGTTCGCGATCATCTCGAAGTTCGCCGTCGGCTGGTCCCCCGAGGTGGCGCCGGTCCACCGGAACAGGTAGTCCTCGCCGCCGTTGAACGCGTGCGACATCGACCGGTTCATCGCCACCCCGCCGGACTTGGTGTCGTCCAGGACCGGGCCGTGCGGGAAGTAGTTGCCGATGTAGATGTCGAGGTGGCCGTCGCCGTCGAAGTCGTCGACCGCGGCCGTGTTGGTGTTCCAGAGCGGCCCGGTGTACTGCGTGCCGCTCGCCCCGCGTACCAGCTCGACAGCCTGGTACGACGCCTGGTTGAGCGAGGTGGCCCCCGACCGCGCCAGGTAGAGGATCGGGGTACGCCCCCACAGGTAGACGAGCAGGTCCATCCGCCCGTCCTCGTTGAAGTCGCCCGGTACGCAGCCCATCGGGGCCGACGCCCGCTGCGCCGGCAACGCCGTGAGGTCCACCGCGAACGGCGGGTACCGGTCCGCCCGCGCCCCCGGCACCGGCGTCACCACCACCTGGTCGATGCGCGGGTCGGTGATGCAGAGGTCGTTGGCCAACCCGTCACCGTCGAGGTCGTTCATGGCGATGCCGGCGCCAACCGAGGAGATCCAGGCGTCGATGTGCCGGTAGTCCTTGTTCACCTTGCGGATCGTCTGCTGCGGGAAGCCGCCCGGCATCGCGACCGAGTAGGACGTGAACTCGAACCGGCCCGCCAGGCCGTCCAGTTCGGCGGAGGAGGCGGTGGGTAGCCGGGCCGCCTGGAAGAACGCGGCCATCAGGACCACCGCGACGATCCCGGGCAGCTGCCTGCGCAGCCAGCCAGCTTTCTGAGCCATGTGCTAGCACCTTCCGATAGAGACGAACTCGTTGGCGATGCGTCGGCGCCACACCTCGTAGGCGGGCTCGCTTCCGTTGACCGGGGCGTCCGGACGGTTCCCCTCGCTCAGCCGCGCGGCCTCGGCGGCGGACATCCCGCAGAAGACCCGGGTGGCCAGCTCGTTGTGCGGCACGACCAAACCGGCGCGCAGCCGGGCGGCGGCGCCGAACGCCGCACCCTGGGCGACCTGTGGCCGGCAGTCCCCGGCCGCGTCCCACAGGGTGCGCAGTTCGGACTCGTCCGCCCCGCCCGCGTAGGTGGCGGCCAGGCCGGCGCCGGAGTACAGGTCCGGCCACCGGTGCCGGGGGAACGTCTCGATGGTCTTGACGACGAGCGCGGGGGCGGTGCCGCAGACGAACCAGAGCGCCCGGCCGACACCCTGGTCCAGCACCCGGTTCGCGTACCACCGCGGCCCCTCAACCGGCCACGGGAACCGGTCGTGCTGGTAGCGCTCGTGCACGTACCGCTTCGTGTGGAAGTACGCCTGGTGGAAGCCGTACCCGTCGAGCGCGAGCCAGCGCAGGACCGGATCCGTCGGTGCGATCCGCGACCAGCGCGCCCGGGGCAGTCGGGCCATCGCCCAGCCGATGCCGACATAGGCCATGTAGACGTGCGCCTCTCCCGCCCCGGCAAGGAACCGCGAGACATTGTCGCCCCGACTCAACGGCAAGGCGTCACGAATGGCGAACCCCATCGCAGCACCCTCGTAAGCGAATCCGCGAAAGCGCACCGGGACCCGTTCGAGTTCGGATTCCGCCTCGTCGGCGATACGCGCCTGCGCGGCATGTGCAAAGCCGGTCAGAAAGGTACGCCCAATCGTCTCCAACAATTCCTTGGAGGCCGCGTCCTTCTCGTGGAAGCCGCGTACGTCCAGCCTGGTCGCGGAGGTGCTCGGGGTCAGAATGCGCCGCCGCAGCCCTCGCCAAACACTAGTCAACTCTCCCCCAAGGCATTCAGTGGCTGTTTACCGGTGGTTTGCGACTAAGCTTCGCAGAGCGACCGGACCGAGTCTTCTTCCGCGTTGCTGCGGTCTTCTTCGAAGATGCCCTCGTCATTGCCGCCGACACGACGAAACCCCGGCAGCTATGCCGGAGAATTGACGTACCCGAATCAGGAAACGCGATCTGCCACGTGGAGTGCGCCGATCCGCCGCGCCGCCGCGTAGCTCGCCCACGCGGCCGCCTCGACCAGCGCGGCGTCCCGCGGCTCGGCCAGCCGGAACTCCTGCACGGTCTCCTCGTCCACCTGGTGGGAGGCGAACGCGGTCAGCAGTGCCAGGCGGCCGGCCGCCCGGTCGGCCTCCGGCAGTTCGGCGACGAGCTGCTCGCACCACTGCCGGCTCAGGCCGGCCTCCTCGCCCCGCCAGCCGCGCAGCCGGTCCTCCACGAGTTGCCGCACCGCCGGCGAGAGCGCCCGCTGACCGGCGCGTTCGAACGCGGCGAAGGAGCGGGCCACCGCCTCCGCGATCTCCGGCTGCCCGACCGCCCAGGCGGCGTCCGACGGCAGCGGGGCCTCGGGCAGCAGCGGGAGCGAGCGACCCGCCGGCTGCACCTCCCGCAGCGAGGCGCTGAGCATCAGGCTGATCCCGTGTTTGACCCGGCGGCGGGCCCGTGGGCCCAGCCGAGGCGGGAGGAGGAAGTTCGCCAGGAAGACGTTGACCATCCGGCCGAGGTAATGGAAGCCCACCACCACACCCACCAGCTCGGCGCGTTCGGCCGCCGAGAACGGCGGCCGGGGCAGCACCGCCCCGTCCGGCTGGTGCGCGGTCCTGCCCCACGCCGCCAGATCCCGGATCCGGGGGTCGGCGATCTCGTCCACCCGGTCGCCCGCGACCGCCTCGGCGTCCTCCTCCGTGGCGAGGTCGTAGATGCCGATGCTGTGCATGTCGACGCAGTACGGGCAGATGTTCGCCACCGAGACGGCCGCGGCGACCGCCTCCTTCCCGAGCCGGTCGACCGCACCGCCGGCCAGCAGCGGCTCCCGCATCAGCATCCAGTACCCGGCCAGGGCCTCCGGCGCGGGCGAGTGCAGCAGTACCGGCGGCACCACCAGGCGCATTTCCTCCGCGACCTGCCGGTAGACCGCCGCGACCAGCCCGTCGGCCTTCCCGGGCGGGACGGTCCGGACGTACTTGACCTGCCGCTGTACCACGGACGAGATGACGCGACCGGCAACCATTTCTCCTCCAGCGCCCTCGACGACCTACCGCCGGCCCACCGCGCGGGCCGCTACGACCACGGCGCGGTCGGGTACCACGGGATGATTTCGCGGCGGGCCAGCAGCCGGACGTCCCAGTAGAGGAACGTGAAGACGCCGGCCACCAGAAGCGCGACCGCGGTGATGGTCGCGACCCGGCTCGGCTTCGCGGCCAGCCAGCCGCGCAGCCGGGGCCCGCTGACCAGCGCCACCGCCGCGAAGAGCACCGCCATCACCAGGATGTTGCCGATCGACTGCAACGTGAACGCCAGGGCACCGTAGAGCGGGTTCCCGCTCTCCGCGGCGTCCCGGAACATCTGCCGGAAGAGTGCGAACGGGCGTCCGATGAGGAATCCGCCGATCAGCGCCCCCAGGACGACCATCGGCGCGTTCGGGAACCTCCGCGAGACGCGTGCGAACGGGTCCGGCACGATGCCGAGGGCGGCCAGCCCGAGGTAGGTCATGGCGAGCCCGATGACGCCGAAGACCACCAGCGACTGGACGCTGCGGGGTGAAAGACTGCCCGCGCTGTTCGCCGCCGTCGAGAACTGCGGCATCGAGGTGCCGACCAGCCCGACGACCGCGCCGTACGTCGCGGAGACCGCGATCATCCCCACCGCCAGCCACCCCAGCGGGGCGAACATGTGCCGCAGCCGGCTCCACCGCCCGCCGGTGCCGAGCATCGGCGCCATCGCACCGAACGCGGCGATGTTGCAGGCCGTGAAGGTACCGGCGAGACCGGAGACGAACGCGAACGCCACCCCGGCGCCGATCCCGGCGATCGGGGTCTCCTTGGCGTCGTGCCCGAGCAGCGTGTCCGCCACGCTGTCGCCGATCGTGCTGTCGACGAACTCCGCCGACCAGACGACGGTGAGCAGGAAGCCGCCCAGGACGCTGAGCCCGAGTACGAGCCACCGCCGCCGGGGGAAGTGCCCGTTGACCAACATGGACGTGGCGCGTGGTGCCGCGGCGGGGGTACCCGTCGTCGGCGGCGGTCCGATCTCGGTGCTCATCCGGCGTGCCATCGTGCCTCCCCTGCGGCGCTCGACTCTCCGTAAAGCATGCGACGACGGGGCGCGACGATGTTCTCCAAAGATGCGGTCCAGCCGACCGAAATTCAGCAACCTGGAATAACAGGTTGACGCTGGGTGACGACTACGGTCGGCCAGGACCGGTAGTCCACGACGGGAGGGAGACACCCATGGTCAGCGGTTCGGCGGTCGCTCCGCCAGCTGGTCCGATCGCCCGGCTGAACCGGAGCCACCACAAGACGGCGTTGAACCTCTACCTGTTCATCGTCGTCGCACACTGGGCCGAGCACCTGGTGCAGGCCTACCAGATCTGGGTGCTCGGCATGCCCCGGCCGCAGGCACGCGGGGTGCTCGGCTGGTACTACCCCTGGCTGGTCAGCTCCGAGTGGCTGCACTACGGTTACGCCCTCGTCATGCTGGTCGGCCTCTTCCTGCTGCGGCCCGGCTTCGTCGGACGGGCCCGTACGTGGTGGACGGTGGCGCTGGTAATCCAGTTCTGGCACCACATCGAGCACCTGCTGCTGCTCGTCCAGGTGCAGGCCGGCGTCAACTTCTTCGGCGCGGCGCAGCCGACCAGCATCGCCCAGCTCGTACTCGCCCGGGTCGAGCTGCACCTCTTCTACAACTCCGTGGTGTTCATCCCGATGGCGATCGCGATGTACCTGCACCTGCGCCCCAACCGGGCGGAACTGGCCCAATACACCTGCAACTGCGTCGCCCGGTCGAGGTCGGGCCAACCCGTCCCCTCGGCGGTCTGACCGGTCATGCCCTCCCGCGCCACCGCACCGCTCGCGCTGGGTCTCCTGGCTGTTGCCGCTGGTGTCCTGTTGGGGACGCCAGCGGCCGCCAGTGCGCAGGGCACCCTCGTCGCGAGCGACCCGCAGGACCAGGCGGTGCTCTCCGCCGGGCCGCGCGGCGTACGTCTGACCTTCTCCGGCCCGCCCGTGGCGGCCGACTCGCACGTCTCGGTGCTCGACCGCGACGGCTCCAGCCTGACCACCGGACCGCTGGTGGTCCGGCCCGGTCGCGCCGTCTGGCAGCCGATCGCCGTCGAGGGACCGGGTGACGTCGTCGTCGCCTACCACGTCGCGCTCAGCAGTGGCGGTGCCGCCTCCGGCATCCTGCGCTTCAGCGTCGGTACCGGGGAGCCGCCCGCGCCGCTGCGCGCCGCCATACCCACCGGCGACCACGGGCACGGCGTCGACCCGATCAGCGCGTTCCTGCTCGTGGTCGACGGGCTCGTCGCGCTCGGCGTACTGGCGCTGTTGTGGCTGCGCCGCCCGCTCCCGCCGTGACCGGACGATCCGCCCGGCGCCGGGCCCGGGTCGGGCCCACCGCGCCGGCCGCCTCCGGTCCTAGCTCGGGGTGCCGCGCAGTTGGGACGCCACCCGCGCCCCGACCCGCTGCCGCCAGATCTCGTAGTCGGGATCGGAACCGGAACCGAACCCGTCCGCCGCCACGTCGTCGGCGAGCGTCGCCGCCGCCGGTACCGTCATCCCGGTTAGCAGGCCGGTCGCCAGCTCGGTGTGCGCGGGCACGAAGCCGGCGAAGTCCCGGGCCTTGGCCGCGAAGACCACGCCCTGGGCCAGGTGCGGGAGTGCGTCACCGGCCGCACCGCGCAGCACCGTGAGGCCGTGCGCGTCGCTGCCGCCGGCGAAGGTGGCCGCCAGGCCGACACCGCTCCACAGGTCGGGCTGACGCTCGATGGCGAACCGTTCCACCGCCGCCGCCACGTCCGGCGCCACCCCACCGTGGATGAACCAGAGGGCGCGGCCGATGCCCTGGTCGACCGCGCGCGGAAAGTAGTCGGCCCGCCCCTGCCACGGGTACGGCGCCGGCCGGCGCTGCTCGGTGACCCAGCGGTCGGTCTCGAAGTAGGCGCGGTCGAAGCCGTACCCGTCGACGGCCAGCCAGCTCATGGTCGGGTAGTACGGCACGCCGCTCAGGTCGGGCAGCACGTTGCGCCACAGGAAGCGCGGCAGCCGGGCCATCGCGAAGCCGATTCCGATGTAGGTCAGGAAGGTGTGCGGCCGGCCCGGCCCGCGCAGCAGGTCCCGCGCCCGGTGGCCCCGACCGCCCGCCATCGCGTCGCGCACCGTGTAGGCCATCGCGGCACCCTCGTAGGCGAACCCCCGTTGTTCGGCTTCCACCAGTTCCAGCCGGCGTTCCACCTCCCACGGCGTCCGGGCCTCGATCGCCCACTCGAAGCCGCAGAGGACCGCCTGGGGAATGGCCTCCAGCCGACGGGTCGCGTCGGTGGCCTGGACCGGAAAGCCGCGCGCCGCGAAGGTCACCTCGGTGAACGACGGCGTCAGCGCCAAACGGCGCAGCGAACCGAGCATCGGCATACCGGGCTCCTAATCCGATATAGGGGGACAGCTCATCCCATGGTGGCGCGACCCCGAAGAAATTCCGTCTCCTGCCGTGCGCTGTCGGGCTCCGGCAGGGGTTTGCCGGCGGCGGGCGCCAGCGCAACGAAGAAGATGATTTCCAACCCCTGTATCGGGAGGATTGTCGTCTAACGGATCGGATTACGCCGACCATCCGCGCGCATCTTCTCCGAAACCATTGCCGCGCCAGCGGCCGGCATTCGGGGCAGGACGCCCACGACAGGCTCGACGACAGGAGGAACGCCGTGCAGCCCGACGAACACGATGCGGGGCCGGCCCGTACAGCCACCATAGAGGCATTTGCCGACACCATCATCCCGGGGGCGAAAAGATCTCCCGACGACCGGGCGGTGGCGGGTGCCGACCCGACCGGGGGCGCTGTGGCGGCGGGCGCCATCGAACTGCTCGAACAGCCCGGCGGCGGGTTGGCGGAGGCGTTGGATTCCCTGTTCTACACACTGAACGGCCACGCTCTCGAATACGCCGCGGAGCACGGTCTGGCACTCGACGAGGACGTACCCGCCTTCGTCGCACTCTCCTTCGAGCACCGCACCGCGCTTGTCCGGCAACTCACCGCACCCGTTCATCCCGAAAAACAGATGTGGGTCGCTCTCGCCCTTTTCAGCAACATGGCATTCGACAGCGCCGCGCACATCAGTACGGCCGAGGCATTCGCCACCCAACATCCGGGTCTGTTGACGATCGGATATTTCCGGCCGGACGCCGACGGCCTGCACCGTTTTCCGCAGTTCTCGTACGGGCGGGCTCTGGCCCCGATCCATCCACAAACCACGGTGACAGGTGATCCAGCATGACAAATGCTACGGAGTCGACGGACGTCGTCGTGATCGGCAGCGGCTTCGGCGGCGCCATTGCGGCCTACCATTTCGCCGCCGGTGGAGCGCGGGTCGTGGTCCTGGAACGCGGACCATGGCTGCGGGCCGAGGAATTCGACCACGACTTCAAGCTCGGATCGTCGTACACCCGGGTCTTCGACTTCGTCGTCGGCGACGGGATGAGCGTGCTCAGCGGCAACTGCGTCGGCGGCGGCAGCGTCGTCTATTTCGCCACGATGCCGCGGGCGCCCCGGTTCGTCTTCGAGCGGCACGGCAGCATCGGCCGCCGGATGTGGCCGGCCAGTATCACCAGGGACAAGCTCGAACCCTGGTACGACCGGGTCACCGAGGCGCTGCCGGTCACCCGGCAGTCCTGGGACAGGGTGCCGTACGCGGGCGGCCTCTTCGCGGCGGCCTGCGCGCACGCCGGCCGTACCGCCAACCCGCCGCCGTCGGCGGTGGACGTGGACGAGTGCGTGAACTGCAACTGGATGATGGCCGGCTGCCGGTTCGACGCCAAGCGGTCGCTGCTGCTCAACTACCTGCCCGCCGCCGTCGCGCACGGCGCCGGGATCCGGCCGCTGCACGAGGTGCAGCACCTGAGCAGGAACGACGACGGCGGCTACCGGGTGCACTACCGGATCGTCGACGCCGAGGACTACCGGATCCTGCACGACAGCGGCGCGATCGACGCCAAGCTCGTCGTCCTCGCTGCGGGTGCGGGCGCGACGCCGGTGATCCTGCAACGCTCGGCGGCCACCCTCGGCCCGATGCCGCACGCGGTGGGGAGGTACTTCTCCGGCAACGGCGAGCGCCTCAACACGGCGGTCTTCGACGAGGACCGGGTGCGCGAGGTGCTCGGACTGTCGCGCCCGGGCGGGCAGGCCTACGAGGCGTACCAGATCGGCCGCGGCCCGACGGTGGCGAGCTGGGACCGGTTGGACGGCCGGCTGCCGGAGTACGAGCGCTTCTCGCTCGAGCAGTTGTACTTCCCGCCGGGGCTCGGCACGATCCTGGCCCAGGTGCCCGGTGCCACCGGTCCGTCCTGGTTCGGTGTGCAGAAGAAGGAGATGCTGCGGCGCTGGCAGTCCTGGCTGACCATCTTCACCATGTCCGAGGACGACAACGAAGGTGTCTTCGGGCCGCCGCCGGAGACCGGGAACGCGCACCGGCTCTCGCAGCAGATGCTGGGCGACGGTCCGCTGCGGTACCGGCCGACGCCGAACACCTGGCGCGGCTGGTCGTTGGCGGACGCCGAGGTCAAGGACATCCTGGAGCGTGACGGCCTGGCCCGGGTGGCGCCGTGGACCAACGACCTGGTCGGTGCCTACACCGTGCATCCGCTGGCCTCCTGCCGGATCGGGGACGACCCGGCGACCTCGGCGTTGGACGACCGACACGAGCTGCGCGGGCATCCGGGCATCTTCGTCACCGACGGCTCGGCGGTGCCGGGTGCGTTGACGGTCAACCCGGCGCTCACCATCGCGGCGCTGGCCGAGCGGGCCATGCCCGGCATGGTCCGGGCCGCTCAGGAGCGGGGCGTCGCGGTGAAGTACGGCGCGCCCGGACCCGGTGCCGGCACGGCCTCCCGGGTCGCGATGGCTCAGACGGCCTGACGGGGGTGCGCCGTGGGATCGCTGTTCGCACGCGTCGCGCGCCGGGCGTCCGCGGCGCACATCCGGCACGTCGCCCCGGTCGCACCGGGTGGTGAGACCGGCCTGGTGGCCGAGGTGTACCAGCAGATGGAGACCGACTTCGGGATGGTCGCACCGCCGATCGGGCTGCACGCGCCGGCACCGGCGGCGCTCGCGGCGAGTTGGCTGATGCTGCGGGAGTCGCTGCTGGCCGGTGGTGTGGTCGACCGGTCGGTCAAGGAGGCGGTGGCGGCGGCGGTCTCGGTCGCCAACCGGTGCCCGTACTGCGTCGAGGTGCACGGGGCGGCGATGGCGGGCCTGTCGTCCGGCGCGGACGCGGACGCGATCGTCGCCGGCCGGTTCGACGCCGTCGCCGATCTCCGGGTACGGGAGTTGGCCCGCTGGGCCTGGGCGAGCGGGCGGCCGGAGGCCAGCGGTCGACCGGTCCCGTTCCCGGCCGAGCAGGCACCGGAGATCATCGGGGTGGCGGTGACCTTCCACTACCTGAACCGGATGGTCAGCCTCTTCCTCACCGAGTCGCCGCTGCCGCCGGTACCGGCTCCGGCGCTGGGCGTGGTGCGGCGGGGCGCCAGGTTCGTGATGGGAACTCTGGCGCGCCGGCGTCCGACGCCGGGTATCTCGCTGGACCTGCTGCCCGAGGCGCCGCTGCCGCCGGACCTGCGCTGGGCGGCCGGCCGACCGCCGGTCGCGGCGGCCTTCGCCCGGGCCGCCGCCGCCGTGGAGGACGGTGCGCGCGGTGCCGTGACCGCCGAGGTACGAGGGTTGGTGCTGGGCACGCTGGCCCGTCGGGTCGGCGTGGAGCCGGGGTTCGGCGCGCCGGCCTGGCTGGCGGAGGCGGTCGCGACGGTGCCGGCGGGTGACCGGCCGGCCGCACGACTCGGCCTGCTCACCGCGTTCGCTCCCTACCGGGTCACCGGCGAGCTGGTCGACCAGGTCAGGAGAGGTCTCGACGAGGCGGGGCTGATCCAGCTGACATCCTGGGCCAGCTTCGCCGCTGCTCGGGCGATCGGTGCGCGGTTGTGGCGCGCCGAGTCGGCCCCGCCGGCCGAGCGACAGATTTGACGTGCACGTTTCGGGCCGGTCACGACAGGGCTACGTCGGTGAAGTAGTGCGCACCGCTATCCGATTTTAACTTCGTGATTGCGCAGCGATAGAGCATGACGAATCTCAGTGTTGCTGGGAGGGCTTGCTTAAGTTAACCTCAACGTGGCGGAACGCATCGACGAGGGCGAGTGGACTGAAGCGCCGGGGGCATGGAAGCTTCGAAAACCCTTCTGTTATCTACCAATCAACTCATGCTGCCGGGCAGCCGACGACGGTAGGTCCTGCATTCTACCTCTCCGCTGGTTCGACCATTGCCGACACTTTTTGGTGACCGAATCAAGCCCGACGTTCGAGTCCTCGGGAGGAGCAGGAGTGGACGACACCATCGAGCAAGCCGTGGGTCGCGCTATCGCTGCAATGCGCGAAAACCTCGGAGAGCAGCTCACGGTAGATGACATAGCCCGTGCCGCGATGTTCAGCAAGTTTCACTTCACCCGGATATTCCAGCGCGCCACCGGCGTCTCTCCTGGTCGCTTCCTGTCGGCACTGCGATTGCAGCGGGCAAAACACCTTCTGGTGTCGACGTCGCTAAATGTAGCAGACATCAGCGTACGCGTTGGATACAACAGCGTGGGCACGTTCAGTACCCGCTTCAGCAGAAGCGTCGGAATGTCACCGACCGCCTATCGGAAGCGGTCCGGATTCGCACCGCACATACCCGTCGACCCGCATCTCGGGCTGGACGGGCGCTCGTCCGGACGGGTATCGGGACGGGTGTGGCCGGCTCAGGCGGAGGAGAACAGCCTCATCTTCGTCGGCCTCTTTCCCGACCGGATTCCACAGGGCCGGCCGGTGCGGTGCGCGATCCTGTCCGGGTGGGGCCAGTACCGATTCGACAGCGTGCCGGCCGGCACCTGGTATCTGCTGGCCCAGGAGGTGACCGGCGATCCTCGCGCGGCGATCGGCGAGCCGGACGGCGTCGACGGGTCGGTCTCGGTCGCCACGAACGGGCCGCTGACCATCGGCCGGGACACCTTCATCCAGGCCGACCTGCTGCTGAAACCGGCGGGCACGCTGGACCCGCCCGTGCTGCTCGCCCTGCTCGACGCCCGGAACACGGCACTGGCCAGCGTGCCGGAGCCCGAACCCGCCGCGACCGCGGCGACCCACCCGACCGGAGACGTCGGCTCGGTGGGCATACCCCTACCAGGCAACAACATAAATATCGACGCAAGGGTACGTATTGACGCAACTGATAATCTTGGCGAGCTAAACCAGGTGCGGTGCGGCACCTCTGGAACCACCAGCAACGCCAGCGGGGGGCTAGATGCGCATATCCGATCTCAGCCGGCGGACCGGGGTCTCCGTTGCCACGATCAAATTCTACCTACGCAGGGGTCTGCTTCCCAAAGGCGTACCGACCCAGCGGAACCAGGCCGAGTACAACGAGAGACACCTGTACCGGATCCGTCTCATCAGGGCGTTCACGAACATCGGACAACTCGACCTCTCCACCGTCGGCGAGCTGCTCGCAGCCATCGATGACGAAAAGCTGTCGCTACCGGACCTGTACGAGGTCGTCAACCGGGCCCGCTTCCCGGAGCAGCCACTTCTGGACGACATCAAGGGGATGCGTGGCGCGCGCTCCGACGTGGACGGATTCATCCAGAGCCTGGGCTGGCAGGTCGACCCCGAGGTGGCCGGCAGACTGGCGCACGTGGTGGTGACCCTGCGCCACCTCGGCTGCGAGTGCGACATGGACTTCTTCAGCCCGTACGCGGCCGCGGCCGAGCGGCTCGTCGTCCAGGAGCTGGATCTGCTCCCGTCGGACTCGGCCAGCACCGACCGGGCCGCCGCGGTGGTACGGATGGTGCTCCTCGACGCCGCGCTGGCCACGGTACGCCGGATGGCGCAGGAGCACTTCGTGGCCCAGCGGTTCGACGCGGCGTCACCCGCAACCGGTGAGACCGGCGCGGTGGGTCAGCGCACCGGGGTCGCGAACTGACCGGGACGGCGCCCCGGTCCGGCCGGCCCGCGGTATGCCTGGGCGATGTCGAGCCAACGGTCGGCCTCCACGCCCGTCGCCGTGAGGTCGAGGTCGTCGCGGTGCCGGCGCCTCGTCACCAGCAGGCAGAAGTCGACCGCCCGACCGGTGATCCGGTTCTCGCCGTCGGCGGGGCCGAACGTCCAGAGCGTGCCCGACGGCGCGGTCAGCTCGAAGCGCAACTCGACGTCCGGGGTGGGCAGGCCACGCGCCTGGTAGCCGAAGTCCCAGGTGCGTACCGCGAAGCCGACCAGGTGGCCGACCCGATCGGTGTGGTCACGCCGTACGCCGAGCGCGTCGGCGATGTCCTGGCCGTGCCCGAACAATTCCATCAGACCTGCCGAGGCGAGCACGGCCACCGGGAGCGGGCGGACCAGCCAGGGCACGACCCGGTCCGGTGGTACGGCCGCGAGCGCCTGCTCCGCACGGGCGCGTTCGGCACGCCAGCGGTCCAGCAGGACGTCCGGCGGCTCGGCCAGGAACTCGGCCATCGCGTGCGCCACGTTCGCGTTGAAGTTGGGACTGAGCTGCGAGGTCATCGCGGTGAACCGATCCGGGTCCACCACTGCGAGCGCCGCCATCCGGAAGGTGGCGGCCAGGTGGGCGACCTGGTGCGCGATCGTCCAGCCCGGTGCCGGTGTGGGCAGCGCCCACTCGGCGGCGTCGAGCCCACTCACCATGCGGTCGACCTCGTCACCCTCGATGACGAGGTCCTGGACCACTCTTGTCTCGGTCATGCGTCTACCGCCTCTCGTGGACTATGGGGCCGGATCGCGCGGGCAGTTGTGGTAGACCGCCAGCAGCCACGCGTCGCCGCGCTTCACCAGGATCCAGGACGCCCGGATGGCCGCCTCGGCGGAGAGTTCCGACTCGCCAGGGGCGAGTACTCCGCCGACCGTCGTCAGCGCGACCGCGCCGGGGGCGAGCGGGATGACCTCGACCGGCTGGCCCGTCACGCGGGTCCCCCGGTAGGCATCGGCGAATTGCGCCGCCATGAACGCACGGATCTCGTCCCGACCCTTCCGGTAGACCCCGGGAAGGATGAGCGTGCCGTCCTGGGTGAAAAGCTCGGCGAATCCGTCGGCATCGTGCTTCGCCCAGATTTCCACCATTCGTGCGGGGACCGCGGCTATCGCGGCACGATCGGCATCGGTGGCTGCTGTCGCTGGTCCGGTAATCGTCATGCCTCGCCTCACTTCCTCTCGAATCATGCGGGAGTAGTCGACCCGTGGCGGGCGCATTCCTCGCTGGGATCACCCTGGCACGCGGGCCGGAACGGCGCATCTTTGGTCTTGCGGCGTCGGCGGTCGACCCGACGCCGGAACAGACGTCGCCACTAACGGCAGAAATTGGCGTTTGACAATTGACCACGACGAATCGTGCCGCCCGTCCGGTCGGGCCGTGATGGTGTGGCCCGGGCAGGCCCCGACCTATGCCGGACCATCGAACGGTGCGCCTAGACCCGTGGAATGTCGAACAGCTGCGGAAACCTCGCGGTCAGCCCGAGGTCGCCCTTCGTCTTCAGCTTTCCCTTCATCGCCAGCGTGACCGGGTGGGCGTTTCCGGTCACCATCCGGAGGAAGTCGACGGCGCCGACGGTCAGCGTCAGCTTCGGCTGCCGCTCCGGCTCGGGTGACAGCGCACAGGCCCCACCGTCGATGACGATCTCGTAGACGTCGACGGTACCGTCCGGTCCGTCGCCGATCCTCCAGTGCACCACCGCCGACGTACCACCGGCCCGGTCGCCCCGGAAGACGCCCGGCATCCGCGCCAGCACCGTGTCCAGAACGGCCCGGCGCCGGCTGCCGCACATCAGCGCGCGCAGCTCGTCGGTCGAGGTCGCCTTGACCAGCAGGGCCAACTCGCGGGCGTCCAGCGTTGCCGGATCGAGGTCCTCGATGGGCATCTCATCCTCCCGGTGACACGGCCGCACCGATCGTCAGCAGCCTCGCCCGGCCGGGCGAGGCTGCTGCCGGTGCGCTGCTGCGCCGGTGCCTGTCCATCCTGGTCGCCGGCACGGCTACCGCTCATCTCCTGACTTGCTGTCCCCCGTCGAGACCGGCCGGCGGGCCCGACCGAGGTCACCGACCCGGCGTGCCGAGCGCGTCGGCGTACCGGCCGGTCGACCGACCCGGGCGACGTGCAGCAGCCGGTCCGGTGGCACGCCCAGCACCGAGCCGAGCACCTCGCGGGTCGGTGCCGCGTCGAGGAGCTGGCTCAGCGGATGCGCCGCCATGCCGGCCGCCTCCAGGGCCAGCCAGATCCGCATCAGCACCCGGCCGAACCCGACCAGGCCCGAGTCGTCCGGTCCGGACGGTCCGACGAGGACCAGCACCGCGCCGCCGCGCGCCAGCGGGTTTCCGGCGGCCGCGGCGAGCAGCCGGGGCAGTCCCAGCCGGCGCAGCACCGGGTAGCCGGCCATCGCCGCCCGCAGCCCGGTCGCCTCGGCCCGGGACAGCCCCAGGCAACGGTCGGTGAGCCCGTCGCGGTGATAGCCCGGGTGTGCCGGCGTGAGGCGCAGCCAGCAGCGCAGCTCGTCGACGACCGCCGGATCCGAGTACAACTGCCGGTCGGCGACCCGGAGCAGCCGGGCCAGCAGGTCGGCGTCCGGCACCACCCGGAGCGCCCCGCCGGCCTCCCGGGCCATGGCGTCGGCGGCCGCGACCACCCGGGCCGGCGGGCCCGCCGAGAAGACTCCCCGGTGGGTACGCCGACCGCGCACCTGCGCCGCCCCGAACGGGCTGTCGTAGCGGCTCCCGGATCCCCGCAGCCAGCCCACCCGACGGTCCTCGGCACAGTGGTCCGGGACGAACCCGACCCGCAGCCCGGCGTCGGCGGCGACGACCAGGCAGGTCTCGACGAACGCGCCGACCGAGAGCCACAGGTCCCGCCCGGACGGATCGGACGCCGGCAGCGCGTTCGCCGGGTCCCAGCCCACCCGGACCTCCGCCGCCCGATGGTCGAGCCGCCACGGTTGGGTGTTGTGCGCGCTCGGCGCCCGCCAGCAGAGCGGCTCCAGTGCCCGGAACGCCGCGACGTCCACCTACAACGCCTTCTCGTAGAAGGTGTACCCGTGCAGCGGCCGCCCGCCCATCCCCCGGAACTGCGCGGCCGAGGCCGGATTGTCCCGCCCGACGTACGTGCTGCGCAGCGTGCCGTACCCACCCGCGTGCAGGTTCCGGCGCAGCTCGGTCGAGAGCAGCCGCTGGTAGCCGCGCCCCTGGTACTCCGGCAGCACCCCCTTGACGATCAGCACCGCCTCCCGCCGGTAGCGCCGCCGGGTCGCCAGCAGCCGGAGCTGGTTGACCAGGTTCAGGTTGCCCCGTACCCGGATCACGAACTCGCTGATGTCCGGGATGCAGAGTACGAAGGCCACCGGCCGCTCCGCCCGGGTCAGGTAGAGCAGCAGCGACTCGTCGAGCAGGTACGCCAGCCCGTCGGTCTGCCGGCGCAGCTGCTCGATCGAGATCTCGGTGTAGTAGCCGAGCTGGGCGAAGGAGGCGTTCAGCAGGTCCCGCAGCAGGTGGAGCTGCTCGTCGAGCCGTCGCGGGTCGCCCCGGTGCACCCGCAGTTCCGGGTCGTCGCTGAGGACCGGGTCGGCGCCGGCCGGGGTCGGGGTGACCGGGCAGATCCAGGTGTCCGACTCGAACCGCCGGACGAAGCCGTACGACTCGTAGGCGGTCACGTACCTCGGCGGGTTGTAGGCGCTGTCGACGAAGCCGCGATCGGCGTACCCGGAGGTGATGACCCCGCCAGCCTGGTTGGGCAGCAACGCCACCGGACCGAAGAGCGCCTCCCGGTCGCCGGCGGCCCGGCCGGCCGCGGTGATCGCCGCGAAGAGCGGCTCCGCCGCCGGCTCGGTGAACTCGGTCAGCCCGAAGAGCTGGTACCGCCGGCCGAGTTTGACGTCGAAGGCGGCGTCGGTGTGCAGCGTGGTCCGGGCCAGCACCGTGCCGGTGCCCGGCTCCCGGAGCAGGTACATCGGCACGCCCTCGCGCCACCAGCGCCGTACCTGGGGATACGTCGGCGGTACGAAGCGCGGCTCGTCCGCGTACACCCGGTCGGTGAACCTGAGGAAGTCCCGCAGGCCGCGCCGGTCGACGACGCGTTCCAGGTTTGCGGCGGCGGTCATCGCCGCACCGCCGGTCCGGTCGACTCCGTGCCCAGCGGGGTGAAGGTCGGGATGTGCGCCATCTCGGTGGACTCGGCCCGCCACACGCCGTTGGAGTAGCCGTCCGGCTCGGCGGTGTAGAGCCGGATGAAGCCGGCGGTCGCGTTCCGGGTGCCGTCGGTTACCCACGCCATCAGCCTGCGGTGGTGCCGGGACCGGGCGAACCGCAGCATCGCGTCCCGGTCGGCGAAGAACGCGACGGTGCCGAGGGTGAACGGGAACTGCCAGTAGACGGTGTGCCAGCGGTATCCGGACATCCGACGCATGTCCCGAAGCATCCGGCGCCAGGCCGGCCAGAGCCGCAGCAGCGCCAGCGGGCTGCGGTAGCGGGTCGCGCCGACGAACATCGCGCCGGCCCGGGCCTGCGCCGGGGCCTGGGAGAAATCCCGGGTACGCATGCCTCAACCTCCCAGCAGGTAGACGTTCTTGATCTTCTGCTCTCCGGCGAACGGGCCGGTTCCCGCCTCGTGCAGCTCCACCCGCAGATCTCCGGCGGTCGGGTCCTCGGTCAGCGACTGCGCGAAGTCCCGGGAGACGGCGGCGAGGTGTCGGCGTACCCCGTCCCGGCAGGTCGCGGCGAGGGCGTCCCGGACCGGTCCGGCCAGCGGGCGGCGCAACTCCAGGTGCACCACCGGCCGGCTCTCCAGCCCGGCGTCCTCGACCAGCGCCAGCCGGAACCGGCTGATCTCGGCGGCGTACGGGTTGCCGGCGTAGAGGCCGTACTCGACGTCCTGGGGGTAGAGGTTGGCGCCGAGGTAGGAGATCGTCGAGTCATCCCGCCGGCCGAAGAGCAGCAGCAGCGGCAGGGTCATCCGCTCGCCGGCCTGGGCCGCCCGGCACTCGGCCCGACCCGCCGGGTCGTCGCGGAGCAGGTCGAGAATCCTCCGGTACGGCAGCAGCACCGCCTCGTCGCCGACGTTGTAGCGCAGCCGGGGCTGGAGCACGTCCAGGCTGGTCACCGTGCAGAGCAGTTCCCGCCGTTCGTTGGTCTCCAGGTAGGTGGCCAGCGGGTTGTACTGGAAGACCATCGGCAGCCGCTGCTCGTCCGCGCCCAGCAGGGCGGCCCGGAACCGGACATCCGTCCAGAGTCGACGACGGAGCCAGACCGTGAACGCGGTCTCCGCGCCGATCCCGATGGTCAGGTCCGAGGCGCCGTACGCGGACCGTACCCGGCCGAACCGCTCCTCCAGATAGCTCCGCAACGCCTCGGTCATCCCCTCCCCGCCGCAGCTCGCGGAGATCCGGTGACTCGACCAGTCGAAGCCGTCGGCGTCGAGCCGGTCCCGCAGGTGTTTCAGGAACGGCGGGTACGCGGTCACCAGGTAGTCGAAGTCGGGCCCGAACTCCCGGAGCGTGTCGATGACCTTGCCGAGGTCGGGGCCGGTGTTCTTCACCACCGCGATCCGGGCCATCGCGGCGCCGGTGGTCGTCCCGGTCGCCCAGGCGCCCATCGAGTAAGCGTTGATCACGAACGGCCGGCGCATCGGGAAGACCAGGTTGGTGTAGCCGGCGATGTCGCGGTGCACCGCGCGCAGTTCCCGCTCGCCGCGCGGCCAGTTGAACGGCCGGCCCGACGAGCCCGCCGACTCGTCGACCACCACACCGTGGGCCGGCAGCCGGCCACCCCAGCACCGTCGGGCGGCAGGGTACGGCACGACGTAGTTCTCCTTGTCGGTCTCCGGGAAGTCGCCGAGCCGGCGGCGTACCCGCACGTCCACCTCGGCCGGGTGGCCCCGCAGGAAGGACCGGTACGCCGGTACGTCCAGGGCGGCGAGCGCACAGACTGCCCGCGCGTTCACCGCCGCGAGCCGGTCGAGGAGCGGGTGGTGCCGGCCGGCCAGCCAGCGCCAGGACGCCGGATGCCGGAGGGCGAGCCGGAGCACGGCTGTGCCGAGTCGTCCGGCGCAGGACAGGCGTACCCGGTGCCAGCGCTCCCGGAGGGTCAACCCGGCCGGCGCCAATGTGGACGGAGCGGGGTACCGGCGCAACGTCTCGGTCATCACAGCAGTGTCGACCGACCCGGCCACGCGTACCTGAGCCGTGGTGCCGGTCGGCACTGAGTACCCGTACCCAGAGCCGGCTGCCGGGCAGCGGGTGCGTGGTGGCGGTTTGGGTTAGTGGGGGGTGTGGGTGAGTAGGTGGAGGTTTTTGGTGGTGGTGGGTTCGGTGACGCGGGTTCTGGTGGTGTGGTCGGGGTTGAGGAGGGTGAGGTGGTGGGTGTTGCCGGTGCGGGTTCGGACGAGGATGCTGCTGTCGGGTTGGTAGTGGATGGCGGTGATGGTGCCGGTGACGGGGAGGGTGATGTTGGCGCCGGTGTGGGTGTCGATGGTGGTGTTGGCGGTGAGGTCGCGGGCGATGTCGCCGTCGGTCTGGTCGCCGGTGCGTTGGTTGACGGCGATCTGGGTGCCGTCGGGGGAGATGCTCAGGGGGTCGCAGCTGCGGCGGCGTTGTGGGTTGGTGGTGGTGTCGTGGCTGCCGAAGGTGGGGGTGGTTCGGGCGTTGCGGCCGGTGTGGTCGGCGGTGCCGATCTGGCAGGTGCCGGTGGCGTAGCCGAGGTGTCGGCCGTCGGCGGACCACAGTGGGTGGATGGCGTCGTGGAGTTGTCGGGTCAGGGGGGTGAATGTGGTGGTGGCGATGGTGAGGGTGCCGAGGGTGGTCTGGTGTGGTGTGGTGCTGCTGGCGACGAGGAGTTTGCGGGAGTCTGGGGACCAGGCCGGTGCGTAGCCGTGTTGGATGCTGTTGTTCATGACGGTTCGGCGGTGGTTGCCGTTTCGGTCGGTGACGATGACGTTGTCGTTGTCGTCGATGTAGGCGATGTGGTTTCCGTCGGGGGAGACGTTGGCGTTGTGTGCCCCGGTGGTGAGTACGGTGCGCAGTCCGGTGCGGGTGAGTCGGAGTAGGCGGTCGCCGTCGGTGTAGTAGAGCGAGCCGGGTAGTCCGGGGATGGAGGGTCCGGTTGGTGGCCGGCTCGTTCCGGCCGGTCCTGACCGTGGCACGGCCACCGACACCGACGGCGACACCGACGGCGATGCGGAGCCGG